>JADFAL010000103.1 GCA_015665275.1 Flavobacteriales bacterium | reverse complement strand
CATGCTTGAGCGTGCTATAGCGCTCGAATTCCTTGTTGATGCCAAAATGGAACACCACAAGAATTTCATAGAATCATGGCGCTTGTTAGTTAGTTCGGATTATTCTTTAGAAGAGCTTTGGAAGATGCGAGAGGAGTGTATCGCGAAGCTTTCTGAATAACAATAATCTTTGTATTCTTGCTTATTTCTTTTCGGAGTTTAAATCGTAAACTACTCCGGATGAATCTTTGATCATGAGTCCGTAATAAGGGAATTCATTACCAGTAAACCAATTTTTACTCGGAGCCTTACCCAAAAAAATACTTCTGTTTTGATCGCTAGTTACAATTCCTGTAAATCCATCATCTTGAACAGTTAGCACCAGCCCTTCAGCACCATGATCGGTATCCAATCCAAGCGTCATCCGGTTTTCACCCTCAACATTCAATAAGCCATATCCGGAGCGTTCAAACCCTCGTTGATCATTGATAAGAATGCCAGTACTAGGGCCAATTCGTTTTCCGATATTTGGGTCAGGTACATCGTTGCCAATCACAATACGGTCAAACCCCTTTTCATCTAAGAAAATAATGCCGTTTGCACTATGTTCATATTCTTTATACCAATCGCTATACTCCTTTGGAAAATCTCCACGCCAAGCCTTCATAGCAAGATTGTGGTTGTCTCTAACGCGATACTTTGAATAAAGGGTAGGAGCACCGATGAGAATTCTGTCTTTTCCTTTTTCATCTTCAATGATAATTCCCTTGGCTCTAATGACATCTTGTTTTTTAGCAATTGCTTCGGGAACATTCTCTTTCGTGTAAAGCATTCCTACAAAAACAGTTAATGCAATGGAGTACAGTGCAAGTATCCAAAATTTTAGGCGTAAAGATTTCAGTTGATTATGGCTGACGTCGTTCATATCCTTATGTATATATACATAAGACACGTGAGCGGAGGATTGGTTACATGAAAGATGAATAATCTAACGCCCGACTTCGATTGAGGTGGGGAGCGCCAGGTTTGAGGTAAATGTTACACCTTATCCTCTTTCAAACGTGCTGGTTTCTCCATATAAATCAACCGTGCATGCTGTGCCACCTTCTCGGCCTGATATTTTGCTCGATTGTACTCCGGCAGTTCTAAAAGTGAGATCGATTTGTTCAATCCTCTGCTTACCAATCGCACGTAGTAATAAGCTTCTGTATCAAACTTTCGCGGACGAAAGCGATTCATGCGTGAGCGCTGTAGATTCAATTTGTGTTGGTATACCCTTACGCTGTCAAAAGCACCAAGTTCCATCCACTCCCCGGAACGAATGCCAAGAAATGATCGGTATTTTCGGATTTTCCCATTTTTGAAATCTACTTCAATTCCTTGAATGTCTATGATATATGATGCAATCGGAAGAATAAGCGGTAGTATTGCGAAACCGAAGATGAAATTTACTTGAATCATCATACTGATGGAAAGGATGAGCACTCCCATCACCGCAAAAATCAGATACGGACTGCCGGGTCTGTCGAACTGCATTCCTTGATTTAAACGAAGCAATCCGGATTTGGGCGTCTGTTTCTTGAACATTGCTTCCAGCGTGCGTTGAATATTTTGATGGTGATTCATGCGGTGAAATTAAGAGTTCTGGTCGAGATATAATTAGAATGAGAAATCTTACCGAAGTAACGGTTTTTGAATTTATAAATTGAAGCAATCATTCACTTGCGCAATCTTAAATCCCGCCTTTAGAACCTGCTTGGCCTTGTCGCTATTCACATCTATAATTGGATTGGTGTGATTGAAATGGATGAAGTGAATCTTGCTTTTTTCAGACGCGGTAAGATGCTTAAACGCCTCCAAACTCTCGATCACAAAAGGATGCGGAATTTGAGATATATCCCGATTGTTAATCTCCTCACCACTAAAGAAAGTAGCATCCAAAAATGCATAATCAACCTTCGCTACTTCGTTAATGATATCCTGATCCCATTTGGTCCATTTATCGATATCAGGAATGAACAAGGCACTTTTGTTTGGCCCTTCAATGCGATAACCAACTGTTTCTGAATATTCATCTCGGTGCGGAACCAAAATTGGGGCTACAGTAATCTCATCCAGTTGTACTACTTCTCCCTCGTTTATTCCTTTGAGTTCAATATTATTGCGGTCTACCAGTAGATTCCAAGGGCCGTTTTCGCTTAAGAATGCTGACATTCTCGGCATGGCGTACACCGGGACTTGATCTGCGTCCATGGCTTCTTTCCCCAAATACATCAATCCAGTATAATGACCAATATGCGCATGTGTTAGAAAAATCCCATCCGGTGTATTTTTTTCTCTCTTCTTACCGTTTTTTTGGAGCAATTCAAATTGTCGTGGAAGGTCGGGAGTGGCTTCGAAAAGATAGTTATTCCCTTTGCCATCGGAAACGCCAAGTGAAACCACCATCCGGTCAGGATCGGGATTAGTAAAAAGGTCTTTGCAGCAGTCTTTCTTGCATCCAATTTGTGGAGATCCAGCGTCTTGGATCGTGCCAAGAATCATCAAAACGGGAGAATTTGTATCCGCAGTCAGTTCGACTTCTTTTTCTTCTTTCTCCGATTCGGTTGTCTCGGAGGTTGTATTTGTGCAGGATACTAGTGCGAACCCGAGTAGAAAAGGGAGAGTGAAAATTGATTTCATAGCGTCAAATGGATGCAGATATGCTTTAAAGATACAAACCAAATTGTATTCAGCATTTGGAATTGGCCGTTGCGCTCTTTCAAGAATAATGTGTAAGTTTCGATAACGTTTAAACGCAACAAACATGTACACGCAACGAAGGTTCCCCATGCGTGCCATAATTATATGGACAAAAAGGGAATTGATTTTTTTCTTAGTGCTTTCAGCCATCGTAACCATTTTATACGAATTACTTGATATCAAATGGCTGCAATTGCCTTTCACGCCCGTTGGAGTAGTTGGTACAGCTGTCGCATTTCTAATTGGTTTTCAGAATAATGCGGCCTACGATCGCATTTGGGAAGCAAGAAAAATCTGGGGAGGTATTGTAAACGTTTCTCGTTCGTTTGTCATCACTGTTAAAGACAGTTTCTACATACACAACCATGCGGAGTCGAAAGATGAAAAAGAAACGATACGTATCATTACACGCCGTCATGTTGCGTGGTTAACGGCATTGCGCTATGCTATGCGAACCAAGAAGCAGTGGGAATCATCGTATAACCAAGAAGGGAAAAAGAAGGTGAACTTTAACTACAATGTCCCGGAATTCAAAACACCACTTGAGGATGAATTGCGCCCGTATTTGTCTGAAGAAGATTTTGAGTACGTGATGCGCATGGACAACAAACCGAATGCAATTATCAATCTTCAATCGATGCATTTGCGCAAGTTAGCAGATGAGGGAAAGGTCTGGGATTTCTCTTTGCTCCGCATGCAGGAAATGTTGCAGGAAATGACCGCACTTCAGGGTAAATCGGAACGGATTAAAAACTTTCCGTATCCAAAACAATACGGCAGTATTGGGTATCATTTCGTTCATATTTTCATGTGGCTATTGCCATTTGCTATCATTCCAAGTTTTGCGAAAATGGGGGGTGAATTGGGCGCTATTGGAAGTTCGTATGAGTTTATTAGCGATTACTTTATTTGGTTGAACATTCCGTTTACAGCATTGGTAATTTGGGTATTCAACACGATGTTACGCATCGGTTTGGCGGGTGAGAATCCGTTTGAAGGGTCAGTAAATGATGTACCAATTTCGAATATTTCTCGAGGGATTTCTCGTGACATTCTTCAACTCATAGATGAAGACCCAGAGAATATTCCAGAGCCGTTTGAGAATATCAATAATGTTCAGATGTAGATTTGGCTATCGAATTACCGAAACGTGCCCGATTTTCTCGTTTGGAACTAGGTCAGCGAAGGAGTATTCTAATTTCCAGGTGTAGGTTCCATCCTGAACGGGTTTTCCTTTGTAGTTGGCATCCCATACATCATTGATGTTGTAAGTCACGAAGATTAATTCCCCCCAACGATTGAATATTTCCATTTCGAAGTATTGCAAAGCGCAATCCGTATACGCGCGAAATTCCTGATTGAACTCATCACCATCGGGCGTGTAGGTATTTGGCACATACATATCGCAGAAACACTCAACGGGAATTGCCTGGAAATCTACTGTATCGGATCCGCAAAAATTCGTCACAATAACGGAGTACACCCCGGGTTCGTTTACAAGATAATTGTTTCCAGTTGTTCCATCCTGCCACAGATAGGTAGAACCTGATGCATTCAAAGTGATCAATTCTTGCCCCAATTCACACAACTCTATGTTGTTGATGCTTATTTCAGGAGCGAAATATTGAAGTATTTCAACAGTGTCGGAAGCAACGCAACCAGAATTATTCACAGTCACATAATATGTTCCGGCCGAAGAAACATCTAAGTTAGGTCCGGTTGATCCGTCTTGCCAATCATACAAGCAGTTTGAGCAAGATGCATCCAAAACATATTCTATTGGCCCACAGAAAGTAGTGTCATTTCCAAGATCGACGTCTGGTTGCTCAGCAATAATTACACTAACGGTATCAGCTGCGTTACATGAACCGATGGAGCTTTCAACCCAGTATGTTCCAGAAGCAGTAACGGTGAAGGTAGGATTCGTAGATCCATCTTGCCAAATGTACGTTGCTCCTGGTTCGGTTACATCGTAAAATATAGTAGCATTATTGTCACAAATTGTAGTGTCTGGCCCCAGTTGAGGATTGGTTCCTGGTAGCACGGTTACTTGAATGGTGTCCGAGGCAATGCATCCTCCAGCATCAATTGTTACCCAATAATTTCCTGTAGTCGTTACCTGATAGGTCGATTGCGTACTTCCATCTTGCCAGAGATAATTAGCACCTGTTGTTGTCGCATCCAAAAGAAGTGCTCCAGGATTACAGAAAGAACTGTCCGGGCCTAGATCCACGGAGATGTTTCCACCTATCACATGAACTGAATCCGTGGTAATAAAACAACCATTCACGTATACATCCACCGTATAGGTTCCAGCTTGTGACAGTGATAGTTGTTGGCTTGTATCTCCTGTATTCCAGAGATAATCTGCACTCGTCCCCCAATCCGCAATCACATCCACGGTTGATGGGGCACAAATTGCTAATGTGTCACCACTTACAATGCTATCCGTAACGGCTTCCAAAAGTTGACCTGTCGAATTCCCCGCGCCATATAGGTAGTTATAACCATCAATTTGATCGGGCATGAAACCCGCGTATCCGTTTAGGGAAATATTAGGTGTTTGGGGTGTCGATAAATCAAGGTCACTTGGCACCATATTGATGGGCAAAGGATTGTCTGGATTTGGAATTACGAATAGCTCTTCGGTAGACGATTTCGTGAAGTATAAATTTCCATCGTAACAACTTTGAAGTCTACCAATGCCTCTTCGTTCCCAAAGGTTTGTGTAATTGCTTGAGTTCCATGAATCACCAACACCAGATGTAGCGTTAAATGTACCCGCGACATTCGGCTGCTGCACCTGCAGTCGGACCACATGGTTCCCCGAAATGGTTTGGTTCAAGTCAATTTGAGCAAGATAGGTTATGTTTTGACTTGCTCCCGAAACGTATCCACCTCCGCAGAAGTAGAGATAGTCGCCATTCGGACTGTATTCCCAGCCGCTAATTTTCCGTTCGAAATTACGAAGCCAATCCACACCTGTTCCGTTGGAAAAATCAAATGCACTGGCTTGATGAAATAGTCCTGTCATACCCGTAGGAGGTGCGGTGAATTCAATCCACAAATCGCTGATTCGAATTGTGTTCGGCGCGGCCGTTAAATTGGCAGGATCAAACAGATAGGTTTCCTGTTGATTGTTGTTTTGTGTTCTTGCTGTTACAGCCAATGAATTTTCTGTTGGAGACAATTCAATGGGACTTGCACCAACCATCAAATTCCAACTATAGCCGTTCACTGCACTAGAGCTACCGGTATGTACAATATTATCTTGAGTAGAAACCGAGAAGCGATCTATTTGAAATGTGGAACTAATGCTTGCTGAACCGAACCCTTGGGTTCTTCTTTGAACATAAATATCATGATCATAACCTACAACCACGGAAGTTCTTGAAGTGGCTTTTCCACTAAAATATTGATAGTTGGTTCCTCCAATATCCAAAATTTTGTCTTGAATGGGGTTTCCGAGTCCGTCTAAAACATAGCTTGCCGCTCCGCCTATGACTTCTATTAAAGAATACGCTAAATAACAAGATTGATACCCCGGATTTCCCGATGGGTAGGAGGTTGGTGCTAAATTATAAATCAAAAACCACTGATTCGGGTTTCCAGGACGTCTTACAATTTGTACTTCAAAGTCACCTGCACTTACATTCATATCACCTCCAGCTAGTGGTAGGTACGTTCCTGCCGGTGTATAAACCTCCAAAGCCGCTGTTGCAGCATTGAATTCTCCGTTATGAAGTGTAAAGAATTCCAATTCATTACAACCATTAATTCCCGCTTGTGTTGGGCCGATACGATTGCTTCCAGTACTCGGAATTATAATAGAACTCGGATTTGCTGATGTCCAATCGACGTATTGATGCGGGGTAGTTGATGTTGTATTGTTCGTTGATCCGGATTGGGGATAACCAGTAACCAAAGGCCATACTGGCAGTTGCGCGAACAGCGTTCCTGTGCAATAGATAAGTAGTAGTAATATGAACAGTGCTGATCTCAATTGATTATTTTCACGCTTACAAGCAAATGTATGGAATAAACGCACTGATTACAATCAGGTTGGCTCTAGTTTATTAAACAGTGAAGAATAACGAACGAAATACCAGAATTATTAAGCAAAAAGCGCAGGATTTGGGTTTTATGTTCTGTGGTGTATCCAAAGCTGACTTTTTGGAAGACGAAGCACAACGCTTGGATGTTTGGTTGAAGAAGGATTATCATGGAAAGATGTCCTATTTGGCGAACCATTTCGATAAGCGTTTGGATCCTCGATTGTTAGTTGATGGTGCCAAATCTGTGGTTTCCTTGTTGTTGAATTATTATCCAGAAGAGACTCAAACTGAGAGCGACGCACCGAAGATTTCTAAGTATGCTTATGGTAAGGATTATCATTTTGTCATCAAGGATAAGTTGAAGTCGTTAATGGCCTATATTCACGAGGAGATTGGTGAAGTAGGAGGAAGGGTTTTCGTTGATTCTGCTCCTGTAATGGACAAAGCCTGGGCTGCGAAAAGTGGCATCGGATGGGTGGGAAAGAACAGCAATTTGATTCACCCGAAACATGGTTCCTTCTTTTTTGTTGCAGAGTTAATTATCGATTTAGAATTGGAGCCTGACGGCCCGATGAAGGATTATTGTGGAACCTGCACTAAGTGTATTGATGCATGTCCCACGGATGCGATTGTTGAACCGTATGTCGTTGATGGTTCTAAATGTATTTCCTATTTAACCATCGAATTGAAAGATGCTATTATTCCTGGGCATTTCAAGGATCAAATGGATGGCTGGATGTTCGGTTGTGATATCTGTCAGGATGTATGTCCTTGGAATCGCTTCTCAAAACAGCACAGCGAACCCTCGTTTGATCCTCATGAGAATCTCTTGAAAATGTCTAAGTCGGATTGGGAAGATCTTACCGAAGACGTATTCCGGGAAATCTTCCGAAATAGTGCTGTAAAGCGGACCAAATTCGACGGTCTTCAGCGCAATATCAAATTTCTTAACAGTACAAGTGGTTGATCGTTAGATTCCTAAATGAATTTGGGAATTTCGGCAAGGTTTTCGTAATTTGGAATCTGCTAACTATAAAAGGCACTAAGATGCCGGAAAACGAACCGCTACCGGATGTCTCACTCAGTTTAACGCCTTATTCAGGGCCATGGACGAAAGTTGAGGCAGCTCACCTATTACGAAGAACTACCTTTGGCGCTACGAATCAAGAAATTCTAGATGCCGTAACCAATGGAATGAATGCTACGGTAACATCCCTGATGCAAATTCCAGCTATTGGAGAACCATTGGCATACCACCCCGATGAAACAATTGTAGCCCAAGGACAAAGTTGGGTCAATGCTGTCTATCCTTCCAATGTGCCAGATGCACAAACGGTTGAAACAGCACGATTGACTTCCCTTGCAGGTTGGGCGATGCAGCGTCTCAATAGCGAAACCCTAACAATTGCAGAAAAGATTTGTTTGTTCTGGCACAATCATTTTTCAGCAACGCCAACGCAAGATTCCCGTGCTACATACGATTATCACGCTTTATTGCGATCCCACGCTTTAGGAGATTTCAAGCAGATGGTAAAAGACGTTACTGTTAATCCATGTATGCTTTTGTTCCTGAATGGTGCTGAGAACAATGTTTTCAGTCCGAATGAGAATTACGCCCGTGAGCTGTTGGAATTGTTTACAATTGGCAAAGGGCCTCAGATTGGTCCTGGAGATTATACGAATTACACCGAGTACGATGTGGCTGAAGCAGCGAAGATCCTGACTGGTTATTATGTGACGGGACTTCGAAGCGATTCACAGACATCGGTAGATGCGGTTTACGATTCTTTGTTGCACGATCAATCGAACAAGACGATGTCTGCAGCATTCAACAATGCTAGCATTCCTGCAAATGGAGTTAATGAGTACGAGGATTTGATCGATGTAATTTTCTTGCAGGATGAAGTTGCAAATTACATCTGTCGCAAATTCTACCGCTATTTTGTGAACTACGATTTGACATCAACGGTTGAATCAACGGTGATTGCTGAGATGGCGAATACCTTTATTGCGAACAACTATCAAATTGAACCTGTTCTTACGGAGTTGTTTCTAAGTGAGCATTTCTACGATATTTCGGTGCGAGGTGCTTTGATTAAGGGTCCAATGGACATGTTGTATTCAATGTTGAATCAATGTGAGGCGGAACCAAATTTCAACCTGGCAACAGATTATGAAATGTTGCTTAACGTATACTGGTTGGGTGAAGCATTGGGTCAAGCCTATGCATTCCCGCCAAGTGTTGCAGGGTGGCCGGCGTATTATCAAACACCGTCTTTCTCAAAACTTTGGGTGAATGCGACACATATAAAAACGCGATTCGATATTGCGTTGTGGATGACTCTGGCAACAGGAATTCCTGTAAATGGGGACAACTTCAAAATTGATGCATTGCATGTGGTGGACAGCTTATCACTTTCTGCAGATGCTCCAACAGTGATTCAAGATCTCACGGATATGTTCTGTCCGAAAGGATTGACTGCTACACAACAATTGACCTTAAAGTTGATGTTGACGAACGGTCTTCCGGATTTTGAATGGACATTGGAGTACAATGATTATCAGGCGAATATTGGTGATCCGGTATATGAAGATCCAGTGCGCACACGCGTTGAGCTTGTGTTATCACAGATTTTCCAGATGCCAGAATTCCATACAATGTAAACCCCACAAACGAACGCAATGAAAAGAAGAGATTTTGTAAGAAATATAGCCGTTGCATCCGCTGGGGTGCCAATACTTTTTAAGAGTGGAATTAAGATTCAATCATTAGGGCAGAAGATGTTTCAGCCGGCGGATATGGCCGATGATCGTGTGCTTATAGTTATTCGATTGAACGGAGGAAATGATGGGCTGTCTACAGTAATACCCATTGATCAATACGATAATTTGGTGATTCAACGATCCAATGTACTGGTGCCGGAAACAAGTATTCTGAATATCACGCCAGAAGTTGGGCTCCACCCAGTGATGACTGGAATGGAGACGATGTTTAACAATGGAAATCTGGGAATTATTCAGAATGTGGGATATCCGGATCAAAACCGTTCGCATTTCCGTTCGATGGATATTTGGTCTTCTGGATTGATTAACGCTCCGGCCGATACGGGTTGGTTGGGTCGTAATTTTGACAATCATTTCCCGAACTATCCAGACGCTTATCCAAACGCGCAAAATCCCGATCCATTTGCAATTAGTATGGGGTACGAGGTTTCTGCGACCTGTCAAGGATTGATGGCGAACTTTAGTCACGCAGTTGTAGACCCAACAGATGTTTACAATCTGAATACAAGTACTTCGATTAATGATGGAACGTATTACGGATCGCACATCGAATATTTAACCACGCTGATCAATCAGGCGAATGCTTATGGCGCGCAAATTAATACGGCTGCAAACTCGGGTAACTCGAATGCTGGTTTGTACGATATCGCGAACAATCCATTAGCAGAGCAATTACATCACGTAGCGAACATGATTGACGGAGGTTTGCAAACCAAGGTGTATGTTTTGAATATTAATGGATTTGATACACATGCCGCTCAGGTGGAGCAAAACGATCCAGAATTGGGTGCGCACGCCGATTTGATTTGGCGCTTATCGGATGCAATTTCTTCGTTCCAGCAAGATATTCAAGCGCTTGGACATGGGAGTCGCGTTGCAGGAATGACCTTCTCTGAGTTCGGACGCCAAATTGCTTCGAATGCAAGTTTTGGTACGGATCACGGAGATGCTGCACCATTGTTCTTGTTTGGAGAATGTTTGGATTTCCAAGTTATGGGGCCAAACCCTGTGGTTAGCGACACTATTGTGAATCAGGAAGGAATTCCTATGCAGATCGATTTCCGAGATGTATATGCTTCCGTATTGAAAGATTGGTTCGGTGTAGATACAGTTGATATTCAAAGTTTGTTCGAGCATACGGTAACTTTTTATCCAGTTCTAGGAGCGTGTAACGTTGGGATTGATGAGGAAGAGGAGATTGCAAAGGACCAAGCGATTATCTATCCAAACCCGGCTGGGGCGAATGCGACTGTTCGTTTTGCATCATCCGCAGAGTGGGTTAAAGTAGAGGTGTATGATATGCAAAATCGCAAAGTTTTGGAGGTATATGATGGCAATCTTTCTCAGGGGCGTCACGACATTCCAATGGTAACAGAGCATTTGCCAGCCGGGAGTTACGTGGTACTTATTCGTAAGGAATCGGGTACCGTGCATAGTACGTTGATACGCGTGGATTAAGCTTATTTTAGAAAAAGTTGGAATACCGTAACAAAAATTGTATTTTTACGTTTATACCATTGTAAATATACAATCATGAGTAGCGCAGCCGAAAAATTAGACCATTCTTTTGGACCACCACCCATTAGTACTGAAAAGTACTCTCCGTTGTGGGTTGCTTACAATGCGAAAGATGCTCCAGGGTATCACCTAGAACTTATTGATCGGATTCGAAATGGGGTAAAAAAGTCTGACTGGAAAGGTTTTATCACCAGTATTGGTGCCACCGAGAAAGAGTTCGAAAACATTCTTCCTGTATCTATTAGTAGTATGCAGAAAAAGCAAGTGTACGGCAGAGAAACCTCTGAGCGGATCTACGAACTTGCGCGTTTGTTTGGTCTGGGGTATGAGGTTTTTGATTCTAAAGACGATTTCAAAGAATGGCTTCTTACTTCATCCAAAGCTCTCGGAGATAAGATTCCTTTCGATCTTCTAGACAGCAGTCTTGGGTTTGAGATGGTTAGTGATGCAATTAACCGAATTCGCTACAACGTCTACAGCTAATGATAATTTATCGGATTGCGAACAGTAAGTTCAAGCAATTTACACTTTCTGGGATAGGCTCCGAAAAATTTGGTGGTCGATGGAATGAGATAGGTACACGTGCCGTTTATTGTTCAGAAAATCGAGCATTGGCCTTGTTGGAATATTACGTGCATTCCGATAATGTAGCGCTTTTGCCAAAGGATTTATTGCTGGCAGTAATTGAAATTCCAGATGAATTTCCTGTAAAAACCTTGGAAAAAATGCCAGAGCGATGGAAACAATATCCATATTCTTCTAAGACAACAGCGGTGTTTACCAAACACGTTCACCAAGAAGATTTCTTTGCACTGAAGGTACCGTCCACCATTGTCCCCATGGAAGACAATATCATCTTGAACCCGCTGTATTCAAGGTTTTCGGAAGTAAAAATCAAAGAGTTTCATAAGGTTCCTTTGGATGCACGCTTAAAGCGTCGATGATTGGTTTGTCCCTAATAGTCGGTCAGGGAAAGTGATCAAGAAAAATGCGCACTTATTTCGGAATACCTCGTTTTTCCAATTAAATGATTAGTTTTGACCACCTTTAGTGGTGCGGAAAGCATGTAAGTATCGCCCTTTTGAGTTAACAAATTCCAAAGAGTTATAGTTTTTCTTTCCTTATCGCAAGAGATAGTAGGTATTAGGCCTCGAACGGTTCAAGGCCGCCTACAAACAGTAAATTAATACAATACATAATGAAAACAGGATCAGTAAAATTCTTCAACTCAGAGAAAGGATTTGGATTTATCGTTGACGCGGAAACAGGTAAAGATGTGTTCGTGCACAAAACAGGTTTAATTGATAACATTCGTGAAGACGACAAAGTTGAATACGAAGAAGAAGACGGACCGAAAGGAATTAACGCGATTAACGTTAAGCGCGCTTAATTAGAGATATTCTAAAAAAGAAAAGCCACCGATTTCAAATCGGTGGCTTTTTTTATGTCTAATGGTTTCTTGCTTTAGTTAAAGAAGTACCTGAATATGTCATTTCCGTTGGCATAGAGAACCAATCCTAGGATGATAACAATTCCTATGTACTGGGCAACTTCCAATACTTTCTCTGGAGCTTCACGTCCTGTAATCATCTCGTACAACAAGAACACCACGTGTCCACCATCTAATGCCGGAATCGGTAAGATGTTCATGAATGCAAGGATGATCGAGATCAATGCGGTACGTTCCCAGAATATTTGCCAATCCCATGTTGGAGCGAATAGGTTGCCAATAGCACCAAAACCACCAAGTGAACTAGCGCCTTTCTCTGTGAAGATGTACTTCATCTGCGCTGCGTAATCGTGCAATGTCCAATATCCCATAGTAATTCCGGCTCCAATACTAGCACCGAAAGAAAAGTTTTCGTGGTATTTTGCATCGAAATCGACTATCTTCTGATCATCCAATCCAACGCCTACAGTGCTGCTGCTCGATACACGCGTTCTTAATTGAATTAGACTGTCGCCACGTTGTACTGTAACATCCGTATATTTCTTTCTAGCCTTGTGGCAATTGTATTGGAGCTCGTCAAAGTATTGAATCTCGTTTCCTGCCATCGAAACAATTTTGTCTCCTGGAAGAATTCCTGCACTAAAGGCTGGCGCTCCCCATAAGAGCAATTTAAATTCTTTCGAATTAAGAGAAACTGTAGTGTTTTCTTCCCCATTACTGAAAGTCACCTTGTGTCCTTTCTTTCTGAATTTAGGGTCAAGAATATTAATTTTATTCAGGGCTTTACCGTCAATTTTCTTTATTGCCAATCCAGCATCAAATTTTTGATTTCTGAAGCCCTCAGCTACCGCAACGTGACTTATACTCCCGTTGGTTGCACGCATTTCGAACATACCCGCACCTCCAGTTTTTTTGAAAATGTTGTAGTCAACGTACTCAGGAAGTTTGATGGTTTCAACCGAGCCATCTTGGTGTTTAACCTTAAGATTTCGTCCGCCGCGAACCATGATACGCTTTGTAACTTCATCTGGACGGTAAACACGTTCGCCATCTACAGCCAAAACGTTGTCTCCTGAAACCACACCATAGCGTTCCATGTAAGGGTGAACAGCCATCCCTTGATCCAGTTGATCCACATTTACTTTGTCCTGCCCCCATGCAAAAAGGATACATATATAGATGAACATTCCGAGGATCAGGTTCACGATTACGCCACCAGTCATGATAATCAATCGCTGCCATGCTGGTTTTGAACGAAATTCCCACGGTTTTGGTGGTTGTTTCATTTGTTCCTTGTCCATGGATTCATCAATCATCCCGGAAATTTTCACGTATCCCCCTAATGGAATCCATCCAATTCCCCATTCCGTGTCACCAATCTTTTTCTTGAAAAGTGAGAACTTATAATTGAAGAAAAGGTAGAATTTCTCTACGCGTGTTTTGAATAATCGCGCTGGGATATAGTGACCGAATTCGTGTAATACAACCAAGATGGAAAGCGACAAGAGTAGTTGTGCAGCTTTGATCCAAAATTCCATAGACAATGATATTTTAAGGTGCGAAGATAGTCATTTCATGCATCAAAAAACGTTAAATGACGCGCCCATTCAAACGGAATCAACTGATTGATTTCTTCGCCACATAATCGTTGGCTTCCATGTAATCAATGATGGCTTCTTTGATGAGGTGTTGCTGCTCGCGATCTTGCAACGGTGGTAATTGTTGAAGCAATTTAAAGTGCGGCCAGTTCTCTTTATCTCGTCCTTCGAATTCGTAGTATCCGTGTGGTTCAAGAAGGGTACAAATTGCCACGTGAAGCAGATCTGTTTTCTCACTCTTGCTAAAATCCTTATAACCAATCCCTAACTCGTTTACTCCAATCAGAAATAAGATAGCCTGAACATCCATTCCTCCTCCAAATTCTTCCTCGAGCTCTTTCACGACCTCTTGAAAACGCAACTCCACATTAAAATCCATAGTGTAAAAGTAGATAAAAGACGCAAAGAAAAAATACTCTTTGATCTTTCGACTTTTCGAATCACCAAACATTCAACAAGGCTAAAAGTTCGCAGGTGAGCGCAGCGAACTATCTTTTTCCTTTCCGTCTTTTGTATAAAGGTGAAGCGGGCTTTTCTAAAATATGTTTGCTAACTTCGGGACGAACAGAAAAGCGTAGTTATGAAAAAGCATTTTTACATTTTAGGAGCACTTTGTTTGACTTTTGTTTTAGCGTCTTGTGGCGGCGATGAAAGCTCAGATAAAGAGGGAGAGGGAGAAGCAAAAGAGCAGAAGTGTTTTTACTCTTTAAATCAGGATTCGTACGAGTTGAATTTCACGGCGTACAAAACCACTGGAAAACTTCCTGTTGGAGGTACATTTAATGAAGTTTCGTTCACAGCTGGGGAATCAGAGGATATGGAAGGAGCGATTACTTCAATTGAATTCGAAATCAATACAGGATCCGTTGAAACAAATGATGAAGGACGTAATGCGAAAATTGTAGAGCATTTCTTCGGAACAATCAACACGCCAACAATTACAGGAAATGTGAAGTCTATCGATCCAGACGCTGGATCTGCAGTAGTAACATTTGTAATGAACGGATTATCTGTAGATGTACCAGGAACATTTACGATGGACGGTGAAGACTTCTCTTTCAAAACTGAAGTTGATGTACAGAAGTGGAATGCGTTGTCTGGAATTGAAGCTTTAAATACAATTTGTGAGGATTTGCATACAGGAGATGATGGAGTTTCATTGCTTTGGCAGCTTGTTGATGTAAGTTTCTCCGGAAGCTTGAACAAAGATTGCGAATAATACTTCCCGCGTGAACTTATTGGATATTGTTTTCCTGATCCTTCTTGGTCTTTCGGGCTGGAACGGTTTTAAGAAAGGTTTCGTCATCGAGATCTTCGGCTTTTTAGCGCTCTTTGTTGGGCTCTACGCCGGAATTTTATTCTCTGATTGGCTTAGCAGAATCATCATTGAGGACTTTGGGTCCAATTCCAAATACGTTCCGATAATATCATTTGCGATTATTTTCATTGCCGTAGGGGCGATGGTCTACTACGTCGGGAAATTGGTGGAACGTATCGTTAAAGTAGTTCGATTGTCACTGTTTAATAAAGCAGCAGGGCTCTTTTTCGGCCTCTTAAAAATGGCCTTCTATCTTGGCGCAGGGCTGATTCTCATGGATTCATTTGATGAACGATCGGACATTCTTAGTGAGGAGACAAAGTCAGGTTCGTTGCTCTATCACCCGATGAAAGATATGACGCGAACGTGTATTCCGGCATTTGACGAAAGTACTTTAGTGCTCAAAAACACGTTAGCAGTATTAGGAGACAAATTACCTGAGAAATGAGAAATTGGCTGATCGTATTTATATTCTGCCTGCCTTTTATATCCCAAAGTCAGCTTTTGAATCGCCCGTATGCTATGCCTCAAAAGCGTTTGATTGACGCGAGCTTAAATGTCGTAAAAACCGGACCATACATCGGGTTGCAACAGGGAAAGTACCTGGTACTAGAATTGGGAGCAGAGCGTCAGTGGCGTAAAATTCGATTGCTAAAAGCCCAAACACATGCGTTGCACATGGGATTCAATTACAATTTCAAATACAATGTTTTGGGTTATGATGTTGGTTATTGGTGGCGTCCTAGTAGATTGGGTTTGACTTATGGCGGGAACCTGTTTTTCCGAACGAATTTCGACAATCCGAAGGTGGGGTTTGCACCGGTAATTGGCTATAAATTCTGGTGGTTGCATCTTCAAACCGGATATCATTTCATGCCACGACCTAATGAATTCGAAACCAATACGTTCTTCATTTCTTTGCGCTTTGGAATCATTAACGATCGGGACTTCGAGTTGAAGCGCTAAAAAAATCACGATTTTTCTTCTGAAATGCAGGCGTAAACTACGTTTATTGTATATCTTCGCGGACTCAAACCGAAGTTATGTCTGCAGGAGTGAAAATATTTGCCGGAAGTGGTACACAGGGGTTAGCCAAGAAAATCGCGGCTTCCTACGGTACTGAATTGGGTAAAGTAACGAAAACGGAATTTTCTGATGGCGAGTTTGCAATCTCTTTCGAAGAGACAGTTCGCGGTCAAAAAGTGTTCATCGTTCAATCAACGAATCCTCCTGCTGATAACCTATTCGAACTTTTGTTGATGGTTGATGCCGCGCGTCGCGCATCGGCTTATAAAATCTGCGTGGTTGTTCCTTACTTTGGTTTTGCTCGTCAAGATCGTAAAGACAAGCCGCGTGTTGCTATCGGTGCAAAATTGGTAGCTAACATGATGATGGCTGCGGGAGTGGATCGTATCATGACCATGGATTTGCATGCAGATCAGATTCAAGGATTTTTTGAGGTTCCTGTAGATCACTTGTTCGGTTCAACGATTTTCAATACAGAAATCGAGAACATGAATAACGGTAATTTGATCATGGCAGCACCTGATGCTGGAGGAGCAAAACGAGCGAACTCTTACGCAAAGCGTTTGGACGTAGGTTTGGCATTGTGTCACAAGCATCGTAAGAAGGCAAATGAAATTGCTGAGATGACTGTGATTGGAGATGTAGCAGGAAAAGATGTTGTTTTGGTAGACGATATGATCGATACTGCCGGGACCTTAACAACGGCTGCTGATCTCTTTATGGAGAAAGGTGCCAAAAGTGTTCGTGCCTTCTGTACTCATGCGGTTCTTTCAGGACCCGCTTATGAGCGTCTTGAGAAATCACGAATTACCGAATTAATCGTTACGGATACGATTCCTTTGAAGCAACAAAGCGATAAAATCCGTGTGCTCTCCGTAGCAGAATTGTTCGGAGACGTCATTCACCGTGCTGTGAGTGACAAATCAATAAGTTCACATTTTATAATTTAAATACACAAACAATGAAAAAAGCGCAATTGAGCGGTTCGTTAAGAGCGAACGTAGGGAAGAAGGACGCGAAAGCATTAAGAAATGCTGGGCAGGTTCCTTGTGTGCTTTACGGTCAAGGTGAGCAAACTCACTTTTCTGTAAGGTCAGTAGATGTAGAAAAGTTGATTTTCTCTCCAGATGTTTATCAGGTTGAGTTGGATATCGATGGAACTAAAAAAGTTGCTATCATCCAAGATCTTGATATGCACCCAGTGAAAGACAAGCCAATGCACATTGACTTCTTAGAGTTGAGTGATGACAAGCCAGTGAAGGTGCAATTACCATTATTACATACAGGAGCTCCAATTGGGGTAATGAATGGAGGTAAATTGCGTCAGCCATACCGTAAATTACGTGTGATTGGACTTCCAGGAGATTTGCCGGAATCAGTTACAGTTGAAATTGGAGAATTGCGTATCGGAGACTCGATTCGTATCGCTGATTTGAATTCTGATGGGTTGACTTTCCTTGAGCCTGCAAACGCTGTTGTACTTGCTGTGAAAATGGCTCGTGGTGCAGTTGCAGACGATGAAGAAGAGGGAGAAGGAGAAGCTGAAGGAGAAGAAGGAGCTGAAGGCGCTTCTGAAGAATAAGCAGAATCTTAATCATTATAGAAACCCTGACATCGGAAGATCGTCAGGGTTTTTTTGTGCTTTAAAATGAACCAATGCTGATATGCATGGTATTTGAGTATAAAACTTCAATATGAAAGGACTCTTACTTTTACTGTTTCTTTTGAGTTTTAGTAGCTTTGGAAGTTGTCAAATTCAGGATTCAACGGAGGTGAGTTCACTTACACTTGAAAGCAATTATCAGGCATTGTTTGATACCACGCAAACCGAGAAGATTTTTTTGGAGAATCTCCTGAAGTTTAGAAATGATTTGAAAGAGGTAGAAAGTGTGGACACGGTATTCATACTATTCGCAAATCCGAACTCAAGTCGAAAAATGGTATACTTACAAGACTCACTAATTTTTGAATGTTCCACATCCTCTTCATGGTCAGGTTCTTGGAGCAATACATCGAGAACATTATTCTATAGAGGAAAACTTATTTACACGCAATTTTCAGATTTCACAGGATTGAATCAAGTTTATGTTCAAACTGAAAGCCACGGAGCAGTGAGTTCTCATGTTGGAACGAGGCAATTTGAATTCTATAATTTCTGGAGCGGGATTAAAGTTTCATATCAGTACCAATATACTATGGATCCGAATGAAATGGACTTTCTAACTAGTGAATTCGAAAACATTCTCCATTTAAACGAAAATATTTCTATCGAGCGGATTACCATGTTGAAATTTGAGCCAATTGAAGAGGATCATCGCCTTAATTGGTATTTCCAGAATGACTTAAAACACTAGTTTTTCACTATTTGTTTCACGATGAATTCACTTCCATATTGAATCACCAATTGGTACGATCCTGAGGACAAATAGGCAATTGAAATGGGTTGTTCTTCAGTTATGGATTGCTCTAAACATTTTCTGCCTGCTGCGTCAAACAAAACAACTGTGAACGATCCATTCAAACCGGAGATTTTTATTAGGTCGGAAGATGGATTCGGAAAGACGTTAACCGTACTCCAATCTTTCGTCATGAGTCCCAGATCGTCAATATACCTCTGCCCATCTGTAGTGAACGTATCTACCAATCCGGCTCCATTGGTTGCACGAATGGAAATGTGGTACACTTCATCATAAACAGGACTTCCGAGTAATTGAGAATAGGTGGTCGTTAATCCGTTCGATGACCATCCAACAGCATCATCCAAACCTGGTAAGGTTCCAATAGCTACTTCATAATCCAAGATATCCGAATGAATGTCCTGCGCCGACCAATTCGCTTCCAAAGTGGCCGTGGTTACGGTATCAATATCTGCGGCAGTTCCATCGTTCAAGCTTAAGAGTTCCGGTACGGAGAAATCTAACAAATACGATTCCTCATCAATGCCAGACCAATTGTGGGATGAGTCTACTACAATTGAATACACAAAACCTGTTGGAATTGCACTTTCACTTTCGATGGACATCATCTCACCAAATCCAGCTGGAATTGTTACTTGAGTGCCGCGATTTTGGTACACGCGAATATCATCGAAGTAAATGCTAGATCCACCCGAACGTAATGAAATCGAGTTTCCACTGGTAAGTGGCGTAGCATCTTGCCATGCACCAACGAAATTGTCATCAACAAAAACGCGAATCCATCCTGTAAGCGGATCGTATTGAACCTTGCACTTGTATTGAACATCGGTATCAATGGTGTAAGGCAAATCGGCCTGCAAAGTAAAAACGTCATTATCTACCGAATAGATTTGAACCAAATCAGACGCTCTCAAATAAACGAAATAGGAATTCCCTCGATTCGGTAACGTAGGATCGTCGCAGAAGAAATGCAAACCAGCCCTTTGATTGGAGGCTGTCCCCTCTATCATTTGATTCCATGTATACAGATACTCCTGGTTCGTATTTTGATCTACTAATGCATACGCATTGGAATTTTGCTCTACCGTATCGTCCAGAACGTATTCGCCACCATTGATTGTGAAGGCTCCCGTAGCATTGGTCCAAAGTGCCGAGCCATCAGAAAACGATTCATTCATGAATCCATAAGTACCGTTACTTTTCGGAGCGTTTTCGGCGATTTCTTTTTCCGAAACGAGGTAATAGCGATCGTTCACTCCCGATTGATTGTCGGTATCCGTGAATTCCACGTCAAAGTCGTCGGTTTCCCAAACGTTCCCTGTAACAATAGAGGATTGTGGGGGTATAAAATCCAAAGGAATGGCATTATAATCTGCTTCCCAACCAATTGCAGGCGTTGCACAATCACTTCGGAATTCCATTAGGAGTGAACCACCTGTTGAGGTAATATTGGGAATTGTAGTTCCTGTGAATTGCCCGATTAATGGATCGTTAATCGAATCTCCATCGTAGATAAAAAGGTAATCCCAATCTGTTTCAATTTCAGATTCATTGAAGGTAAGTGTGATATAATCTGTATTGGGTGGTTGAATCAGCCAGAAAAGTCGTTCGTCGTCGGTGTATTCACCCGTTGGCCCTCCAGAATCGTATAATGTTCCACCGGTATTAGTGATTGTTGTATAGGTTGGAACATCATTAATCAAACGATAGTATCGTTCCCAATCCCAATGAATCCCAGGATCGGTATGTGTTTGGTTCGGGTAATGTTGATGTCCTTTGATTTTCGTGCAGCCGCCAAGTACGTCTGTAACATCAGAAGACGGACCGAAATATGTACGTAGTCCATTGATTCCGTAACCACTATTGATGATGTCCTTTGAAAGGTCTGAAGAAGAATTATACATAGCATCGGTGTACCAACTCGGGTCACTAACGTAGCCCTCATGCTCATATCCGATGGTATATGGATTCTCGCTTCCCACGTGCCAGCCTTTGTCATCCTCGTTGACCATTTGCGTTACTTGACCATCTGATGATCGAATGACATAATGGAAGGAAACATTCGACGCACAGTTCTGAGACCATGAAATGGCTCCTGCGTACGACCCTTGAACGGTATGAATGGTTATGGCTGAAACGGCTACCCCATTTCGCGAACTAAAATTACATGCAGGTGCTGGATTCCAAATTGCAGGTCCATATTGCTGCGTAGCATTGGCGTTTACTAAGAAAAGATCTCCATTTTCGTTGGAAATCTCAGTTTCGGATAATGATATTTGGTCTGAACGAAGAATGGCGTAATGCTCCACTCCAAAAACGCTTTCCAGATTGTAATGATGCGCTGTAAAATTGAATGTTTGTGCCTGAACGGGATCCTTCATAAAGCGCAAAACTTCGTATACCTGCATTTCACGGGCGAGGATGTTCACCAATCCAGTATCCGGTATTTCGCTTAGTTGCATTAACGCATCTGAAATATTTATTGGATCTAGACTGTTACTTGTCTGGCTCAAAATGGATTCCAAAGCGATGGCATATGCTTCCACCTGCAACTCCGGATCGCTTTTCTGCTGTACGATAGAGATTCCGGACAAATTAGCGACTAATGTGCCGTTTTCGATGAAGTAGTTTTCACCGTTATCGTGCAATCCCATGATTCCATAGGCTTGTGGATATCCCGAACATGACTCCATTTCGTTATGAAGATGTTTCATGCGTGTATTAGTCCACGCGACGCCTTCCAAAACTCCGTGAGGTAATGATGGATGACTGTTATAGATTTGCTCAAATGAAACCTGAGCGTTTGCAGTAAAGCCTATGAAGACAATGATGAGGAGCAAAAAAGATCGCATTCGTAGTAGATTTAGAATCCTAAAAATACGAAAACGACCTTTTGAATACTAGTGGTCAGGGGCTTAATAGTGATATGGGTAAGGGTAAACCGATTATGCTGGGAATATTTGACCGAAAAGGGTTACGGATTAGGGGCTGGAGGTTGACTTCGAGAGCCTCAGTCAACGGTTCAAGAGCCTCGGTCAACGTTTTCTGCCCTTCTTGCGTTTTTCTGCCAACCACTTCGGCATTTCCTTTTGTTGACCACTGCGTTGTCCGTTGTTTTCACCAAGCAGTTTCTCAGTGAGGTCGTCCCGATTGGCTTTCTTGAGCGTATTTCTAATGAAAGAGTGATTCTCCTTTTTGTACCAAAAGAAAAATCTTCGTTGGTTCAATTTTGCTTCTTTTTCCTTTACGGTATTATAGGGCTTGAGCGTATATGGATGAACCCCGGAATAGTAAATAACCGTGGCAACCGTCATTGGAGTTGGCGTGAAATCCTGCACTTGTTCCAGCTGGAACCCCATATCTTTTGTTTCCACGGCAAGATTGGCCATGTCTTCGTTTTCACAACCAGGATGTGATGAGATGAAGTACGGAATCAATTGTTGATTCAATCCATTACGTGCTGAGATTTCATCGTACTTCTCTTTGAACTTGTGGAAGTATTTGAACGAAGGCTTTCGCATCACTTTCAAGGTAGCATCCGAAGTATGTTCGGGAGCCACTTTTAATCGTCCGCTGACATGACGTGTTACCACTTGTTCGATGTATTCATCATGATTGCCATCGCTATTATTCTTATTGAAATCATCTACCAGTAAATCGTAACGAATTCCAGAACCCACAAATGCTTTCTTCACTTCTGGGAGAGCATCAACCTTTCGATATAATTCGGTCATCGGCTTATGAGAAGTATCGAGGTTGCTACAAATTACGGGATGAATACAACTTGGACTGGTACAGCGTTCGCAAATGGCTTCGTCTTTTCCTTTCATGCGATACATATTCGCTGAAGGTCCTCCTAAATCGGAGATATATCCCTTAAATTCTGGATGTTTGGTAATCTGATCTACTTCGGACAAGATGGACTTCTCACTGCGCGAAGCAATGAATTTTCCTTGATGGGCTGAGATTGTACAGAAACTACACCCACCGAAACAACCGCGGTGCATGTTCACCGAAAACTTGATCATGTCGTACGCTGGGATGGCCCCGCGCTTTTTGTATTTCGGATGCGGTTCACGTGTGTATGGAAGATCAAAAGATCCATCGATTTCCTTCTCATCCATTGTTTTATACGGTGGATTGATCACCAAACGTTTGTCGCCGACATCTTGTATAATTCTGTTGGCCTTCCATTTATTGGATTCGACCTCTACGATTTTAAAATTCGCAGCGTATTTTATTTTGTCTTCCAAACAAACTTCATGGCTGGCCATTTCTACGGTTTCCCATTGTTTGTTTTTTGGAAGTGGAGATGCTTTGTCTTGAAGAAATGCAACTTGTTTAATCGTATGCAAATTTTCAAAAGGAACATCTTTTTTCAGCAAACGCAGCATTTCGCGCAGTGGCTGATCGCCCATTCCGTAAACCAGAATGTCGGCGCCTGAATCCACCAAAATGGATGGCATCAATTTGTCTGACCAATAATCGTAATGTGTTACGCGTCGCAATGAGGCTTCAATTCCACCAATCATTACAGGGACATCAGGATAGAGGTCTTTGAGAATTTTCGTGTATTCTCTTGTAGCATAATCAGGTCTGAACCCCGAAACACCTCCGGGTGTGTACGCATCAGTTGATCGCAATCGTTTGTTTGCTGTGTAGTGGTTCACCATTGAATCCATACATCCTGCCGTTACTCCGAAGAAGTAGCGTGGCGTTCCAAATTTTTTGAAATCGCGCAAATCGTCTTGCCAGTTAGGCTGCGCAATAATGGCAACCGTGAATCCTTCATCCTCTATAATCCTCCCGATAACTGCCGTTCCGAAAGCAGGGTGATCCACATATGCGTCCCCTGAAACCAACACTACATCCACTTGATCAATACCACGCTTTGTTAGTTCCTTTTTCGTCAGGGGAAGCCAATCTGTTATTGGTCGTTGTTCCTGCATACTGCAAAATTACGCTAAAAAAGGATTAAGGTTCCGTTATTCTCATGCAAACTCCCTCTTTTTGATACAGATAGTTCTTATTTTTGCCCTATGAAATTGAGGCTGACTTTTTTACTGCTTGTTTTGGGGATACTTGTGTTGTCATGCTCTGAATACAGAAAGAAGCAAAAGCAATCCAAACAGTCTGAATTGAAATCCTTTCTGTTTCATACAAATTACTTCATGGCTGGGGATGATTTGAACTATTCTTTTCCGGTTTGGTTCAACGACAGCATCGTTTCGAAAGCGAAAATTAGAACGTTAGAGCACAAGTGGTTTGCCGGAGTTGCTGGTGCAGAGTCATCGGGTGAATTGCAGAAAGTACGTCGTTATACTTTTGATGAATCAGGAAATCTGCTTTCTGTGCAACAACAACGATTCTACGAGAACATGGAAGTTGAGAATATCACTTTCAAGTATAATGAAGTGCCTGATCAGTTGGGATATGCACCGCTAGTGACAATTGATTCGTTGCATCCAGAAGACGCGGTTGAGTATACTACGTATTCAAAAGAGATGTATCAAGATGCGTATGCCATATATGAGAAAGATCACACAGGAGACTTCCTATTTTGTCTGTTAGAGAAGGAGTTTCAAGGAATTGTGGCTGTAGATTCACTGTTCGGACCTACGCCGAGTGATGTTATTCAATACGGGCGGCCTTACAAACCTTACAAGCGCTACCAAATTGAGAATTTAGTAGAGGAGAAGAATGTTTCTCGCTTCAAATATTTCGAGGGATCTTCTGAGTTACGATACCAAAAATCGGCGAATTATCCATTCTCCAACAAAACTTACGTTACCGTAGCTAAAAATGGGAGGTGTACCGGGTTTGTCGATTCTACTTTCAGCGCGGATGAGTATTTGAAACGAACGGTGAGTACGTTTACCTACAACAAAAGGAACTTGCCAGACCGCCTTACGCACAAAGGCATGCGAAACGGTAAATACGAGACCTTTGAATATTTTTTCTTCGAGTAATTGCTTTCGTTGAATAACCTTCAACCTTCAACCTTCAACCTTCCACCGAGCACTGCCGGTATTATATTTAAGCCGTAATTAACTCAATTCCACACGATTTTTAATTGCCCCATAAGTCCATTGAGATGATTAAATTTGTAACTCTATTTGAAGTACATGAAAATTAATAATCAAGGCAACTGGGAAAACGTTACAAATCGGGTAATTATCGTATCCGAAGGGATGAATACATCGATGTTTTCAGAGAACGAAAAAGTGTTGATTTCTCGTTTTGAAAAGCAGGAGAAAGATGTTGTATCTATAAACGATCTTGATTCCAACCTGATTCTTGTGAAAAGCAACGAAAGTTCAGAGAAGATGCGAATGCATGGAGCTTCAGTTCGATCATCGGTGAACAATGATATAGAAACAATTGCGATTGCAGGAAGTTCTGAAGAGAGTTTTTATTTATCGGAAGGATTGCTTTTGGCGAACTACCAATTCTTGAAATACTTCAAAGAAGAAACGCAAGAGAAGAAAACGAACCAATTAAATACCTTGGAGTTATCAGCGGAAGTGTCTAATGATGCTTGCAATGAATTGCTGCATACCTATCAAGCGGTGAATTGGGCAAGAACTATGGTGAATGAACCGGTTTCATACCTCAATGCAGAGCAGTTTGCTGAGGAGATGAAAGAACTTGCCAAAAGTGCTCCTTTGGAGGTAAGTGTTCTGGAGAAAACACAACTAGAGTCCTTAAAGATGGGCGGAATACTGGCAGTAAATCAGGGTTCTATTGATCCACCTACCTTCACGATTCTTGAGCACAAACCTGAGAACCCTCAGAATGAAAAACCAATTGTTTTAGTGGGTAAGGGAGTGGTATACGATACCGGAGGATTGAGTTTGAAGCCTACTCCCAACTCTATGGACTTGATGAAAATCGATATGGGGGGTGCGGCATGTGTTGCGGGTGCTATTTACCTAGCGGCTCTTCAAAACTTGCCACTTCATATCATATGTCTGGTGCCTGCAACGGATAACCGTCCGGGATTGAATGCTTATGCACCCGGCGACATCGTTACCATGTTTGATGGAACTACTGTTGAGGTAAGAAATACAGATGCTGAAGGTCGAATGCTACTAGCAGACGCCTTGGCATATTCCAATAAATACGATCCGGAACTTGTGATTGACGCAGCAACACTAACGGGTGCGGCGGTTCGCGCGTTGGGAGACTTTGCTTCTTGCGTTATGGGGAATGCAGACGATTCTTATTTCGCGCAATTGGAAACAGCTTCCGTTGAATGTCATGAACGCATTGCACGTTTTCCTTTCTGGGATGACTATTTGGAAGAAATGAAGTCTCCTATTGCCGACTTGAATAATCTTGGCGGTTCTTATGCCGGAATGATTACGGCGGGGAAATTTTTGGAGCATTTTGTGAATGCACCTTTCATTCACATGGATTTAGGAAATCCGGTTTACAGAACAAGTGCAGATGGATACCGCGTTAAGGGAGGAACCGGAGCAGGAGTGAGACTATTATATCACTTCCTTAAAAATTACAAATAATGGAGAAATCAAAAGATAAATTGAAACGAAACTCAATTCGCGTTGGGATTTCCATCGGAGATATTAATGGAATTGGCCCGGAAGTAGTCATTAAGGCCTTGAACGATTCCCAAATTTTGTTGGATTGTACGCCCGTAATTTATGCTTCAGGCAAAACGATAAATTTCCACAAGAAGCTTGTACACGCTGGCGATTTTAATTACGTTATGGTTGACTCTGCGGATGACATCAAGAACCGTAAAATCAATATTGTCAATGTTTGGGACGATGAAGTTCCTATCGAATTAGGTAAGATTACTGAGAATGGAGGAAGTTACGCTTTGAAATCTTTGGATAGCGCTACAAAAGACCTTGCCTCTGGAAAAGTAGATGTTTTGGTTACTGCTCCAATTTCGAAAGAAGCAATGGCGAAAGCAGGATTCAAATTTCCTGGGCACACCGAATACCTTGCCGATATGGCGGGAGAAGAGGAGGCTTTGATGTTGATGGTAGCTGGTAGCCTTCGCGTTGGATTGGTTACTACACACATGGCATTGAAAGATGTTCCGGGTGCTATGACCATCGAGAAGATTCATGGTAAAATCAAAGCATTTGAACAGTCGCTGCGTAAAGATTTCGGCATTCGAAGACCAAAGATTGCCGTTTTGGGATTGAACCCACATGCTGGTGAAAATGGCAAGATGGGCGACGAAGAACATGAGGTGATTGCTCCGTCGATTAGCAAAGCGAAAAACGAAGGGATCATGGCATTCGGGGCCTACCCCGCAGATAGTTTCTTCGGATCTTCCAACCGTTTTAATTTTGACGGTGTTTTGGCGATGTTTCACGATCAGGGCTTGTCGGCGTTTAAGGCCATTGCTTTTGATGAAGGCGTAAACTACACTGC
>JADFAL010000075.1 GCA_015665275.1 Flavobacteriales bacterium | reverse complement strand
AAAAACGGGTCGCATGAAGATTCCATTTGGAATTGCACAAATTGGTAAGGCTTTCCGAAACGAGATCATTGCACGCCAGTTTATCTTCCGTATGCGTGAATTCGAGCAAATGGAAATGCAATTTTTCGTGCGTCCAGGTGAGGAAATGAAATGGTACGAATACTGGAAAGATCAACGCATCAAATGGCACAACAAACTTGGGCTGGGAGATGACAATTACCGTTTTCATGATCACATCAAATTAGCGCACTACGCAAACGCTGCGGCAGATATCGAATTCAATTTCCCAATGGGATTCAAAGAACTTGAAGGAATTCACTCACGAACTGATTTCGACTTGAAATCGCACGAAGAGCATTCCGGAAAAAAATTGCAATACTTCGATCCAGAGTTAAACGAAAACTACGTGCCTTTCGTGGTTGAAACGTCTATTGGGTTGGACCGAATGTTCTTGGCTGTATTGAGCAGTTCGTACAAAATGGAAGATTTGGAAGATGGCAAACAACGCGCTGTATTGTCTTTGCCTCCAGCCTTGGCGCCTTACAAAGTTGCCGTGATGCCATTGACAAAAAAAGACGGACTTCCTGAGAAAGCACGGGAAATCATGAATACTTTGAAGTTCGATTTCAACTGTGTGTACGATGAGAAAGATTCTGCTGGTAAACGTTACCGTCGTCAGGATGCTATCGGTACGCCGTATTCTATTATGGTTGATCATCAATCGTTGGAAGATAATACGGTAACCATCCGCGATCGTGATACCATGGAACAAGAACGCGTTGCAGTGGATCAATTGCCGCAGATCATCAGTGAGAAAGTTTCGATGACTACTTTGCTTAAGTAACAGTTTTTCTCGGGTTCTTCTTACTAGTTGAAAATATTTGTAATTTTCGTAGAAACAATTTTCTATGAAAACCCTACTACCTACTACTTACTGCATTCGTTTTCGCGGGAACTTTTGAGTTTACGCAAGCAACGGAAGACGAAGACCTTCAAAAGATCTGGGAAACAAACGTTCTGCCGATCATCGATTTGAACGCTGAGCAACTCAAAGAATGCACACAATCTCCCCCTGGAGCTGATTGGTACCAACAAATTGATCCTGAAATGTGGGAAGATGATTTTACCGAAGAAATGTTCTGGGACAATCTAGAAACCATTTTTTCTAAGGAAGCACGAGAATATTTGTCCGCCCAAGATTATAACAAGCTTTCCGTAATGGGAGATGATGATTGGACGATAGTCACACTTCTGGTCATTCTCTCCGTTGATGAAGAAGGTTGGACAGAAAACTCGATGCGCTTGGAATTCGAATGGGTAGAAGACAAATGGTTAATGACCAGTGTCAGTATTCGGGATTAATTTAAACCTCCCGAAGATTACCGTGATACTCGTATTCTGTTATTCGAAAATAACGGTATCAATTGACCCCCAATTTGCTCCACAACCCCAGTTACCGTTGTAGCCACCATTTCTTAATTCAACCGTATGGGCTCCTGCAGCAAGAGAACCGGACCAATTCAAGCTTCGCGCTTGGGTCCGGATTGTTGGTACCAATTCCAACATTTTGGGCAAACGTTGGTACAGAAAATAGGATTGCTTCAAATAAAATTAACGCTGTTTTCATAATGAGTAAAAGTACTCAATCATCAAACAATGAACTAACGGTGAGCTAACTAAATGGAACTTCATTCTATTTCCCTCTCGCCATCTGAATCAAAACAAAGATTAAGAACAGCCACGGAGCTCCGTGTAAGAACAAATCGAACCAGTCCATTGCAGGCATGTCGTGACCGTACCAGAGGTTTTTCAATTGTTTCCAAATATGCGGATGCGGTGCGAACGGCGCCAGCCCAAGAGTTAAACTCCCAAGAATAGCCATCCCTAGATATTTTTTCATTTTTTTCTTTTGAATGGTTCGATCAAATGTCCCCAGAAGGTCTGTGGATACGTTTCATCGTTGTCAAATCCCAGTTCGATATCACGGCCATCGGAAGGTACGTGCGCCGTTCCAAAGAGATAGTCCCATATGCTCAGAGAAATCCCATAATTCATTCCGTATGGCCGATCTTCAGGAAGATCCTTGGCGTGGTGCCAAATGTGCATTTTCGGATTGTTCAAGAAGTATCGGAACGGTCCGTAATCCAGATTCAAATTCGCGTGATTCAAGTGCCCGATTAGTGTAGCGAGGTAGTATACGTAGAATGCATATTGCAATTCGAATCCAAAGATTAACGAGAGTGCTACATATTTGGCGGGTTGGTAAAAGACATTTTCCATGAAGTGGTAACGCAGATGCGCCGCAAATCCCATTTCTTTCACCGAGTGATGTACTTTGTGAAACCTCCACAGAATTGGCACGCGATGCAATAGTACGTGTACCGCCCATTGTGCCAGATCTGCTATAAAGAAGAATAAAACGAGTTGTAGTCCCCAGTGCAATTCCGACAGGTCAATCAACGCCCCTCCTTTGTAGCCGAAAATATTTAGGAACGATACAAATAACGTAAACGTAAGCTTCACAAGAGCAGCAAAAAGAACGACTCTGAAAATGAAGAAATTGAAAAACATGTAGAAACTGTCCAACCAAAAATCCCGTCTGAAAATAGCTTGTTTTTTACGCCATGGGATTACAATTTCCAGCACCCATATTCCTATTGAAATTAGAATTAGGAAATAGAAAAAGTTAGGAATTCCATCATCCTTAATTGGATTAATGATGTAATTCCAGAGCCCTTTTGCGGCTCCTTCGTAACTACTAACTATGATATCCCAATAATTCAAATCTCAGTTTTAATCAACGTAAGGAATCATTTTTGTCCAAGCACCGCCATTGTATGCATCCACTCCAGCGGCTTTCAATTGTGCCTTTGCACTCGCAGAACGAACACCAGATGCACAAACGCAAATCACAGGTACTTCGAGCGATTTAATCTGCTTCACACGATTTCCTAAAGATTGCAATGGGATGTTTTCCGAATCTGGGATGGCTCCGCCACTGTATTCTCCTGGAGATCTTACATCTATTATTACCGCTCCGTCTTCGAGCAAGGCTTTATAATCTGTTTTCTTGAAAAGTCCAAACATGTATTTTATTTCTTACAAAATTAGTATCGGGTTATGGATTGTAAAGTAACCTAGGTTGCAATTGGAGTCGAGATGCACTATATCATACCCCGAAAACCAGAGTACACCGAGCAGCGTTGAACTGCACTACTCCTCCTCCTTAGACGAACTGGACGCGATATACATACGATACGCTATCAATCCTGGAATTCCAAATATGAAAATGAAGGCCACCATCCATCCCTGCCCCTTCAATCGGAAAGAATCAGCATACTGTATATTAGAATCCTCAAGTCCCAATCCGAAGAAGTAACTCAAACTTAAATTTTGATCCTTCGTAATCGTGGTTTCGTTGACTGTCCAAGTTACTTCGCCGTCAAAAAACTCTACCGGCAATACACACAATACAATTGCGACAATTACAGAACTAACGATAAAAACAATCAATGATTTCTTTGTTGCTGCACTCATTCTAACCGCTCTAATTTGATGGACTCAAAGTTACTATTAATTTTACCATTATGAGTGTACACCTTGGCTATCTATGCAGTTCCGAAAGTTGGGGCGGATTAGAAATGAATCATCTCCGAAATGCTGTTTGGATGAAAGATCGCGGTCATAAGGTGCTTGTGTTCTCCGTAGCCAATTCCCGATTTGCGACCGAAGCAGAGTCTAAGGGATTGATGATTGAATTTATTGATAAACACAGTAAATACTACGATTTCAAGAACGGTCGAAGCCTGGTGGAACTGCTCAAAAAACACGGTATTACTCACCTTCTTATTCGTGCCACTCGAGATATGAGTATCACAGCCTTTGCTAAGTGGAAACTAAAAGATGCATTGCATACTTCGTACTATATGGAAATGCAGTTGGGTGTCAAGAAAACGCATTTTCTACATGCACGCCGTCACAATGAAATCAATCTTTGGTCGTGCCCATTGCCTTGGTTAGAGGAACAAGTGCGAACGATGACGCGGTTCAAAAATGAAATCGTGCAGATTCCTTCGGGGATGGATTTGTCTCAATTCAGTGATATCCCATCAAAGGATGATGCCAGAGCACAGCTAAAACTGCCCAAAGATGTTGGGCTCTTCGGTTTAATGGGACGTTTCGATCCTCAGAAAGGGCAATTGCTTCTTTTAAAGGCAATGAAGCTCGCAAAGAACAAGGATTTTCACGTAGTACTTCTCGGTGAACCTACGCACAATGAAGCCGAAGATTATTACGCTGAGATGCTAGAAATCCTTCAATCCGAAGCCCTCAAAGAACGGGTACATATTCGACCGTATATGAAAAATCCTATTGCATTTTACGCCGCGATAGATTGGTTTGTAATGGCCACAAAAGCCGAATCAATAGGAATGGTGACCATGGAGTCGATTGCTTGCGGAACTCCTGTTTTAGGAAGTAATGCAGGTGGAACTCCAGAAGTTCTAGAGCAAGACAAAGGGGGTATCTTATTCGAAACAATGAATCCGGATAGCCTTGCTGAAAAAATCGATTTCATTTGTGATCACAATATTTCCAAAGATCCCGATACGCTCCTTGAAATGACACAACAATACGATCATAATAGCGTTTGTGCATCGGTGGAAAAAGCATTGGGCATTACTTGATTGCCATGTTCCCCTGAATTGTCGTTACTTTTAAACACATGAATTTATACTCGAACAAACAAAAATGGAAGATCGCCTTGCTCGTTTTGGCGCTATTGACTGTTGGTGCTTCCTTGTTTGTTTCGAATCAAATTGTAACGCGTGTTGGTGAACGCGAGAAAGAACGTGCACAGCAGTGGGCCGACGCGATCCGTAAGAAGATTGAACTTGTTCGTTTGACCAACAATACGTTCAACAGTTTACGTGCCAAAGAGCGCGAAAAGATGGCCCTTTGGGTGGAGGCAACCGAGGAGGCCGCAAAGAAAAGTCCGCTAGATGAAGATTACAGCAATAGCTTCCCGCTTCGAATAACACAAAATAACACTGATATTCCAGTTATTGCCGTTGACAATGATGGCTACGTTTCTGCGAATAGAAATCTAGATTTTGACACTTCGGACATCCGCACCTTGCACCCGAAGGCCACGAAACGAGAATTAATGGATCACTTCGATGATTCACTTCTCATTCTTGCCGAAGACTGGAAGAAGAAGAATCCGTCTTTTACAGTTGAAGTTTTTGATGACTTCTATATCACGTATTGCTATGACGATTCTCAGATCATAGATTCCCTAGAAAATGTTCGTGATTCATTAATTGATTCCTTCAACCGGGAATTGATTGACAACGAAGGACTGGTTCCTGTCTTGCTTATTAACGCGCAAACCCGAGAGATCATCGGAACGAATATTCCAGAGGCACGAAATGCTAAAATTGCGCGATCGTCTGTTACTTCTGAATTAAATGACACCCCGATCATCATTGATTTTAAAAACGGAGAGAAAAATCTTCTTTATCACGGCGATAGTCCCGAACTGCGTCAGTTAAAGTATTTCCCTTTCATTCAATTTACCGTCATTGGCCTCTTTGCGTTCATTGGTTACCTTATCTTCAGCACCTTCCGAAAAGCAGAACAAAACCAGGTTTGGGCTGGAATGGCGAAAGAGACGGCCCATCAATTGGGAACCCCCTTATCTTCTTTAATGGCTTGGATTCAATATTTGGAAACGCAAGATGCTGATCCGATGATTACAACGGAAATGCAGAAAGACGTCAACCGATTGGAAAAGGTCACCGATCGATTTTCGAAAATTGGTTCCGGGGCAAAATTGGACTCGGAAGATGTGGCGCAAACCGTCCGCAATGTGATGACGTATCTGAAACCGCGAATTTCTGATAAGGTGGAAATCACCATAGAAGCGGATGATCCACAAATTGTCGATCATAATGCCTCGCTCATTGAATGGGTGGTAGAAAATATTGCGAAGAACGCTGTTGATGCCATGGAAGGTGTGGGGAAATTGCATGTATCTACCAATTCGGAAGAAAACTGGGTTCACATCGATATTAAAGACAACGGCAAAGGAATTCCACCGAATCAAATAAAAACAATTTTCCACCCCGGATTCTCCACGAAAAAACGCGGATGGGGATTGGGCTTGTCACTTGTCAGACGTATTGTAAAAGAGTACCATAAGGGAAAAGTCTTCGTTTTGGAATCGCAATTAAACGTTGGAACCACTTTCAGAATTAGCTTACCGAAATGACTAAAATTTCCGAACTCAACATAATACTAGGAGCTGTTTTATCATTGGGCGTATTGGCCAGCTACGGCTTTTTATACTCTCAACTGTCCTATTTGAACGCTCTTGGAGCAATGATGTTTTTTACCATTTCCTTGGCGCTGTTACCGGTCCTACTAATCGGATTGTCGACTGCGATGTCACGTTCAAAATTTCAAAAATTCTCAACCAACGGATTTAAAACCGGTGCTTTTCTATTGATCACGCTTTTGATGTACGTTGTTTGGGTAGGCCCCTCCTATTGGCCGTTTACATTGATTTTTGGTGCATTGACGGGAGGATTATTATTTGCGATAATCAAGTTAGACGAACACATCTCCAAGTTAATTTTCACGCTTTTCGGACTAGTATTTGCGGGCTTTATCGTATTTGCGAGCTTTACTTTTGTGAACTAGCGTTGGCCAAGTTCAATAAATATCTCGGCTGGTCGCTTCTTACCCTTACGGTATTAACCTATGCTGGTTTTATCATCTTTTCAAATCAACTCGGCGCGTGGAAATTTGAAATCTTATTGTTTATTTTTTTGATTATTAGTCCATTTGGAGTTACCGCTTTTCTGGGAACGCGCGATGCCGTTGCGTATCCAAAATCAAGAAATATTGCCATTAAACTTGGACGTTTCTATGTGCTAGTAGCTGCCGTCATTGTTCCTGCTTTAGCGGATTGGCACTTTCTTTACGTGAGCGTAATTGGGTCGCTGGTGCTTCTGGCTTCCTATTACTTCAAAACCTACAAGGAACTTCAGTTGCTTATCATCAACTGCCTTGGTTTGCTTATTGTTGGATTGTTTGCTCTTACTGGAATGCTAGCTACATGAGCAGCTTTTGATATGAGAAGAAAGGAATATTGGAATATCGCAATATGCCGATTTAAGTATTGCGTTTTTTCTAGCATTTCCCGAAAATTATTCCGAACTTCTACAGTTACTCAATTCTCTAGGTACCCTGCAAATCCACCTGGCGCATACCAATAAATGACTTCAAAATGCGCTCTCCTACTCCTGGAACATCCACATGGATTAGATATATTCCTGACGCAACGAATACATTTTCATTATTGGTCAAATTCCAATCCGTATACGTTAACGGATTGTCCTTTCGGATCGTGCGCACCAACTTCCCATTCACCGTATAAATTTTCACGGTACAAAGTTCCGGTAGATTGGTAATTTTCACACGAGTATCCAATCGATTACGCTCGTATTCCGAATACGCCAAATAAGGGTTTGGAACTATATTGATCATCTTCAAAGATTCCGCTAATCGGTCCTGACTTCCTAAGTCGGTAGCCACAGTATTCATGCTCCAGCTGTATTTTGGACTTCCTCCGTTTTCACCCGTAGCTACGTAATTCTTGTACTCTTTGCTAACGCGCAATTTAATCGTTACGTCCGTTGGCAGACGCTCTGGATTAATATCGTAATTCGGACTTGCCATTGGGTAAGCCACCCAACTAATACTGCTGTAGAAATTACGTTTCGCAGTAGTGTTGTTAGCCATTATATCCTGCATCAATACATGGGCATGATTCGTAGCGTCATTCTCACCATACCAAGGATTGTAAGCCGGGAAATCATATCCCAAAAGATAATTATTCACTTTACCTATGTCCTTTGAGAAAACATATACAGGATGCATTCCACCCATTAGTGGGTTTCCAGCATTATCTACCAGTCTATCTGTTGGATTCCATAACATATCCGCTCCATTTTCGGAAGCTAGGAATGAATTTTCCCCAAAGGCTAAGTACAATCGTGCCCCGGTTTCCAAATCAATTGCATATCCCGGGAACCATCCCATTCCCGTAGAACCACTTTCAGGATTCCCCTCCTTGTCTACAGATGCACTAGCGCGCATTGCTCCTGGCTCTGCTCCACCAACGTTTAACGACGATTCGCGACCCAACTCAATTACCGGACATCGTGTCCATTTTGATTTATCACTAGTAAGTACAATATCTACCGAAGGCAAGAAGCTAATGGACGCTCCATTTTTAGCATTTGTCGGTGAGGCATAGTTGTAATACGCCATAGGCATGTAAGACGACTCGAATCCAACCAATTTGTGCGGGGCAATGCCTCCATCGAGGATTCTTGACCAATTTTTATTCGGATCTGCGTAATTATTTTCCTTCCAATCAGGATATTTACACGGATCTAGATAATCACGGTATGACGGCAAAGAATTGTCCAAACATTCGTAAGCAGGATCGAAAATATCATCTTCAGGCAGATAATTACCAGAACGAATCCAATTCGTAGGGAAGAACTGATCATTATCACTGACAGCTGAGAGCCACATCACCGAACTATCGGCGAAAGTCATATTCGAACTAATTAACGCTGTTGCGCTCGCTTCAACTCCACCAATCACGCCATCATATTGGAAGTACTTTTCCTGTTGAATCTGAACAGAAACACCCCATTCGGGAATCAACTGTTCATTGTTCCATGCGATAGACCTTTCTGACGGAATGGATTCCATCAAGTTTCCTCCTTCGTAATCATAACGATTGATGACCCACGAGGCCGTATCTGCACCGTTCGAAATAGATGTTACGTAATCCACAAACTCACATTCGAAATAGCCATCCACTACATTCAGGGGATCGATCACCTTTACGTTGATCGGACCGCTGCCGTATTCGTATTCTGGCTTTTCCATAAATCCATTTGTAAGGATATTATCGATGGATGCTTGCGTCAATTCCAAAGCACGGTTCCCGTTTCCATGGCCATCAATTCTGGTGATTCTCGGTCCGTCTCCGTATTCAATATTCTGACCTGTTCCATACGATTCTGGCATGGGGTGGTGTGGAATAGCAGAAACCACTTTTACTTCCCCGAACGCCGCTTTTCGACTTCGGATATAAGGCTTTTGCTGACCGTCAAGCCCATTCGGATCGTTAGGATCATACGTCTTGTAGTTGTTGTAAGCATAAGCGACTGCGACGTAATAATAGGTCTTGAAGTTCACCAATCGACGGTCTCCCTGCGCAAATTGATCTTCCGATAGTCGGAAGCTATGACGAATTCCTTCATCGGCACCATCGACCATCTCCTTCGGAACACTTTGCAGCAAATCTCCATCAAATTCAAAATTAATTAGTCGGCTCACACCGTCCTCTATATCACATTGTGCCACTAATCTTGAAAGGTTTGGATCTTCAACATCAGAAGGTGCCACTGCGTCATCCTTCAATTGATAAATTTGATATCCTTGGAAGCGATAGTATTTATCAGCCGTGCTGTCGGCAGTAGAAATAAACGGATCGAATTCAATATATTCTTCGTTATAATTGTTCGAGTTTGTAGGATTGTTCAATGTCAGGATGATTTCATTCTCCAATTCTTGAACTTCCATATCTGGAGCATGCGGCCCGTCTAGTACTTTGAAACAGTTCTCGAACAATGCCTGTGCCTTGTCATCTGCACGACGAACCGCCTCCACAGAAGCAAAAGGTCCGCCCGATGTAGCACGTGCCCAAACAACTCCAACAGTGATGTTATTTACGGCTCCTGGTTTCAATACAAAAGGACCCGCCGATTGTACGAAACGTCTATCGTCTGGAGGGTTGTTTGCCGATTGCTCCGTCCAATCCGCTTGCGGCACTCCATCCGTTCCCCAACCCAATGGATCTGTATCACCCGGAAACATGAAATCTGCAATCACACTAGGATCTGCAGCTGCATCTGAAATATGTCCGGAACCTCCATAATAAAAAGGCGTTCCATCTTTCCAAAATCCTTTGAGGTAGTTGTAATAATCCAATGCGATGATGGGATCCGTTTGACTTGGATCAGCCCCCTGTCCGCTATTGGAGTAATACAAGAATTGACGCATTCCGTAACGTTCATTATCAATGATTCCATCGCCAAAACCGATTCCGTTCAATGCCTCACCTGGACCAATTCCAACCGCATTATCGATTCCGTCATTATCCTGATATGGCCCCTCGAAAAAGTCGACTCCAACTGCTGGAGGATTATCTCCATACCCCAACCATCCGGCGTTATTGCCATCAAAATTGTCACCGTTGTAATAGTAGGCCAATCCGCGATTCACGTCACATCCTACATAATCATCTTGTGGGTCACCCAATGCTCCGTCAGTGAAACATCCGAAATAAGTGTCTTGCAACGTCTGGGTACTACGGTTGATCAACTCGTAATTATAAAATGTCATGTTGTTCACCTCATCGTTACTGGCGAATGCAAATGCTTGTGCACGAATCTCCATTCCGATTGGCTCTGCTCCTGTTTCGGTGTGAATGTTCCCTTTGTCATTCATCACCCACCAGAAATTCAAATCACCGTATAAGGATACACTTCTATCAACATTACATTCTTTCGTTTTGTTGATATCATGCCATGGGTAATCTCCGTCTTCCCAACGGTACTGGCCATCATCGTTTCGATCATAAAAAGGGGCCAAATAATATCCTTGCCCTTGTGTTATATCTCCATGTGCCGGCCATTCTTGAATGATTAATGGCACTTGATAATTAGGGAAAAGCTCTTGCTGCGTATTCGTTCCGTTTATTGCATCTTGTTCTCCTGCCGTAAACCACGCATCGAACTCGCGAATTTCATCCTGAATTGTAATATAATGTCTGTCGTAAGCCAAACAGTTGTCATTCGTTGTTTCCGCAGAACCTTGAGAAAGTGGACCCGTCCAATAATCTGACCCTTGTCGGTAACGCAACGCCGCAAGTTTCAACTGGCCATTCACATCGGTTCCTCCCAACCATAATGCAGAAGTAAACAATGCCATAACTCCCGAATTTTTCGGTACTTCATACAAGGCGAGATTTTGTCCAGGAACTTGCCATAAGTTTCCGGCTGTATGGATCATTGCACGTACATTGTTCAACTCCATGAACGAGGTAGTGCTAGGCGGCTTACAGTTTGCCGCTTTTGAAATGGATGTAATGGGAGCCGGTTTTTCAGATCCATTGTAGGGCTGTGCCCATGCTATAGAAGAAGTAAAAACGGTAATGAAAATTAGTAAACCTTTCATAAGTAGTGCGTTGCTTGTTCGAAGTTACAGAATTTTAGTGAGCCCCGAAACCCGTAATTGTCTACCAATAAAAGAATTCTATACATTTCTAATCAAGACGATCGACAAATGTTACCAGCAATTTTGTTATATCCTCGTATTCCGAAAACGTAAGATTCTCGTAGGTATCATTCACATCGTGGTAATTCTTATTGGTTCCCATAGTATAAATAAAAAACGAAGGAACTCCCTGTTCAGTGAACCAATAATGATCTGAATTTTGTGTCGGTCCGCGGCGTTTTACTTTCGCCAACAACTCGAGTTCATCGTTAATTTGATTAAGTAAATTGTACTCCTCTTCAAAGATGGTCGAATTCACGGCGGTAATACCTTCTTCTCCTGACCCCATGATGTCTAGATTGAGCAGGAATCGAATCTTCTTCAGTTTGATTGGCGTGTTTTCTACGAAATATTTGGATCCTAACAAACCTGCCTCTTCTCCAGCGAAAGCAATGAAAAGAATATTGTAATCGCTTGGGTTCTCCTTGAAATATTTGGCCATGGTTAAGAGCATTGCTGTTCCACTCGCGTTATCATTTCCGCCCGGGAAATAGGTGTCAGTTCCCATTCTCCCCAAATGGTCATAATGTGCCGTAAAAACGATTGTTTCCTTGCATTTCTTCGCAGCTGGAATGTAGGCCATCACATTTTGCGATAGATAATTTGTAAGCAGTTCGGCATTGACATCCACCTCGAATTCAGGCTCTTCCTCCCTAATATCGCCTGCATTAATCTGAATGACAACATGTTTCAATTGTCTGCGTCCGACTGACCATGTAAATTTGCCCTTTACCAATTCTATTACAGGCACATATCCTGCGAGCTCTTCTGTCAGTCCTCTGAGTTTACTCAGGGAATCTTTGCTCAAATCACAATACCTTAGGGCAATCGCATTTTTACCCGACTTACCCTCGAGTATTTCTACTAAGGCTTGACTTAATTTATCTTGATCGAGTATTGATTCACCATCCAGAACTAGTGGCACTAATTTTCCTTTGAATCCAGCCGATGATGGATGGACAACGTATTCTGTTCCTGCCAGCAATTCGTTCCCGCCAAATTCAACCGACATCTTATTTGGAAAGGTATTCACCTGATCAATGGTGAAATGCTGAAGATATTCTCCTTTGAAAGGTTCGCATCCTAGTGCTTTGAACTCGTCTACTAAATAATCGGCAGCGATAGAATCTCCTTTGTTTACATATCCACGACCGTGAAATTCAGGAGAACACAAGGTTTCCGTAATGCGACGAATTTCATCAATTTGCGCATTGGAAGAAAACCCAATGAAAAGTGCACCTGCAACGATTAAAGCCTTATGCATAACGACGGTTCAAATAGTTCATAAATTCAGCAACTACTTCTTCTTCTGGATCCCATTCGTTTTCTTCAGCATATCCTGCAACTTTCGTTCTGGCAGTGTCTAAATCTGATTGAGAATCTAAAGCTTTGATAGCATCTGAGAATTTCTCGCTTGATCCATCGAAAAGATCATTAATAAAACGAAGGCGTTCGTTCAATCCAAATGCACCGATAAGCGAATCCAATGGACCAGCTGAAAAACGCCCTGCCAAGGAGTTGTCTTGCAACGCAAAACGATCCAAGAACGATCCTCCTGAAGGAGTTGCTGGTTCAGGTTCTGGCTCAGGTTCCGGAGTTGGGTCTGATTCTGGTTGAACTTCTTCCTCCTTTGTTTCCTCAATGGGTTCTGGTTCAACGGCAGGCTCTTCCGCTTTCATCTCGATAGGCTCGATTTCCGCTTCGGTTTCAACTATAGGCCCAGGCTCGACTGCTGCCGGTTCTGGAGCGACTTGCTCTTCTTCCTCTGCTGGTTCTTCATCGAAAATAGCAAAATCGAAAGCCGGTTCATCTGCTTCAGCAGGCTCGATGTCCGCCTTGGTTTCAACTGCGGGCTCAGGAATAATTGATTCGATTTGAGCTTCGGCTTCCGGTTCTTCACGAAGGTCTTCTAAATCTTCTGCGACGGAATCACCATTTACCGCAGTTTCAAATGCTTTGTATCGAAGAATGATACTTCTTTCGTGCAAAGTTCGTGTTACTGATTCCAATTCATTCAATTCCTCCAGACTTAACTCCCCCTTTTCAAGTGAGTTCACAAGTCCGCTTAATTGGTTCAAAAGTTCTTTATATCCTTCCATATGATCTGTTGCTATGTCTAACTTATCAACATTTTTGCCAAGTTGCTAACCAAGTTTTCAAACGAGTCAAGAAAATGCCGACATTGAAGACTCAAATTTAATCAAGATCGAAGCGAAGACTGCTACAAAACCGTCTTTTTCTCTTCGTTGATTTGTTGATAACCTCAAAGCGAACGACTGCATGTTTTTAGAATATTTTCCGGAAGAAGGGAGCAAGCATGGATGGATTGAAGTAATCTGCGGATCCATGTTTTCAGGTAAAACGGAAGAACTCATTCGTAGATTGAAACGTGCCGAATTTGCCAATCAAAAGATTCTACTGGTCAAACCAACAGTAGACGACCGTTACCACGAGAAGAAAGTAGTGAGTCATCAAGGACGTAGCTTCGAGGCAATTTGTGCGGATAGTGCATCGGAAATTATGGATCTCTGGAAAAAAGAGAAGGTAGTTGCGATTGATGAAGCGCAGTTTTTTGATGAAGGCGTGGTAGAGGTTTGTAATAAATTAGCTGCTAAAGGTGTTCGCGTTATTTGTGCAGGTTTGGATATGGATTTTCAAGGAACACCATTCGGACCTATGCCTCAACTTCTTGCAATTGCTGAATATGCAACCAAAGTACATGCGATTTGCGTATCTTGCGGTGCTCCGGCGCAGTTCTCGCATCGCACGGTCGCTGACAAAGAACAAGTACTTGTTGGTGCCAAAGAAGAATACAAACCGCTTTGCAGAATGTGCTACAACAAAATAGCGCACTAAGTTGAAACTCGCATTTTCATATAAAGATCTTTCCGAACAACTTCAAGTATCTCTTCCCGAATCGGATCGCGTCATTCGAAGCGTGTCATTTGATACCCGACGTATTGTGGGCGGCGAAGACGTGCTGTTTTTCGCCTTGAAAGGAGAATTCCGTGACGGACATGAGTTCATTCAAGCAGCGTATGACAAAGGCGTTCGAACATTTGTTGTTTCCGAGAAAATAGATGACTCGAAATTCGAAGGAGCCGCATTTGCTCAAGTCGAGGACACACTGAAGGGACTGCAGTCTTTAGCGAAAAAACATCGGCAACAATTCTCAATTCCCGTGGTTGGAATTACTGGTAGTGCCGGAAAAACGATTGTAAAAGAATGGCTTGGCCAACTCTTGGAAGAGCATTATCGTGTGGTACGAAGTCCGAAAAGCTACAATTCTCAACTGGGTGTGGCATTGTCGCTTCTTGAAATTCATGAAGATTGCGATTTGGCCTTAATCGAAGTAGGGATTTCGAGTGCCGGTGATATGGAAACATTGGCCGATATGGTTCAACCGACACACGGTATTTTTACTTCACTTGGATCTGCACACGCTCAAAATTTTGAGTCCAGAGATGCGCAGATGGCGGAGAAACTAAGACTGTTCGAAACCTGCAAAAAAGTTTTCGTGCATCATTCTATTCCTGTGGACACGAACGATCCTAAAATGAAGATTGTTCACGAAAAATCATATACTACTTTACTTCAATTACTTCCTTTCGAGGATGAGATTAGTCGTCATAACGCCGCATTGGCAATCGCAGCCAGTCGCCATTTTGAGTTGGAAGATTTGGTAATTGAACGCGTGCTTCCCAAACTGGATCGCGTGGCATTGCGTTTGGAGACTTTCGACGGAATCAACAATTGCCTCATCATCAATGACACTTACAACCTCGATACAGATGCACTTCGATCTTCTCTAGAATATCAGCTATCTGTCGCTCAAGGAAGAAATCGAACCGTAATTATTGGAATTGAAGAGAATCACGATGAAATCAAGAAGATACTTGAAGATTTCGAACCGATTGATTTCCATTTTATATCTGATGCTGATGATCCGCTTCCTGAGTTTTCGAACTCCGTAGTACTTATCAAAGGACGCCGCGAGATGCGTATGGAGCAATTAGCGATGCGACTCCGGGAACGAAAGCATCAAACGTACGTGGAAGTGAACTTATCGGCGATTCGAAACAATCTGACATACTGTAAATCTAAATTGGCCCCTCAAACGAAGGTATTGGCTATGGTGAAGGCTTCGTCTTATGGCTCGGGGATTGACGAGATGGGAGTGTACTTGGAGCGCATTGGAGTCAATTATTTAGGCGTAGCATATGCCGATGAAGGTGTGCAATTGCGTAAAGCTGGAGTTCAACTTCCAATTTTGGTGATGAATACTGAAGAAGGTGCTTTTGAAGATTGCGTTGCCTACGATCTGGAACCGTGCATCTACTCTACCCAACAATTGAATGCATTAATTCTGCAGTTAATCTACGAAGGGAAAACAAATTATCCCATCCATATAACGCTAGAAACGGGTATGAATCGACTGGGATTTGAATCGGATTCCATTCCTGAGTTGTTACGTATGTTGCAAACGCAGCCTGAAGTGCGCGTAAAATCCATCTATTCGCATTTAGCTACCGCCGACGAAATCGGATCGGCATTCGTAAAGGAACAAGTAGTACATTTTGAGCGCGATAGCCAAGAAATCATGAAGCATCTTCCTTACAAGGTTGATCGCCATATTGCCAATTCAGAAGGTGTTTTGCACTATCCTGAGTATCAATTCGACATGGTGCGCATTGGCATTGCCATGTATGGATACACGTCTGAAAAAGAAGATCAACAACATTTACAAGAAGCCGTTCGTTGGTTCAGTGCCATCTCACAAATTCGCGCGGTAGCATCCGGAACATCCATCGGTTACGGACGTGCAAGCATCGCCGAGCGATCAACGCGAATTGCAGTAATTCCAGTAGGATATGGTGATGGGTTCAGAAGATCCCTCAGTCAGGGGAAAGGCAGCGTAGTGATTCAAGGTCAAAGGTGTCCAGTAATTGGTAATGTTTGTATGGACATGACGATGATCGATATTGGCGATTTAACTGCTGAAGTTGGAGATTCGGTAGAGATCATTGGGGATTCAATCTCACTTGCTGAAATCGCAGATCAGATGGATACCATTCCATACGAAGTTCTCACTGGGATTTCCAGACGCGTTCAACGCTTGTATGTAGAGGATTAGCGAGTAGTGATAAACCTACCTTCCCAAACTCATTCCAGAAGTAGAAATCTTCTTCTTTTCGTCGATATCTATCTTCTTTGAGAAGATAAATACACCTCCTTTGGCTTTTCCTTTCAATCGCACTTCTACCTCTCCTTTCGCTGCATACCCCATCATTTTCATGAGGGCGCCATCATTCAAAGTTGCTGTTAAATTAGCATCTATAGGCGTTTCTTTGCGCTTCTTCAGCTTTACCTTCTTGTTCAAGCGAACGGTACCAATGCTCTCCCCTTCTACGAATAATTCTAAATCGGATGGTTTGATTTTAACGCTGAAACAGTTGTCGTTGTAGATGTTCGCTTTTACATTCAAATCAACCTTATTTCCATCGATTTTGTTCACCGAGAAATCCTCACCACCGCGCATTTCTGGCGTATTAAAGTCAAGACATCCGCAAGACGAAAGTGCAAGTAAAAGTGTGAGAGAGACAGTTAGGGAGAGGATTTTCTGCATGATTAATTATTAAGGAGTTCTTTATAATAACTGTAGAAATATGGAATTGTTTCAATCCCTTTGTAATAGTTGAATAATCCGTAGTGCTCATTCGGTGAGTGAATTGCATCGCTATCCAATCCGAATCCCATTAAAATGGTCTTCAATCCCAATTCTTTTTCGAACATGGCAACAATTGGAATAGAACCTCCACCGCGCACAGGAATTGCCGGCGTTCCAAATGTTTTCTCGTATGCTTTGCTTGCCGCCTTGTATGCTAATGAATCTGTAGGAGTTACCGCAGGCTCACCTCCATGATGTGGAGTTACCTTTACAGTTGTTCCCGCTGGTGCAATAGACGTAAAGTGATCCATGAACAGCTTTGTAATTTCTTCAGGGTCTTGATCTGGAACCAATCGCATGGAGATTTTCGCGTATGCTTTCGAAGGAATTACTGTTTTTGCTCCTTCTCCTATGTATCCTCCCCACATTCCGTTTACATCCAATGTAGGACGAATAGATCCTCGTTCCATGGTTGAATATCCTTCTTCACCGTACACATCTGCAATATCGATTGATTTACAATACGCTTCTTTGCTAAACGGAGCACGTGCCATTTCTTCACGTTCCGCATCTGTTAACTCCACTACTTTGTCGTAGAATCCTGGAATAGTAATATGATTGTTTTCATCGTGCAATGAAGTCACCATTTTAGCTAAGATATTCAAAGGGTTCGCAACACATCCTCCGTACAATCCAGAGTGCAAATCGCGATTCGGTCCGGTAACTTCTACTTCCACATAACTCAACCCTCGAAGGCCCGTTGTGATGGAAGGAACGTCATTGGCCAACATTCCTGTATCGGAAACCAAAATTACATCTGCAGACAACTTCTCTTTGTTGTTTTTTACAAAAACTCCCAAGTTCGCACTTCCTACTTCTTCCTCCCCTTCAATCATGAACTTCACGTTACATGGCAACTCATTCGTTTTCATCATCGCCTCAAAAGCCTTCACATGCATGAACATTTGACCTTTGTCATCACAAGCTCCACGTGCAAAAATGGCACCATCAGGGTGCAATTCTGTCTTTTTTACCACTGGCTCAAATGCTGGGCTATCCCATAGTTCGATTGGATCTGCTGGTTGCACGTCGTAGTGCCCATAAACGAGCACCGTTGGCAATGAAGCATCCAGAATTTTATCACCGTAAACGATTGGATATCCTTCCGTTTCGCAAATCTCAACGTTATCCGCTCCTGCTTCTTTCAAACGATTCAAAACTACTTCTGCCGTTTTACGCACATCTCCTGCATAAGAAGGGTCTGCCGAAATAGACGGAATGCGTAAAAGGTCCAACAATTCATCTAGAAATCGTTCTTTGTTTTCGCTGATAAAAGCCTGAGTGTTATCCATGGGAATTCAATTTTTTGCAGAACAAAAATCGCAAATTTTCAAGGATTATCTGGGAATTCGTCTCAGAATGTTCGATTTTCGTGCAACCGAAGTACTGTTCGATCAGTCTTGGTATAGTAACTAATGAATTATCAACCCAATATAACTTGCTATGAAACAACTTCTAGCTGTCATTGCCCTACTGACTGCAGCCCAGTTTACTCACGCACAAATTACCGTCAATAACAATCAAACTCCAGAAGAATTGGTACAAAACGTACTTCTTGGCTTTGGAGTTACCGCAACAAACATAACCTACAACGGTTCGCCGGTAAGTGCTGCTCAAATTCAAGGAAATGTAACATTCTTTGACGCGGCGGGAACTACATTTCCTATTAACTCGGGGGTTCTCTTGACGACGGGTAATGGCATTGGAGCCATTGGTCCGAACACAATTGGATCTTTTACTGATAACAATCCTCCTACACCGAATGTTGCGACAGATCCTCACTTGAACGCAATTGCCAATGCAGCCCCTACCAATGGTGCAGTATTGGAATTTGATTTTATTCCTTCTGGTGATACTATTTCGTTTAATTACATTTTTGGATCAGACGAATACCCTGAGTTCTCGCCATCAACATTTAACGATGCCTTTGGATTCTTCTTGTGGGGACCAGGAATTACAGGACCTTATGTTTTGGGGGGATATCCGAACGGAGGTGAGAACCTTGCTATTATTCCGGGAACTACTGTTCCGGTAACCATTAACAACCTTGGACCTGGTGTTGGTCAATACCCACAATATTATCAGGACAATCAAGGTGGATCGGCATTTGGAAATGCTATTCAATACGATGGTACGACGGTTACACTTTCCGCAAATGCATCCGTGCAATGTGGACAAACATACCACATCAAATTAGCGATCTCTAACGTTGGTGACCAGTCATATGATTCCGGAGTATTCTTGCAAGCGAACTCATTTGCTTCTGAAGCAGTTCAGGTAGCGGTTGCAACAGTATCAGGAGACACGACTGTAATTGAAGGTTGCTCAACGGCAGAATTGCAATTCATTCGTCCACAGTCTCAAATTGGAGATACATTGATTATCAACTATGACATTTCTGGAACAGCAACTAATGGAATGGATTACCCATTGCTACCCAATCCAGTGACATTCCTACCAGGGGATGATACTTTGACTTTGACTATTGATCCGATTGCTGATGGAATTCCAGATAATATGGAGTTTATCACCATTACTACAACTACAATTACCGTTTGTGGCGATACCATTATTTCCAGCGGAACTTTATGGATTATCGACTCTGTTGATATTAACGTGAGCGCACCAGACCCGATCGCCTATTGTATCAATGATTCCATTCAAGCGGTTGCCACTGTACTTTCTGGTGGAGAAGCACCGTACACATATGCTTGGAATGATGCTAATAGTCAAGTAGGAGATACTGCATACTTACCAACCATACAAAATGCTACCTCGGGAACGGTAGACTACATTGTGACCGTTACAGATGATTGTGGTTATACTGGACAGGATACAGTAACAATAACGTTGGATCAAACCTTATCCATCGATTCGTTCTTTGTTCAAGATGCGAGTGCATGTGATCCAACAGGAGCCGCGTCGGCCTTCTACTCAGGAGATTCCACGAATGCACTGAACGGATTGGAATGGTTCTTTGAAGGTCCAGGCCAACCGGGAGCCAATCAAGTAACGGCAAGTGTCATTACCAATGTTCCATCAGGTTGGTACTATGTATCCCTTTCAGATGCTGTTTGTCAAGTTTGGGACAGCGTTTTCATCGACCTTTTGAATCCGCCACAGGCACAATTTACGCCACCAAGTGCAAATGGATGTTCACCAGTACAGGTGAGTTTTGTGAACTCAAGTCAGAACACAGTAAATTACTTGTGGGATTTCGGTGATGGCTCCCCTACGGAAACTGCAACTAATACAACGCATTCATTCACGCAGTCATCTACTGTAACATTGATTGCTTCCGACGCTACCGGATGTGCCGATACAGCCTATGCTCAGATTTCTGTTGTCCCATGTGGATGTACAGATCCCAATGCAACGAACTTCGATCCAGGAGCAGTTCAGGATGATGGAAGTTGTTTCTACCCTACCCCTGAAGTAACGGCGCCAAACGTAATTACGCCGAATGGAGACGAAATCAACGATCTGTTCACATTAGACACAAAGAATACTACGAACATCCGATTGACGATCTCAAACCGTTGGGGAAATTTGATCTATGAATCTGAAGGACCGAACCCTGCGTGGGACGGAACCAACCAAGGCGGTAATGATGTGGAAGAAGGCGTGTATTTCTACTATTACGAAGCAACAGGAGTTGAAGAACAAGTGATTACGGGACACGGTTTCGTGCACGTAGAAAGATAAAAAGTACCGATATATATCTGAAGGCCGCGTCTTTATGACCGGCCTTTTTTAGTACAAGAAATTGTGGTAAGGATAACGCACCTGAAAGATTTCTTTCACTTCCCCATACAATACGGATTTCAGTTCCTCGATATTCTCTTTGTTCTGAGCTGAAATAAAAACACATTTCGCATTCGGCAACTTGGCCATCCATGTTTTCTTCAGTTCATCCAATGACATGACTGCGTTTTCGGAATCTACTTCATGATCCTCCAAATTCGGATCATGTTGATAAGCATCGATCTTATTGAAAACGACAATAGTTGGCTTTTCCGTATCGTCAATTTCAGCCAAAGTTTCTTTCACCACTTCGAAATGATCTTCAAAATTCGGATGCGAAATATCCAGTACATGCATTAAGGCGTCGGCCTCGCGAACCTCATCCAAGGTAGATTTGAATGATTCTACCAATTGGTGTGGCAACTTACGGATGAACCCAACGGTATCTGCCAAAAGGAACGGTAAGTTTTCAATGACTACTTTTCGAACCGTAGTATCCAAAGTCGCAAAGAGTTTGTTCTCAGCAAAAACATCCGATTTACTCAAAAGGTTCATCAACGTGCTCTTCCCCACGTTGGTATAACCTACCAAGGCCACTCGTACCAATTGTCCACGGTTTCCGCGCTGCACCGACATTTGTTTATCGATACTCTTCAGTTTTGCCTGGAGTAATGAAATTTTCTTCTGAATGATACGTCTATCAGTCTCGATCTGTGTTTCCCCAGGACCGCGCATTCCAATCCCCCCTTTCTGACGTTCCAAATGCGTCCACAATCGGGTCAATCGAGGGAGTAGGTATTGCAATTGAGCCAATTCTACCTGCGTTTTTGCGTGTGAAGTACGCGCTCTGCTTGCAAAAATATCCAGAATCAAGTTGTTCCGATCCAATACTTTGATCTCTATAGAGCGTTCGATATTGCGCAATTGTGATGGACTCAATTCATCGTCAAAAATCACCAAATCGATATCGTGTTCTTCGATATATTCCTTGATTTCTGTCAATTTCCCAGACCCCACATATGTCTTAGGATTGGGCAAAGACAATTTTTGCACGAATTTTTTTTGCGTTATTGCCCCCGCCGTGAGCGCTAAAAACTCAAGCTCATCAATATATTCTTCTGCCTGTGATTCTGTGATTTCGCCAGATATTACTCCAACGAGAACGCAGTTTTCCTCAACGGCATCAACTAAAACGTGTCCTTCGCCCATTTACTTTCGCATGGATTTTATGTGGTCGATAATGTTTTCGACTTCTTCGTCTGATTTCAGATACTGAATTTGCCGCGGCATTCCATTTTTACCTTTCTCCAATATATTTACTATTTCGGTAGAATCCATTCTAGAAACCGTTAAATTCTTTGCACCTCCTGAACCGAGTTTACCATCGCCGCCATGACAAGACGTGCAATGTTTGTTGTAAATAAGCTTTCCCGATCGCGCTTTGTACCCTTCAGGCGGATCGAATTTGTGCTCCGCTCCATCCTCACAGGAAATAGAAAACAGCAGTAGCAACATCGCTATGGGAGTTATTCCTTTTATCATCCAAGTCCCGCTCCAAATGACGCCCAACGACCAAATGGCCAAGGAATTGATGCCAAAATCAGAATCAATCCGATGGTGTAGGTAATTAAGATCGCACGGTGCTTATTTCGAGTTCCTTCCAACTTTTTCTCTGCTCTGGATCGACCAATTGTGATGATTGCAATAGCTATAACCATCAAGACAATATGCTCCATTGCAAAGAATCGCGTCATACTATCCTTCATCCAGCCTTCGAAAAATGTCACTTTCGGACTTATAAAGTAAAGAATTAATCCAATGAGCAATTGAACGTGCAACGAAATCATTGTGAACAAGTTAACCATCTTGTCCTTCTTCAAATACTTCCCCGAAGAGATGGAACGAGCCGCGTTAATAATTGCGTAAATCAATAACAGCAAAACCACCCAACGTAATCCGGAGTGCATGTGCACTAACATTCCTTTGATATCCATAAATCCTTCTTTCTACCGCAAAAATACGAAATTGAGGGGTTCCACTCCCCCTCTATGATCTATTGATTTTTGCTAATTTTGCATTCTCAATAATTCCTCACATGAAGCATCTATTGACCTTTATTATTCTAGCGTTTTGTTTTTCCAATATTTCGGCACAAATCCGACCGGAAAATGGACTGGCTACTTCGGAAGCATCGGCCTATGCCCTGAAAAATGCAACCATCTACATCTCTCCAGACGAGGTGCTACAGCATGCAACTTTGATCATCAAAGACGGTAAAATTGCAGAAGTTGGCAACAGTCCGCTGATGAAAATCCCGAAGGATGCCGTTGAAATTGATTGCAAAGGAAAGGTGATCCTACCTTCGTTTATCGATTTGAACTCAAACATTGGAATGCCGGAGGTGGAGCGACCTAAGTCAAAAATACGCGAAGGAGCAGTGCATTGGAACTATTCCATTCACCCGGAATTAGACGCAGCCACTCAATATACTTTTGACGAAAAAGGAACTGATGCGTTAGTAGCTAAAGGTTTTGGTTTTGCAGTAACGCGCGCTGACAATGGTGTTGCTCAAGGAACGGGGACATTGATTGCTTCGAACGATACCGAGGAAGCTCGAATGACAGCCATCAACACACCTTCTTATTTTTCTTTTTCAAGAGGACAATCCTCTCAAGGCTATCCTTCTTCTCAAATGGGAGCGATTGCATTGTTGCGTCAGGCTCTCTACGATACGAAGTGGTATGAGGAAAATCGGGAAGAGTTAAACCTTTCTTACGATGCTTTGCTAGAACAACAAGAAGGAACGATGATCTTTAAAACACGTGATGATTTGGAATTGCTACGTGCCGCGAAGATCGCCGACGAATTCGGGTTTGAGTTTGTGTATTTGGGCTCTGGAGAAGAATATCAGTCTATAACTGATATCGCGCAGGTCAATCCAACGATTGTACTTCCCTTGAACTATCCAGAAGCGTACGATGTTCAAAACCCTTATGTAGCGAGACAAATCCCTTTGAGCGACTTGAAGCATTGGGAAATGGCCCCTTCGAATGCACGTATCTTGCTTGAAAATGGAATCACCATTTGTTTCACTGGTAACGGAATGAAATCGGAAGATTTTTGGAGCAATGTTCGCAAGACATTAGCGCACGGTGTTTCGGAAACAGATGTATTGAAAGCATTGACAACCAATCCAGCTGAAATTTTAGGAATGACGGATGACCTTGGAACATTGGAGAAAGGTAAATGGGCTAGCTTCACTGTTTATGATAAAAACCCACTAGAAGGTCCTGCAAAAATTTTGGAAGCATGGTCATTAGGAGATCGTGATGTAAAACATGTGGTTAATGATGTAAGCTTAATTACCGGAGATTATTCGATCTCTCTAGAAGGTAAGAGCTACGATATCGAATTGACGAAACAAGGGGGGAAACTGAAAGGAAAATTAACCTACGAAGTCGTTGAAGAGGAAGTCACTCGTGACACTACCACCAAGCTTTCTGCAGATTTCTACGAAAACAACATCACGTTTCAGTTCAATATTCACAATCAGGACATGGACGGGAGTGTGAGTATGCGTGGAAAGTACAATTCGCGTCTCCATGTATTTGAAGGAGAAGCGCTGATTCCTGATGGAAGTTGGGTGAAATGGTCAGCGATTAGAAGCAAGAAAGGAGAAAACAAAAAAGAAGATAAGCCATCTATTACAATGGCGGATACGACAGACTACACATGGTTTCCGAATATTGCCTACGGATTTGATTCTCTCCCAGAGCAGCAGTCTGTAATTATTCGAAATGCAACACTCTGGACCAACGAAGAGGATGGAGTTCTGACAGATGCTACCATTGCCATTGAAGAAGGGAAGATCACTTATGTTGGTCAGGGAGACGGGCCGCGCAATGGCAAGGCAATCATCATTGACGCAAAAGGGAAACACGTTACTTCTGGAATAATTGATGAGCACTCACACATTGCAATATCCAAAGGTGTGAACGAAGGCGGACAGTCTGTGAGTGCTGAAGTAAGTATTGGGCATGTGGTGAATCCACAGGATATCAATATTTACCGACAACTTGCTGGAGGTGTTACGGCTGCGCAATTGCTTCATGGGTCGGCCAATCCAATTGGTGGGCAATCTGCATTGATCAAATTAAAATGGGGCGCAACTGCCGAGGACATGCTAATAGACGACGCGCCTGGTTTCATCAAGTTCGCGCTTGGAGAAAACGTGAAGCGTTCTAATTGGGGAAGCGGTGATCGATTCCCACAAACACGCATGGGAGTAGAGCAAGTATTCTACGATGGATTCCACAGAGCAAAGGCATACGAATCGGAATGGAATGCCTACAAAAACGGCGGAAAGGTTGAACCACGTAAAGATCTTGAATTGGAAGCCTTGGTGGAAATTCTAAACGAAGAACGATTCATTTCTTGTCACTCTTACGTTCAATCAGAAATCAACATGTTGATGCACGTAACGGATTCCATGGGATTCAAAGTAAACACGTTTACCCACATTTTGGAAGGATACAAAGTAGCGGATAAAATGGTGGAACATGGAGCAGGAGGATCAACCTTCTCAGATTGGTGGGCGTACAAATACGAGGTGAATGATGCAATTCCGTACAATGCTGCATTGATGCACGAACAAGGCGTGGTTGTAGCGATTAACTCTGACGACGCCGAAATGGGACGCCGTTTGAATCAAGAGGCCGCTAAAGGTGTAAAATACGGTGGCATGAGCGAGGAAGAAGCTTGGAAGATGGTCACCTTGAATCCAGCAAAATTATTGCATTTGGATGATCACATGGGAAGTTTGAAGGTGGGAAAAGATGCAGACATTGTTATTTGGTCTGACAATCCATTGTCCATTAAGGCGAAAGCCGAAAAGACCATGATTGACGGGGTAATCTTATACGATTCGGAAGTAGATGCTGTGAAACGCAAAGAAAATCAAGCAGAGAAAGCACGAATCATTTCAAAAATGCTTGCAGACAATCAGGCGGGGGGTAAGAAGAAGCCGTTTATTAAACGTAAGAAAGGACATTATCACTGTAATACCCTCGGAGAAGAGGCAACATTAGAAGAAAATCACCATTAGGATGAAGAACATACTTTTACTTATCGCGCTTTTCGTTGCTACAACGACACAAGCACAAGAGCCAAAAAAGATTTTGTTGCACAGCGGATATCTGCATGTTGGTAACGGAGATACGCTACAGAGCGCTTTGATTGGAATTGAAGATGGCGTCATTACTTTAGTTGGAAACTCCATGACTTATCGATATGACCCTGCTGAATGGGATACCATTATCGACTTAAAAGAAGGTCATATTTACCCTGGCTTTGTTGCTCCGAACACAACTTTGGGGATCACAGAAATTGATGCTGTAAAGGCAACTAGAGATTACCGCGAGATTGGATTTTTCAATCCACATGTGCGTGCACAAATTGCATTTAATGTTGAATCAAAGGTAATTACAACTGTTCGTACAAATGGTGTTTTGATTAGTCAAGCCACACCTCGTGGCGGTCGTATTTCAGGAAGTTCTGCTGTTATGAAACTGGACGGATGGAACTGGGAAGATGCGACGATTAAAACAGATGATGGCATTCACGTGAATTGGCCTGCAAGTTTAACCGGTGGCGGCTGGTGGGCAGAACCTGCTCCCAAGAAAGCAAACGAAAAATATCCAGAACAATTGGCGGAGATTCGTCAGTTCTTTGATAAGGCAAAGGCGTATGCACAAGAGGACGATCACGAAGAAATTGACGGTCGTTGGGAAGCCATGAAAGAATGTTTTAAAGGAAACAAACGTGTGTATTTCCATGCGGATGAAATCCAGCAATTGCAAGATATTATCGATTTCGTGAAGGTGTACGATATTGAATTCCCAGTTATTGTAGGTGGATATGATGCACATTTAATTACACGGAAATTAGCAGATTCTAATATCCCTGTAATGATTGTTCGTCCGCATAGTTTGCCTGAAAACGAAGAAGATGATGTAGACCTTCCTTTCAAGTTGGCTGCCTTGCTTCAAAAAGGTGGTGTTAAGTATTGCATTCAGAATGAGGGAGACATGGAAGCTATGAATGCTCGAAACATTCCATTCCTAGCGGGAACGGCAGAGGCATACGGTCTTACTAAAGAAGAAGCAATTAGTGCAGTTTCTCTTTCATCTTGCGAAATCATGGGGATTGATAAGCATTACGGTAGTGTCGAGAAAGGGAAATCAGGAACCTTGTTTGTTTCAACGGGAGATGCACTCGATATGCGCACCAATAATGTAACAATTGCGCTCATTGACGGTAAGTTTGTTTCGCTGAGCAATTCTCAGAAAGACCTTTACGAGAAGTATAAGAAGAAGTACGAGACGGGAGAGTAATTAGTCTACACTGAACTCTTCATTCGGAAGTACTTTGAAGAAGGTTCTTTGGTAATCATGATCTTGTCTATTCGTCTCATTAATTGTTGATTGAATTATTTTACTCGCTCCTTCTAGCATTAACGGGTTGATAACGTAATACGTAACATTATCTATTTTTTCATAGCCTAATATCCCCGATTCTAATAGAATTTTCAAATGTCCGCTTACAGATGATTGTGAAAGTGGTATTTCTAGTTCAATTTCCTTACAAATGATTCTTTCGTTTTGCACGAGTTGCTCAATTATTGCTAATCGTGCAGGATGTGCTAATGCTTTAAAAACTTGAGAATTTTGATTGTGCGCATCTGAGAATCCAGCGC
>JADFAL010000079.1 GCA_015665275.1 Flavobacteriales bacterium | reverse complement strand
AAAGGCAGTATATCGTGTGAAATTCTCTGAGAAAGATTGTTTGAAAGTTACCGTGTTGTAAACATTGTTGGCTGGGATGAGTCCTGGGCCGGCCCCTCCAAACTGACTTTGAATCCTTGCTCGAATTAGATTTGTCATTCGATCGCCCTCAATTTGAGAATCACCATAATGCAGAATAGAAATTTTTGAGCCGCTCGATGATGCATTTTCTAAGGTTGTGAAGAAGTTATTAAGGTTCCTACGTCCGTTTTCATTCATTTCCAACTCGCTTGAGGCATTCACATTGATTTCTCCTCCTGATGCCGCACCCAAACTTCCCGAAGTGTCGTTCAAATGTTTCGTAAAAGCGTTGTCTGTGTAGGTAGTATCAACTCTTGCGATTTCATCCTGAATATCCTTTTTATTCTGTTTCGGTGGATGAATGAATTTCTCAAAAGTCAGGAACTTCCATTTTTGTCCTGCAAATTGAAAACCATCGTCCGGCACAAAATAGGTGATTGCGAACAATGCGGAAAGAATTCCTGCTATGAATAAGGTGATATGGAAAGCCCTGATTTGCTTCAAAACGTTACAATGGCGTAAAATTAGCTAGTCTTGCGCAATGCTATGGCATAGAATGGATTATTTATTAAGAATTAACAAGTGGATAAAGACAAGGAGAAGACAAAAGACCGCTTCGCTTTTAGACCTAGATCGTTCCCTTCGGCCACTTCTAGACTACAGACCGCTCGTAAACGCACTTCCAGACTTTAGATGTTTTTAGTAAAAAAGTCTTATGTCTACTGTCTTTTAGTCTAGAGTCTAAGCTTACCTTTGTGGTATGGAAAAATACACCAACGCCCTAGCGAAGGAATCATCACCTTATTTGCTGCAACATGCGCACAATCCTGTAGATTGGGTTCCTTGGTCTCCGGATGTTTTTGAACGCGCCGAAAAGGAAAACAAATTGGTACTGATTAGCGTTGGTTATTCGGCTTGTCACTGGTGTCACGTCATGGAACACGAATCCTTTGAAGATGAGGAAGTAGCAGCCATCATGAACAAACATTTCATCAACGTGAAAGTAGATCGTGAAGAGCGCCCGGATGTGGATCAGGTGTATATGACAGCCGTTCAGTTGATGACGCAGAGTGGAGGCTGGCCTTTGAATTGTTTCACGCTTCCGGATGGAAGGCCGATTTACGGGGGAACCTATTTTCCCAAGGAGCAATGGATGAATATTCTAAAGTCGCTCCGATATACCTTCGATAACGAGAAGGAGAAAGTTCAGGAATATGCCGAGAATTTGCACGAAGGAATTCAACGCAGTGAATTGATTACTGTGGCATCGGAATCAAAACAATTTGATAAGGATGTGCTAGAGGAATTGATCCAACGTTGGTCGAGATCATTCGATAAAGAGTGGGGAGGAAACAGCCGAGCGCCTAAATTCCCGCTCCCATCAAACATAGAATTCTTGCTGAATTACGGACTCTTGGAAGATGACAATGCCGCGCTCCAGCATGTCGAAACAACCTTGGATAATATGGCGCTAGGAGGAATCTACGATCAAATAGGTGGAGGATTTAGTCGCTATTCCGTCGATATGCTCTGGAAAGTCCCGCACTTTGAAAAAATGCTCTACGATAACGGTCAATTATTGACGGTTTATTCCAGAGCATACGCTGTCTTCAAAAAGCCGCTTTACAAGAGGGTTATCGATCAAACGGTTTCCTGGTTGGAACGTGAAATGTTGGATGATAGTGGTGCATTTTACGCTGCCTTAGACGCTGATAGTGAAGGTGTGGAAGGAAAATTTTACGTTTGGACTGCTTCAGAGTTAGAATCTGTTTTGGACCGCCATTTCAGTTGGTTCAGACGCGTATTCGAAATCAACCAGAACGGACATTGGGAGGAAGGAAACTATATTTTACTCCGACGACAATCAGATCTTGAATTGTGCAAAGAACTGGATTGTTCTCAGGAAGTTTTAGAAGCTCAATTGGAACGCGTGAACGAACTCTTACTTTCGGCTCGAAGTCATCGCATTCGTCCGGGATTGGACAATAAGTGTTTAACAGGATGGAATGCCATGACCGTTCGCGGGTTGTGCGAAGCCTACATGGTTTTGGGAGAAGAGCACTACTTGAATCTTGCTGAGAAAGTGATGCATTGGATCGTCAATACGCAATGGAAAGAGGGCAAATTATACCGCAACTTCAATGACGGAGCAACAACTATCGAAGGATTTCTAGAGGATTATGCCCATACGATAGACGCATGCATTGCGATGTATCAATCCACCTTCAAAACAGATTGGCTGGCCAAAAGCAAGGAACTCATGGATCATTGCATCACTGCATTTGGTGATTCGGAATCGCAAATGTTCTTCTTTACGGATGCCGAAACGCAATTAATTGCTCGAAAAATGGAAGTCAATGATAATGTAATTCCTTCCAGCAATTCGGTAATGGCAAGAAACCTTTATTACTTGGGACGTTACATGAACGAGGCAACTTATTTGGAGCGATCGAGAACCATGTTGGCCAACGTATATGAGGGAATGGAGCAATACGGTTCAGGATACTCCAATTGGGGTATGACTTTGTTGCATGAAATTTATGGACTTGGGGAGTTGGTGATTTCTGAAAGAAATGACGCTTTTACCCTTCAAAAATCGGGGGTTCCATTTGTGCTAAATGCTAAAGTAGATTCCGAATTACCACTGACAGCAAGCAAACTGGAAATGCCTGAAGATCAAATCATGGTCTGTTTCGAAGGAACGTGTAAAATGCCAACTACCGACTGGGAAATTGCTAAAACGCAAGTGTTTCAACGGGAATACATTGATAACAATTCCAATGATTAGGAATAATAGCTGTTTTGATTCGTTTTTTTGTACTGTGAGACTAGTAGGAATTTTTGTGATGTGCTCGTTATTTAGTTTCGGGCAGGTGTTGGATAACAGAAACGGAGAGGCGTTTACTGAAAAGCCATTCTTTAATCAATCGTTTATCAAAGAGAATAAAATCAAAGAGATAAAAGGTGAGTTTTCCTACATGAAGACAGGGAAAGGACTGGTTCCAATGAAATACTATTCCAGCTATAGTTTCGACAATCAGGGGCATCTGGTCGAGTCGTATGAAACACGCCCAGACGACGGCAGCGAAGACACAACGTACAATTATTATTTCTACAATGCGTCTAATCTTTTGGACTTGCATCGATCTACTGAGAAGGAAGGGCTATTGGCGATTCACTATGCCTACGATTCGCTCGATCGTTGCATTCACAAAGAATTCAAACGCGATATTGACAGCAATGGCCAAATTGTTCGCTCGCTTTCATTTAACAAAGAACGCATCGAATACTTCGACTACGATAAGCAGCTCAAGCGAACGTATTTCAATAATTATGACTTGCCATACATGGACGAGTTTTATAATTACAACGATCTCGGATACCTAACGGAGCGCATCGAAAGAATCAAGATGACTTCGACCGTGTACACCTACAAACACGAGTACAACGAAATGGGCAAATTATCAGGGATTCGCAAGATTTCCAATAAGAGCGAAACGCCTGTGGAGGAAATGGAATTTTCTTACGATGAATTGGGTAATCTCATTGAGAAGTTGATTTATCGAAACGGAGTCTTAAAGACGAACATCCAAATCATTTACAATTCAAAAACGCATCTTTTGGAATCGGTAATTACAACGGAAGAAGCGACAGGATTTATGATGGTTTGCCGTTACCGCGACTATCAGTTTTTTGATTGATCTTCTTCCAGAAGTAACTGATAAAAGGATTCTTCCCGAAACTTTGCCTGAAATAATTCTCGATTAAACGTATTTCGATCTTCCCTCAGCGCAAATTTTTCGCCATAATAATTGTCAATGATTTCCCCAATTTGGATGAAATAATAATCATCATTAAAGGAGAACTGAACTTTCAGATCTGCGAGTAAACTAAAAACGCTAGGATCTAGAACAAACGAATCGAGTGCCTCATCGATACCCTTTTTTACTTCTTCTCTCCCATAAGCTTGAATTAGATAAGTTATTTTAAGAGAATCGTACCTAACAGAGTAGAGGTCCGTGATATTCCAAACAATCTTTGCGGCTTTTATTGGATCCTCCTCAAGTGCAGCAATTTTAACTCTGTTCAAAGCAATAGCTTCTCGCGCTTCAATCCAGGCATTTCCACAAAATCCGTACTCAGCACTATCGGCTTTGTCCAATAGTATAAGTGCCTGATCAACTTTCCCCGCTTCAATTTTCCTCTCTGCCTTTCGGATATAGTCGTAGCCCTCCTGGTTATATCCAAAAAAGCTTATGATAAGAATCAGTATGAACAAGATGCCTTTCACGTTGGGACTTTCCTTTAAGATGAGAAGAATTCATTGAATCCACAAAAAAAGCCCCGATCTTCGAATAGTTTCGAGATGCGGGGCTTAACCAAAAAAATAATCTGCTATCTACTTATTCAGTAATTATTTTGCGCTCTGCAGAACCGTCGCTGTAAATGTAAATGAGAGGTACATTTGGAACGAATTTCGTCTCACGTCCGAGCAAATCTACAATCTTTACGAGCTCTTTATTTTCAGGGAATAGTTCATCGATGCTAGTGTAGTCAACGATAAAGCAATCTGATGTAATAGTGCAATTGGTAGAGGTTATTTCAACTGCGTAGTTGCCCGTATTTATAGGAGTGAAACTTTGTCCGGTTTCTCCATTGATGGGGCTGTTGTTATTGTCACAATCCACCCATTGGTATGTCAATCCTGAAGCATCTGCCGTCAGCGTCGTACCAGTTTGTGTTACAGAGTTCGAAGGCGTTGTATTGATCACCAAATTCAATGTTACTAATGAATCACATCCTGCCGCATTCGTGAGCATGTAAGTGGCCGAATCGTTAGATACCGTGTATGTATTTCCATCGATCCATGTCAATGAATCACAAGCTACCAAAGAGTCGGTAGCCGAAGTTGGAACATTTACTGTTAGATCAATTGCGATAATACTGTCACATCCAGCAGTGTTGGAGATTGTATCGTTGTACAGTCCGCTCGCTGTGTAAACCGCTCCACTTGGGGCAGTAAATGTTTCACAAACTGTTTCTGTCAGGGCAGAAGCCGTTGGAACACACTGGTTCTCACCCGTAATCAATACGTTGTCGATTAGCCAATCATCCGTTGTTGTGCTCGTTCTCGGTGTGATGCGAACCGTTAAATCTGTGATGTTACCGGGAAAAGATATTTCAACATAGCTAATTCCTTCGACTTCCTGCAATCCAGACCCATAAGGGTTAAAGAGTTGTTCGACAGCTGGAAGATGAGGGACTACAGCAGAACCTTGAGCATTGAATGACCAGAAACAGTTGTTTAGATCAGCTCCACGCACTCTAACGCGTGGAACGAAAGTCGCACCATTGTCGAGGCTGTACTCAACCAAAACATAATCCAACCAATCTGGACCACCCGTTGAACCAGTAATATTTTGACCGGACAATCGGAAGCTCATGCGAATAGAGTCATAACCTGCAGGAATACTAATGTTGTCAAAAGTTAATGGCGCTCCGCTACTTTGTTGTTCAGTGTGCCATGATCTTGACCCTCCAATTCCCAGTTCCGTGTTCGGGATAGAAGTGTTTGTTGCAGGCGTAAATCCTTGCTGAAATCCATAAGGAACGCCGCTATACGTCCATGTTGGTGCCTGAGGTACCAGTTCGAAATCCTGAATGGCAAGCGTATCCAATTGCGAAAAGCTGTTCCATCCAATAAATAATGTAAGTGTTAGTAATAAATGTTTCATCTCTCGTGATTTTTTTTGCTAATATATAAGTATAACTACTTACGTTTTTCCAATTTGTCACGAAAGCCGCCTTTTTTGTTATGAAGCCAAAAAAATCCGTTGGAAGTTTATTCGAATCGACCAGAAATGCCGTCCGAAACTTGCTCGGTCAAAGGACGGAAAGTAATGCCAATTTCCGATTCTAACTTACGCGTATCGTAGGCTTTGTCTGCAAAAAGGTTGTGTACCGTCTCCTTCGTGATGGCGCTGCGTCTTCCAGTAATTCCCTTTACAATTTTCAGCGCCCATCGTGCAATCCAAACTTGCCAATACTTGGCCAATCGGGTAGGGGGGGGCAAGTCCAATGCTTCCGAGATTACTGTCATCAATTCTTTGAATGTTTGATTGGAACCAACACATAGGTAACGCTCACCTTCGATATCCGATTTCATCAATTGAATCATGCTATAGGAAACATCACGAACATCTACTGTGGCGTTACTTCCAGGAGGATAGAATTTCAATCCTTTGGAAACCGTTTGGAAAATGGTCAAGGAAGATTCATTCCAATTACCCGGGCCCAAAATCACACAAGGGTTTATGATTACCACCTTCAACCCTTCTTCTCGAGCACGCCAAACTTCACGTTCCGCAGCATTCTTACTCAACGAGTAGCTAGAGGTAATTTCCCCATTTTTCCATTTAGTCGATTCCGTGATTGGGGCAGTATTATCACCGCCAATCGCTGCAGTGGAGCTTACATGACAAAACTTATCTACGCCCAATTCCAAAGCAACATTCACCATATTGAAGGTTCCTTCACGATTGATTTTAAAAACGTCAGCATGATCTTTCGGATGAAACGATACCAATCCTGCGCAATGGTACACTTGATCGCAATTCGCCATATGTTCTGTAAGCGCAGGGATGTCCAGAATATCGCCTTGCACCCATTCAATTCTATTGAAGAGTTCAACTCCTACTTGAGGATTTCGGTATTTGAATAAGTGCAGTGTTGTCGACAATCTTGACTTGGAGCGATAAATGGCACGGACGTCTTCACCTTGCGATACAAGATCGAATAATACTTGTCCACCCAATAAGCCAGTTCCCCCCGTCACGAATATCATAATTCAAAGGTACTTGTTTCTCATAAAAGTCGGGCTTGAAACTTTCCATGGAATTATTGATCGAATCTTACGCTTGGATTATCAAATTTTTTGTTTGCCTCAAAAAGGTGTCGTTACTCTGTTCTATGAGGATTCTACTACTACTCGCACTCTTTTTGAGTGTCACTTTGGCCTCTTGTAAATCGGAGTACGAAGAGCGTTTACAGGAAGCGAGAGAATTACAAGAACGCTATTTGGTTGTTGAAGAAAGCAACATGTTGTCTCCACGAGAAGAACTTGCAGATGAATTGCGCGATATCCAAAGCGAGATCGAATATCTGGCCCGTGTATCTGGAAACGAGTATATGTTTTTTAAGGATCTTAATGGAAATGTTGAATAGGGAATAAGGAATATTGAATCATGTTGGTATTCCTCCAAAACTCATAACTCCAAAGCTTCACTCGGGTCCCAGTAAATTGATTTGAAATTCTGAATCTGGTTATCCTTTACTTCAATTCCCTCTGCTTTTAAACGATTTTCCATAGCTTCTGGCGGGTTGAAATGCGCACGTCCAGACAATAGTCCATTCCGATTCACCACTCGATGTGCGGGAATTCCTTCTTCTTTGTGACTGGCATTCATGGCCCATCCTACCATTCTACTAGATCGAGGAGCTCCTAAATATTTTGCGATAGCACCATAACTGGTTACCCGACCTTCCGGAATCAATCGAACCACATCAAATACGTTGTGAAAGAAATCTTTGTTTTTCTCAGAGAGTTTCATAGCTGAAAGTTACGGATTTCTTGATTGGATAATAGTGGCAATTCTGTTAAGTCGTATCTTAGAAGGATGAAAAAGATTCTTCTCCTTTTTACACTTTTTACCGTTCATTTCGCAGTAGCCCAAACCGAAGAGTATACATGGGAATCCATCCATCAGGAACATTTGGACTGGATAGAGGGAAGAAGATTGAGGTCAAAATACAGTGATCTTTTAACAAATGAGCGCAACACAGAGGTCTATGTCAAGAAGCGCTTGTATTATGCGTGGCATCTGGGGAAAATGGATGATGTCTACACCTATTTGCCCAAATTGGTTGAATTCATAAAGGGGAAAGATGGAGAAGAAATCCAGAGAATAATAAACAGAGCATTAAATTTTGACGATCAAGCCTTAACCGAATGGAGACGTAACGGCGAAATGTTGAAGCGCGTACTGAGCAAATTCGAAGATGATCGTTTAATACAAGAATATGTGACTCCTGGACTTCTCGTTGTTGAGGATATGACAGGGCAGTTTTCATCTGGCATCGAACGGGCCGAAAAATATTTAGAAACCTTCTCCGACTCAACCATACGAAGTGATGTGAGAGATTTGTACCTACAAATGTTGAGCGAAGTAGACGAATTCGATAAAGCAAGTCGCATCAGTCAGCATTATTACGCGGAAACCGGAGATATTCAATTCTTGCGGCGTTATTGTGAAGCTGTGTATTCCAAAAGAGATGCTGTTGCATTTTTATTACTGGAGGATACCATTAGAAAGCACGGGTTTTATTTCGAATATTTCGATTTGATGCGGATCCACGAAGAACGGGGAGATGACGAAGCCATGCAATATTATTTGAATTGGTTCGAGGACAGCCTGACCATAGATCGATGGTCTCAAGGGTATGAATTGGAAGGAGAAAACGTAACGTATGTATTTGCTAATTATCACGCCAAGCTTGTCGCCGATTACTATCTTGCTCGCGATCGTGCTAAGGCCTGTAAAATCTACGCGCAAATTCTTAAAATGAAAGAGAAAGAATTAACCTATAAATGGCGACTAAGAGATAATGCAATGTACTTCCTAGCTAAGGTGGGTACCGAAAATGAAGAAATGTACATGGAACGATGGGCGCAGCACAAAAAGTACCAAAAGGAACTCATTGAATCTTGTGAATTCGAGGTCAATATCTGTGAGTAACTCGAGCTACAATTTTGAGTTATTCCTTATTAGTAATCAAACCAATAGACCTCCGCTGAGCACGCTTCCAATTGCTTATTATAGCTAACAATTTCTATGTTTTTCATGTAGTCGCCATAAGCGGGAATATTGCCAAGGTAAAAAGTCTCGAACCCTTCTGATCCATCATCGTAAAAGTAACTCACATCAATTTCAGCGTCAAAAGCAGTTCCTTTTCCTGCATTTGTTACGTGACACTGAACCGTGTACGTGTATCTATGGATCACGTATTGTTCAACGTCTCCAGTCCATGTTGACGGATCGTTAGGATTGAAATTCGGATGGTTGATAATTATAATGGGTCCAGAAGTATCTAGATACTGGTCGTGTTTTATTTGAGTGATAAAAATAGAGTTCACGCCCAAGTTTCCGGGCGGCATATGAGTTGTTTTTTGACAACCGTAGCTAAAGAACAAGAGCCCTAAAATGATCGGAATGAACAAGGTTTTGTGAAAACGAGGAAGTGGTTTCATAGTATTGTTTTTAGAATGACAACTAAGTCTTCTAATCGATTAGTGGCAAAAATTGAACCAAATTCAATCTGAACAAGAAATAGAAATTGAAGCCCGCTAAGATTAACTCAAATCCTGCTTAGAGCGTGCCAACAATGCCTTCTCTCGAAGCCACTTTCGTTTCCAAAGGATCAGCAATCCAGCGATGAGAATCAGCGGCCAAATTGCGATAAAAAACAAGCCCATGGATTTAATCGCCTCCCAACCGGATGCAAAGGAAGATTCTGCTTTATCGCCATACGATGGAACTTCAGCAACAACCGGTTTTTCTCGTTCCACTTTTTTGTACATCCTAATATCAATCGTACTAAAGTCAATCTGATCGCTCAAATAGCGTAACCGACCTTCTTTCGCTTCAATTTCTTCCGTAATTCTTCGAATGGCATCCTCAGCCTGAATTACTTCTTCGATGGTTCCTGTTTTGGAGCGCAAAATTTCAATGTACCGTTCTCTCGCTTGGCGTTTTGTTTCCAATCGATTTTCAAGATCCACATATTCTTCCGTTACATCATCCGAAGAGATGATTGCTATATCTAAATTCGTTGATTGTCCTTTAATTGCAGCCACCAAATCGTGAAAATGATCATTTGAAACGCGCACGTTTAAATTTATAGAAGCTTCGTATCGTTCATTCAAATGTTCCATGTCCGAAATGAATCCTTCATGGCGTTTGCATAGTTGGCGAATTTCCCGGAAAGAAATATCCAAATCATCTACTTCAAATTCCAGATCGCCATTCCAAATCAATCTGCGGCCTTCGACGAGACTTCGTTGCGGTACTACCTACAGCATTTGACTGCCATTGTACACTTTTAGATTCAACTGCCGTTTTTTTAAACGAGCGATCTTCTGCTTTAGCCTCTTTGGAAGAGATGCCTCGTTCGAGTCCTTGCCTTGGCTCTTCAACGGGAGAACAACTTACAACAAACAAGATCAGGCAAAGGTAAATTCTGGAAAATTTCATAGGGTGGCTTTATAATAAAGACACAGGCGGAAATGTAAGGTTGGAATTAAATCATCGTTTGTCCGGTGGAATGCATTTCTCAATCAAATCAATCAAAACAGGATTATCTTTACAGGTCGGGTCATGACTTCCAGAGGGCTTGGAAAGAAAATTGTACAGGAATACATCGGTGTCCTTCCGGCTGTCCCAGTAGGTTACATCGATAATCTGATTCGCTACGGTACCATTTTCTAGAAGGGAATTTGTGTAGGTTGTGAGAAGATCAATTTTATTAGGATTGTCCTCGTTCAAATCATAGATTTCGCGTCGTTCTATGTTGCCAAAGGCGTCAAATTTTGAAACGATTCGTGCATTGGTGTAAGGACCTGAAACTCTTTTGTAGTATCTATGCACTTCTTGATCAGAAATGTATACTGTCGAATCAACTTCTTCATAAGACGCAATTCCGTCATTCGAAATGAGTTTTTCAAATACTATGCGCGAATTTTCATCACGACGGGTAATTTCCTGCAAGACAACTTTCCCATTCTGAAGGAGGTCGAACTCCTTCATATCTGATTCAAAAAGTTTTTGATTCACTTCCTGATACTCAAACCTTGTTAGTCTAGTTGCCTCACCAAGTGTTCCTTCGTAAATGCGATTTTTTTGTCCTTCAGTTGTATAGCAATGGAACAAAATTGAGTGGTCGAAATCCTCACTTTCAGTATCATTAACGAGGTAAATGTCTTGACGAACATTAAGCCCTGAGTCAGAGGCGAAATATCTAAATGTTTCATATTGATTCAAATAATATGCTGCGTCATCGTAGAGGAAATTGGCGCTCCACAGAATATGGCCAAAAGGATCATAAGTATAAAGTTGGGTGTATGCTATGCCGTCAGAATACAAATCTGAGTACGAAGTTGTTTGGCGCAATTGCCCACTGTCGTCATAGAAGAAAACGGTGCTGTCAATGTAAACGTGTTCCAAAACTCGACCATCTGAGGAAAGAGATACACTTGTCAAAGCGTAGAAGTTATTTGGATCCCAAGTCTCAGGGTTTTCTAACGGAACATTTTCTGGATCACCTGCCATTAATACAATGCCACGCGGAATGTTCTGCTCGCGGTAATTGAATTCATCTTTCACCGAAGTCCACCAATGGGGCTGAATATAAAGGTTCGGGACTAATTCAATGGGGTCAATAAGAAAGGTGTCAGTATCGGTTTTGGTGTTTTTCAGCGATTCCAAATGTTTCCATTCTTTGTTGGCAAAAGCTTGTTCGCTTGCACTCAGCTGACCAAAACAACTTGTATTGATTAGCAATACCCCAATCGTACAAACGAGAAGTTGCAGCAAATCCAAATGAACAGAGTAGTGGCGGGTCAATTGTTGCGCTTTTTACCTATGTATACAATTGAATCTTCTGGATCAAACTCTTGATATAGCGAAATATGGAGCGTTTCGAAATGCGCTTCAAAGAAGTTTTTTACCGCTTCCATAGTATGATAATTCACAAACATGCCTTTGAATTCTTCGGAATCCTCGCCTTTCCAAAAAGAATGACACACGATTCCATTCGGATGTAAAATCTCCGATTGTCTTTGAACAGAAGTACTTAGTTCATCATCTTTCAAATGATGCAGAACTTTATTCGAATAAATTCCATCGAAGTTCGTATCAACTTCCAAGGTCACTGCATCCATGCATAGAAACGTTTCTTGCGGATGCAATTTTTGAAGTCGTTCCAAGAAAACCTTCGAAAGGTCGGAGCCGGTTACTTGGTAATTTTTGCTTAGTATCGTCCAATCCGTTCCGGGGCCGGTTCCTAGTTCTAGCAGAAGCGATGAAGGAGGTAGAAATGGATTCAGTTTGTCAATGAGCTGTTGACTGTTTACGTCCTTAGAGAGCCGAATGTATTCCGCTACGGATTCTTCGGTGTGATAGTATTTGTCTGCCATAGCCTTGATTAATCATGCAAAGTGAACCTAACTGCGCTTCCTCTGTAGATCACGGTCTTGCCATCATAGATATACGTAACTGAATTATCACCTGAGTGAAAGACAATGTCAAACACTTCCGAGGCCCCCTTTTTTACATGAAAACGTGTTTCGTAACCATCATACTCACGAGAAATGATGGGATATTTTATGTCACTTTTGGAACGCCCCTCAGGCAAGTTGGATTCGATAATCGCGTCTTTTGTTCCCTGAAATAACTTCCAGTACATCTGTCCAGATTGGTACAGCACGCTAGTGTCACCAACGACAATTGTTTTCTGTACATAGCTGTTTTGAGACCAAGACGGAACGCTCAAAAAGAGCAAAAAGAAAAGAAGGATAGCTTTCACGATGCGGTTTGTTTCATGGTTTGTTCTCAAATATACAGAGATGCAAAAACCAAACCACTAAAGGAGGCTCGTCAATTATCCACAAGAAGCAATCATTTTTGAACAGCTTACTCTACAGTAACCGACTTTGCTAGGTTCCTCGGTTGATCTACATTACATTCACGCATTACCGCAATATGGTAGGATAATAATTGCAATGGAATAGTCGCCAGTAATGGAACCAAGTGCTCATCCGTTTCCGGAATCTCAATTACGTGATCGGCAATTGCTGTTACTTGTTCATCACCTTCTGTTACGATAGCAATGATTTTTCCTTTCCGAGCTTTTACTTCCTGAATGTTGCTGACCACCTTCTCATACGAAGTTCCTTTGGTAGCGATTACAAAAACAGGCATTGCTTCATCAATTAAGGCAATTGGACCGTGCTTCATCTCGGCTGCAGGATAACCCTCCGCGTGGATGTATGAAATTTCCTTCAGTTTCAAGGCGCCTTCTAGGGCAACTGGGAATGAACTTCCACGACCAAGGTATAGCGCATTGTCAGCATCTTTGTATTGCTCAGAAATGTACTCGATCTTCGAGTTCTTCTCTAAAACACGTTGCACTTTCGCCGGAATTGCTTCCAACTCACTGATCAAGTTGCGGAATTTCGAATCGCTTACCGTTCCTTTTTTCTTCGCCAATGATAAGGCCATCAAAGTTAGAACGGTCACTTGAGCGGTAAATGCTTTTGTAGAGGCAACTCCAATTTCTGGTCCTGCGTGCGTATAAGATCCGGCATCTGTAATACGTGAAATAGACGATCCTACCACGTTACAAACACCTAGAATTGTTGCTCCTTTCGATTTAGCCAATTCCAAGGCAGCCAATGTGTCAGCGGTCTCACCCGATTGTGAAACAGCAATTACAATATCGTTCTCGTCGATAATTGGATTTCTATAACGGAACTCAGAAGCGTACTCTACTTCAACATTGATGCGTGCTAAATCTTCAAATAAATATTCTCCTACCAAACAGGCATGCCATGAGGTTCCACAAGCTACCATAATGATGCGATTGGCATTCATCATCTTCTGCTCGTAATCCTTGATACCCCCTAGAGAAACCCAAGCATCCGTAGCATTTAATCGACCACGGAAACAATCCTCGATAGAACGGGGCTGCTCGTGTATTTCTTTCAACATGAAATGATCGTAGCCTCCCTTTTCGAGAACTTCCAAGTTCATTTCTAGTTCCTGCACGTATGGTGTTTTCTCAACATCATCAATGCTGTAAAGTTTCATGTCCTCACCCGGTCGAAGTAACGCAATTTCCTCGTCTTCCATGTACACGACCTTCTTCGTGTATTCAACGATCGGCGTAGCATCAGAGGCCAAATAGAAATCTCCATCGTGTCCAATCCCAACAACCAAAGGGCTACTTTTTCGAGCAGCGATCAATTTATCAGGTTCGTTCTTGGACATTACCACAATGGCATATGCACCATGCACTTGCTGTAAAGCCAATCGAACGGATTCGCCCAACTTTACACCGGTATTCTTCTGAATGTCTTCGATGAGATAGCATAACACTTCTGTATCAGTATCGCTTTTAAACGTATACCCTTTACGCAGTAATTCTTGCTTAATGCTATCGTAATTCTCAATAATTCCGTTGTGGATAATTGCAATATCACCACTCTCACTCCCGTGTGGATGTGCATTCGTATCGTTCGGAGCTCCGTGAGTTGCCCAACGTGTATGACCGATTCCAATAGATCCTGAAGTATCTGCGTCGGAAGCGAATTCCTCAAGATTGGATACTTTTCCTTGTTTTTTGAATGATTGCAATTCGTTGTTGCGAATCAAGGCTACCCCAGCGCTATCGTAGCCGCGGTACTCCAATCGTTTCAATCCTTTGATGATGATAGGATACGCTTCTTTGGTACCCACGTAAGCAACTATTCCACACATAGTACTAGAATTCTGAGAAGGTGATTTTAAATGTAGGTTTTAATTTCTTGTCCGTGTTCGGTCCATTGAACACAATACGGTCCATCGTGTTTGAGAACAACAAAGGCGAAATTACAAATCCGGTGTTTTCCAATTCTCCTGAAACGATACGCTGAACGTAGTTTCGCATATTGATGGTAAATGTCTTGTTACCCGAACTGTAAAGTCCAAGGGTCGATCCGTCTGAAATTAATGTAGAATCAGTAGCACTAGTAAATAGCGCAACGCTGATCTCTGTTCCCGGTTCAAACGGTTGCCCTGTTTGATATTGAACAGGAAGTTCCATGGTTGCCGAGTGAACAATGGCGTTTGCAGGAATGCTATTCAAACCTGGTATTTTTACTAATGCACGGCTCTGGAACGACTGCGCATAATACGTTTGCTGCCCCAACGACGGATTGTTAATGACCGAAGAAACGTTAATGTCCTCTACAAAATCAATGTGATTGAAATCGGCACAACTTGAGTTGATTACAAGGTCGTAAATACGATCTTCTCCGGATGATTTATAGTGAATACGGATTTTAGAATCCGCATCATTCAAATCGAAGTAGAACAAACCACCATCTCCAGGAGCTTGGAAGCCATTGTTCGTTTTTATCTTCAACCCTTTGAAGTACGTCGTGAAAGCATCGTTATCAATAAAACTTGCCGGATTGTTTGTTGCTTCGGTGAACAACTGCCATGCGAGATTTGTATCCAATTGAATGCGCAACTGAGATTGTACCAAAGTAGTATCAACGTATGTCACTGCATTTGGATCAAGGAACATTACTTCCGTTCCTGGAACTACAAGGTTGGAACCTGATTCCGGGAAGGTTTGGTCTGGATAGTAATCCGTTGTATCCGATAAAGGTTCGGTACCGCCAATTTCAAACACTTCTAAGGTCTGATCTCCCGTTGAACCATACACGCCACTGTATACCATAGATAGTACAACGGAGTCAATGGTGATGTTCGGCAAATCGAACGTAGGCTCCAGAGAAACAATTCGGAACTGGGTGTAGATTTCTGAGTTCACTGTACCAAATTCCGGATCGTTACAAGATCCTAAAACTCCGAAAAAGCGGTTGGATGAGATCACGGAATCGGTTCGAAAACTCGAGGTGTAAATACTAAACGTATCTATGCTTCCAGAGGAAATCAAATCTTCATTGGCAATGACGTCTTGTCCCAATTCAATCTTTTTCTTCTTACAACCAACGGAAACGGCTACCAATAGTAAAAAAGTAGCGGAAAGGAATAATCCTCTCCGCCACATCAATGTTGATTTATACATAAGGCTATATGAGAACTTCTGCTTCAATTACTTTGTCCAAAAACTCCGAAACCTCTTTGTTTAAGTTTTCTTCAGCAACAAAATCGAGTTTCTCACATTCGGCTGCATCGAAGATAGCTTGTAGCTCCGGGTTGAGGTCTTCACTTCCAACGCTCAAACCGTCCGAATATTTTGCAATTGCCTTAGTGATGTTTACCAAACTAGGTTCTGCAAATTCGCCAGTAACGTCTTCTGAGAATCCGTCAAATTTAAGTTTTTCGGAAAATCGTGCATCCCAATTGTTGTTAAATCCTTCATTGTACATGTTATACACAACTTTGGTGTTCGCAAAGTGTGGATCGTTCTTGTACAATTTTTTGATGTAAAGCGGCATCAAGGCCGTCATCCATCCATTACAGTGGATTACATCTGGTTGCCATCCTAATTTCTTTACCGTTTCCAGTACACCGCGACAGAAGAACATAGAGCGCTCATCATTGTCAGCATGATGCTCTCCGTTTTCATCAGTCAAAGTTGACTTACGACGGAAATACTCATCGTTATCGATGAAATACACCTGCATACGCGCAGCAGAAATGGATGCAACCTTAATGATAAGCGGGTGATCTACATCATCCACAATAAGGTTCATACCCGATAAACGGATTACCTCATGCAATTGATGGCGTCTTTCGTTAATGACACCAAAGCGTGGCATGAACACGCGAATTTCTTTTCCTCCTTCTTGAATTCCTTGAGCTAAGTTTCGAACAGTGGTAGAAATGTCAGATTTGGGCAAAAAAGGTGCTATCTCTTGAGAGATAAATAGTACTTTCTTTTTCTCCATGAAAATTTAATTGAATAAAACGCTACAAAAATATAGAAAAAAAAGCGGAACTTCAACAAAAACGGATAGTTTTGTCCATTCTCTCAACGTCTATCGAATGGCAAAGACTCAGGTATTTACGACCGTGGCATCCCTTCAAAATCATCTTTCAGAAGTGGCCAAAAAGAGCACCGTAGGATTTGTTCCTACCATGGGAGCCCTTCACTCAGGACATGTGTCTCTGGTAAAGGCGTCTTCAAAACAATGCGATTTTACCGTTGTTAGCATCTTCGTAAACCCTACGCAATTCAACAATTCTTCTGATTTAGAGAAGTATCCGAGAGATTTTGACAAGGACATTTCTTTGTTGGAAGCATCTGGAGGAGCTATCGTTTTTGCCCCAACGGTTGATGAAATGTATCCAGAAGGACATCAACCCAAGAGAATGGAATTGGGTCGCGTGGCCAATATTATGGAGGGTGAGTTTCGCCCCGGACATTTCGATGGAGTTGTAGAAGTGGTGTATCGTTTTCTGGAAATTGTAAATCCCACACATACCTACTTTGGAGAAAAGGACTTGCAACAGTTGTCCATTGTTCGGCATATGGTCAAGGAGTTTAATTTACCCGTGGAGGTAGTGGGTTGCGAAACGCATCGATTGGAAGGTGGACTTGCTGCTAGCAGTCGAAACGAGCGCTTGACGAAAGATCAAAAAGAAAAGGCTTTGATATTGTATCAATCGCTGGATCGCGTTCGAGCCGAGAAGGAGAGTTACGGTCCGCGAGAAGCACGTGAAAAGATCAAAGAATGGTTTCAAGATTCAGAATTGGAACTGGAATACATCGAATTTGTAGACGCAACGACCTTCGAGGATGTAACCGAATGGACAGTTCACACACACGGATGCATTGCTGCCTTCGCAGGGCAGGTGCGATTGCTGGATAATATTTCCATGGTATAAGAGCGGATTTGACGTATCTTTGCGCGGTCAAAAAATCAATTAAAAAGAATTTTTTCGCTCATGTTAATTCAAGTTGTAAAATCGAAAATCCACCGGGTATCGGTAACTCAGGCAGATCTTAATTACATTGGAAGCATTACCATCGATGAAAATTTAATGGAAGCATCCAACATTATTGAAGGAGAACGCGTTCAGATAGTCAACATCAATAATGGAGAACGAATCGAAACGTATGTAATAAAAGGAGGTCGTGGTACTGGAACCATTTGTTTGAATGGGCCTGCAGCGCGTCGTGTCGCAGTTGGTGATAAAATTATTATCATTGGCTATGGATTCATGGAAATGGAAGAAGCAAAATCGTTCAAACCCATGATTGTTTTTCCCAATGAACAAACCAATTTAATAGACTGATTTTTGAAAGGTCGTATCATTAAAATCTTAAAATTTGTCTTGCCGTTAGGAATCGGAGTGTACCTGTCGTGGTATTTTCTCAGTGGACTTTCTGACGAAGACATCCAACAAACCAAAGATGCCTTTTACAATGCAAATTATTTCTGGATTTTTCTCAGTCTCATCATTGCATTGGCCGGGCACTTAAGTCGTGCGTATAGATGGTTGTTTCTTCTAGAGCCACTTGGGTACAAGCCTAAATTGAAGAATGCTTATCATGCAGTGATGTCGGGATATATCATCAATTATACAGTTCCACGTTCTGGAGAATTGGCTAGAGCAGGATTGCTCACCCAGAGCGAAAATGTGCCTTTTGAGAAGGGTTTTGCAACGATAGTGGTCGAGCGTATTATCGACGTATTAATGTTGGGAGGAATCGTGTTGTTGACTACTGTGCTCCAAACCAATTCGGATCAGTTTGAAAAAATTATGGATTCTGGGGGCGAAGGCAGTTCCATGCTGATATGGTATATTTTAGGAGCAGGACTTCTTATGGGTGCCGTCGGATTCATCGTATACCTAAAGAATCAGAAGATCAAAAGCTGGGTCAATGCGAAAATGCTTGGTTTTTGGGAAGGAATTAAGTCCGTTTGGACCATGAAACGCAAATGGGAGTTCGTATTTCATACGTTTTTTATTTGGGGTACGTACATCGGAATGATGTGGGTATCGGCTTTGGCGTTTGAAGAAACTCGAAATATCCCCTTGGAAGCCGTTTTGGCTGCTTTTGTTGTAAGTGCAGCAGCAATTGCCTTACTTCCCGGTGGAATGGGGGTTTATCCGCTTTGGGTGACAGCTGTACTAAGCATGTACGATATTGACTTTGCCGCTTTCGGGATTTTCGTTTGGGTTTCTCAAACCCTTTTAATTCTTGCACTCGGATTGCTCTCTTTAGCAATATTACAGTGGCGGAAAAAATAGCTAATTTCGATTCATGAAAGATCGCTTCGAATTCGTTACTGACAAAATCACAGAAATTACTCCTTTACGACGAACTATCGCAGGGTGGCGACTCAAAGGTGATCGTGTGGTATTTACCAACGGATGTTTTGATATTCTGCACAAAGGCCATGTAACGTATTTAGCAAAAGCGGCAAGTCTTGGCGAGCGATTGGTAGTGGCCTTGAATACCGATGATTCTGTTCGAAGATTGGGAAAAGACGAAAACCGACCAATCAATCCGGAAGATGCCAGAGCTGTTGTTCTTGCTTCGTTGGGTTTTGTCGATGCCATTGTTTTATTCAATGAGGACACACCCTTAGAAACAATTATTGCCTTTGAGCCAGATGTTTTGGTTAAAGGCGCTGATTACGATCCAGATGAGACAGATCCAACTTCGAAAAAATACATCGTCGGTTCCAAAGAGGTGCGTGCTTATGGTGGAACGGTGGAAGCAATTGATCTTGTCGCAGGCTTCTCCACAACAGCAATTCTAGAGAAGTCAAAGAAATAACAGAACGTAACTCATTTTTGGCTATTTTGAGCCCACATTAGAAACAACCTATATTTTATTTAACAAGATGAAAAAACTACTTATTTTGCCAGTCTTAGCAATGGCATTGTTCGCTTGTAATATGGCAAGCGAAGAAGATTACAACAACATGGCTGAAGACATGTGCGACTGTATCGAAGGATCGACGAAAGGAATGTCTGATCGCGGAAAACAAATCCTTGGAGACTCAGATGGAGATGCTACAAAACTTCAACAAGACCTAATTGCTTACATGACGGAAGATCCCGTAGGATCTGCAAAAGACATGGAGGTAATGGCAGCCATGGAAACTGACATGGTTGAATGCAGTGACAAATTAGAGAAGAAATACGATGATGTATATACTTCTGAAAGTGAAGATGAAATTATGAAAAAGTTGATGGAAGCTGTGAATAATTTGGACGATGGATGTAAAATTTCCAAAGCTATACTTAACGCAGGATACGAAGAAATGAAGTAATTCTTCAATACTATAATTTTAAAGCCCTGAATCTCGACACTGCTCGATGATCGGGGCTTTTTTCTTAGTTTTAAATCATTATAACAATCCGCAAAAGCTTACTTATGAAGAATCTACTGCTCATTCCTATCTTTTTAATCGCTACTGTATACACATTCGCAGCTGAAGCCCCTAAAGGAGATGATCCCTACGAAGAGGCCGCAAAACAAATGTGTGATTGTGTAAATCAATCTTTAGGCTTGTTGTCTGAAAGAATGGTGAATGCCATCGTTGATGCGGACGGCGATGACGCTATCCTAGAAGCAGAATTAGAAAAGTATGCCGAGGAGAATCTAGATGGAATGATAGCAGATTTAGAAATGCTTGAGGGTTCTATGTTGGATGATATGACGAACTGCTTCGACAGGGTTGCAGGGAATTTCGAAGACGTTTATACCGATGATTCGGACGAAGAAGTAGAGGCTAAAATTATAGAGACAATGGCAAGCCAAGAAGGTTGTGAGAACTCTGTAGCTTTCTTTCGATTGGGCATAGGAATGCAAGACGGTGAGGAGTCTGAGGTTCAAACCGAAGGGGAATCAACTAGAGTAGAAGATGAAATTGACGAACACCTAATCATGGCCGATGACTTGTGTATCTGTATCAACGAAGTTACAATACCAATGCCTGAAAGATTGGTAGTGATTCTGGCAGATTCTGGCGGCGACGCTGCAACAGTGAAAGAAATGTTGAACGAGTATCTGTCAGAGGACGAAAAGGCCGCCAAGAAAGACATGGCAGTCATGGGGGAAATTGATACAGATATCGAAAGCTGCATTGCCCGCATAGAATCAGATTACGATAATTTATTTGAACAAGAGTCCGAAGAAATAATCCGCGAACAGTTGCTCTATCATTTAGAAAATATCGATGGGTGCGAGGTGGCTTACGGAGTAATTAACCTGTATTTTAATCTAGAGGATTAAATATTATTGAATAAGCGGGGTTCCGTTCATCTCTTCTGGCTGCTCAATTCCCAATCGTTGTAAGATTGTTGGAGCAACATCTGCCAGAATCCCGTCTTTTAATTGAACAGAAGCATCTTCCGTAACCATAACTACCGGCACCGGATTTAAGGAATGCGCTGTATTTGGTGTTCCGTCGTCATTAATAGCGTAATCGGCATTTCCATGATCGGCAATTACTATAAATTCGTATCCCAGAGATTTCCCTGTTTCTACCACATCTCTTAAGCAGCCATCCACCGTTTCCACAGCCTTTTGAATTGCTGTATAATCTCCAGTATGTCCAACCATATCTGGATTTGCAAAGTTCAAACAAATGAAATTGGGTTGCTTTTCTTTGATTTCATTTACAATCGCATCACGTACTTCTAAAGCGCTCATTTCGGGCTGAAGATCGTAGGTTGCCACCTTTGGAGAGTTGATCAAAAGGCGGTTTTCACGATTGAAAGGAAGTTCCCGTCCTCCATTAAAGAAAAATGTTACGTGCGGATATTTCTCGGTTTCCGCGATTCGAACCTGCGTCATGTTGTTATCCGCAACCACTTCACCCAGCGTTTTTGTGAGGTTTTCCTTTTCAAAAATCACACGGACGTTTTGAAAGGTCTTGTCGTAATTCGTCATGGTGTAGTAGGAGAGGGGCAATCGGTGCATCTCGTATTCGGGAAAATCTTTTTGCGTCAAGGCAATAGAGATCTCTCTCGGGCGGTCGGTTCGGAAATTGAAGTTAATTACAATATCCCCTTCTTGAATCGTACTCTCGGTAGTATCTCCAATTATTTTTGGTTCGATAAATTCATCTGTCACCTCGCTGTCATACGAGTTTTGTAACGCAGCACTCACCGAATCAAAACGTTCTCCAATCCCAAGAACCATCAAATCGTATGCTTTCTTGATGCGCTCCCAGCGGTTGTCGCGATCCATTGCATAGTATCGACCAATTACTGAAACTACTTTGGCTGGAGTGTCCGTTATAGTGTCCTCCAATTCCTTTACAAAGCGCAGTCCAGATGTTGGATCGCAATCACGACCATCAGTAAATGCATGAATGAACGCATGTTCAATTCCATGGTCCTTTGCCATTTGACATAGCGCGTACAAATGTTCTTGTGAACTATGGACACCACCTTTGGAAACCAATCCCATGAAGTGAATGCGTGATCCTTTCTGCTTCGCTTCCTCAAAAGCTCGAACCAATGTCTCATTTTGAAAGAACGCTCCATCTCGAATCGATTTGTTGATGCGCGTCAATTCCTGATAAACGATGCGTCCTGCTCCAATATTCAAGTGTCCTACTTCCGAATTCCCCATTTGACCTTTAGGCAAGCCCACTTTTTCTCCAAAAGTTGTCAATGTAGCATTGGGATAGTTGTTCAACAAGCTATCCATGTAGGGCGTTTTGGCGTGATAAATCGCATCTGATTTCGATCGATCTCCGATTCCCCATCCATCCAAAATGATTAATCCTACGTGCTTTGACATATCTTATAGTGTAATTTGAAAGTCTGCTCCTTGCGGATCGTTGTCAAGACATTGTACAGTTCCATTTTGCAGAAACACCAATCTTGAAACAATGAACAATCCCAATCCCGTTCCTTTTTGAGAACGCGTTTCTTCGTTCTGTGCGCGGTAAAATTTCTTGAAAATATCGGCTTTCTGTTCCTTCGGAATCCCAGGGCCTTGATCCTTTACTCCAAAAACAACTTGCCCATCTTTAGAATATGCATAAATCGTTATCGGTTTGTCACGGCCAGCATATTTGAGCGCATTTTCAACCAGATTCCCTACAATCGATTCCACCATAATTCGGTCCGCATGCATTTGCATACCTTCTTCGATTTCTAGCGTAATAGCCGATTCTCCTGATGAAATAGCAGTAAATCGCGTTTGAATTTGCTGAAATAACAACGTTGCATCGAAATCTTCCATCACTGGATTCAACGCACGATTCTCCAATCGCGAAGCATTGAGAATGTTGTCGATCATTTGCTCAAGACGCGTGTTTTCATCAATCGCCTTTTGCAATAGTTCATCGGATTGTTCCTTCGACAGATTGCGTTTCGTTACCGTTTGTATGTACAACTTGTTCGCTGCCAAAGGCGTTTTCAATTCGTGCGTAACCGATAAGAGAAAGTTCTTTTGACGCTTCGAAAGGTTCAAATCTTTGCGAATAGAACGATGAATTTGCCAAATACCAACAACTAACAGGAGTAAGAAAACGGCGCCTTCACCAACGATCATCGTAAATCGCTGACGTACTTCTTCAGATTCCGAATATATTTGATTGTTGAGGTCGAACAATTGGATGCCCCACCAAACGAACTGGATCACTACATAGATACTAAGTATGTAAAATATGAGTGCCGTTCTTCTATTCATAGTTGTTTAATATGCGCGCTCGTTTCGTCCCTCTTTCCAGTTGATGAAAGCCTTATTCACAACCTTGTTGCCACCTTTTGTCGGGTAGTTCCCTGTAAAATACCAATCTCCTGTGTTGTTCGGACATGCTTTGTGCAGGTTTTCAACCGTCTGGTAAATGATTTGAACTTCTGCTTTAATGGTAGGAGGCGTCAATAACTCACTGATTTTTTGTGAAATCTCGTCATCAGAGAATGGAGCATAAATCTCCTGAACGTAATTCTTGATTTGCTCTTTCGGCAAGTTCTCTTGCTCTTTACATTTCTTGAAAACAGAATCGATCACATAAATCATGTTGCGTTCGTGAAGCAATGAAATCGCCGCTTCGAAGGCAATGAAATCGCCCATTTTTGCCATGTCAATTCCATAACAATCCGGATAACGAATTTGTGGTGCAGAGGAAACCACAACAATCTTTTTCGGATCCAATCGATCCAGAATTCGAAGGATGGATTGCTTCAACGTTGTTCCACGAACGATGCTATCGTCAATAATTACCAGATTATCCTTGCCACGTTTCACACTTCCATACGTGATATCATAAACGTGCGCTACAAGATCATCTCTTGAATCGTCTTGCGTAATGAAGGTGCGTAATTTGGCATCCTTAATGGCGATCTTCTCTATGCGCGCTCGTTTCAATAAAATCTCGCGAATCTTCTCTTCGGAAGCATCTTTCCCCAAGGCAGAAATTGCTTGAATTTTTTCTTCATTCAAATGATCTTCCAATCCTTTGATTAGTCCGTAAAAGGAAACCTCTGCCGTATTCGGGATGAATGAGAAAACAGAATTGTCCAAATCATTATCGATAACGTTCATCACTTGAGGAACAATATTTTTCCCCAATTGCTTGCGCTCTGTGTAAATATCTTTATCCGATCCACGAGAGAAATAGATGCGCTCGAAAGAACATTTCGCTGGCTCCAACGGTTCGTTAATCATGGTTTCCGAAATACGACCATTCTTTTTCATGATCAAGGCGTGCCCCGGTTTCAATTCGTTAATATCTTCGTATTTCAGATTGAATGCCGTTTGAATTACCGGACGTTCAGACGCTACTACACAAACTTCATTGTCTTCGTACCAGAATGCCGGACGAATTCCAGATGGATCACGCAATACGAATGCATCGCCATGACCAAACAAACCGGCCATTGCGTAACCTCCATCCCAATCTTCGGAAGCATTTTTCAAGATGCGCTCAACATCTAGATTTTCAGCAATTTTTGCATATACCTCTTGATTTGAATATCCTTGAGGCTTCAGTGTATCATATACTTTGTTATTCTCGGCATCTAGGAAATGACCAATTTTCTCCAAAACGGTCACCGTGTCGGATTGCTCTTTTGGATGCTGTCCTACGTGCAAGAGAACTTCGAATAGTTCATCTACATTCGTCAGGTTGAAGTTTCCTGCAACCACCAAGTTTCGAGTAATCCAGTTGTTTTGACGTAAGAATGGGTGGCAACTTTCGATTGAATTTCGCCCAAAGGTTCCGTAGCGAAGGTGTCCTAAAAACAACTCTCCAGTGAATCCAGCATGGCGCTTTAAATAATCAACATCTTTCAGGTGTTCAGGATTCGCTTCGCCAATAGCTTCAAACTTACTGTTGATATGATCGAAAATATCTTGAATCGGCTTGGGGTCAATAGATCGGTAGCGAGAAATGTAGCGCTCACCGGGTGACATGTCGAATTTAATGTTTGCTAAACCAGCTCCGTCCTGACCTCGATTGTGCTGTTTTTCCATCAACAAATGCATTTTGTTCAGGCCGTAAAAGGCCGTCCCGTATTTGTCAATATAATATTGGAGGGGTTGTTTTAGTCTGACAAGTGCGATTCCGCACTCGTGTTTGATCGGATCACTCATTATCTATCGCTCGTAATTGAGGTACAAAGTTACACAGAATTAATGGACTGAAATGAGAATCAAAGGGTGTTTGTTTTTAGTAGGAATCCAACGCAACCTATTACGGCTTTAATCCGTTATATTAGAGGGAGATTTCGAATTTTTCAGGCATGATTTTCGCTAAATAATTTGTGATCTCGATTACTAATGAAGTATATAAGCGTCGTAATAGCAATTTTGGTTCTCTCTTTTGGAGGGAATGCACAAGATGTTTGGTTGCACCCGAATGCGGGGCAATGGGACGATAGAGTGGAGTACAAAGTGGAACTAGACTTGGGCGAAATGCTCGTCGAGAAAGATAAATTCACGTATCATCTTACCGATTTAAAATTGGGGCATCAACACGATGACCCAGACCACAGCCATCTCGATCATGCAGATGATCCGATTCGTTTTCATGTAATCCAAACAACTTTTCTGAATTCTAATTGGCAAGGTCAGTCAACGCGTGAGATTCAATCCGGCCATTACCGAAATTATATTCTAGGTAACAATCCCTCAAAATGGCAAAGTAAATTGTACAGCTACCAAAAGGTGACCATGAACGATTATTATCCGGGAATCGATATGATTTTGGATGGATCGAACGAACAGTTGAAGTATTCCTTCCGTGTTCAGCCGGGTATTGATGCAAACATAATTGAAATGCGTTATGACGGACAGGATGTATTGTCGATAGCGAAAGATGGAAGTTTGCGCATTGCCAATCGTTTTGGAGAAATTATTGAAGGAACACCAGAGGCCTGGTTAGAGGAGAGTGGCGCCAATGTAGAGATTGAATTTGAAATTACGGGTAATACTGTTCGGTTTGTAATGCCCAACGGGTACGATTCCAATGAAACCCTTATAATTGATCCAACTCTTGTATTCTCAAGCTTTACTGGGGCTTCCGCTGATAACTGGGGGATGACGGCCACGCCTGATAGTCAAGGAGCGCTGTTCGCAGGAGGAATAATTTTTGGTTTGGGCTACCCAATTACACCTGGAGCCTACCAAACAGGAAATAATTCGCAAGGAACACTTACAGATCGTTACACCGATGTTGGAATCACCAAATTTACCGCCGATGGTGGATCGCTGATTTACTCTACATATCTTGGAGGGCTAGGGTCTGAAACGGCGAATAGTATCATTGCAAATGCTAATGACGAACTCTTCATATTTGGGGTAACGAGTTCGGGGAACTTCCCGCTTGCCGGTGTGCCTTATGACGCGAGTTACGGCGGTGGTCCAAACGTACCTACAAGTGCTACCAACCTGTTGAATTTTAACGATGGTCAAGATTTGTATGTAGCTCGTCTGAGTGCTGATGGTACAACTTTGCAGGCTTCAACGTATGTTGGAGGGTCCGGTACAGATGGATTGAACATAATCGCTTCGCTTCGTAAAAACCTTGGAGATCAATTCCGGGGAGAAATCATTCTAGACGATCAAGAGAACGTCATTGTGAGTTCTACCACCCGTTCCACAAATTTCCCTACACAATTTGGATCGCAAGCTGCGCTTTCAGGAGTGCAAGATGCAGTAGTCTTTAAAATGCCACCTACTTTAAGCAGTTTGATGTGGTCGACGTATTTTGGCGGATCCGGCGAAGAAACAGGAAACTCGGTACAGTTATCGTCCACTGGAACTGTATATATGGCAGGAGGAACCACTTCCAACAACCTGCCTATTTCAGGAGGTTTCGACACGTCTTTTGGAGGAGATGTTGACGGATACGTTGCCCGATTCAATGGGAATAACGGAAACTTGATGTCAGGAACATATATTGGTGAGAACGAATACGATCAGGTGTATTTTGTGCAGTTAGACATTGATGATCGTGTTTACGTTCTAGGACAAACCGAATCCAATTTGGGTGTAACTGGTGGGTTATATGGAAATGCTAACTCGGGCCAGTTTATTCAGAAATACAACAGCAATTTATCGGCTCAGGAATGGCGCACGATGGTGGGGGCAAGCTCTGGACAAGTAGAAATTTCTCCCACGGCTTTCTTGGTATCCGATTGTTATGATATTTATTTCTCTGGTTGGGGAGGTGTACTGAACATAAATAATGGAAATGCACCGGGTTCAACAACAAATGGCTTCCCAGTGACTCCTAATGCCTATCAGGCGACAACGAATGGAAACAACTTTTATATCGGAGTATTAGGTCCGAATGCCAGTAACCTAAAGTTCGGAACCTTCTTCGGTGGAACGGCAAATGTTAGTGATGAGCACGTAGATGGTGGAACATCTCGCTTTGACAAATCCGGTCGAATCTATCATGCAGTTTGTGGAGGTTGTGGAGGAAACTCTAACGGATTCTCAACTACACCGGGTGCTTGGTCGCAAATCAATGGAAGTAGCAATTGTAATTTGGCCGCTTTCAAGTTTGAACTAAACCAGATTGATGCGTTAATCTCTGTACCGAATACTACAATTTGTATTCCGAACCCTGCCATTTTCAGCAACAACAGTGCTAACGGGAATACGTTCTTCTGGGATTTCGGTGATAATAATACGTCTACTGCTGTCAATCCAACCCATTTATATGGAGGACCGGGAACCTACAATGTAACACTCATCGTTACAGATAGCAATCAATGTTACTCTCCCGATACGGTAGAACTTGTTTTGAATATCGGTGATTTTGGTGGTGGTATTGTTCCATTACCAGGTCCAATTTGTCCAGGCGATTCGATTCAATTGGAGGCGTATGGTGGCGCGAACTACGTTTGGTCTCCTGCGCAATTCATGGACGACCCGAACATCGCCAATCCGACAATTTCAGTATTTCAGGATCAAACCTTCCAAGTAATTATTTCGGATAGTTGTGGAATTGATACTGCTTACATTGACGTAGAGGTGGTCTCACCTTCAGGAGCGATTTCCAATGATACGGTAATTTGTATTGGGAATTCAGCACAATTGCAGGCTAGCGGTGGGGTTTCCTATGTTTGGAGTCCTCCAACTTTCCTGAATGACGATACGAGCCCAACGCCAGTGAGTACCCCCACAAATGATATACTTTACACAGTTGAAATTACAACGGCAGAGGGCTGTGTTTTAACGGAAAACGTATTGGTTGAGGTTGAATTTACGCCACCTTCACCTGTTATTCCAGACGAAGTCACGATCTGTGCAGGATCAAGCACGACCATTTCAGTGAGTGGGGCATCGACGTACTCATGGTATCCGAATGTGAATATTACCGGTGAGAATACGAATACGGTAACGATTACGCCACCACAATCCATGTATTACTATTGTATCTTCTCAAATGCTTGTGACAACATTTTAGATAGTGTGTATGTGAACGTAACAACGGCGAATATCGTGGCATTCAATGACACCATCATTTGTCCAGGAGAGACGGCAACACTTTGGGCGGAAGGAGGAGTGAGTTATGATTGGACGCCAGCGAATTCGCTCAATGCAGCAAATCTTTCCATGGTACAGGCAA
>JADFAL010000068.1 GCA_015665275.1 Flavobacteriales bacterium | reverse complement strand
AAAAGCAGTATCAGAATTTTAACCTAAATTAGACAGAACTCTATCTTATTTTTTAAGCCAAAAAGTTCAAATATCGCTGAAGACCTACAGTTGTTTGATGGATTGTTCAATGACGACTAGGGGGCAGCATGTGAGAATGCGATTCATATTAGAAAGTCGAAAAATCAGAATAACGGAATATCATAATATTCCTTTATAATCAAATGGTTATATAGCGATATACAAATTACTGGTTTACCGCAAAAAACTTTCGTATCTTCTGTACTAAACTCGCTATTTCCCAGAAAAACCGTTCCTTTGTAGCCCCTCTCTAATTATTGAGGGCAGAAATCAATTCCAAAATGGCACATAAATCCGGATTCGTAAATATTGTGGGAAGTCCAAACGTTGGGAAATCGACCTTGATGAATCAACTTATCGGGGAAAAATTATCCATCGTTACCTCTAAGGCTCAGACAACTCGCCATCGAATTTTAGGGATCGTTAATGACGACGACCATCAAATCGTTTTCTCTGATACTCCTGGAGTTGTGAACTCAGCTTACAAGCTGCACGACAACATGATGGAATACGTGAATTCGTCCATCAAAGATGCCGATGTTCTCATCTTCGTTACTGATCCGAGGGAGAACGAAATGAACCACAAGGAAACCTTAGAACGCATCCAGAAATTGGAAGTACCTGTTCTTTGCCTCATTAATAAAATGGATTTATCCGATCAGAAAGCAGTTGCGGAACGATTGGCATACTGGCAGAAGAAATTACCCAATGCCAAAGTATTCCCTATTTCTGCACTACATGGATTTGGAATTGAAGGCGTTTGGGAGGAAATACGCCAAAATATTCCCGAAAGCCCGCCTTACTTCGATAAAGATCAAATCTCAGATCGCCCAATGCGTTTCTTTATTTCAGAGATGATTCGCGAAAAAATCTTCATTCATACGCAAAAAGAAGTTCCTTACGCGTGTCAAGTTGAGGTAGAAGAATACCTCGATGAAGAAGATATCCTACGAATCCGCGCGTTGATTATTGTTGAACGCAATTCTCAAAAGGGAATCCTTATTGGGAAGGGAGGCGATATGCTTAAACGTATCGGTCGCGAATCTCGAAAAGAAATGGAGAAGTTTGTCGGTAAGAAGATCTTCCTTGAAACATTTGTAAAGGTCGATAAAGATTGGCGTTCTTCCGATCAGAAGTTGAAGAAGTACGGATACTAGATGTTCGATTTCTTCGCGAACATTAGAAGTTAAGCGAAGATTTTATTGGATCAAAGCAAAATCCAATATGCTAATTAGCTAAATGGCTAAATGGCTAAATGGCTAAATGGCCAAATGGCTAAATAGCATACTTAATTGACTTCATCACCAGCATCAAATCAACATAAGTTCATCTCAGAATTCCAATAGTCGATCCTTTTCGTTCGAATCAAAGCACCACTAGCCTAGTACCTCTATCGATTATTTTGTATCTTTTTGTGCGATTAAATTTTCCTTTGTGAGAATTTACTATTAACTGTTAAGAATTTACTTATGAAACTGTGTTACTCCCTCCTGTTCCTGGCTATGTTTGCCTTAGGAACAACAAGCATGGCGCAAGATTACACCGTGAACTTCCACAAAGGAACACGAACCTTCGATGCCAATGCAAAAGACTTTAATTCAAGTACCGTTAACAGCCAAGAAATTTGGCAAAACAAATTGTACCGATTTATTCAATTCAACGCGATTCCAACCGACGCGGAAAAATCCGCTATTGAACAATCCGGATTAGAATTGCTAGAATACATTCCGAATTATACATATATAGCTTCCGTACCAGCCAATATCACTGCAACGCAATTAACGCAATTGAACATTCGCAGCGTGTACGATATTGATGATGTATATAAGATCGGACAGCGTATTCAAGATGAAGAATATCCAGAGTGGGCAGTAACGAAATTTGGAACTGTTTTGTTGAGTATCGCCTTGTTCGACAATGTGAATTTCGAAATTGCGATCGCTGAATTGGAAAATGAAGGCGTTCGTACAAACGTAATACTGGATCATGCAAATATGGCATTCGTTGAAGTCCTTCCAAGTGACATTCAATCGCTAGTCGACAAGCCATACATGAAGTATGTTGACATTATGCCGGATCCAGGAACGCCTGAATCTGACGACGGAAGAAACCTACACCGTGCCAATGCTATCGATGGGGATTACCATGGATCGCGTCAATACGATGGAACTGGAATCGCAGTAGCCGTAAATGACGATGGCGCAGTGGGTCCGCACATCGATTACACAGGTCGTGTAAATCAAGATGATGTAGCCGGAGACTTTACTGGAGACCACGGTGATATGGTAGCTGGAATTGTGGGTGCTGCAGGAAACCTTGATCCAACTATGCGTGGAATGGCCCCAGCATGCTACATGCACATTCGCCAATACGTATCATCAATGGCGGGAACAATGCCATTGCACATTGATAGTAATGTGTTGATCTTTCAGTCTTCCTACAGTAATGGATGTAATGCAGGATACACGAATACGACAGTTCTTGTTGATGAAGAAATTTACAACAACCCAACATTGATTCAGGTATTCTCTGCCGGTAACTCAAACAACCAAAACTGTGGATATGGCGCTGGAAATCAATGGGGAAACATCACCGGAGGACACAAAATTGGTAAGAACGTAATAGCTACGGCAAACCTAGACAACGATGACGGAATCGTAAGCTCTTCCAGCCGTGGCCCTGCCAACGATGGACGAATCAAACCGGATATTGCAGCGCACGGAGCAGGACAAATGTCAACGGATCCAAACAATACCTATGCAGCGGGTGGAGGAACATCTGCAGCTGCACCAGGAATCACAGGAGTATTGACGCAGTTGCACCATGCATACGAGGAAATGAACGGAACTACTGCAAATTCAGCATTGTTGAAAGCAACAGTAATGAATACAGCAAATGACCTTGGAAACGAAGGGCCAGACTTCATTTATGGATGGGGAAAAATCAATGGCTTGAAAGCTGTTCAACTTTTGGAAGACGGTCGATACACAAGCGGAAGTATTTCTCAAGGAGGTAACGACCAAGTTTCAATCAGTGTTCCGGCAGGAGTTGAGCAAGTAAAAGTGATGGTATATTGGGCAGACAAAGAAGCATCAACTACTGCTGCTACTGCCTTGGTAAATGATTTGGATGCCTTGTTAACAGATCCAAACCTCGCTACGTATCAGCCTTGGTTATTGGATCACTCGCCTAATGCAACAACATTAGCATTACCAGCAACGGTAGGCGCCGATCACTTGAATAACGTTGAGCAAATCGCAATTGACAATCCAATGGCGGGAACATATACACTGGATATTGCCGGAACAACTGTTCCATTCGGACCCCAAGAATACTATGTAGTTTGGGAGTTCATTACAGACGATATTATAGTTACCTATCCCTTCGGTGGTGAAGGATTGATTCCTGGCTCTAACGATCGCATTCACTGGGATGCGAATGGAACTTCAGGCGACTTTGCATTGGAGTATACTGATGATAACGGTGCATCTTGGAATACCATTGCGAACAATGTAAACGGAGCGGATCGTATCTACGAATGGAATGTTCCGAACATTATCTCTGGAGAAGTTCGTGTACGTGTTTCCCGTGGGGGATCACAAGGCGAAAGTGCTGCTAACTTCAGCATTATGGAGCGAACGCAAAACATTGAAGTGTATCGCGTTTGTGAAAGCACCAATACAGTAGTTCTTCGCTGGGACCCAGTGCCAAATGCAACCGAATACGACGTATTTATGCTTGGATCGCAATTCATGGATTCCATTGGGTCTTCAAACATTGAAGAATTTGATGTAATTGTTTCTGACGTTGCCAACCCACAATGGTTTACAGTTCGAGCAGTTGGTGCCAACGGATTGAGAAGTAACCGACAAATTGCTATCTACTTCCCAGGAGCGGTAGGAAATGGAAACTGTGTACTTTCTTGTTTTTCTGATTCAGATGTAGGAATCGCAGCATTGACTGAACCCGCAGCAAGCTTCCAGACGTGTTCAGGCAACGTAACCAGTGATGTGGTAATCGACTTGGAAAACATCGGTCTTTTCACAGAATCGAACTTCCCTGTATATTATCAGCTGGACAACGGCGCAGTTGTAAATGAAACTTATAACGGAAGTCTAGCGCCAGGGGGAAGTGCAACGCATACTTTCGCAACACAAATTACATTCCCAGGAAGTGGAGCGTACGAATTAAAGACGTGGACTGGATTGAATGGAGATAGTACGACGTGTAATGATACGATTACTCAAATGATCAATGTCGCAAGTTCCATTTCAACCTTCCCATTGTCGGAAGATTTTGAATCAGGTTTCCCGCCAGCAACGGCCGAGGTAATAAATCCTGATGGAAGTTTGACTTGGACAGATGTTAATACTACTGGAGCCGATGGAAATGCAACCACAGCATCATTCATCAACAACTTTTCGTACAACGCAGCTGGGCAAGAAGACGAACTCCGATTTGTCAATTTCGATTTGAGCAATGTGCAAAATCCTGCAACCGCAATTCTGACTTTTGACGTAGCTTATCGAGAATATAGCGGTACTTATACCGACGAGATGCGTATTGATGTTTCTGGAGATTGCGGTCAAACCTTCACACAGGTTTATTATAAAGATGGACCTACCTTGGCTACAGGCGCCAATACCACTTCGAATTGGGAACCATCAAGTGCTGTTGATTGGAGAAACGATACTATCGACATGGCTGCTTACATAGGAGGAAACGCAGTTGTCCGTTTCGTTAATATCTGTGGGTATGGAAACAACCTTTTCCTCGATAACATCAATTTGGAAGTACAGTCATTTGCTTCGTTGGATGAACTCAACAATCTTGATTTAACCATCATGCCGAATCCTGCGAATGAAGAAACTACCATTCAATTTGCACAACCGCTAACCGAAGACACGAAAGTGAGCGTGGTGAGTATGGATGGAAGAATAGTGTGGGAACAAACGCTATCCAAAGGAACACAATCTAAAACAATCAACGTGAATCAGTGGGAAGCTGCTGTTTATACCGTTCGTTTTGCATCGGAAGAACAACGTGCCATCCGTAAAATTGTGATCCGGGATTGATTACCATAATTCGTAAAGGAAAGCGCTGGTTTTAGGATCAGTGCTTTTTTCGTTAAAGAGCATCTCTACTCCGCTCAATACTCAGATTGCACCAAGGTAGCACGGACATCGAGCTGAGTCAAGATGTAGAGTTGATGAAATTATTCGTTTCTTTGCACCCTAATTCGCGGACATGGGAAATATCATTGCCATTGTAGGACGCCCGAACGTCGGGAAATCTACCTTATTCAACCGATTAACAGAATCCAGACAAGCCATTGTTAAGGAGGTGAGCGGAGTGACGCGTGATCGTATTTACGGTCGTGGTGAATGGAACGGCATTCCTTTCTCTGTAATTGATACGGGAGGATACGCTCAAGGAACTGACGATATATTTGAAGGTGAGATTCGCAAACAGGTGGAAATTGCCATTGAGGAGGCGAACGTGATAATTTTCATGCTGGACGTTATGACGGGGATTGTCGATTTAGACCTTACCGTTGCCGAGTTGTTGCGAAAATCAGGTAAAAAGGTCTTCATTGGAGCGAACAAAGTAGACAATACAGAACGCTTCGGTTTATCTTCTGAATTTTGGTCGTTGGGATTGGGAGAAGTCTTTGATTTATCCGCTACAAATGGTTCAGGAACAGGAGATTTACTGGACTCCATCTGCGAAGAATTTACAGTAGAACCAGAAGAAAACAAAGAACGCGAACTACCACACTTCGCCATCGTTGGAAAACCAAACGTTGGTAAATCATCTTTGGTGAACGCACTAACAGGAGAAGAAAGAAACATTGTTACAGATATCTCTGGAACGACGAGAGATTCAATCAATACGCGTTACAATGCCTACGGATTTGACTTCATGTTAATCGATACGGCTGGAATTCGAAAGAAGGCGAAAGTAACCGAAGATATCGAATACTACTCTGTACTGAGATCAGTACGATCTATTGAAAATTCCGATGTCTGTATCTTCATGATTGACGCAGAAGAAGGAATACAGAAACAAGACCTCAATATTTTCTACATCATTGAGAAAAACTCAAAAGGTGTTGTTGTGTTGGTGAATAAGTGGGACTTAATCGAGAAGGACCATACTACAATGAAGGCTTTCGAAGATAAAGTTCGCGAACAATTGGCTCCCTTCAATGACGTTCCAATCATTTTTACTTCCACCATTTCCAAGCAACGAATCCATAAGGCTTTGGAAACGGCTACAGAGGTATATCATAACCGAATTAAGAAAATTCCAACTTCAGAGTTGAACGAAGTGATGCAAGAGATCATTCAAGCAACACCTCCTCCGTCGGTAAAAGGAAAGTACGTCAGGATTAAATACGTGCAACAATTACCGACGCATGCACCATCCTTTGCTTTTTTCTGTAATCTACCGCAATACATTCCGGAAAGTTACAGACGCTTTATCGAGAACCGACTGCGTGAAAATTTCAACTTCGAAGGAGTACCAATCAAAATTTTCTTCAGAAAGAAATAAGTTTTTTCATTTTGAAAAAACAAACTTCAATTTTGAGACTATTGACTACAAGCCTCAATTCTTTCGTTCAATTTTTTACTCCATTAATTGCTGTTAATCAGTTAATTATAACTATATTGTGTTAATTCTCCTAATGGATACAACCCACTGAAAGCATGGCATCGAAATTGCGGTACGCACGCGAAATTGTAGTTATGAAAGGAATTCTGTATACCATACTTATCATTTTTATAATGTTCGCTTCCTTCTCCTTTGGGCAGGACCGAGCTATTGGTCTTAGACTGGGAGCGTCGAATTTTGGCAGTGGCGCAGAGGTTTCTTATCAACACGGATTTTCAGATAAGAATCGGGTGGAATTAGACCTAGGATTGCGTTCAAATAGTCATTATAACGTCTTAGGATTATCCGCAATCTATCATTGGAAATGGAATATTGATGGTGGATTGAATTGGTATATAGGTCCAGGTGGACAATTGGGCTTTTTTAGTCACAGAAATAACCACAACCATGGAAACGGTCATGGACACGGTCACGATCATGATGATGAAGATTTTCAAGAAAACGGCGTTATACTAAACGTTGGCGGATAAATAGGAATTGAATATGATTTCAACGAACACGGTGTCCCACTACAATTGAGCCTAGACGGTCGACCGATGTGGGGGCTATTCAGTACGTACCGCAGCGGACTTGGCTACGGAGGAGCTCTAGGGATACGGTATACTTTCTAACTATACTTTGCATTATTTGTATATAAGTTCTTGAAATCTTGCGCATCGCAGTCTGATAACTAAAAGATTGGCGGTGCGCTTCTTCAATAGTTCAGAACATTCGAAAATATTAGAACAGCGCTCGTACTTCCATCCCTCCAGAGTGAATCGTACGATTGTCCTCTGATTTACGCCCTTGATATTGAATGGACAATTGAAGGTTTCGAGAAATGGATCGTTGATATCCGACATTCCAAGTGAAGTTCAATCCTGGCCGCAATCCTTCCAACATTTCAAACCCTAGAGCTGAATTTTGCTCACCATTGTAGCGAATATTAACGGCCCGAACATTTCCTTGAAAACTTCCTTTCTCGCGTTGGTTCAACTTAAAAGTAGATCCCATTTCCATTACAGTAGATAGTTCTCCTCCCAACTCTGCCGCATTTCTTTTCTCAGATCCACGTGCCTCCAGCGATACCCGGAAGATGGTATTCGGTTGGTAAATCAACTTGGGCTCGAAGGTCACAAACTCAATATTGAAATTCCGTCCAGAGGTATAATCTGCGTTGGTAGAACGAGTTCCCTTTCCAGAAACCATTTCTACTGTAAACTTGCGCTTGATGTTCAATCGGACCTTTACTTCGTGAAATTTGTTCGTTCTTGAATCAAACCCACTGGCCAGAAGTGTTTTGCCTCGTGTATCCTGGAATGTATAATCGGCACCGAAAATGCTATTGGTTCGATTGAAGAAAATCGTATTCCGAATATTAGAGTTTGTTGAAATGAGATTCGTATCGTTGATTTCGGTAACAAAGGGATTGAATGCATTAACGCCTTCAAAATAATTCGTTTTTCGTTGAATTCGGAAACGCGCCTGATTGGAGAATCGAGTCAACAGCTTTAAGAATCCTTTCTTCTTTGCCCAAATACGCTGCGGCCGCAATTGAATGGATTGATTGAATTCATTCGAAAAGGTTTTTACGTATTCATTACTCGGTGTAAACACTCGGATGTAACTTGCCTGATCAACAAACTGCGCCACTTCAAATTCGTTCAAATCTTTCACTCCATCTCCGTTATAATCGATCCACGTATAAACCCCTTGCCCATCATTCACTTGTATATACAAGAATTCTCGTTTCAACTCCAGTCCTGACCCCGATTCATAAAAGGTGTTCAACGAAACTGCATTCTTCCAAGCAGATAATCGATATTCAATGCGCCCGAGTAAAGTATTTTCTGGCGTTGCATTAATAAGGCTTGGATCTTGAACTTCCAATTGACGGTAACTGGTAACGATGTTCAATTGTTGGTTTTCCCACTCAGTAAATCTAATCTCCCCTCCAACGGATCGTGCTTTCGCAGCTTGAATCAAACGTGTGCTGTCCGATTTACGATCAATGCGCTCCCTATAGAACAATCGATAATCGTTTTTGATGGAATCGCCATTTCCAATGTAGAATTGGTAATCAAAGAACTCATAACTCTGTGTTTCCAGAAAATCACTTTGGAATTCGTTGCGCTCGTGATCGTCCTTATAACCAATTCTGATATACTTAAACGACTTGGAAACATCTGCCCGGTGACGAATAAAACGGTTGTTTTCAGTGGAAGCACTCGATAGAAAACTTCCATCCCAATTGGCTCTGAAACCATTTTGATTCCATTTCCCATCTGTCGCTGCGCGTAATCCCAAATAATCTGTTCCAATCAGAAACTGCTGTCCTTCCACATTGATATTTCCTCCGGGGCCAATAAAGTTAGTTCCGATAGAAGATGCTAATTGATTCCCTTGATACCCACGATTTCGGGTATTCCAATCACGATCAAATTCCACGGCTCTATAATTCTCAATCGGCACAAAGCTTCGTTCGCGACCTTCGACCTCTACTTTCGTTCGCATGAGCCAACGGGGAATTGAATCCTTACTCAATGGCACGTCTCCAATGAGTTTGACAAAACCTCCAACGCTTTGATTGTCTTCTGCATTGAGACGGGAAAAAGTATTGACATCATTGTTGGTATAGGATACCTCAGAGATCAGCTTCAGGTTCTTATTGAATCGATATTCAATTCCTGAACTAACCATTTGTCGTTGTTTCGGCGTAACGATCAATCGGGAAGGTTGATGGTCTCCCGTAGGAATTCCATTTATATCCGGTGCCACCCAGCGATACACGCGTCCCAAGGCATTGAAACCCTCGAATATATAATTTCCCTCTCCTTGCCCTACAAATTCGAAGGTAGCTCGATATAAAGCCGAATCTGGATTGACAGAAGAAACCAAAACTGAATCGTACAAAACGCCATTTGACAAAGTATCAATGATCTTATACATGTTCTGATTCTCGAAGAAGCCAACAGAATCGATACTGGAAACGCGTGCATCTCCTAAAGTATCTCCAATGCTTGCGAGATATTGCTTCTGTCCGAGTGTCAAGGTTTGTTGCAAGGATTGATTGCGGGCATCCTGTTCCGAGTAGGCATTGAACCAGAAGTCCAGTTTCTTTCCATGATAGCTCTGTGATGTTTGAAATAAGGAACGAGCGTAGTTCTGATCCGAATATTGAAATTCAATGACAATTCGCACGTCTTTGGTAATCTGATTTCTGGCGGTGAATACTACCTCAGCCGTGTTATAATCCACAACGTAATCATACTCTTGTCCGCGCTCCAACAATCTTCCATCGATGTATACGCGTTCCGTTCCTGCCAGTACGATGATGAACGGTTCATTTTCCGCGCCCACCATTCGATATGGCCCTTGATTTCCTTCAACGCCCTGTATGATCTGCCGCTGGAACTTCCCTCTCGATAACGCACCACTGAACTGCGAAGTCCAAACACCAACAGAATCCTCTGTCCATTGATAATTAATGGTAAGACCTTGCGCACGTTTCTTATAATTCATGAAATACCCTTTCGGACGATAGAGCCAAAAATCTCCGGCAATCATTTTGAATCGATCGTTGTACACTTGAATAAAAACCTGATCGAATTCCTGCAATTGATTTGTGTTTCCATCGGGTTGAATGGGTAGATTATCGTCAGAAACGGATGCTAATAACTTGAGATTTGGAGCTATCTGACCCGAAAGCTCAAGGTTCAGCGTAGAATTGACTCCTAAATCTTGATTATTACCGAAAGTCACCCCTCTAGAAATACTACCCGATTTATTCAACGATGATCCTCCAAAAATATCGTTCTGAATGTCTCTTGTAGTGATTAAAAACTTCTCTCTATCTCCTTTGTTTCGATTGTAAATATTCGTGGAATCGTAAATCTGCAATCGTTGTGATAAATCCAACGGAAATACGCGATACTCGGCAATTAATGAATCATCGCATGGTTCCAGTAATTTAAACTCTGATCGCGCGGGGAGTAAAACATAGGCCGATCGTTCTAAAGGGGTGTCTCCACATTTGATCACAAATGATGTTGGATCAATAGAAAGGGAGTCAATTCGAATCAAGGTATCTGTTGCGGGAATAGTGCGCGCTCGAAAGCTCTGTTGCTGGGCCAAAGCGTTTTCACCAACAAGCAGCAGTAGAATAAATCCCAGGCTTCTTAACAGAAAGGACATCATCACGAAAATACAACGTAATAAGCGGAAAAATCGTGCTTTTAACGGAATATAAAGTGCTAATCGTGGTTATCCTCCCCCCAACCCCCTCCTAAGGGGGAGTTGTTTGTCCTTCAATGGTAATTTTGTTTGATGGGGTTTTATTCCCCCTAGAGTAAGGGACTAGCTGGATCCTTAGCAACACAATTTGAAATCTAGAAGAAAGAAGATATTGTCTTTTTCTCTTCGGATATTCAAATTTGAATTGTCTTAACGCACTCCCCCTTAGGAGGGGGCTGGGGGGAGGACTCTTATTCCACTTATTGCTACACAATACTCTATGGTCAACTTTGTAAATCCTTAACAACTCAATTGCAATCACTTTTGTAATTTTGTATCATGAAAGCATTGATTTTCATCACTTTCCTTATCGTCAGCACTTGTGGTTTCGGACAAGATTCTTTGATGACAAAGTCAGATTCTATTGTGCACATAGCCGAATCACAACTCGGTATACCGTATAAATACGCCACCAGTAATCCCGATGTAAGTTTCGATTGCTCTGGTTTTACTTCGTATGTCTACAGTTCTTGTGACTTACCAAATTCAAGAAGTTCCAAGGCCTATGGAAATTTAGGTACCAAAGTATCACTAGAAACTTGCCAGCCTGGAGATTGTATGATTTTTTCCGGCACTGCCGCGGGAAGTACCACGATTGGTCACGTTGGCATTGTGGTTTCAAATGACGAAAGCGGATTGAAATTCATCCATTGCTCCAGCTCAAAAAGACATTTTGGTGTGGTGATCACCGACTACTATCAATCCAATTATCCCAAGCGTTTTTTACAGGTTCGAAGACTGTTTTAAGAATCTAAACCGCTGTTAAAAAACGTTAAGCACCCCAGCTACCATGGGGCTTTCCACTACATTCGACAAAAAGCAAAAAGTGCAAAGAATCCGATTGAATACAGTAATCCTTATGGTGGTTGTCGCCATGATCGCATTGCTGATTATCCAAGCGTTTCAATCGGCGCAACTCTACGATCGTGAATCAACAGAATTTAGTGATCGTATGACCACCACAATGGATCGCATTGCCATCCGACACGAAAAGGCAGAAGATATTAGGCGATACATGGCCCTAGGAAATCAGGATTTCAACGTCCAGTACAGAGATATTCTGAAGGAAGAATTCAGATCTATGTTGGCGGTTGAAGAAACCATTTCAATTCAGGATACTTCAGTTTTCGAAAATGGCGAAATGCAGGATTACTTAATCATCCGTGGAACTTCGTATGATTCTATTTCCGGGGTAACTGCAGAACAGAAAGTAATGGCCCGGAACATGACGCAGCTTCGGGATCTCTTCAAAAAATCAGATGAAAATCATATCGGAGGGGATAACAGGCTGTCCGTTCAACTCGATCAGCGTGTAGTTCAGCAAATCTTCAAGAAAGCGCGATACGTAAATGAGATGATGTTGGACGTTTTCCGATCCGGAATCAATGGTTCACCTGCCGAACGCGTAGACGTTGGTTTTCTAGATTCGGTTTTGAAAACGGAACTTGCCATCGACAGACTGCCCTCACATTACGAATTCATGATTACGGACGCTAAAAACAAACCCGTTCGATTCAAGAATGCACCGAAACACTACAAAACAAATTTAGACACTACCAAGGGGCATAGCGCCAATCTCTTCCCAACAAACGCACTGGATGAAGACCTCTACCTCCATATTTCTTTCCCGAAACAAAACAGCATTCTACTAAAAGGAATTGGCGGCGGATTGGCCATCAATTTTACCCTAATGGTTTTAATTATTATCGCACTGGTCTTCATGTTCCGAACAATTCTCACACAGAAAAAACTTTCGGAGATAAAAAACGACTTCATTTCCAACATGACCCACGAATTTAAAACCCCAATATCTACTATTTCCTTGGCATGTGAAGCCATGAACGATTCTGATGTGGCTGGAACGATGGACGAACAGACCCTGCCATATGTAAACATGATCAGTGAGGAAAACAAGCGTTTGAGCATGCTTGTAGAGCGCATTTTGCAAAGTGCCACACTGGATAAAGGAGAACTGAACATTAAGAAAGAATTGCTTCAATTGGATACCCTGATTTCAGGTGTAGTGGAAAACGCTCAATTTCGCATTAGAAACTCGGGAGGGAATATCCAACTGAACCTTCCTAAGGAAAAGGTCTTAATCAAAGGAGATCCAATGCATACGGCTAATGTGATCTCGAATTTGGTAGACAATGCTATCAAATATAGCGACAAGGCACCGCAAATTTCGGTGGACTTGAAAACCAAAGGGAATATGCACGAACTTATCGTAAAAGATGAAGGGATTGGCATAAAAAAAGAGCACCTGAATAAAATATTCGACAAATTGTATCGTATACCAACCGGAAACATTCACAATGTAAAAGGCTTCGGACTAGGTCTTAGTTACGTGAAAGCGATTTCTGACCTACACGGATGGAACGTGAAGGTTCGAAGTAAATACGGTGCTGGATCGGAATTTACTATTGAATTTAAAGCTTAACTCAACATGGAAAACGGAACTTCGATTCTACTCGCTGAAGATGATGTAAATCTTGGACATCTGCTTCAAACATTCCTAAAATCAAAAGGATTTAATGTGTCTTTGGCACAAAACGGTAAAATTGCCTTCGAAAAATTCAATAACGGAACCTATCAATTCTGTATTCTGGATGTGATGATGCCAGAAATGGATGGTATCACACTAGCGAAGGAAATCCGTGAAATTGACAAGAAAATTCCTATCCTCTTCCTTACGGCGAAGTCAATGAAAGAAGACAAGCTGGAAGGTTTCTCTGCTGGGGCAGACGACTATTTGACCAAGCCTTTCGCTATGGAAGAATTGTTAGCTCGAATTACAGCCATTTTGCGCCGAACTAGTGAAGACATAAAACAAGAAGACTCCTACCAAATTGGTGGAATTAAATACGAGCCGGAAATTCGTTTGCTGCATTTGAACGAAGAAACCAAGAAGCTTACCACAAAAGAGAATCAACTCTTGCATCTTTTGGTGAAAAACCAAAACGAAATATTGGATCGTCAAGCGACGTTACGAGCCATTTGGGGAGATGATAATTACTTCAACGGGCGAAGTATGGATGTTTACATTGCCAAGCTGCGTAAGTTGCTTCGTGAGGACGAATCAATTGAGATCTTGAACGTACACGGTAAAGGATTCAAGCTAGTAGTTAAATAACAGCCAACTTTTCCTATTTTTGCGCTGTTTGAGAGGTGTACCTGCTACTAATCAAGCTACAGCCGAAACGCGCAAATTACATGCAAAAAAAGTTCATTTCCAACTTGGCCTTGATGGTTCTTCTGAACCTTCTTGTAAAACCTGTGGCAATTTTTGGAATTGATGCAAATGTGCAGGATCTCGTCGGTGAAGACTACGGTACGTATTTCGCACTCCTGAACTTTTCCTTCCTTTTCAACATCCTTTTGGATTTTGGTATCAACAACTTCACAACAAAGAATGTTGCCCAACATCCACACATGGCGAGTAAATATCTGGGTAAGGTGCTTGGGTTCCGATTCATGTTGTTTTTACTTTATGCAGTTGTTTCCTTTACAATAGCGCTGGTTTTACAGTGGAAATCATACGAACTCTTTTTACTTAGTTTTCTAGTATTCAATCAGTTTTTAATTACGCTAATTGCGTACACCCGAAGTTATTTTGGAGGCGCATTAATGTTTAAAACGGATGCAATCATCAGTATTTTGGATAGGTTCCTATTGATCATCTTCTGTGGCATTCTTTTACTTCTTCCCTCTACGAATAAGGACTTTCAGATTGAATGGTTCATTTGGATTCAAACAGGTTGCTACCTCATAACATTGTTAATAGCCGTAACTCTGCTTTTTACAAAATTTGGAATCCCGAAGCTAAAAGTTCAACCGGCATTTTCTTATAGCATCGTGCGCCAAAGTTTTCCGTATGCATTGCTCATCTTTCTGATGATGATCTACACGAGAATCGACTCCGTTATGGTAGAGCGCTTGCATAGCCATGGTAAAGAAGAGGCAGGTTATTACGCTATGGGATTCCGATTGATCAATGCGTTTTTCATGTTCGCTATGATTTTCTCCAACCTACTCTTGCCCATCTTCTCCAGAATGTTCCAGAAAGTTGAAGACGTTCGCCCCTTACTAAAGACTTCTGCAAAGCTGCTTGTAGGAGGCGCTATTCTATTAAGTATTGTGAGTTACTTCAACGGTGAATATATCCTTTCGTTGATTTACAAAAATAACGTGAGTGAAAGTTACGAAGCCTTTCAACTTCTGATGTTTAGCTTTATTGGAATGTGCGCCACCATTCTTTATGGAACGCTGCTTACCGCAAGAGGCAACATGCGCTTTCTGAATTCGATTTCTGCTATTGGAATTGTTATAAATATTACCATGAACGTCTTCTTAATTCCAGATTATGGAGCGAAAGGAGCAGCGGTAGCAACCGTTATTACACAATCCCTTATCTCTGCCATCCAATTTGTGTACAGCGTGCGCGTCATAAAGGTTCCTTTCCCTGTTAAGGAGGTAATCTTATTCGTGCTTTACGTCGGTGGACTTCTCGGTATCTGTTATTTCCTCCGTGCCGATAGCTTAATGACATTCTTCACTATTCTTGCCGCATCTTTCGCGTCGATGTTTGTTTTCCGAATCATCGACTTAAAGAACTTATTCCGGATTTTTAAAGGAGAGGTTTAGGCGATGCTAGGATGGGCTTCGAGAACCTCAGCACAAAAATTTTGTAAGGAAAATTTTCAATTCTTAGGAAGTTCGGGGCTAATGTCTAGAATCCGAAAGCGAAGCGGTCCATTATCTACTCTGCCACCTCAAACCAAAAGCTTCCTCCGTGTTGCTCTACTCCCTTGAGATTCTCATGCTCCCAAACAGGAGACAAGATCTTCTTCAATTCAGCGTCTTCACTAATGAAGTAATTAGGTAAAATGGGTCGATACTTTGATGGATTCGCCAATAAGAATGCGGCCAAAACATACTGTTCTGAATATGCGCGATCACACATGAATTGCGGATAATCGTAAGGAACATAGATGTCGTGTACATGAACAATCACTCCCTTTTTCAACCTAGGCAGCAATTCAAGGAAACAAACCGTTACATCAGAATTGGGCAAACAACGATGACTGTTATCTATGAACAACATATCACCCGATTCTAAATTTGCTATATCACTATAATCTTTCAGGTCTTCAATCGGCTGGCGTACTACCTTATCGGCAAGATTGTCAATTTGAGCTCTCGGATATGGGTCAATCGAAGTGATTTTCGTGACCAATTGACCTTCTGTAATTGCCTTACGCGCCACTTTAGTAGAGTTCCCTGATCCAATTTCAATGTATTGCTTCGGGTTCAATTCTCGCAACAATCCATACATGGCCACAATATCAAGCCCTGGAAGAAAATCATTGTTCCATCCTGGTTCGTTTTCATCAGATTCCTGATCCGCATTATTGATGTTGAAATACACCTCTTTGTACTTCAGAAAAGATTCCAAGTAATCGGCGTAGGTTTCGCGTTGTGCTTCAATGATATCCAACAATTGCGGATGCGCACCACCATTCCCGTGTCCAAACCGAGGTTTGAAATCGACTTTGTAGTCCAAAAAAACATTTTGAAATTTCCCGGAAACGAAACGATACACCGCTTTGATCATTGTCATTTTTTTGCGGTGCAAGTATACGGAAAATGAAGGAATCAGAGGCTAAGCTGATTAAAATCAGTTTACGAGCGTTATTTTGTTCGGTGCGGACATAATAAAACGGAATTTCTGCGTTTATAACATTGCTACTTGGCCTTTGCTTCTTTTTTAGCAGTCTGGCAAGGAAAGGAAAACTAAAAACAAACCACGAAGTACAAAGAAACTGTATCTTCGCGCTACTAAAAATCGAAAATAGTGAACGAATTGGAGCAAGAACGCCAGAACCTATTGGTGTTCATTTGGAAAAAACGTAAAATCATCATTATCGGGACGTTCATTGCTTTTGCAGCGTCTATTGTAATCTCTCTTATGCTTACGCCGAAATTCAAGTCTACCGCCGTAGTCTTTCCAGCGGCAACTAGCACTGTATCTTTCTCGGAGCAACGAAACGCGAAAGCGGCTGCGATGGATTTTGGAGAGGAAGAACAAGCAGAACAATTGGTGCAAATCTTGACTTCCTCAAGAATTCGAAACAGAATTGTGCATCAATTCGATTTGATAAAGCATTACGGCATCGATAAAAATGATCCGAACAAGCAATTTAAACTTGGGAAAGCGTACGACGACCATATTCAATTTACACGAACTCGATACGGCTCCATTCAAATTGATGTTTGGGACAAAGACGCAAATCAAGCTGCCGTTATCGCGAACAAAATTGTAGACCTGATCGATACCGTTAAGAATGAAATGGTTCGCGAGCGTACAATTCCTGCATTCCAGATTAACAAGCGTAAGAAGGACATGTTGGAGGAGGAAAAACGAAATCTTCAGGCGCAATTGGATAGCCTTTCCGCAATGGGAGTAGTTCCTATCGAAGGACGCGCCAACCTTGATCGTGCTTATAACGAAGCAAAAAATGCGGAGGATCGTGCTTATTACAAGGAACGAATTGAGATCAACGGACAGTATGGAGCAACATACGATGGACTTCAAACGCAACGTGATGAGCGAATTATCAAGCTGACCAAATTCGAGGATTCATACGAGCAGTCAGAATCAGATGCCAACACGGATTTCAATCATAAATTCGTAGTAGAGCCTGCTGTTCCTGCCGACAAGAAAGACAAGCCAAAACGATTGATTATCGTATTGCTTGCAACCTTGGGCGCGTTTGTGTTTATCATCTTCACATTGCTGATCATCGATCGTATCAAGGAACTTCGAAAAATAGCCTAAGTGCAGTCGCTTCGTACGAATATTTGGGTATTTGCTTTCAGCATTTTGTATGCTGCGTTAGCGGGCTATCTTATATGGATTGATCAATCCTACTTCGTATTGGCGCCCATTGGAATTCTCGGGGTATACTTTGCGGTTTACCGCACCGAATATACCTTCCTTGCTCTTGGATTTCTAGCACCACTTTCCGTTAACATTGAGGAATATGCCGATGGTGTTGGCCTTTACCTTCCTACAGAACCGTTGCTTTTCGGATTGATGATTCTCCTTCTTTTGATGGAGATGCGAAAGTCCATTATTCCAAGATATGTTTGGCGACATCCGATTGTATTGGCTGTTGGCTTTTTCCTATTCTGGATCTTTGTCACTTCGATTACCAGTACAGCTCCTGTGACTTCGTTTAAGTTCTTGCTGGCAAAATTGTGGTTCATTGTTCCATTGTTACTTTTCGGCCCCATCTTATACCGAAAGCGCAAAAACATTGAAATCTTCTTGTATCTCTTCACAATAGCAATGATTATCGCGATTTGCTACACCTTGGTTGTTCATGCTAGTTATGGATTCGGAGAGGAAGAAGGACATTGGGTAATGTGGCCGTTTTTTAAAGATCACACCATTTACGGCGCTACTGTGGCGTTTATCACCCCCTTGATTTTTGGTCTTTATCTATCCAAAAAACACACCCCCTTAGTGCAAACCACATTAATCGCTTTGATTTCAATTACTTTGATCGGTTTGTATTTCTCCTACACACGCGCCGCCTGGTTGAGTGTTGTCGCTGCAATTATGGTTTTAATTGTAATCAAACTTCGCGTTAAGTTTTCCATCCTAGCAGGACTTGCTCTGATTGGTGCTTTCTTCCTGTATATGTCTTGGGACAGCATTCAGATTGAACTGGAGCGAAACAAGCAAGAACACACCACCGAAGAGTTCGGAGAGCGATTGCAAAGCGCCACAAACGTGACTACTGACGCATCGAACTTGGAGCGACTAAACCGATGGACCTGTGCCGTGGAAATGTTCAAAGAACGCCCTGTTTTTGGTTTCGGCCCAGGAACGTATGCATTTGAATATGCACGATTTCAAGAACCTGAAAACACCACGATCATTTCTACCACCAACGGTGATATGGGGAATGCGCACAGTGAATACCTAGGACCTCTATCTGAAATGGGCTTGATAGGTATGCTGGCCATGTTCGCCATTGTTGCAGCAATCTTTTTCAAGGCGATAACGTTGTATTACAAATGGCCCGAAGAAGACAAACGGATGCGTACCATCCTTCTCGCCATGATTATGTCGTTGGTAACTTATTTCGTCCATGGAATTTTGAATAACTACTTGGATACAGACAAAGCTGCTGTTCCCATTTGGACTTTCTGTGCGATCTTCATTGTTTTGGAAGCGCAGTTGAAGAAGAAGGAGGAGGTTTTGAACTAGCCGCAACGCACTTCGAGCCTGTCGAGAAGTTAGTTTCCATTGTATTTCGTATCGAGTTGTCGCGGCATCTCAAGAGCCTCGATGACCTGCGACTGACCCCATTGATTCTTCCTTTAACCCAAATTCTTTATCTTCACATTATGAGGAACATTGTACTTAGCATTTTCATTTTCAGCATATTCCCGCTGGTTTCTAACGCAACGATAACTCTTGAAGGCACATATCAAGGCAAGAACATCTACGTTCAGAACGCACTAAATGAGGATACAGGAGAATACTGTGTAACAACAGTGTCTGTAAATGGAGAAGTTTTAAGATTGGATAATCAGTCCTCGGCTTTTGAGATTAACCTAGAAGGCTATGGCTTTGCAATTGGTGAACCTGTAGTTGTGAAAATTAACCATCACGATAACTGTACACCACATGTTTTGGGAACACATCCGTTAATTCAAGCGCATCGTACCATTAGAATTGAGCCGGCCGCATTGGATCAAGGAACCTTAAGATGGAAGCACGATACAGACTTAACTGACTACCAAATAGAGCAATACCGTTGGAATAAGTGGGTAGCTGTAAATTCCGAACCCATTCTCGCTCCCACAGACGATTATTATGAATACAGTCTCAATAATAAAACGCACAGCGGGACCAATACATTCCGCATTACGGCACAAGACGCAGATGGATTCATGGGATACTCGAACAATCTGATCATGCAAGGAGATGAAACCCCAGTGACTTATGATTTAAAAACAGATCCTGGTATGTTGATTTTCAGTACTCGAACGCGTTTTGAATTGTATGACGCGGAAGGAAACATCATTTTAGAAGGCACGACGTCTGCCATAGAAATTGCTAAGTATCCTAAGGGCGATTACTATTTGAATTTCGACAATCGCAATGAGAAGATTAAGGTCAAGTAAAACCGTTTAAACTGAAATTCGATGCTACCTATACCTCGGATTTTATTTGCAACTATCTGCTTGAATTATGCCTTTTCTCAGAACATAAAAGTTCAGCATGACGAATGGTTTGAGAAGGTAAAGAAGGATAGTTTCGAAATATATGTTGATGTTATAAATGAGCAATCTCTGATCATTCAAAGGAATAAGGATAAAGAGGTTCAATTAATTGGTTTCTACCGCCGTTCGGATGTGGATAGTATTTGCACGGAATTAACATACCCTCCATTTTTTACCAGCGCGGCATATTTCGAGTTTAAGAATGGTAAAATCACACGTTTTATATCAGAAAAAACGGATGAATACTTTGTGATCATTGACGAGGACGGAGATGAGCAAGTGTATATGTTCTATCGAGGACAGGATGACATTTTTGGGCTGGTTTTTTATGCTCGAGATAATGAAGTGACGAAAATTGTTCTAGCGAATCCGGAGAAAAATTGGAGGCGATCTGAGAAATAACAGAATATTAGAATATCGGATTATTGCAATATCGGAATATCGGGTTTTGCCGATACTCTACCCGGGTAAATAATCTATCCCCTTCATTATTAAGCCCATACCAAATCGAATACAGCAACTAAAGTCATCCAGAATACAAGGAAAGGAAGATCTCAATTTACTGATGCACCCAGAGCGATGGGTTCAAACACGTAACATTACTTCCTGCCACCTTGTGAATCTCAAAGTGAGCTACTGAAATGTTCTGATCCTTCTTCGATAACAAAGAACCAATTACCTTCTTGGTAGAGACTTTCTGCCCAACAGTAACGTACGTATCCTGCAGGTTACTGTAAACTGTTCGGTAATTTCCGTGTTTGATAATTACTACTTTCCCAGCACCTGGAATGTTCAATACGCTTGTAACTTCACCATCAAATACCGCTCGAACCTGAGCGTTTTTCGGTGCACTGATATCAATACCGCGGTTGTTGGTGGTTACATTTTTTAGTGTCGGATGCGCATTCTTTCCAAACTTCTCGGTAACGGTTCCCTTCTCTACTGGCCAAGGCAACTTCCCTCTGTTTCCCTCGAAATTCGCATTCAAAGCCGCAGCTTCTTTGGTCGATTGAAAACTAGGCGTTGCTTTGGTAGAAGTATTTGAATTCGTAGATGTGCTTGCCGTATTATTCTTAGTTCCAGCTTTTTTCGCTTCGGCGGCTTTTCGTCTCGCTTCTGCTTCTGTAATTTCTCGTTGAATGGCCGTATTAATTCGCTGACGTAACACTTCACGGTCACGTTCCTCCTTCTTCAGTTTGGCTATAATTTCGTCTTCTTCTTGCTTGAATTCGCGATAAATGGCTTCTTGTAACTGACGATCTTCCTCAATGGCAGCGCGTTCCTTTTTCTTGTCGGCTACTACTACCAATTTACGTTGTTTCTCCTCATCAATTTGCTTAATCTCCTCCTTGATTAAATCCTGATGTTGTGCAATCGCGATGAATTGATTTTCCTGAATTTCTGCAACGCGTTTGAGATAGTTATTGCGCTTGATGGCTTCGCGATACGATTTCGCAGCGAAAATGAACATCATTTTTCCGTGCTTGTTACGGTTCTTGTAGGCATACAAAATGAGTTTCTTATACTGCGCCTTTAATCGTGTAATTTTCTCTTCGTACGCTTCAATTTGAGATGACTTCTGCTCCACTTTCAACTCGGCTCCGCGAATTTGGTTGTCGTAGTTCTTCAAAAGCTGCGACCGATAATAAATCTGATTTTCAATTACCTGAAGTTCATTAAACGAGGCGTCCTTGTTGCTCTGCGTTTTTTTCAAGAGCATTTTGGTATTGGCGATTTTGCTCTCCAACCGCTGCTGCTCCTTCTTCAACTTATCACTGGAATCCTGCGCATGAACAGCACCGATTCCAAGCAATAGGATCACTAAAACCTTACTTACATTCGCCATAACTTTCAGGGATTACGAATTGAATTTGTTCAGATTGATTCACACGGATCTTTGTGTAATTGAGTTCTACCGTGATTGTTTGCTTTGGCGAAGTAATTCGCACTACTACCATTTTCGGAGAATTGAATCCATCAACGATTTCTCGCTCGTTATACTCCAAGTTGATCTCCGTAGTATCTTTGAAACTCACAAGTGTCATTCCTTTCAACTCATTCAACTCTTCATTGAGTTTGTAGTACGTGATGATTTCATCAGAATTCTCCAGCTCAATTTGTTCTATATCCTTCAATCCGTGCGTGCAAAGCGATAGACCATTTTCCTCGTTCTGGTAGTATGTTTTTTCTTTGTCAAAATTTGTTGGAATACCGAGAAGAATGTCCTGCAAGTTGTCTAGGCTTAACTCTGTTCCGAATTGCTCGCTTAACAATGCAAGACTTGCATTCTGATAGCATTTTGATCGACGATCAAGCACTGTAACAGAATCTTGCCCCATTAAAGCACTCGCTACCGGGAAATTGGCAAACTTGATCAGAAAATATGCTGCGCTATCTGCAATCATCCATGTAGATGTCTTGAAAGAAACGCTGCGCGAAGAATCTTTAAAGCTTGTTGCAAGCTTGGAATAATACGAATCGAAGGTTGTTTGCGACAATGAACCCAAGGTGGAAACGAGCGCTTCACTTGCCACTTCACCTTGCTCAGAAGGCTCAAGTTCTTCGGTTGATTTGCAAGAAGCCAATACCAGCATCCCCAAGGCTAATATTCCTATTTTAAAGCTCAGGTGCATAGTATTTCTTTTCTGCTATTTTCTTATCTATCGTTTTGGACTTTGATCCATATTCTTTGGCCAGTTTCCAATTTTGAACCGCTCCCTCATTGTTTCCTTTCTTGGCTTGTGCATCCGCTAAATGCTCTAAAATTACAGGGTCTTTAGGAGATAGTAGCATCGCATTACTGAACGATTTCTCTGCTTCGGAATATTCACCGCGGGCGAATTGAATCATGCCTTTTGTGTCAATAAAAAGTGCTTGATCAGGGTACGCTTTATTAATTTGGTTTGCCAAAGATTCCGCCAAATCCAGGTCGCGCTTCATCATTGCAAGACGTCTGGCGTAATTGTTCTTGATGGCATAATTTCTATCATCATGCTCCAATGCCTTTTTATAATTCTCGATGGCTGCGCTTTGTTCTCCCTGACCCAAGTACGCTTCGCCGATCTGACCGTAAAACTCAGCTTTCATCGGGCGATCATTTACGATCATCTCCATACCAACAGAAAGTGCTTCCAAAGCATCGTCATAATGCTCAGTTTCGTTGGCACTGATTCCTTGTAAAAGGTATACTGTCGAAGCTGTTGGGAACAGTTCCAAACACGCCTTACTCGACTCGTATAAACCTTCGTAATCGCCTTGCTCAAATTGCAATACCATTACTTGATTCCAAAGTGGATATTTACTTTCATCCAACTTCACAGCTTTCTTATATGCCTCCAGCGCTTCTTTATTTCGCTCTGCCACAATCAGATAGTCGCCTTGGATAGAATGCGCCTTGGAACTTTCTGGATTTGCCGCTACGAACGCATCCACAATTGGATACATCTCTTCTGGAATTTCAGAACTTTGTTCCTGAATATTGATTAGGACTTTCATCTTCGTATCAATATCCAAATTGGGAGACGCTACTGCTTTTTTCAAAGCATCGTAGGCCTTATCCATTTCGTTTCTTCGCTGATAAATGTCGGCTAACGCCAATTGCGCACGTCCATTTTCAGGATCTGCTTCCACCAATTCTACCAAGAATTTTTCGGCCTTTTCGTTTTGTCGTGTTTGATAGTAATGATCTACCAAGGTTCCGATAATACTCGCGTCATTTGGAAACTCCTCTTTTCCTTTCAATAATGCTTCTTCGGCTGCAGACTTATTGCCAGATTGCATCAATACGTTATAGCGCTGCAAGGCAAAATGTGGATGTTTTCCGATCTGACCCTCCATGGTATTGAATACCTCTAATGCTTCCTTGTTTTGACCGTTACGCATCAAAGCCTCTGAATAGGCGTATTGCCAATCGATATTTCTAGGCTCTTTATCCACCATTTTCTTAAACTGCCGGGCAGATGCTTCGAAATCCTGCTTTTCAAAATACATGTAAGCCAATTCCTCGATATACCAGATGTTTTCTGGGGCAATTTCATGCGCTTTCACGATGTATTGCTGAGATGCGTCTGGATTGCCGCGTTCTAACTCCAATTTAGAGAGTGCGTAATACACTGCGTCATCATCCGTGCGAATGGTCAGACATTTTTCCAATTCCGTAATCGCTTCTTCCGTTCGACCTAAAACTTTGTACTGAAGTCCTTTGTGGAACGCTTCGATATACGGATAATCTTTCGCTGAAACAGGTGCTTCAGATTTAACAACAGCACCAGAAGGAGTTTTGCAGGCTACCAGTAAAATACCGGCAAATGCTATGTAGAATAATTTATTCATCAATACTTGTATAGTCTCCAAGGCTCAAATCCCGCGCCAAACCGTTGTATTGCACTTTGGATCCAATCATAGAGTCGGCAATAACCGTATTCGTAATGTTTGTTTCGTGCTGAATAATGGAATTACGCACCACACTATTCTCAATAACGGAATTGGCTCCAATTGATACGTGCGGACCAACTACGGAGTTTGTCAATTTCACATTTTCACCAATGAAACATGGAGAAATTATTGTTGCATTTTCCTGTACAACCGAATCGGCAACATTGTTCATACCTTTGGATGCTTCGTTATCCAATACCTGCGCATTGGTCTCAACGGTAACTTTCTTATTCCCGCAGTCCATCCATTGTTCCACAGTTCCGGTCTTGAAGACTTTGCCATGCGCCATCATGCGTTTGATCCCATCGTTGATTTGATATTCGCCTCCGTTGATGATTTCATTGTCCAAAACATGCTGCAGCGCATCTTTCAACACTTCAACTTCTTGGAAATAATAAATTCCGATTACCGCTTGGTCGCTCACGAACTCTTGCGGCTTTTCAACCAATTCGACGATCTCTTCCTTCTCGTTTAATTGTACCACGCCATAAGCTGATGGGTTTTCGACACGTTTCGTCCAAATAACGGAATCTGCTGTTGGGTCTAAATCGAATTCTGCCTGAATCAAGGTATCTGCATACGCAATTACCGCTGGTCCTGACAGAGAATCACCAGCACACATAATCGCGTGTCCGGTTCCCAACGGTTGATCTTGTCGATAAATGGAGGCTTTTGCTCCTAATCCTTCTGCCAGTTCGGTCAAACTTGCCACAACATCATCACCAAAAAATGCTGGATCGCCCAAAATGAAGGCGACTTCCTCAACGGGTGTTTTTACCACCTCCGCAATGTCTTTTACCAATCGATGCACAATTGGCTGTCCCGCAACTGGGACTAATGGCTTGGGAACGGTTAATGTATGTGGTCTGAGGCGGCTTCCTCGGCCTGCCATCGGTACAATAATTTTCATTTTATATTTAGTCTTTTAGATTGATTGGACTTATTAGAATACTCTAATCCTTCTAATCAGTACAATACATCCTTTATTCTCTATTATCACTTAACCCCCGTACTTCCGAAGCCTCCGGCACCTCTTTCAGTAGAAGATAGTTCTTCCGCTTGTTGCCATTCAGCCTGCTCGTAACGAGCAAACACCAATTGGGCTACTCGCTCTCCATTTTCAATAACAAACGGCTCATTGGACAGGTTAATCAAGATCACTCCTACCTCCCCGCGATAATCAGCGTCAATGGTTCCCGGAGCGTTCAACACTGTAATTCCTTTCTTCAAGGCCAATCCGCTTCGTGGACGAACCTGACATTCGAATCCTACGGGAATTTCCAGAAATAACCCTGTTTTTACCAGTGATCGTTCCATGGGCTCCAATGTGATCGGAGCGTCGATATTTGCACGGACATCCAAACCTGCAGAAGCAGTTGTTTCGTAGGCGGGTAAAGGATGCTGTGATTTGTTGATTACCTTGACTTCCATTGCATTTTCGTTATTCTTTCAAAAATAAGAAAAGTGATGCGCGAAAATGGCTAGAAACGACCGAGTTACTAACTATGTAACGTTAGTTAACATTCGTTCTGACTTTTTGAGGTTTTTCAATGAACCAAATCAAGCCGACGTATGCTAGAATCAGCAAATTGTGGAATAAGAACTTGCGAAATGTCCACTCTCCAGGATCCATATCTACCCAAAAAGTAATCAGGTAAAGCAAGAGTGCAGTCCCGAAGTATAATGTAAACTTTCGAACGTTGTATTTGATCGGATAATGTTTCTGACCGAGCAAGTACGAGGCAACCATTTGACCGGCATACACAATCAACGTAGCCCAAGCCGCCGCCCAGTAACTGAAATACGGAATAAAGATCACGTTAATCAGAATGGTTAGTGACGCTCCACCAATTGCAATATATGCCCCATATTTAGTTTGACCACTCAACTTGTACCAGATGGATTGATTGATGTAAATACCAAGGAAAACATTTGCGATCAATAAAATGGGAACCACCGCAAGTCCTGACCAATAAGCGTCGTTACGGATGAAATGCTTGAAGATGTCGATATTCAGTGTTACTCCGAGAAAAACCACACAAACTCCTGCTATGAAGTAATTCATGATTTTTACATACAGTTTGTTCCTATCCTTATTCTGCGATTGTGAGAAAAAGAAGGGTTCAGCGGCATATCGATATGCCTGAAGGAAGATAGTAACGATCATCGCCAACTTGTAACACGCACTGTAAATACCGACTTGTGCTAAGGCGGCCTTCTCGCTTATTCCTGAAGATTTCAGCAGGGGCTTCATCGTAACTCGATCTAACGTTTCGTTCACTATTCCCGCCATACCTCCTATTACGAGCGGTAGCGAATAAGTGAGCATCTGTTTTCCAAGTTCTTTGTTATACGTCCATTTGACTTTTAGGAAATCCTTATAGGTTCCAATCAGTTTCACTGAGGAAGCAAGTACGTTAGCAATTAAAATCCAGAAGATCGCTTCCATAGGATCATTCGAATCGAAGAAGAAGAAGATGATGATACAGTTCAATCCAATATTTACGATAATGGCTGTAAAGTGGATCAAAGAGAATTTTCGTGCTTGATTTTCGGCGCGAAGTTTTGCCATCGGCAAGGCTGTAATTGCATCAATAGTCACTACCAGCGCCAATGAAAGGATGAACTCAGGATTGTTGGGATATCCCATTCCACTTGAAATCGAGCCATGAAACAACAGAATGAGCAAATAAAACAGTACGCCAAACCCGAGCACCGTCATGAAGCTATTTTGAAATACTTCGTCTTTGTCCTTTTTATCGTTTACGTATTTGAAAAAAGCTGTTTCCATCCCTAGCGGTAACAACACAATTAGAAAAGCAACGTATGCGTACAATTCAGACAACACACCATAATCCTCTGGTTGCATTTTACCGTCACCAGTATATAGCGGCACCAAAAAGTAATTCAAGAGCCTCCCCACAATTGTAGGCAAGCCGTAAATGGCCGTTTGTCCTAATAAACTTTTTAAGGGGTTGCTCAAATTTTATCCTCTGAAATTTGGCTTTCTTTTCTCAAGAAAAGCCGTTGTTCCTTCTTTGAAATCGTCTGTTCCAAAGCACTTTGCAAATTCTTCGATTTCTACATCGTATCCGTTCACACCGTCTTGATAACTGGCATTTACCGAGCGAATGGCCGATGCAATTGCAGTTCCTGAATTGTTTAAAATTTTCCCTGCTATTTCTTCTGCTTTCGCCATCAATTCTTCCGGCTCAACAACGTAGTTCACCAACCCCCATTTCAACGCTTCATCCACTTTGATCATTCCGGCTGTAAAAACCATCTCGTTTGCCTTACCTCGACCGACCAACTGCGCCAAGCGTTGTGTGCCTCCGTATCCCGGAATTACACCCAAGCTTACTTCAGGTAATCCCATACGAGCGTTGGACGAAGCCACACGCATGTGCGAACACATAGCCAACTCTAATCCACCACCAAGCGCAAATCCGTTTACTGCTGCAATTACTGGTGTCGATAAATTCTCTATGAAACTGAACAAGATTTCTTGCCCTTTTTGCGCCAATTCTCCTCCTTGCGGAACCGAGAAATCTGCGAATTCTTTGATGTCTGCACCAGCAACAAACGATTTTTCTCCAGAACCAGTAAGGATAATCACTCCAATATTTGCATCAGTATCGGCAGCTTTTAACGCTTCGTGCAATTCACCAATCGTCTCTTTATTCAAGGCATTTAACTGCTTTGGGCGGTTAATCGTGATTTGTTGAATATGACCTTTTGTCTCTGTAAGTATCGTGTTGTACATGGGAAATAATTGTTTGGGTCTAAAGATATTAATTAGGAGTAAGGTATCATGAATATTGATTGATGAGTTATGAGATATCAATTGTGAGTTGCATCTCGGGTTCATTCGATAGGCTATTTATCCACGCAGAAATTCAAAAAGTACATCGCGCGGAGCTGAGATGCACTTTTGAGGGGCAAGATGCGCTTTTAGTTGACTCCATTTGTAGTACATTAGCCCACAACTATGAATCGCGTTCTGCCGATATTTAAAAACCCCTTGCTCTGGTTCGCATTGCTACTGGCCTATTTCACAGTTGACAATAATTTGTTGGAAGGTGAATTCAAGAATGTCATTCGATCGGATGGTCGCGGATATTACGCCTATTTGCCGGCCGCTTTCTTATATAACGATCCTACCTTCGAATCGTCTTTGGAAGCAGAAACGCAAAATGCGCAGCCCAATTTCAATCAATACTATTTGTATCAGAATGCAGAAGGACGACGATTCAACAAGTATTTCCCTGGAATCGCTGTAATGCAAACCCCGTTTTTCGCTGCTGGATGTTTGGCAGCTGTAGTTTCAGGTGCTCCGGTCGACGGATATTCAGAACCCTTTGAATTTGCTTTTTTACTGGGAAGTTTGTTCTACAGCCTGATGGGCTTGTGGCTCCTCTATCGATGCATCCAACTCCGATTTCCCGACTTGAAGTCCATTGCATCATGGTTGACAATTTTAATCTACACGGCAACCACCTTACTGATGTACAACACGGTAACGCTTGGATTATCACATCACTACAGTTTCTTTCTCTTTGGTCTGTTCACCTATCTGATTCTTCGCTTCAAAGACACCGAAAAACGAAAATATGTCATCGGAATTGGACTGACTCTGGGACTGATTGTTCTGGTGAGACCGACCAACTTACTTGTGATCCTAGGCATCCCCTTGCTTTTTGACAATTGGAAAGAACTAAAAAGAGCGCTCATCATACTCTTCTTGAACAAAGCACGCCTGTTTCTCATGGCAATCGGTGCCTTCGTTCTTGTGGTATTCCTTCAGTTCGTGCTGTGGAAATGGCAATCGGGCAACTGGATTACTTGGTCCTACTCAGGTGAAGGGTTCAATTTCTCACATCCAGCATTTCTTGAAAATCTTATCGGGTTTAGAAATGGATTGTTCCTCCATTCTCCGATTGTCTTAATTTCAGCTATTTGTGCAGCCATCTTGCTCTTTAAAAATAAGTTTACGGCTAGTTTTTGGTGGATTTATTTCCTGATTAACGCCTGGGTAATTTCCTCTTGGTGGTGCTGGGATTATGAAACAAGTTTTGGAAACCGACCATTCACAGAACACAGTTTTTTTCTCCTCATTCCATTGATTCAGGTATTTAAAAGTCAACGTAAATGGCTTTGGACAAGTTTTGGTGTGTTTGCACTTCTCGGACTTATCCGATATGGAAGTTATGTGAGCGGCTATATGATCGATCAGCGCTTCACTTCAGAAAATTATATTTCCAGTTTGGCCGTATGGAACGATGAGAACTTTGGTCGTTGGCGCTATGCACGTTCTGTGGTTCCATGTGGCGATCGTACAGATGAAGCCATTTTAG
>JADFAL010000011.1 GCA_015665275.1 Flavobacteriales bacterium | reverse complement strand
AGGCATGTCAATCCTTGGAGATCAACCGTAACGGATTGGGAGCTGATGGCAAGGAGTTACGCGATCAGGACAAAATTTTGCACAGCTTGGCGCATCCAAGTTGGAACCGACTGTTCCACATTTATGATGCCATCAAACTGGGTATACCATTTAAAACAATTGTTGAGAAAACGAAAATTGATATTTGGTTCTTGAAGCAGATTGAAGATTTGATCAAGCTAGAAGGACGAATTGAGAAGCACCATTTGGATAATATTCCAAAAGAATTACTCTTTGAAGCAAAACAAAAAGGATATGCTGACCGTCAGGTAGCACACCTGTTGCGTTGTTTGGAGTCGGAAGTACATTCGAAACGTGAAGAGTTTGGAATCAACCGAGTATACAAGTTGGTTGATACGTGTGCTGCAGAATTTGAAGCGCAAACACCTTATTACTATTCGACATTTGAACTGGAAAACGAAAGCATTGTTTCAGATAGGAAGAAAGTGGTAGTTCTAGGTTCAGGTCCAAACCGAATCGGGCAAGGTATTGAATTCGATTACAGTTGTGTGCATGGTGTTTTAGCGGCAAAAGAATGTGGCTACGAAACAATAATGATCAACTGTAACCCGGAAACGGTTTCTACGGATTTCGATACGGCTGACAAGCTTTACTTCGAACCCGTATTCTGGGAACACATTTATGATATAATCAAGCATGAGAAGCCAGAAGGTGTGATTGTTCAGCTTGGAGGGCAGACAGCCTTGAAGTTAGCCGAAAAATTGGAGCGTTACGGAATTAAAATTTTCGGAACAAGCTACGATGCTTTGGATTTGGCTGAGGATCGTGGAAGATTCTCGAATGTCTTGAAGAAAATGGATATTCCTTACCCGGAATTCGGTGTGGTGGAAAGTGCAGAACAAGCCATTGAACTATCAAACGATCTAGGCTTCCCATTGTTGGTGCGCCCCTCCTACGTTTTGGGTGGACAGAAGATGAAAATCGTCATCAACAAAGAAGAATTAGAGCATCATGTAGTGGATATCCTAAGAGATATGCCAGACAATCAAATCCTTCTCGATCATTTCCTTGGAGGAGCGATTGAAGCAGAAGCAGATGCGATTTGTGACGGAGAAGACGTATACATCATAGGTGTGATGCAGCACATAGAGCCTGCCGGAATTCATTCAGGAGATTCTTATGCAGTTCTTCCACCATACAACCTTGGAGACTTTGTAATGACTCAAATTGAGGATATTACACGAAAAGTAGCCGTTGAATTGAAAACGGTAGGCTTGATGAATATCCAGTTTGCAATAAAGGAGGACAAGGTATACGTGATTGAAGCGAATCCAAGAGCATCGAGAACGGTACCGTTCATTGCAAAAGCGTACGACGAGCCTTACGTGAATTACGCAGCTAAGGTGATGCTAGGAGAGAAGAAGGTAAAAGACTTTAATTTCCAACCAAAAAAGAATGGTTACGCAATCAAAATTCCAGTATTCTCATACGAGAAGTTCCCAGAAGTGAAGAAGGAACTTGGACCGGAAATGAAGTCTACTGGAGAAGCAATTCGTTTTATCGACTCATTGAAAGATCCTTATTTTATGAAGATCTACTCAGAGCGTAACATGCACTTATCGCGCTAATGACTGTTGCCGAAGCGAGCATAACTGGTGGCATTCGAATGATCTTAATCATTGTTGGGGTGTTGGTTGTACTTCGATTTGTTGGGCAAATAATGATCGCCAAACGAAATCTTGCAGAAGAGAAAGATTTGGATCGTCGCAAAAAAGCGCAAGATGTTGAAGCGAAACGAAAAAAACGAAATCTCGGCAGAACACAAATTTTAGGAAAAAGACGATCATCCAACGATGGAATAGAGGATGTGGATTTTGAAGAGGTAGATTAAAGCTACCTCTTCGCATTTTATTGACTCCATTTTCAGTATATTCACGAACAAATAATTCAACAAATTCAGCACTATAAATCATGAATCTGAGCGCTTTTTTTAAGAAAAATGGAATTCATTTCATCGCTATTGCGTTGTTCTTTATTGTAGCCTATGCTTACTTTTCACCGCAGTTTAACGACTACGGATTGAAACAGCATGACATCGAGCAGTACAAAGGGATGTCGAATGAAGTGAAGCAATACCGCGAGCAAACTGGTGAAGAACCACTTTGGACCAACGCCATGTTTGGAGGAATGCCGGCTACACAGATTAATGTGATTTATTCGGGGAACCTATTGAAAAATATGGTGGTTGGAATCGGACGATGGATTTCCGGACCTGCACAACCCTTCTTTTGGCATTTGGTCTGCTTCTACATTTTAGCCTTATGTCTTAGAATTAAACCGGTTATTGGAATTGTCGGGGCGTTTGCCTTCGCATTCGCCAGTTATGAGATCATCATTCTTCAAGCTGGACATATGACGAAAGCGATGTCTATCGCCTTTCTTCCCGGTGTTTTAGGAGGATTCATACTGGCATATCGACGGAATTGGAAGGTCGGGGGAATTGTATCGGCCATATTCATGACAATGCACCTTGGAGCGAACCATTTTCAAATTACGTATTACTCGTTATTCATGTTTTTATTCCTTGGGCTTTTCTTCTTGAGAGAGGCAATTATTCAAAAGGAATTGAAGAAGTTTGCGATATCTACAGGTGCACTTTTCGGAGCTTACATACTAGCAATAGCAATAAATTCCGGTAACATCTTCATGACAAAGTCATATGCAGATGCGACAATTAGGGGAAAAAATGATGTAAGTATTACTCCCGACGGTTTGTCATCAAAAACAGCTGCTAGTGGCGGATTGGATAAAGACTATATTACGCGTTGGAGTTACGGAATTGGAGAGTCATTCACATTGGTAACTCCTTACGCCAAAGGTTCTCACAATAACGTCACAATTGCGGAAACACGCTTCGCATCCATGGTGGAGGATATGGAGCTCAATTCAAACGAAGAAACAGCTGTACTTGACGGGCGCGCCTATTTCGGCGATCAGCCAATTACAAACGGCCCCGTTTATCTTGGTGTCATAGTTGTATTTCTTGCGCTCCTGGGCATGGTCTTCTTGAAAGATCGAATTAAGTGGGCTTTTCTGACAGTCGCACTTTTTGCCTTGATCTTATCCTGGGGAAAGAATTTCATGGGACCTACAGAGTTCTTCATTGATCACGTTCCTTTGTATAACAAATTCAGAACAGTAACTATTATCCTCGTTTTAATTGAATTGTGTATTCCTGTAATCGGAATCATGCTCCTTCAGAAATTTTACGAAGAGCGCGAATCATTGAAAGGCGAAAAGAAAAAGTTCCTGATTGTTTCTGGTATTTTCTTCGTGTTTTTATTGGGATTGAAGTTTGTCGATATCAATGGCCGTTACTATACGGAGGAAGAAGGTAAGTTTTATAACATAGAATCTATGACTGCGCAAATCAGTCAGCAAGTGGCTAATGTACCCGCCGATGCATTGCAACAGAATTATGGAGTAGACGCTAACAATCCTGCACAAGTTAAGCAGTTTGTTGACAGTGAGGTTTCACGTCGAATGGACGGATTCCAGCGATTGAAAGAAGTACGTCGCGATATTTATTCGAAATCTACAAATCATTCCTTGTTGATAGCATTCTTAGGAATTGGAGCGTTATCATTGATGTTCTTCACATCGTTGCCAACTATGGTAGTTGTGATTCTAATCGGAATCATTTCAACAGCAGATCTGGTTGTGGTTGATAGAAATTATTTGAACAATGATCCACCTGTCTCTGGTAACGACGAATATTTCCATTGGATGGAGAAAGGGGAGAAAGATTTCCCAATTCAGGCTTCTGCTGCTGATCAACAAATTCTGGACACGGAGTTGAATGGAAACCCAGATTTACAAAAGAAGGTTGATGCAGGAGAACGATTGGGGAAAGAAAAGGCAGATGAATTAGAGCTTGAAGGTCCGTATCGTCAACGTTTGATTGATTCATATAAGTTCTTTGCACTCAACATGAATACAAATTATCGTGTTCTTGATTATGATGGATTGTGGAGCACTTCACGTTCGTCTTATTTCCATAAATGTCTTTCAGGGTATCACGCGGCAAAGCTTCAGAACATTCAAAACGTATTCGATTTCCAAATTCGATTCCGTAACGAGCAGGTTCTGGACATGTTTAATGTGAAGTACACGATTGAAAATGGACAATTGGCTCCGAGACAAACTGCATTGGGGAACGGATGGTTCGTTCAAGAGGTGAAAACATATGAAACACCAAATGACGAAGTGCGCGCAATTGGAAATAAATTCCAATTGAAAAATGCCGGAACTGGCCAATTGTTAGTGAATGGTAAGCCAGCGAAAAACGCTCAGGTTTTTGGAGGCGAGAAAATGCAGTATGTTGTTGCCCCAGGAGACTCTGTTGGTTTAGGTGTTCCACGTACTATGCGCGAAGATTTGACTTTGTACATCGCTACTGATGCTACCGGAGCCGCGAATTTCTATCAAGAAGCAGACTTTGAGAGAGATTCAACAAACAGATTAAACAAGTTAGTCTCTTTAGACCTTCTTGAAGGTTTCGATGCAAAATCGGAAGCGGCAATGTTAACGTCTGAGGCGAAGAAGCTAAGTAAAAAGAAATTCTCAGGTGAAGGAACCATTGAAATGACTTCGTATGCACCCAATAAGTTGACCTACAAGACGAAATCGTCTGATAAACAACTGGCTGTGTTCTCTGAGGTGTATTACAAAAAAGGATGGAAAGCTTATGTAGATGGTAAAGAGCAGGAAGTCTTGAAAGTAAACTATATGCTCCGTGGATTGGAATTGCCTGCCGGAAGTCATCGAGTTGAATTCGTGTACGATACCAGTCAGTACGATACAGCGAGTGTATTCGCTTGGATTGGTTCTATTATCCTTTTGCTCTTAGCGATTGGTTACCCTGTTTATCAATTCCTTCAAAAGAGGAAAGGATCGGAAGTAGCTGTAGCTAATGAGGGTAATGATAAGTAAAAGAAATATATCTTAACGATACTTAAACGGGCTTCACTAAGGAGTCCGTTTTTTTGTGGGGTAAAGAGTTTCAATACTACTGGGTAGCCTCGGGAGAAATAAACCTTGTTGCCTTAATTCAAATTACCTTTTCAGGAAACGATCGGCGATAGCATTTAATTCGGGTGAAATTTTAAGCGCATAGAAAAGCAATGAGAAAAGTCCCGCTGATAAACCGCAGTACACGAGTAAATTGAGCACATCGCTTGGGAATAAATGCGTGGACTGAAGTAGTGTGCCTGAAATTAGTCCAACGGATAGAATTGCATAAATAACTAAGGTGCGTTTATTAAACGGGTGGATTTTCAGCTTCTGATAGATAAATAAGGTTTTGATCGTGTTAAAAATCAGCAAACTAGACATTGTTGCGAATGCGACACCCACGATACCGTAATCCTTGATCAAAATTAAGTTGAGGGCTATGTTCAAAGCACTTACCAACAAAAGAAAAAGTAAATTATAACGATACCATTTTGAGTAATTGATAATCAGGTGATTGACACTCGTTGATAGATCGAATATTTTTGCAATTCCCAGGAAGAACAAACAGTTGATAAACGGCTCCAACTCACTTCCGTTTTTCATTACTTCTAGTAAAAACAGGATGCCAATCCAGATAGTTACAAGAATTACAGTTCCAATGACGAGTAAGTTGTTCGAAGTTTTCTTGTAGATCCTTTCGATTCGTTGGATATCATCATGTTCGAAACTTTCGGAAATTTCTGGTCCTGAGATTTGACTCAAGGAATTCATTGGCACCATCATTACATTGGTCATAAAAAGAAACAAGCTGTAATAGCCTACGCTTTCGTTGTCTAGTGAGGATCCAATTATGAAGATATCAATCTTATATGCTAGAATAAGCCCTAGTGAGTTCAGCACACCAAGTAACCAATACGTTCGAAGTTCCCTTTTGAATGGTTGCGAAAGTGACCGCCAAGAAAAACCTGTGATAGAGAACTTTCCGAGAGATATGACATAGACAAGTAGGAGGGAAGCCGATCCTAAATAGAATAGAATTAACAAGGGGCCTGCCATTTCTTTCTCTAGGAATCCATAGTAACTACCAAGAATAAGTGACATCAGGAACAATTTGAAACCTACATTACTGATTAGGTCAGGAATCACGATCCGTCTTGAGTTTGCTGCTTGTAATTGAAGAATGTTGTTCGCGATGAACGCTAGGCAGAATAGATAAATCAGCAAAGCATCGTGCTGGCTCAGTTGTAATCGTTGTAGAAAGTTAGAATCTTGAAAGATCCAGGCCAGCACAACAATAATCAAGGACATTCCAACAACACTAAGCGCGGTCACTTGAAGCACCATTCCAAGGAATCCCGGAATCCTGTTCTTCTCGAAGTACGGATAGTATTTTGGAATGAGAGCATTGCTTCCCAGTCGCAGAATAGGAACGAGCAGTGCAGCCCCTGAAATCCAGTATTGGATAGAACCGTAGAGATCCCAGTCTAATGGATAAATGAACAGCGTAGCATAAAAGCCCAATGCAATTCCGATGAAATTTACTAGGCTGTTTTTGATTCCTTGACGTTGTATTACTCCCATTTGGTCCTAAGAAAAAAGCAACACGAATTGTGCTGCTTTTTCATATCAATTGTAATGATTTTATCCTTTTACGAAGGCGCGAATTTTCACTTGATGCGTTTTCTCTTTCGTATTGGCAGTAACAGTAACTGTTTTAGTGATTTCATTCATTTGTCCAGGCTTGGATTTGAATTTCACCTCAATAACGTCTGTTGCTCCTGGCGGAATAGGTTTTTCGGGTTTCTTCGGAGTGGTACATCCACAACTTGCCGATACATTTTCAATAATCAATGGGCGTTTTCCAGTATTGGTTACCTTAAATTCAGTGAAAACATCCGTTTCCGCAGCAACATCTCCGAAGTCGTGAATTTCCTTGTCGAAAGACAACGAAGTCATAATCTCCTCCAACTTTTTTTCTTCGGATGCAATACGCTTGCTTTCAGCTTCCATTTCTTTTCGAACTTCAGGAGGTAAATCCTGATCTGCATCGATAGTTGATGAAACTTGTCCGCTTTGTGCTGTTGCTCCATCATCATCTCCTGAACCGCTGCAAGAAAACAGTAAGAATGCTGTTGCAACGGGAATCAATAAGTGCTTCATTTGTTGTTTCAATTTTACAAATCAAATGTACAAAATTCTAGTTGTTGTCGCCAAGCAAATCGTATTGCTCTGATTCAATCACTTCAAGTGCCTTTTGAAGGATTTCATTTGACTCATTGTAGATTTGGTAGAATTCGCTGTAGCCCCAAAGGTCTCTTGCCATTGATGCTTTTAAACGCAATTTCAATAGGTTTTCACTTAGTTCGTACTCTTCTTTGTTGAAGGCCAATTCTTCATCTTCACCACGCTCTTCTTCAACGTATGCAAAGAACTCATCCATGAACTTCTTGTTCATATCGAAATCGTCACGGAATGTTTCAAACGCTTCGTAATTGCCCCGTAAATCCTCGCGGTTCTCATCTACATATTCCAAGGCAAACGTGTTCACCTTTCCAGAACGCACTAGGGCAGAGAAGTAGTCGGTTACTTCCATTGTGTCCAAGGGTACGAATACATCTGGCATAATTCCACCACCTCCGAAAACTTTACGTTTATTGATCATCGTTTCGAACATCAATGAGTCGTCGAATTGGATAGAATCCTGACTCATGAATTCTCCACGATCAAAACGATCCACCAAATCTTTCTGATATACCTCTTTGTCTTCGTATGATTTTTGTATAAAACGTCCACTTGGCGTATAGTATCGCGCAATCGTTAAACGAATTTGAGATCCATCTGTCAAGTCGATAGGGCGCTGTACCAATCCTTTCCCGAACGTTCTGCGTCCTACAATCATTCCACGATCCCAATCTTGAATGGCACCGGATAGAATTTCACTGGCAGAGGCAGAATACTCATCTGTCAAGACCACTAATTTACCGTCTTCCCAAAGTCCATCAATGCCCGCCTTCAAATCTGCACGCGGCTGTGCACGTCCTTCTGAATAAACAATCAATTTCTCATCAGAAAGGAACTCATCCGACAGATATTGTGCTGCGCGAAGCAATCCACCGCCATTTCCTTGAAGGTCGAAAATCAAGTTTTCCATCCCTGCGTCCTTCAATTCCTTGATTCCGTCACGAACTTCTTTCAATGAATTCCGTGAGAATGCATTCAATTTGATGTACCCTGTTTTATCAGATACCATATACACAGCATCCACAGAATTTACAGGGATAATGTCTCTGGTGATCACAAAATCCAAAGGTTTCATCATATTCTTTCGTTGTACTTCCACTTTTACTTTCGTACCACGATCTCCGAGCAACCTGTCGCGAACCCCACTATTTTTAAGTCCTACGCCAGCAACTGTTTCGTTTTCAATCTTGATAATTTTATCTCCAGCTTGCAAACCTAACTTTTCCGACGGTCCGCCTGGAATAGTAGAAACAACCATCAAAGTATCCTTGAGGATTTGAAAGCGAATTCCAATACCAACAAAATTTCCGTTAATGCGTTCGTTTGCTTGATTGACCTCTTCCTTCGAGATAAAAGTAGAGTGTGGGTCCAACTTTTCCAATAAGGCCACGATGGCAGCATCGGTCAATTGTTCCTGATCGACATCATCTACATACAGTTTGTTGACGTACGTTAAGACCTCGTCGAATTTTTGTGTCGTTGCAATTTTGTTCTTGTCAATCTGACTATGTCCTGCAAACGACATCAGCGCTATGGCTGAGATTAAGAAATATTTCATGAAATAATTTTAAAGATCACGGTTCGATGTTAATACTAATATAACGCATTTAATTGTCAATTGATACGCCGGCCATCACATAAAATATGTTAATTGAATTCGTCCAAGTAGAATATATTAAAAATGAATAGAGACTGTCGCTGAGACGCATCAAGTCAACGCTCTGCTGAGCATGGTGGAGTATTTAAGGTGCGAATTCTAAAAACGAATTGTCTTCCGAACGGACTTATTCCCAATCAAAAAAGAATAAACAGTGAATTGTGGAATGAAATTCGCTCACCCATGTATCGAGTGGCAGTATAATTCGTTACTTCGAATAGATGAAATGGTATTTAACACCCATATTGATTTTATTGTTTGTCGGCGTTCGGTTTGAAGCTAAGGCACAAAATCCTGAATTCGACAAGTTAGAAATGCTTTTCGATCAACGACATTACAAAAAAGTATACCGTCGATCGCGTCGGATGATGGATAAACCGGAGTACGATTATTCATTACTGCCGAAGTATTACAAAAGTCTAACTGGATTGCAATTAAGCCAAAATGAACATTGGTTACTGCGGCACCCACATGCACTCGAGGATGCAAAAGAATTATTCCTAGAAATTAAACGTGATGAAGACTCTGAAAAACTTTTTGCAGCTCACAAATACGAACTGACTTGGGTGAAGAATGAATTGATCACTTGGGCGGCTGATTTGAAGCGACGTGGAAAGAAAGACGAATTTGAATTGGTTCAAGAAATCATAGATGTTCTATTCGAAAACATCGATGAACTCGATAATTTGCCGGAAGAATCCACCATAGAGAATCCAGATACTACTGTTGTTGCCAATCCAGATTATCGCGATGAGATTATCATTACCGCAAAGAAGCATCTTGGAACGCCTTATGTTTGGGCAGGAAGTGCTCCGGGTGGATTTGATTGTAGTGGTTTCACAAGTTATGTTTTGAAACAGAACGGCAAAAGTCTCCCTCGAAGAGCTGTCGATCAGCACACTTCAGCACAGAAGGTAAAGGAGAAAAATGCTCAAAAAGGAGATTTAGTGTTTTTTGATAATGGTTCAGGAATATCCCATGTAGGAATTGTAGTTTCTGAGAAGGGAGAGCCTCTGACTATGATTCACAGTGCATCAAGCAAGGGGGTAATTATTACTGATGTGACCAAAAGCGAGTACTGGACGAAACGTATTCATAGCTTCGGCACGTACGTTACAGAGTAACGGATTGACTAGCGTTGTTTTTCGGGGAGAACCAATTGTAGTAATGAGAAGATTCCCGCGCTGATTAAGAAAATCCAAGAAACTTGATAATAGGCACGATCCGTAGTTTGAATAAGCAATGGAAAAAGGAAAAGTACGGCAGTAATCAATAGTAAGATCTTTGCCAGATGAGCGCTCCAGTTTTTTCTATTGATTTTCAGATAAAATACAAATCCGCATAATAAGATATAGGCCGCAACCGTCGGTTTCCAAAGCGCCATGACGTTTTTAGGATTCGCCAGCATTATGAGCAATCCTGAAAGATTCAATAGAAATAAGATCATTGAAATCCAATTGATTTTTTGACGTCCAATCCAATCAATTCGATACGTAGCTAAAACTACGAAGAGACCTAAAAAGAAGGTTCCAGAAATTATGTGGTCGCCAAAGTTCTCTTCGAGTACATCCAAACTGTAAAGTTGCACAGATCCCAAAACGAGCGATGCAAATACTAGTGCAGTCAGTCCGTGCTTTGATAGATTGAGAACATTCATAACACAAATGTACAAAAGAAAGACAGCCGCCTGATAATTATCGGACGGCTGCCTAACTCTCTATACTACTACTTACTACTACTAATTATTACTATTTAGATCTTCGAGCCTGTCGAGAAGCTAAATAGCGCATCTTAATTCCATTCGGCTTCTCAACGGGCTCGAAGGCCTCAAGTTTAGCACAGCTATGCTCAATGCTTTCGGTTAAAGTAACTCGAGCGGAGCCAAGAGGCACTTTACTATAGAATTTCAATCTCTTCCTCTTCATTTATTGGCCTCCGAAAAACCATTTTCCCATCAAAAATGTCAAGTACAACATTCTGTGAGGTGTCAATTTGATTTCCAAGTATCGCCTTGGAGAGTTCGTTCATAACCATCTTTTGAATTACTCGCTTCACTGGGCGTGCTCCAAAAAATGGATCGTAGCCCGATTCTGCAATCCAATTCAGTGCCTCATCCTTAACGACAAGGTTAATTTGCTGCTCTTTTAAGCGCTCTTTTAGCCCTTTAATTTGAATCGCCACAATTTCATTGATATTCGATCGCGTTAATGGCTGGAACATTATTGTTTCATCAATTCTGTTAAGGAATTCCGGACGGATGGTTTGTCTCAATAATTCTAGAACGTCTGATTTCGCTTGCTCCGCAGTACGATCGAACTCACTTTCTTTAATTCCTTCAAATCGCTCATGGATTAAGTTGGATCCAAGGTTCGATGTCATAATAATGATCGTATTCTTAAAGTTCACCGTACGACCTTTGTTATCCGTCAAGCGCCCGTCATCGAGAACTTGAAGCAAAACATTGAATACATCTGGATGCGCTTTCTCGATTTCATCCAATAGAACAATCGAGTAGGGGCGTCGTCGAACGGCTTCAGTCAATTGTCCACCTTCGTCGTATCCAACATATCCTGGAGGTGCTCCCACCAATCGACTCACAGCATGTTTCTCTTGATACTCACTCATGTCAATCCGCGTCATAGCATTTTCATCGTTGAACAGATAGTCTGCTAGCGATTTTGCCAGTTCCGTTTTTCCAACACCTGTGGTTCCAAGGAAAATGAATGATCCGATTGGGCGTTTGTCATCTTGCAATCCTGCCCGAGATCTGCGAACGGCGTCAGAAATGGCTTCGATAGCTTCTTTCTGCCCCACCACGCGCTTGCTTAGCTGATCTTCCAGTTTTAGCAATTTCTCGCGCTCACTTTCAATCATTTTATGAACCGGAATTCCTGTCCATTTGGAAACAACATCTGCAATTTCCTCAGCGTCCACCTCCTCTTTAATCATTTTGGAGTCAGCTTGCATTTCTGCTAATTGTGCTTTTGTATTTTCCAATGCTGATTCCGTTTCTTTGATACGTCCGTAGCGCAGTTCGGCAACCTTTCCAAAGTCTCCAGCCCTTTCGGCTTGATCTGCCTCTAGTTTCAAGTTCTCAATCTCTTCTTTGAAATTCTGAACCTTGTCCACAACCTCATGCTCCGATTGCCATTTGGCACGCAATGCATCTCTTTCGGAACTTAAGTTCGCAAGATCTTTTTCTATGGACTGCATCTTCACTTTATCTTTCTCGCGCTTAATCGCCTCTCGCTCAATCTCCAATTGCATGATTTTACGCTCGATTTCGTCCAGTTCTTCTGGTTTCGAATTGATTTCCATGCGCAATTTTGAAGCCGCCTCGTCGATTAAGTCAATGGCTTTATCTGGAAGATGACGTTCAGTAATGTATCGCTGAGATAACTCAACAGCATTAATAATTGCTGCATCTTTGATTAACACTTTGTGATGGTTCTCGTATTTCTCCTTAATTCCACGAAGAATGGAAATAGCATCTTCCGTAGAAGGCTCATCTACCAATACCGTTTGGAATCGACGTACGAGTGCCTTATCCTTTTCGAAGTATTTCTGATATTCATTCAAGGTTGTGGCTCCAACCGCACGCAGTTCTCCTCTTGCCAGTGCCGGCTTGAGGATATTTGCAGCATCCATAGCTCCTTCGCCACCGCCTCCGGCACCAACAAGTGTATGAATCTCATCAATAAAGAGTATAATCTCGCCGTCTGCCTTGATTACTTCCTTTACAACTGATTTTAGTCGTTCCTCAAATTCTCCTTTGTATTTTGCTCCGGCAATTAATGCCCCCATATCTAGTGAGTACACAATTTTCGATTGCAAATTTTCCGGAATATCTCCTTCAATGATTCGGTGCGCAATTCCTTCAGCTATGGCAGTTTTACCAACTCCTGGCTCACCGATTAGTATAGGATTGTTTTTTGTTCTTCTTGTTAAAATTTGAAGTACACGACGAATTTCATCATCACGACCAATCACAGGGTCTAATTTTCCTGCTTTGGCCATTTCATTCAAGTTGTTAGCATATTTATCCAACGACTTGTAGGTTCCGTCCGTGCTATTCGATTGCACTGTTTCACCATTTCTTAGGTCCATGATTGCTGTCTTTAAATTCTTTTTATTGATTCCGTTATCTTTCAAAATCGATCCTGCTGCATCGGATGCGGTAAGTAATGCATAGAACAATACCTCAATAGATAAATAGGTGTCATTAAAAGTCTTTAATTCACCAAAGGCGTTATTCAACACCTGATTCATTTGGTTGGACATATACATTTGTCCACCGGAAACTTTAGGATACGTCTGTACAATTCGTTCGGATGCACTTTCCAGCATGTCCACATTCACGTCCAGTGATTTTAATAGAAAAGGGATTACGTCTTTATCTACTTGTAAAATACCTGAAAGCACGTGCCCAGTTTCTATAGTTTGATGACCGCTTTGAGTAGCCAATTGCTGCGCCGCTTGTAAGGCTTCCTGCGATTTAATTGTCAATTTACTTTGGTCCATATTTATCATTTTGTTCGGTGAGATGTCGTCAAATCATGCGCCAAATCAATTTCGAGATCTTTTTTCGGAAAAAATGTCATTTTGAGTAGAGTGGAACTGTCAAAATGTCCGTTATTGGTATGTTTTGAGAGTTTTCAACAAAAAATATACAGTTATTAACAATTTTCTGTAACACAATTACGATATATACGTAAGAGAGGGCACAACACAACTAACATGAATAAAAATTTAATAGTAGTATCAGCATTAATGCTCAGTTCCAGTTGCTTCGCTGCGAAGATAACTCGGACTGAATATGTTGATACCTGGAAAGAGACTGCCATCCAACAGATGATGGAGCACAACATCCCGGCAAGTATTACTTTGGCGCAAGGGATTCTTGAAAGTGGAAGTGGGAATTCTACTTTAGCACAAGAAGGAAACAATCACTTTGGAATCAAATGTCATGGATGGACGGGCAAGAAGATGTACAAAGACGACGACGCAAAAGGCGAATGCTTTCGTGTATATAAGAATGCCAGTGAGTCGTATCAAGATCATTCAACCTTTCTAAAAACGTATAACCGATACGCCTTCCTGTTCGATTATGAAGTTACCGATTATAAATCATGGGCGAAAGGACTGAAAAAGGCAGGTTACGCCACCAGTTCTACATATCCTGAAAAGCTAATCAAAATAATTGAGGAGCTTGAATTGGATCAATACGACAGCGGAATGACGCTTGAAGCACCAGAACTAATTGTAAATAATGAATCCGTATCTAACAAACATTCAGTGATGCTTCATTCTAATAAGGTGAAGTACGTGATCGTGAAAGAAGGAGATACATTTTATAAGATTTCTAAAGAATTTGGATTGACATTGAAACAATTGTACCGATACAACGACTTTAATAGTGAAAAAGATATGTTGGAAGCGGGCGATGTGGTTTACGTTCAGCCCAAAAAGCGATCAAATATATTTAAGAGAAAAAGAACTGCGCTTACGGAAAACATGACTGTAGCTGAAGTTTCACAAAAATACGCATTGAATGCTAAGACAATCATGCGATTGAATGGTTTTACCAGTCCAGATGATATCATCGAAAAGGGTGAAAAGATAACCCTCAGGTAGGACATTGTCCAATTGAGGTTTTTTAGTTTGTTGTTGTTTAGAAAGGCTTTGGGAAACCAAGGCCTTTCTTGTATTCTTATTACCCTATTGATTGACTATAGTATTGCTAGATATTAATTTTCTACGCAAGAATCAAAGGAGTTTACAGTTTAAACATTAATCTGATTCAAATTATAAGGTTTGAATCTTAATTCTTATTTTGCATGACATTCCATGACTAAAACCCCAACAGTTAAACATGAAGCCATCTACTGAACTCTTTAAACTTGTGAAGTCGCTGACCAAATCTGAAAAGCGATTTTTCAAACTTTCGTCGTCTTTGCAATCAGGAGAAAAGAACTATCTAAAAATCTTCGATTACATTGAGAGGCAATCGGTTTATGACGAAGCGGCGCTGAAAAAGGAGTTTGATGGAGAAACGTTCATTAAACATTTGCCGTCTGAGAAAAACCATCTTTACAAGTTGATCCTGAAGAGTTTGAGGGCCTATTACAGTGAGCAAAGTATTAGTAGTACGCTTACTCAAGAGATCAAAAATGTAGAGATTCTTTACAACAAGGCGCTGTACAAGGAGTGTGAGAAGTTTGTTGGACGTGCAAAGGAAATTGCGAAGCGTCACGAGAAATTCTACTACTGGTTTGAGTTGATTAGTTGGGAAAAGAAGCTCTTGGAATCCGCTTATGAATCAGGAGAGTTTACAACCGACTTGGATATTTTGGTTGAGGAAGAAGAGAGGGTTATTGCCAAACTTCGAAATCTGGCAGAATACACGGTGATTTATAGTAAAATCAATCAAATTTTCCGCTCTGGAGGATTTACACGGAACGAAGGTGAGCGCAAAGTTGTAGAAGACATCGCTGATTATCACCTGATTAAAGGAAAGAATACGGCGTTGAGTACTAAGGCTGCATCGATTTGTTATTACATCAAAGGTCTCTGTGCGGCTACCAACCGTAATTACGAAGACAGTTTTCAATTCTTTAATCGCACCAAAGAGATTCTAGACAATAATCCAGACATCAAGTTGGATGCCGGACAGCGCTACGTAAATACCTTATTCCACTTGCTGCGTTGCCATACAGATCAAGGTGAATTTGACAAAGCAAAGGCATTAATCGAAGAGATTCGCAGCTTGCAAGGAAAGAAGGCATTCAAATCGGTGGACATTGCTGTTCGAATCGTTTCGAACACCTACAATCAAGAATTGGTGCTGCTTCATTCTTTAGGCGACTTCAATGGAAGTGTGGCGTTGATTCCTACCATTGAGGATTTACAGCAAACGTACGAAGGCAAGATCAGTAAGGAAATGGAGGTTTTACTAACCTACAACAAGGCTTATAGTCATTTTGGGGTTGGCGATTACAAAAAAGCGCTTCATTATTTGAATGAAGTACTGAATGATAATGAGCAGAATTTGCGTCGTGACATATATAGCTTTTCACGTCTGTTTAACATTGTAATACACTACGAATTAGAGAATTACGACTTCTTGGAATACGTAGTGAAATCTACCAACAGGTACTTAAGCAAACAAGACCGAGATTATCAAATAGAGAATGTTTGTATCAAGCACATTCGAAAGTTGGCCAAAACAATCGATGGCGTAAATCGCTTAGAAATCTTTGAAAAAATGGATGAGGAAATCACGGAATTGCTCAATGACCATAATGAACGTGTGGTGTTGGAGTATTTTGATATTTCTGCTTGGGTAAAAAGTAAACTCAAGAAAATGACTTTCGATCAAACTATTCAAGAGAGGCTATCCCAAAAAGCGTAGGGGTCCTAAAACGCTTATTTAGAAGGTTTTGTTTCTCATTTTAAAATTCCTAAGAGTCGTCTTGATTCAATTGTATGCGTTCTAAATCGGTTCCGTTAGACTGTCTGTTTATTCAAAATTCCTATTCCGTAAGAATGCTCGGCAATTCACTTATTTAAGTTCATTTGACGTTAATTCATCCTATGCCATTTAATAGTGCGCACAAGTCGCATTTGCCTTCCTTCTTTTTATATTTTTGTCCCTTATTCAAAATTCAGATTTCAAATGGCTCAGAAATTAACGACGAGAGCGGAAAACTATTCGGAATGGTACAATGAAGTTGTAGCAAAGGCAGATTTGGCAGAGCATTCAGACGTAAGAGGGTGCATGGTCATTAAACCTTACGGATACGCGATCTGGGAAAAGATGAAAGATGTGTTGGACGCAAAGTTCAAAGAAACAGGACACTCAAATGCCTATTTCCCCATTTTTATTCCAAAAAGCTTGTTTGAAGCTGAAGAAAAGAATGCGGAAGGATTCGCTAAAGAATGTGCGGTTGTAACGCACCATCGACTTAAAAATGACCCTGATAACCCAGGAAAACTAATAGTGGATCCTGAGTCAAAATTGACTGAAGAATTGGTGGTTCGCCCTACAAGTGAGGCTATTATCTGGAATACATACAAAAAGTGGATTCAATCGTACCGTGATTTACCGATCTTGATCAACCAATGGGCGAACGTAGTTCGTTGGGAGATGAGAACACGCATATTTCTTAGAACAGCAGAATTCTTGTGGCAAGAAGGGCACACGGCTCACCAATCAAAGCAAGAAGCATTGGAAGAAACGGAGCGAATGAATAATGTGTACGCTGCATTTGCTGAAGAATACATGGCTATGCCTGTTGTTAAAGGTATGAAAAGTGACAGCGAGCGATTTGCGGGAGCGGATGAAACATATTGTATCGAAGCAATGATGCAAGACGGGAAAGCACTTCAAGCCGGAACCTCACACTTCTTAGGACAAAATTTTGCCAAAGCCTTTGATGTGAAGTTTACAGATAAAGAAGGAAAGCAAGACTACGTTTGGGCAACCTCTTGGGGCGTTTCCACGCGTTTAATGGGAGCGTTAATTATGACGCATTCAGACGACGAAGGATTGGTTTTACCTCCGGCATTGGCGCCAATTCAAGTGGTAGCCGTCCCTATATTTAGGTCAGATGAAGATCTGGCGGCGATTTCTGAAAAATTCGATGAACTAGCTAAGGAATTGCGTTCACGCGGAATTTCATTCAAATTGGATGACGACGATAACAGACGTCCAGGATGGAAGTTTGCAGAATACGAAGCGAAGGGAGTTCCAATCCGTCTGGCAATGGGACCTCGTGATTTAGGTAATGGATCTGTTGAAGTAGCGCGTCGTGACGAGAAAACGAAAGAAATTATCGATTTTGATGGAGCAGCGGATCACATTGAATCATTATTGGATGAAATGCAGAAAAATTTGTTTGACAAAGCATTTAACTTCCGAGCAGAAAACACGCATAAAGTGGATTCATACGACGAGTTCAAAGAAAGAATAGAGAATGAAGGAGGGTTCTTCCTAGCGCACTGGGATGGAACAGAGGAGACAGAACAAAAAATCAAAGAAGACACAAAAGCAACAATTCGCTGTATTCCTTTCGATAGAGAAGAAGAAACAGGTGAGTGTATGGTAACTGGTAAGCCTTCAGCTGGTCGGGTGATCTTCGCTAAGGCGTATTAATTATGGATAAGAAACACGAAAGAAGAGAGGTGATAATTGATCTTTTGGTCAATAAAGCCGCGATGAAACAAGACATTGCAGATTATTCAGAGGGCGTTTTTGAATCATTCAAAGTTGTGGTTCAGGATGAATTGGTAGAATTAAAAAAGCATGTCGATGATTCGCGTGTACGATTGATTTATGAAGACAAAGGGAAATACGAATTTCGTCTTCATATTGGTAGCGATACACTCGTGTTTCAATTGCACTCTAATATTTTTCGTTTCGATGATGAAAATCCAATTTGGGAATCGGATTATTTAAAAGAAAATGGAGCGAACGGCTTCTTTGCGGTGATTAACATCTTCAATTTCTTAGCTGAATCTATGGAGCAAAATCGTTCTAATGATGTCGGTTATCTTATTGGGCGTATGCTGATGAATCACAATTATCACTTTATGGTAGAAGGGAAGGGGCCATTGGAATCCTTGTTTAAAGATATGGAAAACAACGTACTAACAGATGAAGTTCAGCGTCATATTGTACAGACAGCAATGGCTTTTGCGATCAACTTTGATTTGGTTGTACCACCCTACGAAAGAGTACAGGCAATTACCATTGGTCAAGTGAATCAAATCAGCTCTGATTTACAAACTGCGACCGGTAAAAGATTGGGCTTCAAGTTCTCGTCAGAAGATGACGTAATTTTTTAGAAAAAATCCCCGTGAACGTTTGTGATTACGGAATTTCAAATTATATTTGCACTCGCTTTTGGCGACACTTTGAAATACAAATGATAGTGTGTGAATGATGAAATAGAGTGAAGGCCTCGCTCTCCGACCTCAAACTCATTACTAAAATGGCCCATTCGTCTAGTGGTTAGGACGCCAGGTTTTCATCCTGGAAACAGGAGTTCGATTCTCCTATGGGCTGCGAAACTCAGCGTGAAGTGTGAGTAACGAGTGTGAAACCTCGCTCTCTGACCTCAAACTCCGCACTGAAATGGCCCATTCGTCTAGTGGTTAGGACGCCAGGTTTTCATCCTGGAAACAGGAGTTCGATTCTCCTATGGGCTGCAAAGAACAATTTAATATAAGAAAGGTTAAGTATGGCGAATCATAAGTCTGCATTAAAGAGAATCCGATCAAACGAAGCAAAGCGCCTTCGTAACAAGTATCAGCACAAAACGACGCGTAACGCGATTCGTATTTTGCGTAACACTGAAGACAAGAAAGAAGCAGAGAAAATGCTTCCTTCAGTTAATGGTATGATCGACAAATTGGCGAAGCGTAACATTATTCACAAGAATAAAGCAGCTAACTTGAAGTCTGGTCTTCAGGTTCGTGTTAACGCGCTTTAATCTTTGTTAAAACCCATTTTAAAGGGCTCCTGATTTGTTTCGGGCAGCCCTTTTTTTATACTTTTAGCTGAGATGAAATTCCGGATTTTCTTCATGTTCTTAGCACTGTCGGCAGCTTCACATGCCCAGCTAGATCTCGTTCCGGACACTTTACTTTTCACACAAAGAACCGGAGGAGCCCTAGATACATTTGATATTTCGGGAAACCCCTTGCCAAGTTCCTTTGATGGAGGCAGAAACCTTTCGACCCAATACGCACTTTCTGCGGATCAGTTGTTTCTGGATATTACAAAGTATCGTTTGAATCAATTTTCATCGCAAGATCAAATGCGCTACAGTTCATTACCACATTTAGGTTTTGCATATTCATTCGGCTCACAAGGAACTCAGTTTCTTCATCTTCGATATACACAAGCTTTCCTATACGGGTTCAAACTCAATTTCGATTATGACCGTATGATTGGTACGGGGCTATTAAGAAGTAGCGATTTTTCTTCAGACAATGTTCGTCTTAGAATCCAACGTGATGGATTGCGTTATTCTATGAAACTTTCTGGGAGTTTCCAGTCGTATAGAGTATCGCATCCGGGAGGTGTAACTACTGATACTAGTATCAATGTAGGTACGTTAATTGGAATAGGATTGGAATTTGTTCCAGTACAAAAAACAGCGAATAGTGAAACACGCATGGCAACAGCGGAATTGCAGAACTTTGTGAATTTCACTTCGGATTCCTTGAATCACTTTGGATTGGTAACTAAGCATCAGTTTGAGATTATCAACAGAAAGTTTTTTGAGAGCAATAGTGGCGCCAACATTGAAGGCTACACCATGCTTAATTACGATTCCACACAAACGCAAGACGTTTGGAATCATCCATCGATTGCCAATGGAGCAGGGGTGTACTTCTTAAATAAAACTACTGGATTGTACGTGGATGGAACAATTCAGCATCGCTACTGGAATAGCTGGGATGTGCGAGATTTAAGAGATACAAGTGAAATTGACTTAAAATCAGAACTCAGATTCGAGTGGAAAGGAGTTTCACTAAAGAATTCCTTGCGCTTCAATTTGGTTGGCGGATTCAATGGCTGGGAAGATCGTGCTTCGGCAGAATACTCTTCTCGTAAATTAAATGTGAGAGCACATGCTATCTTCTCGTCCTTACCGGCTGATGCGATTCAACGTTTTTACTACGGAAACAATTACGACTATCAATTGAACACCATCAACCGTCAACTTTGGTTTAAAGTTGGTGGAAACGTGAACTATATCATTCGAGACAGTTTACTCTCACTAGACGGGAAAGCTACTGTATTTTCGCTTCCTTCTGTTTACACTTTTAATGGAACATCATGGGGGCTAAATGACTCTCTAGGATCAGGAAATTCGATCCAGTTTGGTGCACACTTGCAATGGAACTTCTTGCATTGGCGTCCGTCGGTTGTGTTAAGCACAGATCGATACAACTATCTCCCTACGTTTCAAGGATACTCTCGATTGTACATTAAGGGAAGGTTGTTCAAAGCGAAGAAACTGGCTGCTGTAATTGGTGTAGACGCTTCTTACAACAATGGATTCACCTTGAGAAGCTACAATCCTTCAATGGATGCATTCTATTGGAACAATTCCATAGGAACAAATCCGGGTATGGTGAATCTGCATTTCTTTGCTTCGTTAGGAATTGATCAATTCCGATTCTATGCACGGTTTGAAAATATCGGTTATTTCTGGAATGATCGAACGATTCTCGAAGCCGATGGCTACACGATCGCTGGAACGAGAGTTCGCGTGGGAATCACTTGGGACTTCTTTAATTAGAGTTTAGCTCAAAAAAGAGAGAGTGACTCAATGAATCACTCTCTATACCTAAACTACCTTTTACAACTAAACCTAATCAAATGTAAAAATCTGATCAAACAATCCCCAATTATTGATGATTACATGAATATTCGTTACGAACCATTGAACATTTCGACGAATTTCTACTGAGATATTGGTAATTAAGCGTGTACTTGAAGGTTTTAGGCATCCATTTTCAGCCAATAGAATATGTATATTTGCCAAAAATTAGAATTTCATGAAATTACTAGACGGCAAAGTTGTTTTAATTACAGGAGCTTCTCGAGGGATCGGGAAATCAATCGCTGAGGAATGTGTAAATCAAGGTGCTACAGTTGCATTTTCGTACTTGTCATCTGAAGAAAGAGCGAAAGCTTTGGAAGCTGAATTATCGGCAAATGGTGGAACGGTGAAAGGATTTAAATCTGACGCATCTCAATTCGATCAAGCGCAGGAATTAGTGGACCAGGTGATTGAAGCGTTCGGAACTGTAGATGTATTGATCAATAATGCCGGAATTACGCGTGACACTTTGTTAATGCGAATGTCAGAGCAGCAGTGGGATGAAGTAATGAATACCAATTTGAAGTCTGCCTTCAACCTTACAAAAGCAGTACAACGACCGATGTTGAAAGCGCGTAAAGGTTCTATCATCAACATGTCATCTGTAGTAGGAGTGAGCGGTAATGCTGGTCAGGCAAATTACGCAGCCTCTAAAGCTGGAATGATTGGGTTCTCGAAGTCCGTAGCACAAGAATTAGGATCTCGTAACATCCGATGTAATGCAATTGCACCAGGTTTCATTGAAACGGAAATGACTGAGTCTTTGGATCAGAAAGTAGTTGATGAGTGGAGAGCTTCTATTCCATTGAAGCGTGGAGGCCAACCAAAAGATGTAGCAGATTTGGCCGTATTCTTAGGGTCAGACATGTCTGCATACATTACCGGACAAACAATTAATGTTTGTGGTGGAATGTTGATGTAAGACTACAATTTTAAATACTTGAACCGGTCCTTGAGCATATCGAGAGGCCGGTTTTTTTGTGCCGTAAGATCCAGCTGTTACTTTGCCGTCCCTACGCGGTTACCAGAAATACGCTTCAATAAGCGAACGGAAGCAATTAACATATATCGAATAATGTCGAAATACAAAGCAATGTAGGTAAGAATGGAGATGATCCAGATAAAGACCAAATTGACACCAAATGTGCTGTATTTTCGACCAAACAAATACTTATGCGGCGCGTAGAAATGCGACTGAAAGAAAGGAACTCCCACGGGGTCGTTGTAAATTGGGTCGTCGTTTTGATACAAGCGCCCTTCATGAACAATTACCTTTTCCGATTCAAGACGGTTTGTCACAAAGCTTTGTAAGGCCTCATTCGTATATTTCTTTTTCTGGGCAATGTAATTGGCCTCCCCAACCTTATGAATGTAATTATTGATCCTACGCGTATTCTTATTAACCTTTTCGTTCCAGTTGTTCTTGAGATAATCCAGAAACTTATTGATGTTTTTGAAATCAGCTTGGTCGCTCATTTCTTTGGATTTCAAGTCTTTGACGCATGATTCACACGATAAATTACTCCAATACGTGTCCTCGCGTTCAATCTCATTAATTAGAATGGTTCGGGCATCTTCCAGTTCTTTATCGGTATGCTCATCAGGAGTTTGGAGCGTCACCATTCTTGATTTCAATTCGGGCAACCAGTAGTCTTTCTTCCATTTGGCCTGACTTTTCTCCAGTTCGAATTGGAATGTTTTTTCGGAAAGGGAGTTATCGATACTTTGTTCTACGGCCAATCCTTCGTATGCCCACCTCGAAATCATCATGTTTCCTACCCAAGGAACCTTATTTGCTTCAGAAAGAGAAGGGTGGAGCTTGTCGAATTTCACGATAACCCCGCTGAATAAAAGCTGAGGAATAATTAATAAGGGAACGATGATGTAAATTACTTTAGCTGAATTGAATGCGCTTGAAATATTGAGACCGAGCAAGTTTGATGCACATGCGGTAGAAAATAAAACGAGCCAATATTCTAGCCAATTTTCAGAAATCCCGAGAATGAGATTTCCAATAAGTAAAAAGAGTCCTGTTTGAATCGCTGAAATAGCAAACATGATCAGCACCTTCGAGTACAAATAACTGCTTCTAGAAATATTCAGGAAGGATTCCCTTGACAGAATTTCTTTGTCTTTGTTGATTTCTTCAGCGGCAACCGTAAGTCCAAGAAATATGGAGACGATTACAGCAATGAAGATGTATTGGGGGATATTCTCATTCCCATAGAAAGAGTATCCACCTGCCTCTCCCGAATCAAAATACTTAATGAAGAAACTCAGGAAAAGCGCTAAGATTGGCGCTACCAGAGAATTTACCAGAATGTATTGCAAATTTGATGCTTTGCTTAGGACATCTCGCCGCACATAGGACGTGAATTGACGCCATTTTCCAGGCAATTGAGAAATGCGCACTGCACTGGCTTCAACTTCCTTTTTTTCGTACTCTTCGCGCTGTTCTAAATATAATTCGTGCCAATCTTCGGCAGATCGTTTTCTTCCCTGTGTTTCATTTCCGAATTCGTCAACGATCCGAGCGTCAATTAAATCAAAAATTTGTTCTGGGTTTACATTACCACATAGCCCGCATTCACGCTCGTGCGCATTTCCTCGGAAGGAATTCGTCTTGAAATGCACGATAGCATTCAGTGGATTTCCGTCGTAAATTGGATAGCCGCCTTTATCCATGATCAATAAGCGGTCGAATAGCTTGAAAATATTGGAAGAGGGTTGGTGAATGACTACAAAAACCAATTTACCGTTCAAAGACAATTCTTTGAGGAGGTCCATGATGTTCTCCGAATCTCTGCTGGATAATCCAGAAGTCGGCTCATCAACAAATAGGATAGAGGGCTCTCGAATTAATTCCAATGCAATGTTTAAGCGCTTTCGCTGACCACCGGAAATCACCTTATCCAAAGTTGATCCAACTTTTAAATAGCGAATTTCATAAAGCCCCAGTGTTTTCAGGGTCGCTACTACTTTTTTGGTTAATTCTGAATCACTAAATCCTTTCATACACAAGCGCGCAGAGAAGAATAGATTCTCGAATACCGATAATTCTTCAATCAACAGGTCTCCTTGACTTACGTGACCAATAACACCTTCCAGTGATTTCCTGTCTTCATGAAGGTCTACACCGTTGATTTTGAGGTTTCCACTAGTGGGTTTGATCTTCCCATTCATGATATTCATCAATGTCGTCTTCCCAGTTCCAGAACCTCCCATAATCCCTACAAGATTTCCACTTGTGGTGGTTAAGGATAGTTCCTTCAACGCTAGATTGCCTGCTTTGAAAGAGTGCGCTATTTTATTGACTTCGAAATTGAGTGTTTCCCTATTTTCCTGATCTAACACTCTAGAGATGATGTCACTATAGAAAATTTGCTGGCTCTTTGTTGTACGAATCGTTGAGCCGATATTAAAAACGTGCGTCTTATCTGTATCAGAAATTTGACCGTTGATAAAGAGCTCATCCTTACCGAAATAACGGAAGAAAATAGTCTTTACGCTTTCAATGTAAATGGCGTGAATAAAGCCGTCCAGACCGTCTACCTCTGCAAATTCAGAATTAATGAATTCACGCGTATTATTGGCGCAATAGTACACGTGGTTCTTTTCGTCTACGATATCATCCGCCGTTGCTTGAATGAAATCGTGAATTTGGCGGAATTCTTCTGAACTAATGTTAAAGGAGTCGGCCACCGTTTGGATGAAATCCATTTCCTTTTCCGTTAACACATTATCGGAGTGAATGAACTCAAAAATACGCACTAGTACAATGAACTTCTGACGCTGTGTGAGTTCTTTGTTGATTTGCTCACAGATGCGTAAAACCTTCACAGAATGCAGTGAGGTACGTTTTTTGTCGCCGGATTTATTGTAGATTTTTCCTCGAGTGGAATTCAGGAATTCCTCGAAAATATTAAGGTATTTCTCAACATCAGAAGAGCTTAACTCAGACTTTAAGAAACTCTCGATAACTTTCTTTCCTTCAGTACTTTGAAGAAGTGTGTCGCCTTGATCTCTATGTGATACTTCGTCCACCTTCGCTACAATTGCGAAGAGCTGCATTAAAGCACGAAGTATTCGTTCGCTCATGGGCGCTCGGGCTTATTATTTGAATCCAATGAGCATTACGACACAACCTGAAAATTTCAAGTCTGGATCCAATTTTGTTTCGATGGTTACAGTAATACTTTCTTCAACTTCGAAGTCCCAGTATGGAGCATTATTGTAGTTGCTGTTTGTGAACAAAATATTGTCTGCTGGGTCTTTCAATGTGAAAACCACATAATCTTCATCATCACCGGCGCTTGCCGCAATTCTGTATGTTGACCCACCGAATAGGGTCGTTTCAAATTTTGCTACTTCACCACGATCAAGAAAGGCAGTGTATACCTGACCATCAGAAATGAATTCGCTTTTCGCGTTCTTCGACAGCAGTTTTTCACAGTTATCCACGATTCGCTCACAGTCTTGCGCAAGGGTACTTCCGAAAATAAGTGTAGTTGCCAGGGCAGTTAGAAATAATTTCATCGTGTTTTAAGCTTTAATGATTCCGTTACGAATTACAGCGATTTTGGCAGTGATCTCTTCTGCAATCGCTTCATCGAATTCAATGTTATAAGTATGATTCAATTTCATTCTGTTATTGTCAGCTTCCGTACTTGGAGCATCATATACATATTCAAGAACAATTTTATCGAACGATTCTTTCAGGTCTTTCAATTGCACTAAAAGTTCATCATTCGTTTTGTCCTCATTGTATTGCCCAAGTAATTCGATGATAGACTCTAATGACTGCTTCTGCTGTGCAATTCTTCTTTGAATGTCTTCGCTTTGTGTTCTGGAGTTCAATGTAGTTGCATAGTGCATGGATTCTACCCATCCTCCCGTCAAAATCTTAGCAGAAACTGATTTTCTGTTCGCGTTCTTTAGGAAGTTGTCTGCGCTTTTGAATGCCTGCGACATTAATTTCACCGTTTTGTCTTCGTTGCCTGAATTGCTTTCGTATTCTGCTATAAATTTCGCGCTGAATGCAGCATCCAAACCAAGAGCATCACTTAAAGTTTCGATCGTTTTTAGATAATTCAAAGAAGTATTCTTCTGACCGTACATGGATGCATACCCCAAATCGGTTCCGTACACTCCAAGATTCAATGCTTGTTTGTGTTCAGAAGCATAATTTGACACCGTAGATCGGTCGCTTAACAAAGACTCATCAAAATTTAGATTCAGCTTTTTAATCAAATATCCCGTTTGAATAGGGGAAGGGATACTGAAAATCTGATCATCAAATACCGCTCGGAATGAATTTGTTTCATCGAACGTTTCTTCTTCTACTTTTTTCTGCGTCTTAGCTTCTTCACCACAGGAATTAAGCAGAACAGCTCCGGCAGCAAAGAAAACGAGAGGTTTGAGAATGGCCTTTTTCATAGATTCGGTTTCGAAATAATGCAAGGCTAAAATAGCAAAAATCGTGATATTACACGTGAATTGGTAAATTTGTTTCCAAACAACATCATATGCATATCCGACCGCGTCGAAACCGTAAAAATAGTGCCATTCGTGACATGGTTCAAGAAACGCAATTAGGCGTTCAGAACCTTATTTATCCCTTGTTCTTAGAAGATGGGAAAGGAGTGAAAAATGAGATTGCCTCCTTACCAAACCAATATCGATGGTCCATTGATTTGCTTATTCCTGAAATTGAGGCTTGTATTACGCTAGGAATTCGAACGTTTGTATTGTTTCCAGCAGTTAAAGACGAGCTAAAGGACACGACAGCGACTTACAGCTACAGTGATGCGAACTTCTATCTCCATGCCATTCGAAAGATCAAGGAGACATTCCCAGAGGTGGTTTTAATGAGCGATGTAGCTATGGATCCGTATTCTTCTGATGGACACGACGGGTTTGTTAAAGATGGAGTTATTTTGAATGATGAAACTCTTCCCATTCTTGCAAAAATGTCTGTAGCTCAAGCACAAGCCGGAATTGACATCATCGGACCAAGTGACATGATGGATGGTAGAGTTGGAGGGGTCCGCTCTGAATTAGACAATGCAGGATATTCCGATGTCAGCATCATGTCTTATACAGCGAAGTATGCCAGTGCCTTTTACGGTCCGTTTCGGGATGCTTTGGACTCTGCACCGAAATCAGGCGATAAGAAAACCTATCAAATGAACCCGGCCAACAAACGTGAAGCTTTAATTGAAGCACAACTAGATATGGAGGAAGGAGCTGATATGTTGATGGTAAAACCTGCGACGTGCTATCTAGATATTATCCACATGCTCAAAGAAAGTTGTGATCTACCCATTACTGCTTACAATGTGAGTGGTGAATATGCAATGATTCATGCGGCTTCACAAAAAGGATGGTTGGATTATGATTCGGCCTTTATGGAAATGCTTTTAAGCATACGTAGAGCAGGGGCAGATGGTATTTTAACATATTTCGCCAAAGATTTTGCTCGACTAGAGCAATAAATAGTTGATTTTTGAGATTTTCTAAATACATTTATATAAATGGAAGACTCTGATTTTTATCCACCAAAGCCCAACCTTGTTGATTACAAGCCGCGCAGTAGTGCAGGATTAACGGTTTTATCGTTAGTACTGTTTACAATGGCGTTTCTATGGCTTTTCGGGATAGAGGAGTTCAGTTTTCTTGCCATGTTGATAGCCGTTTTGATTATCCACGAAATGGGACATTTCATCATGATGAAGGTCTTTAAATACGAGAATGTCCGAATGTTGTTTATCCCACTTATGGGAGCCTTTGTTCAAGGGAAGAAACGCAAATATTCGCAGCGCGAATCTTTTATGGTCGTATTTGCTGGACCGCTTCCTGGAATGCTAATCGGGGCGGCTTTATTATGGTACAGTAACACGCATCATATTGCATGGATGTTACAACTGTCCGCATTGTTCTTGCTCTTGAATATCATTAATCTACTCCCGCTAGACCCATTGGATGGAGGGCAATTATTCAAACTGTTCGGATTGGCAAACCACGAGTACTTTCTTATGGCATTCGCGTTTGTTTCTTCCATTATCATTATCGCGGTTGGATTCTTCATTGGTGAATTCGGTTATCTCCTTATCGTTTTTGGTTTCTTGATGGGATTCCGAGTACGTTCTTTGCAGAAGCAGTATCACATGCATAAGGAACTGAATAAGGAAGAGGTAGATTACAAAAAATCGTATAAAAGTCTTACGAACAGAGAGTTTGCTCGAATCAAACAAGTGGTTTTAGAGCATACGCCACAATTGAAGAAATATATCGATCAAATATCTGAAGATCAATCCGATCCGCTAATTGCAAGTCAAGTGAACAGCGTACTAGTAGCACCACTTAAAGCAGATGCTTCTCCTTTGTTCAGAACCGTAATACTATTGCTGTGGTTGTTGGCATTCGCACTTCCGTTCTTCATGTATTTCGCTCTGGATTTGGTTTGGATCCGATCTGCATTCTTTTTAGCATGAGTTTTACCGTTGGACAAAAGATCACCTTTCTGCACGAGCAGGGAGAAGGGAAAGTAATCGAGATTCTCGGTGTAGGCAAGTTCAAGGTTGAAGACGATCACGGATTTGAACGCATTTGTCTTAAGTCGGAAATTGCACCTGTGTATAGCAATGACTATAAAATCAATGATACTACCATCGCTGGTATAAATGAAGACGAAACCTTTTCAACATCAAGAAAAGCGCAGCAAACAAAGCATGTTGGCGCAGGTAAGCAAGGGTTTGATGTTTGGGAAATCGATTTGCATATTGAGTCTTTAACCAATTCACATTCCGGATGGACGAATACTGATATCGTGCGGAAACAGTTGATGGAGTTGCGTTCTTTTGTGAAAAGGGCACGTGCCAAGCGAATTCGAAAATTGATTGTTATTCATGGGGTAGGAACCGGAGTTCTGAAAGAAGAAGTACGTGAGTTTTTCCGAGATCAAGAAGGTGTAGAAGCCTATGACGCGAGTTATCAGGAATATGGGAAAGGAGCTACTGCCGTTGAGATTCGATATAACCTGTAATTCGAAGGATAATTTTTAAGTATTTATACTCATTATTTTAAATTGAGGTAATTGTTATTTTTCACCTTTAAGAAAAATAGCAACAACATAGCATGAGCACTACCGCAATATTATTCACTAAAGAGCTATCGAATTATATCAATATTGACTCTAATAGTCGACCGAACAAAATTTCAAATTTAGGAAAGGTTAATTTCTTTATCGGCCCCAACAATAGTGGAAAAAGTAGAATGATGAGAACTTTGTTCTGGGGGCAATGCGAAACCATTTTAACCAATTCAAAAACAAAATTCTTTCAATCTGAAGCCAATAGTTTATTGAAGCTTTTAAAAGATAACAAGATTGACTCTATCGATAAATTGGGTTGTGAATTCTTTGAGGATTATTCTGAGGGTATTGTCTTGGAGAATGCGAAAAATGCAACCGGACCTAAACGAGACTTTAAGAAAGCTGCCAATGTTAGAGTAACCTTTGATTCAATAATAAGATACAGTGTTACCCCATTAAATGATAGATTGGTTCGAACAAGGTTTGGAAATGAATGGAATAAAATAATCTATAATATTCCCAAAAACTACGACGAGGCTATTGAAGGCATTACTACAAATCAAAGCGGAGGTATTTATATCCCTATTTTACGTGGAACTAGAACATTCAATGGGGTAGATGGAGAAGATGCATATTCCGTTAGAACAAAGAAAGATTACTTTAACGATGCTAAGAGCGAACTAATTTTTACAGGGTACAATATTTTTGGCGAAGTAAGAAAGTTGCTACTTGGAAGATTAAGTGATCGAAAACTAATTAGGGACTATGAAATTTTTCTAAAGGACAATTTTTTCTTTGAAGAGATAACGCTGATTCCGCAAGAAAAGAAAGATGTTTTATTGGTTAAAATTGGTAAAGAGGAAGAGAAGCTAATTTATGACTTGGGAGATGGTGTACAATCAATCATTCTACTTACTTTCCCCATATTCATAAGAAAAGGAAAGAAACAT
>JADFAL010000071.1 GCA_015665275.1 Flavobacteriales bacterium | reverse complement strand
GTTACGAACAAATATCAAGTCCGATGGGAAATTCTGGGCATTTTGCTTGCGATTTGTGGATGATTAAAGAGTTGGATTGATTCCGATTTTTGACTGTTAGACTTTTAGATTGTTAGACTGTTCGATGGATAGGATGGATTATTTTGACTTACAATAGAATTGTGCACTGAGGCTCCGTTGGATTGAGTTTATCGAAATCTCGAAGTGGACTGGAGACCTTTATTTTACAATCGGAAACCGACTACACAGACATCATCGATTTGTTCGTTGTCTTTCTTCCAAGAGTGATAAGCCCTAGACAAGTTTTCGCGCTGCTCTTCCATGGATTGGTCTGCAATTTCTAGAAGTGTTTTCTTCAGCGCTACGTATTTGAATTTCTTGCCATTTGGTCCGCCAAATTGATCCGCAAAGCCATCGGACATCAAGTACAATTGATCGTTTTCTTCCAATTGAATTTCACATTCCTCGAAGGGCTTCATGGCTTGAAACTTACCAATTGGCTGCTTGTCTCCTTTCCACTCTAGCAACACATGCTTTTCCCCCTCTAGAATTCGTACATCGGCATTTTCTTCCTTATTCTTACCCGTTTCGCGAATCAGCCAAAGTCCGTTATGCGCTCCGGCAAAAACCACTCTCTTTTCTTTGATATGAACTGCCAGCAATGAAATATCCATTCCATCTGCCACCTCTTCTGTACTTTTCGCAAAGGCATCGAGCACCAATTCACGAGTCTTATCCAAAATATCCTTCGGGCGCTTTAGTGCGAATTCTTTCACAGAGCGATTCAACGCATTACTACAGACAACACTAACCATCGCTCCAGGAACTCCATGTCCCGTACAATCAGCCACGGCGATAAAACACCAATCTCCCTTGTTTTCGAACCAATAGAAATCGCCACTTACAACATCTTTCGGAAGGAAAAACAAGAAACTATTGGGCAAGAACTTATTGATTTGCTCAGGAGTTGGGAGCAGTGCCGACTGCAATCTTCGGGCATAATTAATGGAATCCGAAATGGATTTATTGTGTTCTTCAACGATACTTTTCTGTTCCTGAACCAGTTGATTTCGTTCTACCAAAACTGCATTCATTCGATTCTTTCTACGATTGGATGTTACGTAGTAAATCAATGAGGAAATGAGCAAAATAAAACCGATAACACTGAGGTAAACAATATTTTGAATTTCCGAAATGTCCTCCAAATACTCGGTTCTTTCGTTTGCAAAATCATTTACCTGTTGCAAACTATCCTGTTCAAATTGAGCTAGTAATTTGTACCGAATTCCACCAGCAATGACATCTTGCGTATGACGGCGTTCGTCCGCTACCATTTTTAATTCCAGATAGTTATCCAAAGCAAAATAAGCCTGTTCAAAATCGCCCAATCTTGAGTTGTATCGGGAATACATTCGAAAATAATCCGGTGTTAAATCCAGCAGGTCTTCTCTTTGGATCAATGAATACGCCTCACGCAACATTGTGCTGAGACTATCTGTTGAGAGTTGATCGAAGAAATAATCACTGATTTTGATCAATGCTTTCACTTCTTCATCTGCCCGCTCCATGTATCTCACATTTTCAAGAGCCTCTCTTGCCAATGCAGATCGTTTATCTAAAGACATGGACACTCCATCCAAGGTAGCATATTCTAAAATCGCTCTGGAATATTCGTCAAGTTGCTCTTCGAACTCTACTGTATTTATGGCTTTTAGGAAGTAATACTCGGCGCTGTCAGGCTTCTCCCAAGCCTTGTACATGGCTCCTAACGTGGTGTATGAAATTGCTCGATCTTTTGGACTCCCGTACTTAAGATCAAAATCCAAACTTTCATATAAATAATCATCTGCCTGATCAAAAAGTTCGATTTCCAAATACAAATCTCCCGTATTGTGCAAAGCAATGGAACGCCCAGACATGGCTTCATCTTTTGCCCTACCTGTAGGCTTTTTCGCCAGAATTTTCTCATAGTATTCCAGAGAAAGTAATTGCATCTCCAGACACTTTGTGAGATCATTTAAGGCATAGTAGGCATTTCCAAGATTTCCGTAAGCATCTCCAATCCCTTGATCTTGGTTGGCTTTCTTCATGTAGCTCAAGGACTTGTAGTAATAGTCGAGTGCTGGTTTAAAGTTGGATTTGGTTTCTTCGTACCATCCTTTTACCTGAAATGCCATTCCAATGAACTGATCATTCTTGGTCTTTCTGGCCCAAAACAAACAAGAGTCGGCGTATATTTCTGCGGCAGACGGATCGGAAAACTCTACTTCTTGGTACTTCTTGAAATAATCGTAGAAATTGTATTCTTCCTGGTTGTTGACCTTGATATTCTGAGCAATACCGGCGTACGTAACCAAAAGGAAACCAAGTAATAGGAATACGTTTCTCATGAATACAGGCATACACAAATGTACATATTTCAGAATTGATAATCGAGACCTGACCTATGTCATATTTTGATCTATGTTAGTGCATATCTTTGCCAAAGCAATCTAAAAATTATGGCTACAGAACGAAAGTGTCCGAAATGCCAATTCTGGAATAAAGACGAAGATTATTGCGTCAACTGCGGCGAAGTCTTGTCTCCAAAAATCATTGAAGAAAAGCGCGAGGAACGCCGTGAAAAGCAACGGTATCGGCCTCCAACTAAATTTGATATATTTATTGATAAATGGCGCAATTCCCGGTATTGGGTTTTGCGGGTTCTCTATCGAGTCTTGTATACCATTGGAGTGATTTTCTTCTCAATTGCTTCTTTCTTCGCCTGGCTTGCTGCTTCTCCGAATGGCTAAACACAGAGACATATCTTTATTTCTGGGGCTCATGGGCCTGTATTTTTTAGTACGATGGGCGTATATCTTTGGAACCACCGGAATTCTGCGTTGGTATTTGACCGATCTTCTGTTCGTTCCAAGCATGTGCATCTTTGGGTTGATTTTAGTCCGAAGAATTAAAAACGATCCCGACATTCGGATTCCGTGGTACAATGTATTTCTTCAGGTAGCCGCAGTTTCTATTTACTTCGAGTGGTATTTACCTAATCAAAACACGCAATACACGAGCGATCCTATTGACGCTCTCATGTATTTCCTTGGCGGAATTGCTTTTCTGTTCCTTCAGAAGAAGATATAATCCCTCTGTTGCAACACAATAACGCTTCTATTGATCGGAATCAAAGGAAAGTGGTGAAGAAAATTATTGTTAACTAACTCCCAAACTTTTGTTATACTTCTGACCGTTAACACAACTTGGCACTATTGTTTCGAGTATTCCGGTAGTTTTGAATTATGATTTATAAGCGCTTTCTTCTAATAGCCTTAATGGCTTTATCAGCACAAGTTTCCTTTGCGAATGCCATTCCTGAAAGGGAGTTTGTCCGGAGAAATTTCCCCGCTTTCGAGGAGGTTTTTACGCACATTATGATGAATTTGGACTCGTATTGTGACGAGTGTTTTTATGGAATTGCAAAGAAACCTGAAGGGTATTATTTAAGCGCTACTCCATTCGAAGAAGGACAGCCAACCAAATACATCAAGGTTTGGGATCGCAATGCAGCAGATTTCGTTTCGTTTGATATTTCGGAGGTAGCCAGTGACAAACGTCTTGGGCAAGAACCACCGGAGGAGTTCAAAACGAATTATCAGCAAGTCAATTTCTACGATTTCAACTTGTATTATGGTTACAACGGCTGGATTGAAGATACGCGTGCTTTATTGAATCAATACCCTGAGAAAACGGCCGAAGATTTAGAGATTTTAGCCCGCAGCTATGCCTATGAGGCAACAGAAGCAGCGCATCCGGGTGTTACACAAAACTATATTGATCTTTCCGGACTATTTGAAGATAAAGGATATGCAAAAGTAGGCGCAACGCAAATGCTCTATTTTGGTGAAGTCGCAAACAAATCACTTGAAAATTGGCAACAGCTGGAGCGCGATTATCCCGACTACATCGGCGTCACAGGGGATAATGTAGATTTCCTACGCAGCAATGAATACATGCATTTGTGGGTACTTGCAAAATCTATCAAAGCAACAATGTTAACGGCGACGTTTGAGAAAAACCTGTATTACAGCGAATCTTGGCGTCAATTTGCATTCAACAATTTAAATGCCTGCGAAGGCGGCGGAATACTTTTTACGGCATCCAGTCAAGATACCTACCCATTGCTTTACGAACAGTTTAAATTTGGAACGCGCAGTGATGTTGCTGTCATCAATACTTCTTTATTGAACGCTTCTTGGTATTGGGAAATGCTTCGCGAAACCACCGATAATTTGCAAACAACCATCAAGAACAAAGAATTTGAATTCCTTTCGGACAAACCCATTTTCGTAGATCGCGAAAAAGAAACCTTGCCTTTTAAGCAATGGCTTCAGGAACTACTCAAGGAAGACACGGAAGCTACGTACCGATTGGCTCCTAGAGATTTCTACATCAATTATCAAGGCACCAATCTCGATCTGGAACTGAAGACACCTTCCCTATTCACAAGTGATATCATCGTGCTGGATCTTTTGGCAAATAATCCGGAACGAAAAGGATATACGAATGCACCGTACGGAATGGTCAGCATTGGACTTTATGATCACCTGGCTGCGACTGGACGTGCCTTTTCATTGGTTTCCGATAAAATGGCCACCATGCAGGATATCCAAGCGCTGGAAAGCGTTGAAGAATTGGTTAGATATACAACAATGGATTATTTATCTGCCATGGGGACCGCTGCCGAAAAAGAGCTTTCAACCATGTCGTATTTGATCATTAACATTTCGCCGATTTTCTTGGAACGCAGGGAAGCAATTACAGACATGGTATATCGCCAACTCCCAGTTTCGGAGATTGTAAACCTGGAGGATTTTGCATTGCTCGATGCGTTGAATGCGTTCTATGAAGTTGCGCGCCCAGAGGTATGTGGGGAAATTCAATTGGAACTTAAACCTTTGGTCGAAGATAAGATCTTGAACATCACTGCGATGAACAAAAATCTCAACGACGATATTGAAGCTATGGAGCGTATTTTCAGTATCTACGCACATTTCCGTGTATTTGACATCCCACAGCGTTCTAGTCGCGTTTCAGACGAAGACATAGTTCTGACTCAGATGGAAAGAAACATTTTGACTCAACTTCAAGAGAAAGCGGTTGCTTTATTTGAAAGCCCTGTAGTACGACAACGAGATTTGACACTTCGTAAGGTGTATCGCTTACTTCGAGGTCTGGAAGTTTTAGGTCTTGAATAAAAAATTCATTCAAATTTGCCGTATTTTGCCGACATGGCAAATTTCAAAGATTTCTTCCTTCTAAATCCCGAGTACCGACATCTGAATCACGGCTCTTTTGGAGCTTGTCCGAAACCTATTTTCGAAGACTATCAACGTTGGCAATTGGCATTGGAACGCGATCCGGTGGACTTCTTTGTGAATAAGGGTAATGAGCAGCTTCAGAAATCAAAAGCAGCACTTGCGAAATACATTAATTGCGATCCTGATAATTTGGTCTACACCACCAATCCTACGTATGCGATTAACATCATTGCAAAGAGTTTGGATTTGAAAGAAGGAGATGAAATACTTGCCACCGACCAAGAATATGGCGCTTTAGATAAAAGCTGGAATTATTACTGTGAAAAGGCAGGAGCCAAATATGTTCAGCAGACCATTCAGTTACCGGTTACTTCAAAAGAACAGATGATTGAAGATTTCTTTGCGGGATATTCAGAGAACACGAAAGCCATATTTATCAGTCAAATTACGAGTATGACGGCGCTCATTTTTCCGGTAAAGGAGATTTGTGAACGTGCTAAGTCACTTGGATTACTTACCATTGTTGACGGTGCTCATGTTCCCGGACACATTCCGTTGGACTTATCGGAATTACAGGCTGACATCTACACTGGAGCGTGTCATAAATGGATGATGACACCGAAAGGATCGTCTTTCCTGTATGCGAAACCTGAGGTTCAAAATGACTTCGACCCTTTGCTTATTAGCTGGGGATACGACGCTGAATTTCCGGGCAAATCAAAATTCTTGGATTACCACCAATTACAAGGAACGCGCGATTACTCCGCTTTCTTAACCATTCCTGCATCCATTGAATTTATGGAGCAACACAATTGGTGGGAAGTATCTGCTCGAAGCAAAGCCATGTTAAGAAAGAACTATCCGGTACTTTGCGAACTCTTTGATGCGGAACCGCTCTGCCCTATTTCGGATGAATTCCTTGGACAAATTGCCAGCGTTCCACTTCCGATTCATGATCCAACGCCTTTAAAAAAAGAACTCTTTGAAAAATACAAGATCGAAATTCCCGTTTTCAAGCTAAGAGACCAAGTGTATTTGCGATTATCAACGCAGGCGTATGTGAGTCAGGAAGATGTGGATGCGTTGATTGCTGCTTTGAAGGAGATCAAAGCAGAGACGGATATTTTAGGATAACTGTTTCTTTACATATCGAAATCTCGCAACACTATCTTTCGGAAAAGAGTAAAAAAGCATCAACTGAAGAGCTTGGAATGCAGATTTATTAGTGTTGAAATAGTGCGTAATCTTCCCATAAACAAAGAGAAAGGTATGTTTCCCAAAAAACCTTCAACGCAAAAATTCGTTTTTGAATTTGCTGATTTCCTTGTTTATCAAATCCATTTCACGTATCTTCTATAAACTACGAAACGTAAAAAACCCTGACATCCACTTCCAGGGTTCCTCATCTATATAGATTGTTGTTGATTCTATTTCTTCGCTACTTCAAACCGATCCATTATCATTTTTCCATCTTCTCTTTCAAAGAGCATCCAATACGTTCCTGGAATTAAAACGCCTAACTCAGCTGAGTCCCCCGTTCCTTCTAGAATAACTTTTTTCCTCTCATCAATTAATTTAAAATCAGTGGATTTCGGAAAGCTATATGATAACACTTCTTCTCCATCATACAATCCGCGAGTGCGATCATTCGTATTGTCTTGAAGGTTCAACTGCGCAAATGCGGAAGTGCTTCCCATTAGAAGTGCCATGAGGGCTAAAGATTTCAAATTCAATTTCATAAATATGGTTTTGTAAGATTATAATTCGGATCAACTTAATTGTTACAAATGAAAGCTAAGCATCTCGGCACTTCGGCAAGTTCAGTGCGTCGCAGCTCGATGACCTTTCCACTTAAAAAATCGAAAAAGCCCTCAATTCCGGTGATTTGAAGGCTTTTTCTTTGATCCTGATTAGTTGCTAATGTTAATAAATACGCGACGACTCTTGTACGTGCTTGTCATACGTCCTCCTGAAAGATTGGAAGAAGTAAGATTCCCGTACGATTCGCGTTCAATTTGAATCGTTCCATTTCCTGGCGTTAATCCCGCCAATTGATTTTGATTCAAAATAATATGCGTTGCACCCGCAATTGATGTTGTAAATGTTCGCGTGGTTCCTGCGGTAATTCGAACTCGAATTGTTTCTCCAGCTTGTAATGCTGGCCCATCCCAAGGGAGGAAAAAGTTACCACTTCGACTGATACTTGTAATTCCAAATGGCAATTCAGTCGGAGTCATTGAAGTTACATCGTTGGTATACGTATTGTTATCCAAATCATGGTAGTTAAATCTTCCTCCATTTGCCAATCCGTTTGTTGTCATTTGGTAAGAACCAAGGGCGCCTCTCCATGCCAAACCTTCGCCGTTGAAATCAACTCGAGCCGGGTAGCTCAATTCAATTTTACGACCACCGCTGTTATCCATACGGAAAACGGCTGTCATGGTTGATCGGTTGTTGTCCGCATTGTACTCGTAAGTATAATTCGAATAAACTCTGTTCTGATCAATGTTGATCGATTCCTCTCTTTTACACGCCGTAAAGAAAAGAACGGCCATCACTGCAATTCCTAGTGTAGTTGTTCTCTTCATAATTCTTGGTTTTAAAATTCACGAAGAGTATTTCAAAGGGTGTGCCAGAGATGTCCTGTTAAGAAATAAATAACATTTGCAGGAATTGAAAATCGCTAATGAATTGAGACCGAAAGCGAGGTTCGGAAGTTTTCAAAGGTCAATACAACCCGATAGATTCCCTTAGCTAAAGAATCGACCCTATGAAACGAACTGTCAGAAGATGCGTCAAAATCCCAAGAAGTTGCACCCATAACTTTGGCTCCCATCATATCGAATAGCTCGATACTTTGTATCTCATCCATTAATGGCGAGGAGATGAAAATCTGTCCGTTTTCTACCACCGCGAAAACCGAAGAGGAGTCCAGCGAATTAAGGCTCGCTGTAGAAGTATTTGCGATGACAAAATTTACGGTGTCCGTGCATCCATTCGCATCCGTAATATAGATGTCGTAATTTCCCGGATTCAAATTGGTAACTGGATTAGAAACCGGATTTCCATCAAGCACGAAAGTGTATGGGGCCACTCCTCCCCACATGAAGAAATTAGCCGAGCCCATATCTGTATCCGAGAATGGTTCAGTCAAAACTTGGGTCGTAAATACCGGCGTGTTTTGAAGGACGATGCTTCCCGTATAAACGCACGCATGGTTCGTAGTCACAGTATACGAATACGTACCGGCAGTCAAACCACTAATATTGGGTCCGGTATTGCCATTGGACCAATCAACGGAGCTTACAAACTGAATGGGAGTAAGAATCAAATCAATAGCGCCATCGCTCCCTTGTCCACAGCCCGGATCAGTCAAACTTTCAACCACGCTCATGGGGTACTCGAAATCATAATAGATTACATTCGAAACAAAGAGGGTATCCATTGCTTGATTTGTCGCGTTATAAGAATACCAGCCACTGCTCTGAACGGTAACTAGTGAATCAATACTACCGTTGCTCCATTCGTAATTGATATACCCTTCCATTCCGATTACGAATTGATCGCCGGGACATGCGTATACCGTATCTACCCCTTGATTCAAATCTACAAACTCGGTAACCTGCTCATGGATTATATAATTAGAATCGGCAGGCAGATTGTATTCTTTCATGATAATTCCACTAGGGAATGTAACCACAACCGAATCCGCCACTAAGGAAGTGCCCAATCCGAAAATTTTATGTTGCGAATTTTGAACGCAAAGCCCGCTGCCGCAGAATACAGTTTGTGTTTGATGTTGCCCGTTGGCAAAAACCTCAATTTTCGACCCGATTGCCTGCGCATTCGAGTAATTTCCAATCAATTCCAATTTGATGTAGTGATTTCCGTTCCCGCTATTCAATAGCACATTTGGATCGGCCATTTCATTCAGGATTACCACGTCATAAAATCCGTTGTTATCAATATCTCCTTTAATCGGACTATAGGCCGTATGGACTAAATTGCCATTAATCGAATCATTCATTAATGTGAAGCTACTGCCCGCATTGTTTTTGAAAAGCAGTGATTCCGTTCCTGATCCTAAAGCCGTGGCAATGACCAAATCTTCGAAGCAATCGTTATCGTAATCGACCCAAAGTGCACCCCAAGAAAAGATATTCGTGTCCAACCCTGAGCCTTGTGCAACCTCAGTAAAACCTGTACCGAAATTATTGCGATACAATTTGTGGTCTAGAGGAACACCGTTAATCGATACATCACTTCCGACGTCCGTTTTGAAAACATCCTGAAAACCGTCATTGTTATAGTCTGCCACAGATAATGACATCGGGTTGTGTCCATTGTTTTCAAACCCAAGAAAAGATGCCGTATCCTCATAGACACCGGCCGAATTATGATAGAATGCATCGGTCCAATATTCTTTGTCGTTAATGATAGCTAAATCCAAATCATCGTCGTTGTCATAATCGAACCAAGCTGGCATAAAGGTCGGTTGATAGCCATTATCAATTCCTAGCGATTGCGCTTTTTCAACGAAGGTACCATTGCCTTGATTCTCGTAATACAAATTGTGCATCGGAGCAAGGAATATTCCGGGGATTTCGTGCGACGCAACATACATATCCAAATCACCGTCTGCATCCGGATCCGCAAAAGCAAAACCATAAGCCTGAAAAGGTTGCGTTGTTAAGCCAGTGCTAGCCGTGACATCCGTGAAGTTGAAATTACCATCGTTTTCCTGCAATTGAATTCCCATATCATGATAGGAAATGCAAACATCCAGATCTTCATCATTGTCATAGTCGACCCACACAATTTGACGCACACTTCCCATGGAAACGATAAATAATTCAATTTGCTGAAAGGTTCCGTTCACATTGCGATACATCAGGATGGAACCCGAATTGGTGGGAAAAGTTAAATCGTCCCAGCCGTCTTTATCGAAATCATAAAACGACATTCCCGAAGCGTATGTTTGTGGCATACTCTGTAAGAAGCTCACATTTTGAGATGCGGCGACATCGGTATACGTTTGTCCATAACTGCTAAGCAGGAAAAAACAGGCAGATAGTTGTACAAATAGTTTGAATCGCATGAGCGCTTAGTACTTTGTTTTCTTGAAATGAAGGTACCGAAGTTGATGTGAATTACTTACGTGACTCTATAGCGCTTTATCATTCGTATTGAACCAGTGAATATTTCCAAACGAAATGTTAATTAATTCACGATACATAGCCAACTATGTTCAAGAACGCTGTTAAAGTTTTTTGCGATAGGCGCCCTTCGACAAGTTATAATGCCCATTTCGATTCTCGAGATATGGCATATCAATAATGGCGTCCGCTTCGTCTTCAGGCAAACGATAGCGCATCCGGATGTACGTTGATTTTTTATCGTGATGGATCCAAATTCCGTCTTCATCCTTTGCAATTTCGATGAATGTCTCTCCCATTTTCACAGAAGTGATTCCGTTCTCAAGCGAGTCCATTCGAATAGCCCCTGGCATTACCTTTTCATACGCCTCGATCAACCGATCGGCTTTCTTTTTCTTTCCAATATAAAACGCCCTAACTTGTCCTTCATGCTTACAAGCAATTACAGGTGAATTACTATTAAAGACCACAATCTCAGAATCTTCAATCGCTTGGAAGCGGTTCCATTGCCAACTCCCAATCATGACTATCAGCACTGTGATAGAAGCATATCGAATTCTTTTTTGTTGATACAACGAAACCAGCAAAATCATCATGACTAAAAAGAGTACTACTTCTTGAGGCGTCAATTCAAATCCTTTGGCGACACCATACGGAAGTGAGTCGACCCAATCAACAAATTTGAGAAGCGCAAAAAGCGACCATCCAAGAATAATCGTTAACCCTATTTTGAGATATGGAACATAATGAAAGGCAAAGAATACCAAACCGGAGGCAAGAATGATTCCGGCGAGACACATAATTCCAAGATTGGTCAGCCAGAAATAATTGGGAAATTGATGGAAATGATAGAGCACAATTGGAATGGTGAACATTTGAGCCGAAATCCCCAGTGCAGTTCCTTCCCAAGCCTTGTTCAAGATTCGGTTTCTTACTTTGACAAGTTCCTTTATTCTTCCAAAGTATAGAAAAATGCCCAGAATTGCAGCGTACGATAGTTGAAAGCCAATATTGAAGAGCAGCAACGGATTGATAAGAAGCAACACGAGCGCGCTAAAGAACAAGGTGTTCATTGGACTTCCAGATCTGGCCCATTGCTGTCCGAGAAGTAACAAACTAAACATTAAAGTGGCCCTTAATACAGAGGGGCTCCAACCCGTTACCCCGGCAAAAACCCACAGGAAAAGCAATGTGATGATCACGGCCAATCGTCTTGAAATCCATCGATGCCCTCTTTCCAAAAGAAAAAACAACAAATACATGATGATTCCGACATGCAAACCAGAAATGGCGAGTACATGCATAGCCCCTGCATTTCCAAATGACTGCCTTGTTTCACCAGATAATTTGCTCTTATCTCCCAAAATCAAGGCTCGTGCTAATGAGGCTTCCTCTTCAGGCAATGAACTACTAATCAAATTCGAAAGGTAATTTCGAGTTGCGCTGAATGCCGAGGTTATCCAGTGGGGAGATCGATAATCGACGAGCGTATAATCCTCCGCTCCCATAAAGCCCATTTTGGTAATATCCTTCGACCTCCAAAATGCTTTACTGTCAAAGTCTCCTGGATTACCCGAGTTTTCAATGGGCATTAATTCGGATCGAAACAATATCACATCGCCCTCCCGAAGTCTTTGCTGCGAATAAACAACGACTTCTTGATCTATGGTAGTCCATCCTTTTCCACCTTTCTCACTCTCGATACTTAAAATGTGTTTCTTCCAAATCTTGTCCCCTTGATCGACCTCCTGAACGACGGCCACACGCGAATGAACACCATCCGAAATCTCATTCTCGTGAAAGCGCACTTTTTGAATAACAACAGAGCCAAGAAGTACTATTGTCGCTGCGAAAGGAGGAGTTGATAACCGTGCATTCTTGGTCAGAATGAATGTTAATGTTGATGCAATTAAACATCCAAGGAAAATCCATTCCAATGAAAACGATACCAATTCACCGAACAGCACACCCAATATGAATAGCGGGGTCAAGAACAAAAATGGAGATTGATAAAACCTCAAATTGCGCAATTTTAGCGATCGAAAATTACAAATCAAACCCACCACATCCTGTTACAGAACTGAGCAATTTATTGCAACATTTACCTGATTTTAGCATCTCATTTCTCGGACGCTTTCTTACAAAATTCTGAAATCGAAACTGTTCAATCAATCATTTAGGCACATTACATCATGCTTCAAAGTATCGCTTGTCTCCTAACAGTCAATCTAATATGTTTGAACAAATACCACTTATGAAAAAGTCCATCTACTATTCTTTCATGTTCTTGTTTTTAAACTCCAACCTCTTTGCCCAGGCAAACGACTTTTACAACATTGGTGCACCCGGACAAGGAACCGATCTTCGTGATATGCACATTGATGAATACGGGAATCATGTTGGAATAGCGGCCGTAGGGCAATCGATGCGGATTTTTTCATTGGATTCTTCCATGAATGTTAATTGGGTAAAAGAAATAAGTAATGGTTCCTACAATATTGGTGAAAATATAGTCTCACTTGGCAACGGTCGTTATTTGGCAAATCACGGCACAAGTTCACAAATGGGAAATTTTAACCGAATCATTTGCTTTGATCAAACAGGGCAAATTCTTTGGAATCAAGAAATTCTAGGAGCCGAATCGGTTTGGGATGTTTGTGCCTTGTCAAATGGAAACATAGCTATTACAGGCAGAATGACTTCTTCGCTGGCTTCATGGGTCATGGTGATCGACCCTAGCGGTTCTGTTCAATGGTCTAAACAAATTGATGACGGCCTCGGGTATGGTCTGGCATATGATATTCTTTTGCTTAACGATAATGCATTTCTTACGGTTGCGACCGTTTCTGGAACCAACAATTTACCAAGAAGACTATTCACCAAATGGGATTTTAATGGAAACGTTGTCTGGGATAAGGCCTATAATTACACCCACAATCCGGGGGAAGGTGAATACGTCAACTCAATGACGCAAACTGAATCAGGTGATATCTATACCATTGGATTCAAAGGTGCTCCTGGCCCTACTGGAACTCAAGATATTGTAGTTCGTCGATTCGATATTGAAATGAACCACATCGCTGGTAAAGCATACGGACATATTTATGATGATGAAGGCTATGATATTGTTGAAGATCATGATAACAAGTTGCTTGTGGTTGGTCTAAGTAAGCCTGTTCTTAATTGTGCAGGATTGGGCGTAGTTCTCAGATTAGAACAGGATCTTGATACCGTATTTGTGAAATATTATGGAGTTGGTTCGAGTTCCGCTTTATTCCTTCGTAAGATTAAGCGACTGGACTCAATGTACTACATACCATCGGCGGGCGGGCTATTATCCTCCATCGGCCCTTTAACTGATGGCCACTTAATTAAATCGAATGAAGAAATCAACTTATCCTGCGCTCACTTTTATCAAACCAAAGAAGTAACTCAATTACCGGACTACCTTCCTACCGTTTACAACGCACCTTACAACACAATTCCTATAAGTTTCACTCCCACCAACTATGCCCTCACTTCTGCTATCCAAGTGGAGTTAATTTGCTCAGGCCCTGGTCCTATATCCACTATTGGCGTTCATGATCTCGATGAAACCAAATTTCGTATATATCCTTTACCCGCACAAAGTTTCGTTACCATTCAATCAGAATCTCCCTTTCAAACGATCAGCGTCATTGATATGCAGGGTCGTGCGTTAATTGATTTAGAGTTAACATCAACACAACAGTACAATCTAGATACCTCTGATTTAACAAGCGGCTCTTACTTCCTGAGCATCTCAGACGGTAATCGAACTAATGTTCAGCGCATTCAAATTCAGTAAATTAAGCTTCTTCCTGCTACTAAACGCTCTGCGTTGCAATAACATCTCATTAACAATTCTTGGCACGATATTACTATGCATACATAGAAATATGCAAAACTGTCATTATGAAAAATCTTACGCTTTTAATTGCCGCAATGTTTATTAGTATGGCTGCCACAGCTGCTGATTGGACATACAATCGCCTGAACCGACTTTACGAAACGGATCAATGGAGATGTGTGCATGTTTCGCAACGAATTATGAAACGCGCACCAGAAAAATCTTCACCTTTCTACTTTGCGGCAGCGGTATATAATGAAAAACAAAAATCGCATGGCGCTATAAAAACGCGTTACATGATGATGAGTAAATCGCTCCGATACGCAACAAAATTTGAAGAATTGAGCGATTTGGATTTGATGAGCACCATCAACTGGGGAGCCTACGTTTTGAAGCTTCGCACGGATACAGATGCATTAATGTTGGATCTTGATGAAAGCGATTTGAGTCAACTGGCAAAGAAGTTGGATGCGAAGTGTGATAACTTGTTATTGCTGCATAAAAAAGTGATCATCGTTGAGGATCCGAATGCAGGACTCGCTTCAACAGATATTCCAGAGAACGAGGAAATAGAAAATGAAACTCCAGAAAATCATGAAGGTGCTGGATACTTTGGACTTGCCTCAGGGAACGAGGTTGCTCCTTCCGCGAATAAAATCCAAGAGCAAAAACTCATGGAAATGATCAATGAAGAGCGAAGTGCTCTGTTCATGAAGGAATTGAAATGGAATAACGATTTGGCCCGCGCTGCAAGATATCACGCCAATGATATGGCCGGTCAGGAGTACACGATGAACGAAAGCTACGATAGAATTGATGGGCAATTGGTATTTATTGCGGATGCACAAGAACGCATTTCTCAATTCCAAAAGAAGAAGAACATCTACCAACAAGATATTTCGGCAGGAACTTCTTCGGCAGAAAACACATACCTGAAGTGGATTGGTTCCGACGCAGCCTATGACATGCTCTTCAATGAGGAGAATAGATCTGTGGGGATTGGCTTAGCGCATGACCCGAACAGTCCATATGAATATTACTGGGTGATTGTTCTTGGCGAGAAATGATTGAAATTTACTGATAAGAGAGACGAAGAAGCGGGATCAGATGAGGGTTCCGCTTTTTTGATGACTTGATAAAATACGAATTTGGATTAAGAATTGCTAGAGGAAAGTGATTTTTTAAATCGGAATATTCCGATATTCAAATATTCGAATATTACCATAATCCAACATTACGATATTCCCAAATGTGCTCTTCCGTAATCAGCCTTAAACCACCCCAAACCTACATTTCTCCAATCTCCCCTCTTTTCATTCCCTTCCCCCTGAAAAAATGATCCCCTCACTCCTTCTCTGGAATTGGAAATCACTATCTTTGGCGATTGATTTAAACCAATTTTAAGAATTAATGATCAACATCACTTTACCCGATGGTTCGGTTAAGGAAGTCGAAAAAGGAACTTCAGCAATGGATATTGCACGAAGCATTTCGGAAGGACTTGCCCGTAACGTACTCGCCGCGAAAGTAGACGGCGAAGTTAGAGATGCACAACGTCCAATTGAAACGGATGCCAACTTGCAATTGCTAACCTGGAACGATACCGAGGGTAAATCAACCATGTGGCACTCGAGCGCTCACCTAATGGCAGAAGCAATTGAGTTCTACTACCCGGGAGTAAAACTAGCCATCGGACCTCCGATTAAAAACGGTTTTTACTACGATGTTGATTTCATGGACTATACCATTTCTGAAGAAGATCTAGTGAAGATCGAACAGAAAATGAAGGAGTTGGGAAAACAGAAAAACGAATACATCCGAAAAGATATTTCCAAAGCCGAAGCTGTTGCATACTTCGAAGAGAAGGGCGATGAGTATAAGTTGGAATTGTTGGAAGGCTTGGACGATGGAAACATCACGTTCTACACGCAAGGAGAATTCACAGATCTTTGTCGTGGACCGCACATTCCGCATACGGGACATATCAAAGCGATAAAACTAACATCAATTGCAGGTGCCTACTGGCGTGGTGATGAAACGCGCAAGCAATTGACGCGTATCTACGGAGTTGCTTTCCCGAAAAATAGCGAATTGAATGAGCACTTGGAAAAGTTAGAAATGGCGAAAGCCCGAGATCACCGAAAGCTAGGAAAAGAACTGGATTTGTTCACGTTCTCGCAGCGCGTTGGTCAAGGACTTCCATTGTGGCTTCCAAAGGGTGCGGCATTGCGTGAGCGCTTGGAAAATTTCTTAAAGAAAGCACAGAAAGAAGCAGGTTATGAGCAGGTGATCACACCGCATATCGGATCGAAAGAATTGTACGTTTGTTCTGGTCACTACGCGAAATACGGTAAAGATTCCTTTCAACCAATTAACACGCCAGATGAAGACGAAGAGTTCTTATTGAAACCAATGAACTGTCCACATCACTGTGAGATTTTCAAATCACGTCCTCGTTCGTACAAAGACCTTCCCGTTCGCTTTGCTGAGTTCGGTACGGTATATCGCTACGAACAAAGTGGGGAGTTGCATGGATTGACACGCGTTCGTGGATTTACGCAGGATGATGCGCACTTGTTCTGTACTGCAGATCAGGTAAAAGAGGAATTCAAGAAGGTTATTGATTTGGTATTATACATCTTCAAGACATTGGATTTCCAAAACTTTAAAGCACAGGTTTCTTTGCGTGACCCTGAGAACCCCGAGAAGTACATCGGAAGCGATGAAAACTGGGAGAAAGCGGAGCGCGCTATCCAAGAAGCGGTAGCGGAAAAAGGACTTCCCGCAGTGGTTGAATACGGAGAAGCAGCCTTCTATGGACCGAAGCTAGACTTCATGGTGGAAGACGCACTAGGGCGTGAATGGCAATTGGGAACAATCCAAGTAGATTACAACCTTCCGGAGCGTTTCGAATTGGAATATACAGGTTCTGACAACCAGAAGCATCGTCCAGTAATGATTCACAGAGCACCTTTTGGTTCTATGGAACGATTCGTTGCAGTATTGTTGGAGCACTGCGCAGGTGACTTCCCATTGTGGCTAACAACGGACCAAGTAGCCATTTTACCAGTGTCTGAGAAATACAACGATTACGCGGAAAATGTTTTGAATCTGTTAAATAATTACGATATTCGCGGATTCGTTGACGATCGTAACGAGAAGGTTGGTAAGAAGATACGTGAATCGGAGCTTGGAAAAATTCCATTTATGCTCATCGTTGGAGAAAGAGATTTTGAAGCAAATCAAGTCTCAGTGCGCCAGAGAGGAGTTGAAGATGGAGATCTCGGAGCTATGAGCGTTGAAGACTTTGCCAACATTCTTAACAAAGCGATTGAAAAGGAACTAACACATAACGTTTAAAAGAATTAATGAGAAGACCTAGAAAGAAGAACTTTCAGAAGCGAGAAGAGAAAATCCTTCACCGTATTAACGACAAGATCACGGTTCGTGAGATTCGATTGGTACGCGAAGGACAAGAGCCACAAGTAATGAATACTTCAGATGCTTTGCGTGAAGCGGAAGCGGAAGGATTGGATCTTGTTGAAATTTCTCCAAAAGCGGATCCACCGGTTTGTAAAATTTTAGACTACAAGAAGTTCCTTTACAATCAGAAGAAGAAACAAAAAGAGCTGAAAGCGAAGCAAAGTAAGGTCGTTTTGAAAGAAATTCGTTTTGGTCCCAACACAGACGATCACGATTTCAACTTCAAATTGGCACATGCTAAGAAGTTCTTGGAGGAAGGAAGTAAATTGAAAGCTTACGTTTTCTTCCGCGGTCGAACGATTGTATTTAAAGACAGAGGTGAAATCTTGTTGTTGAAGCTTGCGCAAGAATTGGCAGACTACGGTGTAGTTGAACAAATGCCGAAACTAGAGGGTAAGCGAATGACGATTATGATTAACCCTAAGAAGAAGTAAGTAAGACGCTAGACACTAGACTCGAAGACATTAGACAAATCGTCTAGCATCTAGAGTCTATTCATCTAGAGTCTCAAAGATGCTATACAGGGCGCATAACTTAAATTGAATAGAGATGCCAAAAATGAAAACTAAATCTAGTGCTAAGAAGCGATTCACGGTAACTGGAAGCGGTAAATTAAAAAGAAAGCACGCTTTTAAGAGTCATATCTTAACAAAGAAGACGAAAAAACAAAAGCGTAACTTGACACACTCCGGATTGGTTCACAAAGCGGATGAGTCGAACATTAAACAACAAATGTGCATGAAGTAATCCTATTGGGGATTATGGATTTGTACGGTTTTATTAGTTAACCAAGTAACGAGCACGCAAGCCTTCTGAAATAGTGGAGCGCTCTTTATTAAAAAACACAAAATTATGCCAAGATCAGTTAATCATGTTGCTTCAAGAGCACGTCGTAAAGAGGTGATGAAGCATTCCAAAGGATACTTTGGACGCAGAAAAAACGTTTGGACTGTAGCGAAAAACGCCGTTGAAAAAGGGTGGTTGTACGCTTACGAAGGACGTAAACAAAAGAAAAGAAACTTCCGTTCGTTGTGGATTACGCGTATTAACGCAGGTGCACGTCAGCACGGAATGAGCTATTCTCAATTCATGGGACTCGTTAACAAAAGCGAAATGGAGCTAAACCGTAAAGTTCTTGCAGACCTTGCAATGAACCACCCGGATGCATTCAAAGCTGTTGTTGACGCAGTTAAGAAGTAAGAACAAAAGCACTCTGTATAGAAAGCCTCGACACAAGTCGGGGCTTTTTTATGACCTATTGTTTCGAATCGAAACTCCCCTACTGCGCCAATTATTATGCAAGCCTAAATATTCACTCGCAGCTAGACTTTGCTAAAGGCGCACCCAAAAATGATATAAAAACTTATACTAAACGTTTTAGCTGGACAACCCTATATTTTTTTGCCCCGTTGATGAGATGACCGCCGTTAAGACTAGCATTTAAAACTATAAAACCAAAAGCTATGAGAAAACTATCTACACTTGCCCTAGCGGGTGCATTATGCCTGCTTCTTTCTAATTTCAGTTTCGGACAATTAACAACAGTAGATGCTGGCGTTTGCACCGGTTGTGAATCTTACGTTACAGCAACTTTTGACGGTTGCGATGATTGTGTTGAAGTAACTAGTTGTAAAGACTTGTCAAACGTTGTGTTGCTCTTGTGCGACAGTACAGAATACAAATACGACGGTTTGAGCGGTAACTCAGGGACATTTTGTTCGCCAGACGGGCAGGATATCCTAGGAGTTTGGATCAAATCAGGATGTTACCAATCTGGTGACGGACCTGGTTACGGATACTACTTGGAAGGTCCTTGCGGATCTGGCGGATCATCTGCTGTCATTGCCACAGAGACAGTAACAGAAGGAACATGTTCTGGATGTGAATCTGAAGTTGAAGTGACTTTCGACGGATGCAGCGACTGTGTGGACATCACAAGCTGTAAAGAATTATCAAACGTTGTACTTCTTTTGTGTGATGGAGAAGAGTACAAATATGACGGCTTGAGTGGAAATACAGGAACTTTCTGTTCTCCAGATGGTCAGAATATTGTTGGTGTATGGGTGAAATCAGGCTGTTATCAATCAGGCGATGGTCCAGGCTACGGATACTGGGTTGAAGGACCATGTGGCGCAGGCGCTTGTGATGGAAGCAACACACCGGCATGTCAAGGTCCAAGCAGCAGCCAAACAACATTCCCATCATTTGGTGGTAGCAACGATCAGTTTGTACTTCAAGGAGAGTCGGACATTACGGCAACTTTCAACCTAATGAACTCAAGTGGACAGGTGGTATACACTGGACCAGTTGAAGTGGATGAGAGCGGAAATTATGTAGTACCGTCCTTTGAACAAATAGGATTGACACCAGGAATCTACATCTATCAAGTGGTAGGTCAGACTTCTGTTGATCAAGGAAATCTTTTCGTCGACTAAAAGATAAAACAAACGAAAACAAGCCTCGGTGGAAACATCGGGGCTTTTTTTTGTGGGGTTAATTGAAGTGGTATTTTTTCCTAACTTATATACACGCTGCGGCGACCTAACCTAATACCTATTCAATGAATCTACCTAACCAAGACACCTTGGAGGCTGTAAATGAGTTTGTTCAATACATGGAACAACGACGTTATAGTCATAATACGATCATCAGCTATTCCGAATCCTTGAAAACGTTTCTGCGCTTTCTCGACAATCCTCCCATAGCTTCTATTAACAATGAAGATTTGGAGCGTTTTAATCACGGTTATATCATCGCCAACAATTATTCAGAGTCGTATCAAAATCAAGTGATCAATGCCATCAAGCTCTACTTTTCGAAGAAGCAGGACATGCAAATGCATCTGCATGAAATAGAGCGGGCAAAGAAAAGTTATCGACTGCCAGTTGTATTGAGTTTGGACGAGGTTGAAACCCTACTAAATTCTGTGAAGAACCTGAAGCATCGTTGCATGCTCAGCCTAATTTATTCCTGCGGTTTACGAGCTGGTGAACTGATCCATATGCGCATCGCCGACATTGATTCAAAGCGCATGGTCATTCACATCCATCAAGGAAAAAGAAAAAAGGATCGTGTGATCCCGCTATCAAAGAGTGTTTTAGAACTATTGCGCAGTTACTATTTGGATTACAAACCAAAAGAATATCTATTTAACGGTGAAAAATCACTTCAATATTCATACACTAGTTTGAGCAAGGTTTTTCGAAGGGCCGTAGAGAGAAGTGGCATTCGCAAGCGTTGTACGTTGCACACTTTACGTCACTCCTACGCTACACATTTGTTGGAAAGCGGGGTCAATCTGCGCTACATTCAAGAGTTACTGGGACATAACAGTCCGAAAACGACAATGATCTACACACATGTGAGTAGTGAAGGCAGTCGTGCTATCGCAAGTCCTATTGAGAAGATTAACCTTAGACGCAACTAAAGTGTCACATACGGTCAACATAGCATACCTATTTGCACCGTATACATGTCCTTTTATTGTATATTGATGATTGATATAAACAAGTTATGTGAAATTACATACAGAATTTTTATCTTTACAAGCTTATTACTAATACTTAATACATGAAAAAACTACTTCTTTTAATTTTACTAGCTTTTGTATTATCGCCTTGTGTTTATTCTCAATTAACTAACGAGGATGTAATTAAAATGACAAAAGCCGACTTATCAACAGATATCATTTTATCTAAAGTCGCCTCGGAAACAGCAAATTATAAAACAGATATCGATGGTTTAATTGAACTTAAAAATCAGAATGTTGCGGACACTGTAATTAATTTAATAGTATTCAAACAGAAAGAAATCTCTAATACAGTTGCAAATGATGCCAAAAATAATGGAGATGGAAAAGGTCATGTTTTTGAAGAATCAGGGATTTATTTCATGCAAAATGATAGCTATTCAAGTCTTGATCCGACCAATACCACGTCAAGTCGAGGCAAGGGTGTTTTCCAATCTAAGCAGATGGTTCAACTTGAAGGCAAGGAAGCAAATTACTCTTTAGATAGCGACATCGAATTCTATTTCAATTTTGATGATGCCTCCAAAAGTTTAAATTCATCAAATGCCGCAGTTAGCAATGAAGGTGGCTACATGTGGTTCGGTAATTCTCAGGCAGTAAGTCCTAATGAATTCAAATTAGTTAAACTAAAACAATCTATCTCATTGATTCAAGGTAAAAAAGAGCAAAGAGAATACGTTGCAGGTAAAATTAATATGTTGGGTCAAATTGATTGGTCAATTGATTCCAAGTATATTACGGGTTTCAAATATGAGAAAGTTACGGGAAATACTTATAGGGTATATATTGAAGGAGGGCTACCTTCAGGGCAGTATTGTTTTGTGTACACTGGTAATAACAATGGACTATCCTACTTCTCACAAAATTTAGTTAAAGTCTATGACTTTGGCGTAAAATAATTAGCATGTTTCTTTTATAGAATTGAAGCCCTTCGGAATTGAGGGGCTTTTTTGATGCACATAACAGCACCTACACTCCACGCCGCAAAAAGTATTATATTCGAAAACAGCGGCGCGATAGCGTAGCTGCAAAACGTTATGTGCAATTACATGCAGAAGTTGTATATTTACGAATTGAAAACTAATACTTTGCTTATGAAAAAACTAATAGCAGCAATAGCATTAATTGCCTTGTGCTTCAACTCAAAGGCCCAATTATACTTTAAAAATGAATCTAGTACACCGGTGAAAGTAGCTTACGCCATGAAGAATAATGGTAAAAATAATAAGGCCTGGTATTCGGAAGGTTGGTATTCGTGTGATCCTAATGAAAGAATTATGTTATCGTCAGCTGTTGGATTGCATAAATACGTTTACTATTATGCTTTTGCTACAGATGGAAGTGGAGCCTGGCACGGTAAAAACCGAGACGGCGCGAAGAATTTCTTAGTTTCGAGCAACGCTTTCGATATAAAAAATGCTGATCTGGAATATGTTATGGACGGAAACTCCGAATATCGATGGAAAACTTTTAGACGTATAGAAATTGGAACCTTTCAAACCAAACGAACAATTACCGTAACGGATTAGTAGAATGCAATCGTAGTTAAAAAATTCAGATAGGCCCTTCAGAAATGAGGGGCTTTTTTGATGCACATAACAGCACCTATACTCCACCGCTAAATTCATTTTCAACGAATTCAATTATATTTAACACTGCGGCGATAGTATAGCTGCAAAACGTTATAAGCAATGAAGTGGTCAACAGATAAACACCCTCTTCAACCTATCAGACAGCACAAACGTTATTAGGTAATAGTGAAGTCCATACTAATCATATTGTTATTGTTTTCAATTATCCAAAACAGTCATTCACAAGTTGAATTTCTATCGAGTGGATCAAATGGAGAATTAATTTTGAGCACTACAACAGGTTGTTGTGAACGATCTCTCGGAATATATAGATCGTTCATCGATATAGCTGTCACACCTGATGGTACTATATATGGCCTTGACGGAGATATATTCCTAATTGACACCTCAAATATTACGGCAACAAGTATATCTACTCCTATTGATCAATACGGAAATTACGCTGCTGGGGCAGGCTTGGTTGCAATCGATAATGAGTTTCTTATTTCTGATAGAGACGATTCATTATTTCTTATCGAAATTTCGACAGGAATTGCATTGAATATTGGAAAAACTGGATATTACTGCAATGGTGACTTCGCATTTTTCAACGAAAAATTGTATATGTCCGCTGATCCAAACGATTTAATAAGGATTAATCTTGACCCAGTCACCTATTCAATTACTGAAACAACAAATATTGGATCAATGAGCCAATATGGATCTGTATATTCCTTATTCACAACTTTCCAAGGTTATGGTTCAACGGATAAAGCCTTATATGCTATTGATGGTTTTACTGTATATAAAGTGAATACTATAGATGCAAGCACTACAGCTATTTGCACCTTTGAATCTAGTCATGACTCCTTTGGTGGAGCGTCAATTTATGATTTTAATAGCACGGAATGGAACCAAGTAGTTCCTAATGTATTTACTCCAAATAATGATGGGGTTAACGATTATTTCATGATTCCAAAAAGCTACAACGTTAGTTCATTCAATGTAATAAATAGATGGGGGAACATGGTCTTTAGCTGGCAGAGTGGAGAGAAAAAATGGGATGGAAGAGATATGTCCAACAATGAGGTTTCAGAGGGTGTTTATTTTTACATTTTAGAAATAGGAGGTTGCGATAAAGACTATTCAATACAGGGTAGTTTAACACTTTTAAGATAATGCTTATAACACAACCTATGCGATAATACGGGTATCTACTTCGAGAGAGCACTTATGTGTTAACAATACTATTCCTATCTTCGAAAAAACAACCTAAGTGTATAAGCCGTACTACGCATAGCTTAGAAACGTTAAGGGCAATAATAAAAACTGAATAATTACATTTAAACACTTAAAAACCAAACACTATGAAAAAACTTTTACTTTTTGGAGCGATTGCTCTATCGATTAATGCTTTTGGGCAAGTACCCAATTATGTACCTACAAACGGTCTTGTTGGCTGGTGGCCTTTTAATGGTAATGCTAATGATGAAAGTGGGCAAAATCATAATTTAATTCCAAATGGTGATGCAAGTCTAACTGCCGATAGAAATGGCCTCACTCAATCTGCATTTTCATTATCTGATGTGAATAATAATTCAAGATTAGAATTTGGTTTATCGGATTTTTCGCTAATTGATAATTTCAATCAAGGATCATTGTCTATGTGGTTAAAAATCACTTCCCATGACATTACAAATCACTATTTTGGCTTTGACAATATGTTTACGGTACGCCAAAAAAGTGGTGTAAACACTCAATTTTATTTGGGTCTCTTAGGCGGGACTATGCAATTAAGAATGCACTTGAATGGAGCATTACCCAACTCGGGTGATCTGACGTCCAATTCTTCATTGTCAATAAACACATGGTATAATATTGTTTATACTTGGGATGGTTCAACTGAGAAAATTTATATAAATGGTATTCTTGATAATTCAATAAACTCAACCAATTACATTACACCCTTAAGTAGTCCTGATATGTTTTGTTTTGGGAGCTATGGTGGATGCGGTTCTAACTCAACAAATTCAATTTTAGACGACTTAGGCATCTGGAACCGCGCATTAACGCAACAAGAAATAACAGATTTATACAGCAGCTGTCAATTAACCGTTAATACACAGCCCAATAACCAAACTATCAACATCAACAACAATGCTCAATTTATTGTTGGCTCGTCAGATCCTAGCGCAACTTTTCAATGGCAAACAGATCTTGGTGTTGGATTTCAAAATTTAAATAGTGCTGGACAATATAGCGGAGTAACAAACGACACACTAACTGTTTCAAATGTAACGATGAGTAATAATAATCAAACTTTCCGTTGCATTGTTTCTTCTGGTTCTTGCTCTGACACATCAAATGTTGCGGTTTTAACCGTGAATAATAATGTAGGTATAAATGAAACCTCACAAGTCAATTTATTCTCTGTGTTTCCAAACCCTGCACAAAACATAATTAATGTAAATTCAGACAGTAAACTTATTGGTCAGATTTATTCCATTTATGATAACGCTGGAAGAGTTGTCTTAACTGGTAAATTTAACTCTCAAAACACAACAATTGAAATAGGCAATTTATCTGGTGGTATTTATATGTTTAGTGTTGGAGAAAACATGAGTCAGACGTTTAAGATAATAAAAGCCGAATAAAATGACCGAAAATCATCCGATATCAAATGGTTTTATTCCTGAAACAGCGCGTGTGTTAATTATTGGTACTTTCCCTCCAAAAAAGGAGTACACCGAAAAGAAAAGTGGATTTTTCTTCTATTCATCCGAAAAGAATCAGTTCTGGAATAGAATTGATAATATAAAAACAAATGCGCAATTGAAGAAAACTCAGCATAAAAATGCTAATGAATCATTGGTTGATAACAAAAGAAGAAAAGAGAGGTTTTCAATTGATAATAAATTAGGTTTTATAGATGTTTTTTCAACTATCACAAGAAAGGCAGATAGCGCAAATGATTCGGATTTGGTTCCAATTGAAAACATAATTCAAAATGGAAAATTGAAAGAACTCTTGAAATCTAATCAAATTACAAGAATTTGCTGTACTTATAAACTGGCCTATGAATGTTTAAAATGCAACTTAGGTTCACTATCAAAAAGTGTATCTATTAGCCAAAGAAATGATTCCGCGAATGGTGAGATAATATATTTTATTTTCGAGAATAGGAAAATAGAATTAATACTATTATACCCTGCGACACGCAGTAGACATAAAGGGTTAGTTAAGGATTTGCAGTATAAAAAATACTTGTTTGAATGAAAGCCAGCCCTTAACAGCAAATAAGCTCAAGCAGGGGGTTGGTTGCTTCGTAGGAAAGTAAAGTGATAAATTTGAAATTCCGTTCTTCGTATGAAGTTAAGTGCTTAAAACCCCTGCCTGCGCCTATTTGCAAACCGTTATAAGTAATAAAATATAGATATGGAAAGAATAGGTATAATAAAGGAGCTTCTCGACGGTGAAAGGTTAGATATTGAAAACCCTAGCACATCAGTTATTAAATTTGAAAAAGGATCTTTTCTTAAAAAATACAACTACGACACTTGTATTGGAAAAGTATACCTTACCAACAAACGACTAATAATTCTAAAATTAGTTATCCTTGAAGCAAAAAATATGAAAATTGATAGTCATGATCAATTTGGAAGCACAATGGGTATGTGGTTCGATGTACCATTAAAATATATATCCAGTGTTTCCACTCCTAAAGGAAGTATTTTCAGGAAATTGTTTAAGAGATTACTAAGTCAACAACAAGAAGGTTTGCAAATCGAGTATTTATCACCCTTAGAAACAGAAAAGAAAGGACTTTTCGGTAAAAAAGTTGTTCGTGATTCTTTCAAGTTTGTTTTTTCTATAGATAACGCAGATTTATGGAACATGAAAATTCAGACGAATGTCTCCGAGAATAAAATGGAATAAACTTATAACAGCACCTAAGCCACATTAAAACGTTGGCTTAGCTGCCGAACGTTGTGTTTCATTACGAAAAAAGCCAATCGCGCAAATAGCACATTTGGTTTTTGCCGACACAAAAGCAAAACGCTGAAAAACCAAAAGAGCTATTTTTTAGCCAACGCTTGAAAAAATTGAAAAACTGAAAATGACAATAGAAAATTACATTGACAACATAAATCAGAGGCACAAACTCGGAAACGCAACAGAACACACATTTAGAGGAGATTTACAGCAACTCATTGAAAGTTTAGTGCCTGAAGTTAGGGCGACCAACGAACCAAAAAGACAATCTTGCGGAGCACCTGACTACATCTTGACTAAAAAAGATATTCCAGTAGGATTTATTGAAGCGAAAGACATTGGTGACAAAGACCTAGAAGGAAAAAAGAAATCGGTAAACAAAGAACAATTTGACCGATACAAAGCATCATTAGATAATCTGATATTCACAGATTATATAGATTTTCATTTATACAATGACGGAGAGTTTGTTACTAAAATCGCCATTGCAGAAATAACTGAAAAAGGAATTGTTGCACTACCTCAAAATTTTGCAACGTTTGAAAACCTTATCCAAGACTTTTGTACACACATTGGGCAAAACATAAAAAGCTCAAAAAAATTAGCAGAAATGATGGCGGGCAAAGCCCGCCTTCTTTCTGATGTTATTGAAAAGGCTTTGACCAGTGATGAAGACAATCAAGAAGATAGTACTTTGAAAGAGCAAATGACTGCTTTTAAAAGTATTCTTATTCACGACATTACACCAAAAGGATTTGCAGACGTTTATGCTCAAACCATTGCTTATGGAATGTTTGCTGCACGTTTGCACGACCCAACTTTAGATACTTTTAGCCGACAAGAAGCGGCTGAATTGATTCCTAAATCAAATCCGTTTTTAAGAAAATTATTTGGATACATAGCAGGACCCGATATTGACGACCGAATTAAATGGATTGTAGATAACCTTACTGAAATATTTTTAGCTTGTAACGTTGAAGAAATTCTAAAAAACTACGGAAAGACTACAAAAATGGAAGACCCAATTATCCATTTTTACGAGACTTTCTTGGCGGAATACGACCCAAAACTAAGAAAAGCAAGAGGTGTTTGGTACACTCCTGCCCCTGTTGTCAATTTCATTGTTCGTGCAGTTGATGATATTCTAAAAACAGAGTTTGATTTGCCACAAGGTTTGGCAGACACTTCTAAGACAAAAATTACTGTAAATACACAAACTCCTGACAAGCGTTCTACAACTGGTTACAAACAAACAGAACAAGAAGTACACAAAGTACAGATTCTTGACCCAGCCACAGGAACAGGAACATTTTTAGCAGAAGTAATCAAACACGTAAACAAAAAATTTAAAGGGCAAGAAGGGATTTGGAGCGGTTATGTAGAAAACCATTTACTCCCACGACTAAACGGTTTTGAATTGCTAATGGCAAGTTATGCAATGGCTCATTTGCAATTGGACTTATTGCTAAAAGAAACAGGGTTTAAACCTACAAAAGACCAGCGAACAAGAGTTTACCTAACCAATAGTTTAGAAGAATACCACCCAGACACAGGAACTTTATTTACTAATTGGTTAAGTAGTGAAGCCAATGAGGCTAATCATATTAAACGAGATAGTCCCGTAATGTGCATTATTGGAAATCCTCCTTACAGTGGCGAAAGTGCTAATAAAGGAGATTGGATTATGGACTTAATGCAAGACTACAAAAAAGAGCCTGGAGGAAAGGAAAAATTAAAAGAACGAAACCCAAAATTTATCAATGATGATTATGTAAAGTTTTTACGTTATGGGCAGCATTTCATTGAAAAAAATGGAAGTGGTGTTTTGGCTTTTATTAATCCTCACGGTTTTTTAGACAACCCTACTTTTAGAGGAATGCGTTGGCATTTATTAAAGACATACGATAAAATTTATACGATAGATTTACACGGTAATAGTAATATAAAAGAAACTTGTCCTGATGGAAGTCCTGACATTAATGTATTCGATATTCAGCAAGGTGTTTCTATTACAATATTTGTAAAGACGGGTAAAAAGAAAACAAATAATCTTGGTAAAGTATACCATTATGACCTATTTGGTAAACGTGATGATAAATATGACTTTTTGTCTAACAACTCTTTAAAGACAATACCATACACAGAATTACCATCAAAAGCACCAATGTTTTATATGGTGCCTCGAGATTATCAAACTGAAGAAGAATATAACAAAGGGTTCTTATTAAATGAACTATTTATTAAATCTACTATCGGAGTCCAAACACACAGAGATGATTTAGTTATAGATATCGATAAATCACATTTAATAAAACGTTTTAAAGATATATTTTCAAATGATGATAAACCATCTTTAATATCTAAGTATAATATAAAGGAGTCAAATCATTGGAAACTAAATAATGTAATTGAGAAAGAAAAAACATTCAATGAAAATGAATTGAGAAAAATTACATACCGCCCTTTTGATGAAAGGGTCATCTATTATAACGAAAGTTTTGTTGACCGAACAAGACGTAGTGTAGGGAATGAATTAATTGAAGATAATCTAGTTTTAAATCTAGCTAAAATCGTAAAAGCAGAATGGAATCACACATTAATTACAAAGTCAATTCCAACAGCTATATCTATGGATATTAATGGGACTTATTTTACACCACTTTATACTTACCCTAAATTAAATGGACAACAAACAATTGAGAAAGATGAGGAAAGAAAGCCAAATCTAAACCAAGAAATTGTAGATGTAATTGCTAAAAAATTAGATTTAGTTTTCACAAATGAAAAAGACATAACAGAAAGCACATTTTCTCCAATTGACATTTTAGATTACATCTATGCTGTTTTACATTCTCCAACTTATCGAGAAAAGTATAATGCTTTTTTAAAAACAGGCTTTCCAAAAGTGACATATCCAAAAGACAAAAACACATTTTGGCAATTAGTAAAATTGGGTCGAGAAATCAGACAAATTCATTTATTGGAATCTCCAAAAGTTGAGGAATATGTTACAAGTTATCCTGTAAATGGTGATAATGTTATTACTAGAAAAATGACTAAAACTGACATAGGTTATGAGCCAATTGACGATACAAAAGGTAGAGTTTGGATAAATGACGAACAGTATTTTGACAATATTCCACTAACTGCTTGGGATTTTTACATTGGCGGTTATCAACCAGCTCAAAAATGGCTAAAAGACCGTAAAGAACGAACCTTAGAATTTGATGATATTTTACATTATCAAAAAATCATTGTGGCACTTTCTGAAACGGATAGATTAATGAAAGAAATTGATAAAATAGAAATAGAATAATGCCAATGCTAAAGTCATACACATTTGCAATTCGCACAAGCCAAAGCGCAATCCAAAAATCGCAAAAGAGTATGTCTTTGCCTACGCTGAAAAAAAAACGAAAACACAACAATATGTATAGTGCATAGCACCCTTCGGG
>JADFAL010000067.1 GCA_015665275.1 Flavobacteriales bacterium | reverse complement strand
GATTTAAAGGTTAAAATAAATATTAAACCTCTATCTTAAGTTTAAGCTCGTTCTAGTTCACTTTTTGCTGACGTCACACAGGCCGAGTAATGAAAAGCACAAATATTTAAATGCATTCTTTCAAAGAGTGCATTTTTTTTTTCAATCCAAAGAAAACCGATGAAGATCTGAACAGTGCCTTTTAAGGATTGTCAGTTAGTTCATTATTAAAGAATTATTCTTCGAAACCGAAAATGGTATCCAGCAAACTGTTTTCGAAAAACAGTAATTTTGACCACACAAAAACAAGGTGAACTATAGGACTACTTGGAGGATCCGCAAGTGGAGGAATGCAAAAATCATACAAGCAAAACAACGAACTCGGAAATCGTAAAAAATCACTTAAAGATCGAACAAAGGGCTACGAAACAAAAGGTGGCTCCAAATTCGAAAAACGTGAACTGACGGAAGAACAGCAAATCGAACATGAAGCCAGACTCAAAAAAAACAAACGCTCCGATCAAATTCGAATTGTTCTTGTTTTTGCTATCATAGCTGCTGTTATAGGCGCCATCGCTATTTATGGATAGCATTCAATTCGAAACAAGGGAAGAATTTCTCGAAACACACGGAGAAATTTATACATCGCACTGAAAAACAAATGATTAACATCCATTAACATTTCAAAATGAAATCATAAGATTTTACTTATGATATGGATAATTATAATAGATGATAATATTTTTCATGGTAGATACTTTTAAACTACCTTTAGCTGCAGTCGAAAACGACTGTTCATTCATATGACACAATTTGAACTCGATATACTAGCAAAAGAAGGACGTTCTGAAGTAGCCGAAGGACACTTTCCAAGTGAATTATTGGAAAAGGTGAAGGATAAAACAAAGCGAAAGTGGTTGTTTGATTCCATCTTCCCTACTACGTACCGCCAAATCACGAATCAAATGAGTGACAAGGAAAAGTTGCGTCGAGGCAAATTGTTGAGTGTGGAAATGGCATTCGAACACTATATGAGAAGCGTTCAAGTTTTCCGTTTCAATGCACTGCTTCTAGTTTCCATTGCAATCATCATGATCACAATAGAATTGATTCGTCCGATGAACGGATTGGCTTTTGGAATGATTACTCTAATTGAAAGTATGGTCGTTATTGCCGTTTCGTTGAATCAGGTTTACATTAGAAAATACGGATTGTTGCTGTTCAATGTGTTGGTGGCTTCATCGGTTATCGAAGTTGCTTTTTTCCAATTTCCATTACCTGTTCTATACGGCAGCGATTTGGATGTAACGACAAGACTGGAAGGTTTCTGGCAGATTTTTAACGGTCTCTCCCCATTCCTTTACATTGCAGCAAAATTTGGAATCCTAATCAGTATAGCCTTTTCGTCGGACCGCGTGCGAAAATTCATTCAGCGCAAACAGGACTTCGAAACAACATAGGAATGATGAACGATTTCGGTTGCTTCTATGTATACTCCTTAAGACTCTTCTTATAGAAAGTTAAAAGCTGAAAGAAGATTCACCTTTGTCCTTCTACTTTTTACACTTCGAATAGTGCTTTTTAGTAGGACAAACATCATCTTAAAATAATCATCAGATCTTCCGGCGCTTATGTAGCCGATTGCTTTCGAATCACTTTCCAGAAAACCCCTGGCAACAATCGTTTCAGCGTCACAGCCTTGATCTCCTTATTCCCAATCAACACTTCCCTCTTACCTTTAGAAACCGCTTTAATCAATTGACGACCACATTCTTCCGCTGACATCCCTGTTGCTTGATTGTGATCCATTTCACCATGTTTCTCACCCGATTTGTTGAGTGCGTTTACTGAAATATTCGTATTGATTTTTCCAGGACACGCAATTGTAACCAGAATGCCATTCTTTTCTTCCTCTAACATCACACTCTCATAGAACCCGTGCAATGCGTGCTTTGATGCACTGTAAGCACTGCGCAAAAAGAAACCAAACTTACCTGCAATACTAGAGATCACCAGGAAATGTCCGGACTTTTGCTTTTGGAAATACGGCAATACGGCTTTGGTTAAGGCGATGTTTCCGAAGTAATTTACCTCCATGATACTACGGTCTACTTCCATCGGAGTTTCATGTGCTTCAGATCGTTGCGACATACCGCCGTTATTCACGAGGATATCAATCTTCCCCATCTTATCAATGACAGTAGCGGCCAAATCTTCGAACTTGTTGGAATCTGCCAAATCCAATATCAACACAAGGTGCTGATTTGAATTGGAAAGCTCGGACTTCAACGTTTCTAACGCTTCTGCATTCCGGGCTGAAAGTACCAATCGCGCGCCTGCAGAAGCCCATTGATGTGCCAAAGCCTTCCCTATCCCCGAAGAGGCTCCTGTGATCCAAATAACTTTATCTTGATACATCTGCTAAAAAAAATCCCGTCACACCAAAGTGGAACGGGAAGTTATTTTCTTGTTTGATTTTCCTATAAATCGTCCGGAAGTTCTACTTCCTTCAACGTCTTCTGCTTAGGCTTCAACTGATCGATAAAAACAATCTTGAATTTCTCACCGTCTGCCGTTTTAATCATTTCTGATATTCCATTCACAATTACAGGCGGTTGGCCCTTCATGTTGTAGAATTTAGCATCCATCAATTCGTACGTATCATCGTCGTACTGCAAGAATACAGAGACAATCTTTCCGTTCTCTACGCGTGTTTTCCCAAGGACACAACGTGCACCTCCGTCTTCAAAGAAGCTAACATAAACATGTCGGTGCATATCATCGGCAACAGCGTTCGCTCCTCTTTCATCGAAAGCCTTCTGCAATCGTAAGAAACAGTTCTGCGAATAACCCGCGGTTGATAGTAACACTCCAAAGAACAGAAATAGTAATCCTTTTTTCATATTTAGCATGTTTGTTGAGCAAAGGCTCAAGTTTTCAAATATAACAAGTTCAATTCAATATTTTGTCGCCTGCTATTTAAATTGTTTATTTTGTGACAAAATCGTTTCGATGGGTAAAAATCAAATAGCAGACCAATTTTCGCACGCTTTGGAAATTTTGCAAAAATTTAACAAAGAAGAAAATTTCGAAAAGATCCAAAAGGCAGGTGACATAATGGTTTCAGCGATTCGAGGTGAAGGGAAGATCATTAGCTGCGGAAATGGAGGATCGATGTGTGACGCCATGCATTTTGCCGAAGAACTAACCGGTCGGTTTAGAGACAATCGGCCTTCAATCGGTGCTATTTCTATCTCAGATGCAAGTCATATTTCATGTGTTGGGAACGATTATGGATACGACCACATCTTCTCAAGATACGTGGAAGGCATAGGACGAAAAGAAGATGTTTTACTTGCCATTTCTACCTCAGGGAACTCCAAAAATGTATTGAATGCAATTGAAGCAGCAAAGAAGAAAGGGATGCTAGTGGTTGGGCTTACCGGTAAATCTGGAGGAGCTATGGCGGATGTTTGCGACGTTGAAATTAGAGCCCCACATTCCGACTATGCAGACCGCGCTCAAGAGATTCACATCAAAGTGATCCACGCCTTAATTCAACACATCGAAAATAATCTATAATCACTATTGTCGGGGAGGTGAAATCACTATCTTTGCAGCGAATTTTTTAAGTACACAATGGGAACAATTGCACAATTTTTTGAATCGGGAGAGCGTAGCGCGGACAAAGGAATTTTTAACAACCTTGTGATGTTAGCTCGTGTTGACGGTGAAGTTGCGACATCAGAGCAGAACCTTCTAACGCGTATTGCAAAGCGTTTATCTTTAACCGACGAGCAAGTAAAAGAAATCATGGATCACCCAGATTCGTACCCAATGGTACCACCATCAACGAAAGAAGAGCGTTACGAGCGTTTCATTCAATTCGTTGAGATGATTTGCATCGACGGAATTATTGATCCGGAAGAAGAGAAATTGGCGAACAAATACGGTGTAGCACTTGGATTCGAAAGCAACGAGCTTGCAGCAATTGAATCTACTGTAATTGCTCATTTTCAAGCAGGAAAAAATCGCTACGAAATTTTAGAAGCCATGATGTAGTCAATACATCTTGTAAATATGGAAAGCCGGCACTTGAATTTTCAGTAGCCGGCTTTTTTATGCCCCAACTTTTGGTTCTATTCCTACAACGCATCTTATTTTAACAGAACCTCTTTCTCCTCGCCCTGCCTCTCTCCAAAGGTGAATTTGATTATCCGCTATTCAACATTCCAATTCACAATTCATAACTCAAGGACTCATAATTCATCACACTATTGAATAAGTTGTTGAAAACTCCCGCGCATTAAGCCAATTAGGTATGAATCAATCCCCAATAAATACGTAATTTTGTCACTTACCTTCAAGGCATGAGTCAAGAAGAATTACAACAAAAAGTCAAGAGTATTTTCTCTGCGTATCTCGAGCAAAATGGTCATCGAAAAACGCCAGAACGCTTCGCTATACTTGCAGAAATTTACAATTACGACGGTCACTTCGATATAGAATCACTGTATATCGAAATGAAGAATCAGAACTATCGTGTTTCTCGCGCGACATTGTACAACACCATCGAACTTTTGTTGGCTTGTAAATTGGTGCGCAAACATCAATTCGGTAAAAACATCGCACAGTACGAGAAAGCACACGGTTCCAAACAACACGACCACATCGTTCTAACCGATTCTGGTGAGTTACTGGAATTCTGCGACCCGCGTATTCAAAACATCAAATCCACCATTGAAGAGATCTTTGGTGTGGAAATTCAACATCACTCCCTTTACTTCTATGGAGTGAGGAAAGACGAGAACAAATCAAAGTAAGTGAACTTACAATTTGACGTACATATCGATGATCCGGTAATTGTCTATTCATTGAATGGAAAAATTACTTCAGAAGATGATTTTGAAGCCGCAGAGGCCGAAGTCTTCCAAAACCTGAATAAGAACTACTACCGCATCGTTTTTGATTTAAGGAACCTTACACACACCAATTCAGTGGGCATCAGTTTTTTCATGCGTACGCTTACCAAAGCACGCATCATGAACGGTGAACTCGTTTTGGCTGCAATAGATGGAAATGTTAAAAAGATTTTCGAAATCGCGAAACTCGATGAGGTATATACCATCTACCCAACTACAGAATTAGCTATCAAACACTTTAAGTAAAACCAATGAAAGTAGACGTATTACTCGGTTTACAATGGGGCGACGAAGGAAAAGGAAAAATCGTCGACGTACTTACTCCAAACTACGATATCATCGCACGTTTTCAAGGAGGTCCTAATGCTGGACACACACTTGAATTCGAGGGAATCAAACACGTTTTGCATACCATCCCATCCGGAATTTTCCGCGAAGGAGTGATGAACCTCGTAGGAAATGGAGTTGTTATCGACCCAGTGATTTTCCAAGGCGAATTGGACAAATTGGAACCGTACAACATCGATTACAAATCGCGGTTGATCATTTCCAAGAAAGCACATTTGATTCTTCCTACACACCGTATTTTGGATGCAGCATCCGAAGCGGCAAAAGGAAAAAATAAGATCGGTTCTACTTTGAAGGGGATCGGTCCTACATACATGGACAAAACAGGTCGAAATGGTTTGCGCGTTGGTGATATCTTCTCTCCTAAATTCAAGGAAAAGTATGATACACTCGTAGAAAAGCACAAGCAGATGCTTCGCCGATACGATGATTTTGAATACGATTTGAGCGAATTAGAAGGTCCTTGGTTGGCTGCAATCGAATCGTTAAAAGAATTGACAGCTGTTGATAGCGAACATTACATCAACAATGCGATGAAAGAAGGCAAGAAAATTCTTGCTGAAGGAGCTCAAGGAACAATGTTAGATATTGACTTTGGAACCTACCCGTTCGTTACTTCATCCAATACTGTGACTGCAGGAACTTGTACTGGCTTGGGCGTTGCTCCAACCAAGATTGGATCTGTGATCGGTATTTTCAAAGCATATTGTACACGCGTTGGTAGCGGACCTTTCCCTACTGAATTGCACGACGAAGTCGGAGAAAAGATTCGTAAAGATGGTTTCGAATTCGGAGCCACAACAGGACGTCCTCGTCGTTGTGGATGGATCGACTTACCTCAGCTGAAATATGCCATTATGATCAACGGCGCTACGGAACTTTCAATGATGAAGGCCGATGTTTTGGATGGTTTCGACACAATTCGTGTATGTACACACTACATTATCGATGGTGAGAAATACGATTACTTCCCTTACGACGTTACGGATATGGACGTTCAGCCGGTATTTGAAGATCTAAAAGGATGGAATTGCGACTTAACAAAATTGGCATCCTATGACGACGCACCAGAAGAACTGAAAGCGTACGTTCGTTATTTGGAACAAAAATTGGAGGTTCCCGTAACTACTGTATCGGTTGGACCGGACAGAACACAAACGTTAGCAAATAAAAAAGTGCTCGCTTGATAAAAAAATTATCTATAGTAAGAAGTGCGCTCTTTATCGGCGCACTTTTTTTAATTGCACCCGATACATCAGCGCAAAACGTCTTGGAATTACTTCCGGGGGCGGATGAGTTGCGTTTTGACGGAAAGACGGGACTGCACACACTTGTAGGTAATGTAAGCTTCAAATACCAAGGAAATTTGATGTTTTGTGATTCGGCAGTCTATCACAAAAAACGAAAGATGGTTTGGGCATACGGAAATGTCCACATCAATAAAAAAGACACCCTCAACTTATTCTGCGACTCCCTCCGTTACGACGGAAAGGAAAAGATGGCGAAACTCAGAGGCAATGTCCGTGTTCGGGATCAGGAATACAAATTGACCACCAGAGAACTTGATTACGATGCCGAAAAAGGTCAGGCGTCTTATTACTCCGGAGGGCGTGTAGAAGGTTCAAAAACACGAGAAGCACTCACAAGCCGGGTAGGATATTATTATCCGGAATCAAAGAACTTTGCCTTCAGCAACAATGTTGTGTATGAAGGAAACAACATGCGCATGACCACGGACACACTGCAATACTTGGCCTACGAGAAAAAGGCCTATTTCTACGGTCCAACAAATATTGAAGCGAAAGAAGCTTTGATGTACTGCGAATCTGGATGGTACCAAACGAGTACAGAAGAAGGTCGATTAAGTGGTAATGCTTGGATTAGTCGGGATTCTACCTACATATCAGGAGACACCTTACTGTATTTGCCAAAAACTGGAACCTACGAAGGAATTGGGAATGTTTATTACATGGATTCGACCGAAAACATGGCATTTACGGGGAATTACGCCTTTGCTTCGGATAGTCTGCATTACACCTTGTTAACCGGAGACGCCATCGCCACCAAAATGATGGAAAACGATACGCTAAACATCCATGCCGACACGCTTTACAATTTCAAAGACGATTCTACCAATATTCTGAAGGGATATTTCGGTGCAGCTACCTACTCTTCCAAATTTCAATCTATGTCTGATAGTTTGGTCTACGATAAATCCAAAGAGCGCATTGAATTGTACAATGAGCCCATCGTCTGGGCAAATGGAGCTGAAATGAAAGGTCGGTTCATGGAAATGATTGTTCGCGACAGCATTATTGACTCTGTTCTCATATACGACAAAGGCACCATTCTCATGGAAATTGAGCCAGAGAAATATTACAATCAGATTCACGGAAACGATATTAAAGCCAGTTTCAAGGACAATGAGTTGCATCGTGCATTCGTCTATGGAAACGCCATGACAATTGCCTACCCTGAGGAAGAAGAAAAAACCGATTCGACATTAGTGAAGCACCGAAAAGGAATGAACCGCATCTACTCTAGCGATATTCGTGTGGATTTAGACAGCGGTAACATTATCGGCATCGCCTACTTGAAAGATCCAGATGGGGCATTTTACCCAATGAAACAAATCAAGAAAGACGAGCAATTTGTTCCGGGTTTTGTCTGGAAAGGACATCTACGTCCTACTAGCAAAGAAGATTTATTAGTAGAAAAAATGCTGGCGCCAGAACCGGAAGAGGAACCTACTTTAGAAAACGCTGAAGACTCCGGAGAAACAACGGAAAACAAATGACCTCTCTTACCCCTTCCTAAAATCATAACCAGTCATAATTATTACGGCCTGGATTTATGGCAACTACTGAAAAGCAGCATTGCGTACTTTGCGCCTTTGCGGTCGAATAAAATACAGTGCATCAAACTGTGATTCCTTTTTAAAAGAGATTAAACAGTAATTAAGCAACCACAGTTCCCTTTCGAGGAGATACTTTATGACGGTTTGATCTCTTGGGAAAAAACTACCGGCCCCATTCTTCCGGAAGATTGTGTATTTCCAACTGAAAAATGGGAAGTAGTGTATATGGGAGACATGGTTATAACCACCGGTTCCATTCTTGCTCCATCCGAAGAAGAAACTGCGAAGCTTTTGCATCCTTTTGCCCCAATCCAGAAACCGGAAGTACCCGCAGAAGAGCAAGTCAATCCTTGGCCGAATCGAAATAATATTGGCAAGCGATCAGACCTTGTCTACGATACCGAAACGACTGATTTCATTGCGTACATCACCCGCGCTCCTCTAACGTTGGAAAGTAGATTAATCATTGAATCCTTTGGGAACCACGAAATTTATTTGCTTCTGGAGAACGCAGAGAATGGCTTTGTGCATACGGACAAAAGTCTTGAAATTACCGAAGGTGTGCATTCGTTCACCCTTGGACTCGACAGACTCCCAGTTGGTAATTATCAATTGGAATTAAACTCCTGGAGAACGGTTCAAAACATTCATTTTCAATGGAATGGGGTTGACTCACAATCTACCTAACACAAATACGTATTACAACCGTACAAATACCTAAAATTGCTTCGAAACGAAGAAATTCAGCGCAATTATTGTATTATTAAGTCGCCTTAAGGCACAACCATTATTCACTCTTTATGGACTCAAACATCCTTACTTGGGCGCTTATAGGCGCTGCTATTGGAGCAGTAGTTGCTTTGATAATACAACAACGAAAAAAGAACGCGGACAACGCGCAAGCCGCAGCGACCTCGCAAGACACACAGAAGGCAACTACTCCTATGGAGGCCACACCTCCAATCACGGAAGAGAAAAACTACTTCACTGTTAACATGTACAAAGAGTATCAATCAACAGGAGAAGGAGTTGGTGTAGCATTTTCAGGTGGAGGATCGCGATCACTTTCCTGCACACTGGGTCAGCTTCGTGGACTCAAGCATCTTGGTAAATTGGATGAGGTAACGGCAATCTCCGCTGTTTCTGGAGGATCATGGGCCTCGTCATTGTACACCTACCTACCGGAGTCTATCAATGATGATGATTTTCTGGGAGCCCCCGTTGGAAACCCTGGAGAGTTAACATTACTTTATCATGCTGAAACTGCCACAGCATTGGATCGATTTTCTCCAGATAATATGGGAGTTGCCGCAACCAATCTTGGTGTCGTAAAAATGGCTGCGCGCGCCGTAGAATTGTACGTGGAAGGTATTCCTGCAGATGACCTTTGGATTCGAATGATTGGTGAATACGTATTTGAACCGTTCGGATTGTTTAATGTCGGTCGACCAAAATTCGTCACGGAATCATTGGAGTGGTTTGAAACGAATATCAAACCAAACAATCAAGAGTTAACCATTGATGATTTCTACGTTCCTAAAAAAGGACGACCGGAGTTAATTGTCAATTTTAACATGGCTCCACAAGAAGGTTCTAATCAACTGTTCCCGATGGAAAGCACGCAGAAAATGGCTGGAATTCTTACATCATATCCAAAATCTAACTTGAATGAAACAGATTTAGGCGGCGGATATATCGACCCACTGGGATTTGGTTCGGGAAATCAATCGAGCCCGTCAGGAGATCAAATTCGTGTGGTAAAACCAACCAATCATTTCTCGGTTCATACAGCCTCAGGACTCAGCAGTGCGGCATTTGCAGAGACATTACTTCAAGCGACAAAATGGCCACCAGAAGTTCAAAGTATTGTACCGAAAAAATACTATTGGCCAGTAATGAACCCTTCTCAACCTTCTCAACAATACAATTTTGCCGATGGAGGAAACCTAGAAGACACAGCCATTACTGCATTGCTTCGTCGTAAGTTCAGTTCTATTATCGCTTTTGTTAATGGATCGACACCTATCGTTTGGGACGAAACGAATAAAGAAGTAGTAGTAAGTGAACAAATTGCTGTACTATTTGGGTATCAGCCCAAAACGAAGTCTTCTACCGATGATAAAGAATACTTACCATGGGAGCGTTTCCCTGAAAACTACCAACCAGGTGATGCTCTTCAAAAACAATCATACGCAACCTTTGCCTACGATTGTGTATTCGATCCGAATTTGTTCTTGCAGTTTACCCAAGATCTTTACGCCATCTATCAACAAGGTGGGACTACCATGTGGAAGATGGAAAACCTTAAAGTTCAGAATCAAACACATCTTGGAGTAGAGACCTACAATTTGGATAAAATCCTATGGGTGGTCAATATGGAAGTGAAAGACTTCAATGATCAACTGGAAGAAGCAATCAAATTGGAAATAGACGCTGGAGACTTGGGAGCATTTGCTCACTTCCCCTATTACGAAACAATTGCGCAATTGCACTTATCAACGTCGCAGGTCAATTTGCTGGCACACTTATCTTGTTGGAATGTAATCTCTCAAAATGTAGCGGGAAATCAAGGTGGGCTGAACAATCAGCAAATGTTCTTGAGCATGTTTGATTAGCATTGAAGTATAGATGTTTCGGCTTCTCGATGCTTCGGCAGGCTCAGAACCGCACAGCTTGATGATCACAGTGTAATATGCGACCTGAATTAAACAGAGCCTCATTCTTCGCTCTGACGAACGACGCGCTGGACACCTTCAACCTGCTCAAATTTGCCCATGAGTGATTTCAAGTGCTCTGTATCGTAAACGAGAACTTTAATCGATCCTTCAAAGATGCCGTCGTTGGTTTCAAACGAAATGGACTTCATATTTACGTTATGCTGATTCGAAATGATCTCCGTGATTCGATTCACCAATCCAATTCGGTCAATTCCATACACCGTGATGGACGCCAGACTTTCTTTCAATTTAGAGCTTTCCCATCGTGCTTTGATACATCGGTAGGCCATTTTTGACATCAAATGTTCTGAATTCGGACAACTATATCGATGCACTTTAATTCCATCATTGACCGTTATGAAACCGAAGACATCATCGCCTGGGATCGGATTACAGCAAGAAGCCATCGAATATTCAATATCCTTGAAGTTTTCACCAATAATGATCGTATCCGACTTATCTACTTTCGCCAACGGAGATGCTGAATGCGTACTCTTCTTGCGAACGTATACTTTCTTCTCTAACTGAAGCAATCCGCCTTTGCTTTCCAGCTCTCGGATTTTCGAAAGGTCAATTTTTCCCTTTGCGATTTGAAAGTAAAGTTCTGTTGCACTCGGAATTTTATAGAATTTCTCAAGCACAGTAATGTTTTCCGAAGCAAATCTTAGGTTGAACTGCTTGAGTTTACGCGTCAAAATCTCTCTTCCGTCAGAGGCAATTAATTTCCGTTCCTCGTTGAGCGACGATTTGATTTTCTGACGTGCACGCGCCGTTGCCACCATTCGAATCCACTCCTCGTTTGGTTTTTGCTTAGAGGAAGTTATGATAGCAACCTGATCGCCGCTTTGCAATTGATAACTCAAAGGGACCAATCGCGTATTTACTTTTGCACCAATACATTTATCACCAATATCCGTGTGGATGTCGTAAGCAAAATCCAAAATAGTCGACCCAGTCGGCAATACACGTAAATCTCCCTTCGGTGTAAAAATGTAGATTTCCTCCGAGAATAAGTTCAATTTGAACTCATCGATAAAGTCCATCGCATTCACGTCAGGATTCTCCAACAAATCGCGGATTTCCGTAATCCATCTATCGAATTTACTCTCTTCCGTTTTCGATTCTTTATAACGATAATGCGCTGCCAATCCTTTCTCAGCAATTTCATCCATCCGATCGCTTCGAATCTGAACCTCTACCCATTTACCTGTAGGTGACATCACGGTAGTGTGCAAGGATTCATATCCGTTCGCTCGCGGCGTTGAAATCCAGTCACGCAATCGATCTGGACTGGGCTGATAAAAATCTGTTACGATGGAGTAAACACGCCAACAATCTGGCTTTTCCTGTTCTTCAGGTGTATCCAGAATAATTCGAATGGCAAAAATATCATACACCTCCTCAAAAGGGACGCCTTTCGTTCTGATTTTTCTATAAATCGATGAAATGGACTTGGTGCGTACTTTGATTTTATAGCGATATCCCTCACGCGTTAATGCTTCGCGAATTGGATTCGTAAATCTCCGGATGAATCGACTTCGAGCATCTTGCGTTGATTTTAATTTGGTTTGAATATTCTGATATACTTCAGGATCGGTATAGCGCAAAGCCAAATCTTCCAACTCGCTTTTCACCGAGTACAATCCAAGGCGATGCGAAAGTGGTGCGTACAGAAAAGTCGTTTCCGAGGCAATTTTCACCTGTTTGTCATGACGCATGGAAGACAGTGTACGCATGTTGTGTAAACGGTCTGCCAATTTGATCAGCACCACGCGAATGTCATCGGAAATGGTCAATACCATCTTACGGAAATTCTCCGCCTGTACCGATGCATTTTCATCAAATACCTCAGGAATTTTCGTTAGCCCATCAATGATCAATCGTTCTTTGTGACCGAATAAATCTTCAATATCTTCTAGCGTGATATGCGTGTCTTCAACGGTATCATGCAACAAGGCACAAACTAGCGCCGTGGGCCCTAATCCCATCTCATCGATACAAATGCGCGCGACTGCAATTGGGTGAAAAATATAGGGTTCACCTGATTTTCGACGCATATCCTTGTGCGCTTCTACAGCCACATCAAATGCCTTGCGAATACGGCGTGTGTCTTCCTTACTTCGGTTTTTTAACGCACGAAGCAAACCACGGAAAGCATTAAGGATTTCCTTACGCTCTTGTTCAAGATCAATATTGAGCTCTTCCTGCATTTATTTTGCCGGTAGTAATTTTGCAGACACCTCTCCGAACCCAACACGAACTCCGTTTTTCTCGCTATATCCGCGCATGATTACTGTGTCGTTATCCAAAATGAATTTGCGCTCAGAGCCATCAGGCATGGCAACAGGCTTTGTTCCTTTCCAAGAAATCTCCAACATAGAACCGTATTGCCCTTCTTCAGGACCTGAAATAGTTCCAGAGGCCATCATGTCGCCATTTTTAATGTTACAGCCATTGACTGTATGATGCGCCAATTGCTGGTTCATATTCCAATACATGAATTTGTAGTTCGAATTTCCAACAACTTTTTCTTCGCTGTTTTCAGGAGTAATCGAAACTTCCAAGTTAATGTCAAGATGCTTATCTCCTGAATACTCAAGGTATGGTAAGACTTTTGGATCTTGAACCGGACCTGAAACGCGGAAAGGCTCCAATGCGTCCAAAGTCACAATCCAAGGAGAAACATGTGATGCAAAGTTCTTCGCTAAGAAAGGTCCTAACGGAACGTATTCCCATTTTTGTATGTCGCGTGCAGACCAATCATTGAACAAACACATTCCAAAAATGTAGTCTTCTGCTTCTTCGGTTGAAATAGAATCTCCTAAAGGTTTTCCTTCGTAGGTGACAAATCCCATTTCCAATTCAAAATCGAACAATTTACACGGCCCAAATACTGGCGGTTCGTCTTCACTCGGTTTTTGTTGCCCTTTTGGACGATGCACCGGTGTTCCTGAAACCACAATAGATGAAGCACGCCCATGATATCCTACAGGAATATGCTTCCAGTTTGGCAACAATGCATTATTCGGATCACGGAACATACATCCAACGTTGTATGCGTGTTGCTCGCTTGAATAGAAATCAGTATAATCTCCCACCTTTACTGGCATTACCATTTCAGCTTCGTTCACATCAATCAATACTTGCTGTACATGATGATCGTTCTTTGCCAAATCTTCGTATCCCTCGCTAAATAGTTTCGACAATCTGTTGCGCAATGCTCGGGTCCCCTGCTTTCCTTTCTCCATCATTGGATTTAAAGCGTCTGTCTCAAAATCGCTTCGTTGGAAAGGAAGGTTGTCCAGATACCCCAAAACGAATAATGCCAATAGATCAATGGCCTTATCTCCAATTCTAGATGCAACACGTGTACCTTCTGAAGTTTTAATTACTCCGAAAGGAATGTTTTGAATTGGAAAATCTGAATTTTCAGAGACTTCGATCCACGATTTCAAATTAGGATCATTCGCTGCGATTGTCATAATATGTGTTTGGTTTGAGTTCTTAATTAAAATTAAACATTAAAGCGGAAATGCATGATGTCTCCGTCAGAAACAACATACTCCTTCCCTTCTACGCGGAACTTGCCTGCATCCTTCACGGCAGATTCGCTTCCGAAATTCACAAAATCGTCATAGGTCATCACCTCTGCTCGGATAAATCCTTTCTCAAAATCCGTGTGAATCACTCCCGCTGCTTGTGGCGCTGTCATTCCTTTCTTAATAGTCCAAGCGCGAACCTCTTTCTCACCTGCGGTGAAATACGTATCCAGATTCAATAATTTGTACGCGGAACGAATCAATCGATTTACGCCCGGTTCTTCCAATTCCAATTCATCTAAGAACATTTGGCGTTCTTCGTACGTTTCTAATTCAATAATATCAGATTCGATCGCCGCTCCAAGAACTAAAACTTCTGCATTTTCGTTCTTTACCGCCTCCTTAAGAGCGTCAACGTGCGCGTTCCCTGATTTCACAGAAGACTCGTCTACATTACACAAATACATCACTGGCTTGGCCGTTATCAATTGAAAAGACTTCATAATGGGCGCTTCTTTGTCGTCGACTTCCAATGTTCGAGCAGAGTTCCCTCCTTCCAAAGCATCCTTTATACGAATAGCTAAATCATGCTCCTTCGCCGCGTCCTTGTCTCCCGACTTGATAATTCGGCTCAACGATTGAATTCGTTTCTCAATAGTCTCCAAATCCTTCAACTGTAATTCAGTGTCAATGATTTCTTTATCTCTAACTGGATCAACAGAACCGTCTACGTGCACCACATTTCCGTCATCAAAGCAACGAACCACATGAATAATCGCATCTGTTTCGCGAATATTAGCCAAGAATTGATTTCCAAGTCCTTCTCCTTTCGAAGCGCCTTTTACCAATCCGGCAATATCGACGATTTCCATTGTCGTTGGCACTACTTTTTCTGGTGATACCAAAAATTCCAATTTCTCCAATCGATCATCTGGGACAGAAATAGTTCCGATGTTTGGTTCGATGGTACAAAACGGATAATTCGCCGATTGCGCTTTTGCGTTCGACAGACAGTTAAATAACGTTGATTTACCTACGTTCGGCAGACCAACAATTCCACATTTAAGAGACATGTAATTCGAATTTTCAGCAAAGATAACGGAAAGATAGAATTTTGGAGCGTGTCGCTGCTAGAAGGTAAAAGGCCAAACGCTGAAATCACTGATAACTTTTAACCCTCTGACTTCTAATTTCTCTCAATTACGAATTAAAACTCTTTTAAATTTCGGTCAACTGATCGATTTTGGATAATTTCGGCCTAGGAAAAAAACGAGCATGAAGCGAGCGCGTAAATTCTTGCCTTCAAATTACACGAAGTGTGAAGATTCTAATTTACCCGCGGCTTCCATGTGCCGATTGAAAGATAGATACATACGCATGAAAGAAGAAATGCAGCAATTAATTGAAGCAGAAATCGAGGCGATTCAAAACATCCCACTAGATGGAAGTATTGAAGCGGCAGTAGATTGCATTCTCCAACAAGTACATCAAGAAGGAGGCAAAGTCGTGATTAGCGGAATGGGCAAGGCTGGACAAATTGGAATCAACATTGCCACTACTCTATCATCTACTGGAACACCTGCAATTTTTCTACACCCCAGCGAGGCACAGCATGGAGACTTAGGAATGCTTCAAAAAGACGATGTTCTTTTGCTGATTTCAAATTCCGGAAAAACAAACGAAATTTTGGACTTAGTCCACCTATCTCAGCGTCTGTACGAAGGAATGCCAATTATTGGACTTACAGGAAATCCGGATGGTGAACTTAGTGAATACTGCGACATCACCGTCTGCACGGGATCTCCAAAAGAAGTTTGTCCGTTGGGACTGACTCCAACTACGTCAACTACGGTAATGACAGTTGTTGGAGATTTGATCGTGGTACAAACCATGAAAGCCATAGAATTTACAAAAGAAGAATACGCCAAACGCCATCATAGTGGCTATTTAGGTAAAAAAGCAAAGAATGAAGAATCCTGATAAACTGACACTTATCGCTGGTCCTTGTGCCATCGAGGATGATGAAATGCCCTTCATTATTGGTCGTGAAGTAAAGGCCATATGTGACCGTTTGGGAATCGACTATATTTTCAAGGGAAGCTACCGTAAGGCAAACCGATCTCGTTTGGATTCATTCACTGGCATTGGTGACGACCTTGCATTGGGAATTCTTCAAAGTGTTGGTAAAGAACTTGGCGTTGAAACTATTACTGATGTGCACGAAAGTCACGAACCGGAAAAGGTTGCGAAGTACGTTGACAACCTTCAAATTCCTGCGTTCTTATGCCGTCAAACAGAATTGCTTCTCGCTGCCGGTCATACAGGATGTGGTGTCAACATTAAAAAAGGACAATTCTTATCTCCAGAAGCCATGATTTTCCCATTGGAGAAGGTACGGTCAACCGGAAACGATAAAGTATGGCTTTGCGAACGAGGAACTACTTTCGGGTACTCTGATTTAATTGTAGATGCGACTTCAATTTCGCGCATGAAGGAATTGGGTGCTCCAGTAATCATGGATTGTACACATGCAGTTCAAAAACCGAATAAAACCGAAGGTGTAACCGGAGGAGATCCAAAATTGATTGAGACGATAACTCTTTCTGCAGTTGCTACCGGTGCAAATGGTTTATTCTTGGAGGTGCATCCAGACCCAAAAACGGCGAAAAGTGACCCGCATACGATGTTGCAATTGGATAAGTTGGCAGGGATTCTCGAGAAGTGCGTGGCGATTCGAAAAGCGCTTGCGTAAACATAATAAAATAGCAATTTTCGAAATCAATTCAAAGTGTTTTAACATTTGGTAATTCGACATTTATCGAATTACCAAATTGTACAATTTGAGAATTTTACAATTCTAGAAATGTATCATTGAAGAGCGAAATGCTACCACATTGTTAACCACTACCACTGCCTAACTCTCCCTTTCTTTGACTATTTTTAGCGCAATCAAAAGCAATCTTATGCGATCTCTACTGTTTCTATATCTCCTTTGGGCGATTATCACGCCTATCCATACTCAAGCTCAATCCCAAAAAGACTCCATTTTTATTCGCAAAGCGTATGACGCCGCACTTTCGAGTGGGAAAGCCTACGAAGATTTAAGAAGTCTTTGTAAAGACATTGGCGCACGTATTACCGGGTCTGCCGAGGCCGCCATGGCGGTAGAATGGTCTGAAGCGAAAATGAATTCCTACGGATTTGATAAGGTATACAAACAGGAAATCACCGTCCCTCATTGGGAACGAGGAACAAAAGAAGCCGGATGGGTGCGCAAAGAAAATGGTGAATTAATGAAAGTTCATCTTTTGGCCCTTGGCGGATCTATTGGAACGAATGGTTTAATGGAAGGAGAATTGATCACCTTCCCTTCATTGACGGCATTGCAAGAAGCTTCTCAGAAGGAAGTTGTCGGAAAGATTGTATTCATAAACCAGCCGATGGATGAGAAGGAAATTATCACATTCCGAGCGTATGGCGGATGTTATCCAATTCGAGGAAATGGAGCCGTAGAAGGCGCTCGACTTGGTGCGAAAGCCGTTATCATTCGTTCTTTAGGACTGCCAATCGATCCGCATCCACACACCGGATCAATGCATTACAATGATAGTATTCAGAAGATTCCAGCTGCAGCGGTTTCAACACAAGATGCCGAGTTGATTCAACGAATGGTGGACGCCAAAGAATCACTCGAGTTCGTTCTGGAAATGGATTGTCAAAGTTATCCTGATGTAAGTTCTCACAATGTCATTGCAGAAATTACAGGAACAGAAAATCCGGATGAGATTATTACGTTTGGTGGCCACCTCGATTCTTGGGATACAGGAGAAGGTGCTCATGATGACGGCGCCGGAGTGATTCATTGTCTCGAAGCATTGCGCATTCTAAAAGAACTCGATTACAAACCAAAACATACGCTCCGACTCGTATTCTTTATGAATGAAGAGAACGGAAACTTCGGAGGTAAGTCGTATGCGAAAATTGTAAAGGAAAAAGGCGAGAATCAAGTGGCCGCAGTAGAAAGTGATCGTGGCGGATTTGCCCCTAGAGGATTCACTTGCGATGGTAATTCAGACCAATTGGCAATGTTAGCGTCATTTGAGCCGTATTTCACCAATTACGATTTACATGTTTTCGACCCAGGCTACGGCGGCGTAGACATTACCCCCTTGAAGAACTATTACGAAGGCATCCCTCTCTTTGGTTTTGTCCCTGATTCTCAGCGCTATTTCGATTTCCATCACGCTCCAAGCGACGTATTCGAAAACGTAAACAAACGAGAATTGGAGTTGGGATGTGCTGCCATGGCATCTTTTCTATATCTGTTAGACAAAAATCTTTAATCTCATGAATCTAGAATAAAGGGTGAAATGTACATCTTCTGCACCCTTTGTACTTAACGGATTACGCAGTCTACTTCTCGATGATTTCCCAAAGAAATCTGTCTCTGAATTCCCAGTGATAGACAGTCTGGTGTTGATAAAAAAGCCCTTGTTTGGAATCTAACAAAGGAAAATAGCGTACTTTTGTAGCGAATTTAGTGGGTTTCTCAAATTTTATTGAACCCGTTATTGAAAAGCAAATGTATGGCTCAAGACATTTTTGATAAAATCAAGAAGAACAGAGGTCCATTGGGACAATACTCTAAAGGAGTACACGGATACTTTACTTTCCCAAAGTTAGAAGGTGAGATTGGAAACAAAATGATCTTCCGTGGAAAAGAGTGCCTTGTATGGTCAGTGAACAACTACCTTGGATTGGCGAATCATCCTGAAGTTCGTGAAGCAGATGCTAACGCTTCAAAAGAATGGGGATTGGCATATCCAATGGGTTCTCGAATGATGACCGGACAAACACACGAACATGAGGCTTTGGAAGCTGAGATTTCTGAGTTCATGGAAAAAGAAGATACAATTCTTTTGAACTTCGGATATCAAGGGATGGTTTCTGCCATCGACAGCATTGTAGATCGTAATGACGTAATTGTTTACGACAGTGAATCTCACGCGTGTATTTTGGATGGAATGCGTCTTCATGCAGGAAAACGTTTCGTGTTTAAGCACAACGACATGGAAAGCTTCGACAAGCAAATGGAGCGTGCTACGAAAAACGTGGAACAAACTGGAGGAGGTATTCTAGTAATCACCGAAGGTGTATTCGGAATGGCTGGTGACCAGGGTAAATTGAAAGAACTTGTTGAGTTCCGTAAGTCTGGTAAATATGATTTCCGCTTGTTTGTTGACGATGCACACGGATTCGGTACGGTTGGAAAGCGTGGTCAAGGTGCTGGAGAAGAGCAGGGAGTTCACGATGAAATTGACATTCTTTTCGGAACGTTCGCGAAGTCGATGGCGTCTATTGGGGCATTTATTTGTGCCGAAGAACATATTATCGAGTTCCTACGTTACAACATGCGTTCACAGGTATTCGCAAAGTCATTGCCAATGCCATTGGTAGTGGGAGCACGTAAGCGATTAGAGTTGTTACGCGATCAACCAGAACACAAAGAAAAGCTTTGGACTATCGCTAGTTCATTGCAGAAAGGTTTGGTTGAAAATGGATTCGATATCGGTGTAACAAACTCAGCGGTGACTCCAGTATTCTTAAAGGGAAATCTTGCAGAAGCTACAAATCTTACGTTTGATCTTCGCGAGAACTATAACATTTTCTGTTCTATCGTGATTTACCCAGTTGTACCAAAAGACGTAATCATGTTGCGTTTGATCCCAACTGCATCTCACACTTTGGAAGATGTTCAGTACACAATCGAAACATTCTCTAAAATGAAAGCCAAATTAGATGCTGGTGAATATCAGTCTGAAGAAATGGCTACCGTTGAAGTAGATACGAAGAAGTAAGTTTTTTTTAGACTTCTAGAAAAAACACTAGATAATAAAGCCGGTCCATTGGATCGGCTTTTTTTATATCCAATCCAATCAGATTATAGAACCTGCACTACTTTGAGATTGAAGCCTTCGAGCTGCAACGTACTGAGCTTGCCGAAGTGTCGTGAAGTCGAAACCTCGAGAAATCGAGATACAGAAAGTTCACTCCCTTAAAAACATAGCTTCGTCTACCCCAATTCAGTTTCAATAATCGATATCAATTGATCAATTTCATCGGTCAAATTATACGCGTGCAAACAAATCCGCAAGCGCTCTTTTCCCTCAGGAACGGTTGGTGAATAAATGGGCTTCACTGCGATATTAATTGCCTGCAGCTGCTCCGCAATTTTTCGAGTCTTCTCTACTTCTCCAATTTCAATGACCTGAATGGGTGATGTTGAATCAGAGATGGATGTTAATTTTTCAGCACGTTGCTCATATCGCTTCAAAACGATCTGCAATCGTTTCCTACTCGTATCCAAGTCGGGATCAGTTGCCACTTTCAAATTATGTTCAACCACCGATAATGGCAGAGCTGTTGAATAAATAAACGATCTACAGAAATTAATTAGAAACTCGCGTGTTTGATCATCGCAAAGCACCACTGAACCATGGGATCCGTAGGCTTTTCCGAATGTCATCAATCGCATGTAAACGGATCCATTCAATTCCAGCTGATCTACGATACCTCTACCTGATTCTCCAAACACCCCACCGCTATGCGCTTCATCAACGATTAAATAAGCTCCATACCTCTCGCACAACGTTGCAATATCTTTCAGAGGGGCAAGATCACCATCCATGGAGTATAATGATTCTACGGCTACGTAAACTACTCCTTCCACCTTCTGAAGTCGCTCTTCCAGATGCAAAAGATCGTTGTGGCGGAAAGAAAACGACTTTGCCCAGCTCAATCGCGCTCCATCCCTTACACTTGCATGAATCAACTCATCGTAAAAAATCGTATCGCCTTTTTGCGGGATTGTACTGAAAATGCCAAGGTTCGCATCGTACCCAGAATTGAAGTGCAATGCAGCTTTGGATCGAAAAAATGTCGCAAAACCTTTCTCTAATTGCTCATACTTTTCGGAGTTCCCTGACAACAGTCGTGAACCGGTACTTCCCGATACAGAAACGGCAACCGAGGAATATTTCGAGCAGCCTAAATAATCATTCGAGAAGAAATCAATGTACCCATCAAATGAAGAAAGGGAACGAAATGTCCCCTTTTCCTGTCTTTCCGACAATTTCTTATGTAGTTTGGCGTCCAATTAGCCTTCCACTATCACTTTTCTTGGAGCAAAGTTTTCGTCTTTGATCTTCGCCCGTGCTTCGGCCAACTCTTTCGCGCGAGCCGCTTCCTTCGCTTTGCGTGCTTCAATTATTGGGTCTGCCTCAGAAACAGGCTGCTCTCCATCCGCAAACGGCTCCTTCATCTCCAATCCGAGAATCTTGAACATCTCAACATCCTCGTTAAATTCTGGATTTGGAGTCGTTAACAATTTATCTCCGGCAAATACAGATCCTGCACCGGCCATGAAACACAATGCCTGAGCTTCTGTGCTCATTTTCGTACGTCCAGCTGAAAGGCGAACAATCGACTTGGGGAATGCAATTCGTGTGGCCGCCACCATTCGGATCATCTCCCATTGTTCAATCGGCTTCTGATCTTCCATTGGAGTTCCCTCAACAGCAACTAGTGCATTAATCGGAATAGACTCCGGTGGATTCTCCATTTGCATATAACTCAATAACAATCCCATACGATCCTCAACCGCTTCTCCCATTCCGATAATTCCTCCGGAACAAACAGAGATTCCTGCTTTACGGGCATTACCAATAGTATTCAATCGGTCCTTGTACTCACGCGTTGAGATCACATCATCGTAATAATCCGGAGAAGTATCCAAATTGTGATTGTAAGCAAACAATCCGGCTTTTTTCAATCGCAACGCTTGCTCTTCGTTCATCATACCCAACGTACAACAAACTTCCATTCCCAAATCGTTCACAGATTGTACCATTTCAATCACATTGTCGAAATCGCGATTATCTCGTACTTCGCGCCATGCCGCTCCCATACACAAACGAGAAGCCCCGTTTGCTTTTGCATTTTGAGCTTGTTCAACAACTGTTTCAACAGTCATCAATTTGTGCGCATCAACATCCGTATGATATCGCGCTGCTTGAGGACAATAACCGCAATCTTCAGGACAACCTCCTGTTTTGATACTCAATAAAGACGACATCTGAACTTCACGTGGGTTGTGATATTGACGGTGTACAGTCGCCGCTTCAAAAACAAGTTCCAACAATGGTTTGTTGTACAATTCCAATAATGCTTCCTTGGTAGAATATTGTGGGTTTACTTTCATTTTCCTCGTTTGAGAAACAAATATACTGATTCGAATAAAAAGAATTCCGTCGTTATTTAGGACTTATGAATAAGACAGGCTGCATAAGATTTAATCGCCTTTCCTTCTCCGAATGAATCGACTTTTTCGTGTGTGGTCGCTTTGATAGAAACAGCATCTTCATCCACCTTTAACAGACCTGCGATAACCTTTTGCATTTCAGGAATATGCGGATTCATTTTAGGAGTCTCCAAGATAATTGTTGAGTCAATATTGATAACAGAATATCCTTTTTCTTCGATCAACTTTACCACTTCAGCGAGTAAAATCTTACTATCGATTCCTTTAAATTTAGGATCCGTATCCGAGAAATGATATCCGATATCGCGAAGGTTTGCTGCACCTAGTAATGCATCACAAATGGCGTGTAATAAAACATCTGCGTCTGAGTGACCAACCGCTCCAATGTCTGATGGGATATCGACCCCTCCAACAAATAAAGGTATTCCTGGTGCTAAGCGATGTACATCAACACCGTATCCAATTCGAATATTCACTACTAATCCTTATCGTCAGCAGAACCTTGTCCAAGCGTCATTCGAAGCGTGAAACGCAGTGTGTTTGCCAATGGATTCAAACGTTGCAATGCTGCAAGGTAAGAGATATCAATTCCGAATGCGTTGTACTTAAATCCAACTCCGAAGTTGAAGTACTGACGTGCTCCTTTGTTTCGGCTTTCGTAAAAGAATCCTCCGCGAACAGCCAAAGTATTGTTATACCAGTACTCCAAACCAGTCGCGATGTTAATCTCTGTCAACTCTTCACGGAATTTCGTTCCGCTTTCTACTTGGTACGATCCATCAGCATTTTGAATGTAATCGCCATTTTCATCAACCGATGGAGTTCCTGGAGCATCTCCGAAAGAACGAAGCATTCCTGCAATTACACCAACGTCGTCAGAAGCAGTTCCTGCAATAAGCACGAACTCTCCATCGATGAAATCATAAACTGGCGGTGTAGGAACCAATAGCTTCTGCAACTCCAACGAGAATGTCAAACTGTTATATGAATCAAATTTCGCATTGAATGAGTTTCCAATTTTCAAATTCATTGGAATAAAATCACGGGTTGCCAAACTTGAATAAGATACCTTGTTACCGATGTTGTTAATCGTTGCTGCGAAAACATAATCTCCTTTCGTCTTACCGATCCTCGCGTCAGGATTGAAGTACGTGAAAGATAAATCTGCTGCACCTACAATTCCCGGTTTCGTATCTACCCCTGGAATCACAGATCCTCCCGTAAGGTTTGAATAAGCAAACTTTCCGTTCAATCCGACACTCATGGTTTCATTCAACTTGAATGCGTATCCTCCTGTAAGTTCAAACTCATTTGGCTTGTCTTCACGAAGAACATCTCCCTGAGCACTTGTAAACGTAATTTCTCCTAATGAGAAGTAACGAAGCGCTCCACCTACTGCATGACGCTTGTTAATATTGTAATATCCTGACACATATGAAAGGTGAATATCATTTGTCAATTGACGTAGCCAAGGTGTGTACGACACACTAATTTCAGAACGCTCCTCAGCAAAATTTATCATCGATGTATTCCAGTAAATGGATGTCGACGATGCGCTAAGAGCTGTCCCTGCATCTCCCATTCCTCCTGCTCTTGAGTCAGGTGTAATGGACATGAATGGCATTGCTGTAGTAATGGTGTTTAACTGCAAATCACTTTGCGTTGTTCCGCTTCCCTGACCATTTGGCTGGGCGATTGCAGTCGCAGTTCCTGTTATAAATAGTAGGCTTAGAATTTTCTTAATCATCATTCTTTAATGTTGAACATACAAATATACGTATATAGTTACCCTTTTATTGTGGGGCCTAACGCAAAATCACCAATTTTTCCAATTTCTCGGCAATTTCACCATCCGGCGTTCTCACTTTGAGGCGATAGACATATACTCCTTTCGCAAGTTGATCCCCGAAATCGTCCAACCCATTCCACGCAATTCCTTCTGATCGGAACCCTTGGGTTTGAACGGTTTCATTAATTGTTTTTACCAAATTCCCTGCTACGGTCAATACTTGAATCTGCACATCGAGCTGACTACACACTTGATTGTGCTCGAAGAAAAATTCCGTATTTGTTGTAAATGGATTCGGATAGTTTAATACGTGATCTAAAACAATATTTTCTTGCTCTTGAACCACAAATTCAATACTTCTCTCCGATGAATTATTGTTCACATCCCAAACCTTCAACGACAAGGTATGTGGTCCTGGATCTAACGTAGAGAAGTTGTAGCGAATCTGACCGCTTTGATAAGAATCAAGATCCGCCGTGTAAAAATCATTCAATACTATCGGATCACCTGTCTCACCGTCAAGAATTGCCACAACATCATGTCCAACCCCATTACCGACAGTGTTTATCCCATTTTCATCGAATACATCTGCAATCAGAATTGGTGTTTCATCTGTAATCCCACCACTCACGAAGTTTTCATTATTAATGTACAAATCTATTGTTGGACCTTCGTTATCTATAATCCCATTCGGATCCAATCCTCCAATCAAGAAGCTAGAGTCGTATCCGAAGGCATCCGTTGTTCCATTTTCGGCGTAATAACTAATCTTCCCAAAATCGATTGCATAATTGATATCCTTAGGCACAATGAACGTAAATTCAAAAGCTCCATTCACGACAGACGCCTTACCACTATACACTTTGTTTGTCTGTGTTTCAAAAGTAAATGGTGGCGACTCAGCTCCATCATTGGACAAAGTAGTTTGCTGTCTTGGCTTGTCGTAAACCGTAGGGTACAAAACACCGTTAAATCCAGAAATTAACTGATTATTGAAATCTTGAACATGTCCCTTCACCGTAACGCGACTTAAAGCTTTTATAGTATCTGTTACCGCTCCTGCCGCTTGACCATTAATACTATCCGTAACAATTGAAAAGTTCGGCAATGCCAATCGCAACGCGGGATCACCAATGAGTGTAAAGCTTCGTTTGTTATTCCCTCCTACTTCGTTCTTAGTTCGGGTAATAATCTCTCCAAAAGTTCTCGGTCGCAACTGCGCATCTCTTTGGAATACCTCCTCAATAAAAGCGCGTCCAATGTTCGTATTCACACTGAAATACACGGATCTTGTTGTCGTCATTAACGCAATAGCAGCTCCATAGGGATTCAACGATGCCCATTCACCAGCAGAAACACGATCTGGATCATCGAACTTGGTAAATTCACATGTCGCAGATACCAACAAGGGCATTACGTCAATATTTCTCCAATCCTGAATCATTGGAACCGTCACAACACGTTCTTCCGCCAATCCAACTTCTCCACCATGACCAACATAGTTCACTACTAGGGCTCCTCGCTCAATTCGAGAGTCGATTGCCTCATTTACTTCCGGATATCTCTCTCCTCCTGCGGTAGTAACTTGAGGATAGGCATCTTGATAAATCTTGATACAATTCATCTCAGGTAGCGTATCACTTACATAATCGTACTGAGGTTCAACATCAAAATTCAGGAAGTAATTGTTTTCTTCATCATCGGCAATTAAGGCATACGTCGTTCTCCAATCGCCGAAGGTTGACGAAAAATCATCATTGCTACAATTCGTATTAGATGTGGAATAAATGCCTGAACCATTATTCATATAATGCTCCACTTTGTCTACAAGTTCTTTTGCCATTTGAGCATTCGACACAAGCATACGCCCTACGTGAACATCAATCAAATCAGATGCACCAATCGCCTCGTCATCATCCAAAATACCGAAGTAGTCGTCAGATGGCATCATTGCAATGTGATTCTCCGAGTTCGCGTCCTGATCAAATTGGAATGTCAAAACGAAATTGTTGTTATTAGGCACGCGATTCTTTGGATCATATGTTCCATCACCAAACAAACACAAGTATTTCAATTGTGGTCCGGGCTCTGTAGCACCTCGATCATAGAACATTTTCGCAAACGTTCGAATAGCCGTAGCGTCTTGCATCCCAGAACTAAATTCATTATAAATATGATCTGTTCTTACCACATGAACCTCCAATCCTTGAGCACGGTGCAAATTAGCCAATCGCTCCGCCGAAGTCATGAAATTTGGATGCGTAATAATCAAATAATCAGCTTGTGGCAATGCATGTAAATTCTGAGGTGCCACAGGACCAACAGCAGTAGGCTCCAAATAGTTGATTCCGTTCGAAACAGCATACGTTCGTAGTGAATCCGAATTTGCTGTAAATGTGTACGTTCCGCCGTTATTCGTGCCATCAACTAACCAAGGAATATGACGGTCAGTAACCTCCCAAACATAACCCGTTGTTGGAACGCTTTGAATTTGATATTCAGCGACATTTCCAACACCGACTGAATTCAAATCGCGGAATTGCATATCCGAACTAAAGAACACGAGTTCGCGGCGCATGTTTAAGGTGATTTTATCCAAGTAGGTTAAAATATCTGGTGAATTTCGCACAACTTGAATCTGCAAAGGCATTACCGTTGTAGGATTGGCCATATCAAATGAAACCGTGCTGCGTCCAAAATCGACTCCCGATGGAAGCAACGCATCGAATAATTGATTTCCATTAACGGAATAACGTTGTGCGGTACCAGAACTGCTATTGGCGCTGGAAGCCATCGATACTTCAAAATTTGCTGGAGTTGAAACGTCTATATTCGGTACACTGAATGAAAATGTTCTTGTTAATCCCGGTCCTTCATCAAAAAGTTCACCGTACCAACGACTCCCCCCTCCCACGAGATTAAGATAATCTTGCTCGTACACACGATAATCTGAATAAGAGGTTACGGTATTTGTAACTGGGTCTGGTGAATTGAATACGTTTTCCACGCGCAATGGTGTTTCAGCCGGATTGATATTGATAAAATATGTGGAAACATCCGAATACACATGACGCTCCTGTGAGAAGTCAGTAGTTCCATTCGCGTACCAGCGATGAGGTCCCCATCCATAAAACACGATATAATCGCCGGCATCAAACGACCCGTCCGCCTCGCCGATAATCTGAATAGCGTTTTTCGCAAGATCATCCGTTCTTGGAGCAGAATTTAATTTTGGTAAAATACCGTCTCCGTTACCGTATATATTAATGTGCTGCGGATTGATGTTATCTACATCTGCTCCCATCGACGCTAGCAATGCTCTATCGATTCGATAAAACCCATCTTTTGAAATGGAAACTTTAAACCAATCACCATTTCCTGCTGCCAATACTGAACTTCCAACAAAATCCTTTGCTAATGGCTTGCTTTGTGGAGCACCTCCCTTCTCAGGAATAACTTTGAAAGAGGTAACGCGTTTGATTTGACCATTTTCTTTCACAAACGGAAGCATGTTCACAACGGCATATCGTTCCTTTCCTTGATTGGAAACTTTTGATTCAACTTTTATCTCTTCCGGGATACTTACATGAAATTGTTCGAGGTATTTTCTATCAGAAGCTGAGGCTGTTTGCGTTTGAACATCTTCTACTTTAACGCTTCCAACACCATTTCCGACTTTCGATTTGTAGAAAAAGTTGGGGCAATACCCGTCAAGAGATTGACCTTTTATACTTGGAATTTTAAAATATTCGTCACCGTACGTATACTCCACAGGCGACTCCCACTCTATGGATACCGTCTCTGTCTGCACTTGCGCCTTCACCCCTGCACATATAACAAAAAGTACAATTGTACTTGTTAGTAGTTTCTTCAAACCTAAGCTAGTTTTCATAATACAAATATCGGGTCATTCTTCGACCTGACAAAAAAACGCACATAATCGTCTTTTATTATAAAGAAACGCTACTTGTGTGGGGTAAGGTTGGAAACCCAAAAACAATTAGAGTGAGATGCACTGATTATCATTAACGTAATATCACCAGTTTCTCTAATTTCTCAGCGACTTCACCATCCGGCGTTCTCACTTTCAAGTGATATACATACACTCCTTTTGCGAGTGGATCACCAAAATCATCCAATCCATCCCAAGCAATCCCCTCTGATCTAAAACCTTGTGTTTTTGCGGTGGTACTTATGGTTTTCACGAGGTTTCCTGCAACGGTTAAAACCTGAACTTGTACGTCCAGTTCGCTGCATACCTGATTGTGTTCAAAAAAGAACTCCGTATTGGTGGTGAATGGATTCGGATAATTAAGCACATGATCCAAAACAACATTCTCTTGTTCCTGCACTACAAATTCGATGGTTCGTTCTGCTGAGTTATTATTCACGTCCCACAGCTTGAGTGATAATGTATGAGGGCCTGATTCTAGTGCAGCAAAATTGTATCGAATCTGACCACTTTGGTGTGAATCCAAGTCAGCCGTATAAAAATCGTTTAATACAATTGGGTTTCCAGTTTCACCGTCGAGAATCGCGAGAATATCGTGTCCAACACCACTTCCAACGGTATTGATCCCGTTTTCATCAAACACATCAGCAATGAGAATTGGCGTTTCATCGGTAACACCGCCGTTAACAAAGTTTTCGTCGTTGATGTATACCTCAATGGTTGGCCCTTCATTGTCGATGATTCCATTCGGTTCCAAACCTCCAATGAGAAAACTTGTATCGTATCCAAACGCATCGATCGATCCATTCTCGGCGTAATAGCTAATCTTTCCGAAATCAATTGAATAATTAATGTCCTTTGGAACAATGAACGTAAATTCAAACGCTCCATTGACAACCGATGCTTTACCGCTGTAAACTTTGTTCGTTTGGGTTTCATATTGTACTATGGGCGAATCGGAATCTTGCCCAAGCGTGCTGCGCTGGCTTGGCTTATCATACACCGTTGGATATAAAACACCGTTAAAGTCTGTAATTTGTTGATTGCTAAAATCTTCAACATGTCCTTTCACTGTCACTCGGGAAAGCGCCTGAATCGTATCAGTCACTGCTCAGGCGGGCTGCCCGTTTATGCTATCCGTAACGATAGAGAACTTAGGAAGTGCCAAACGCAATGCCGGATCACCAATTAAAGTAAAACTTCGTTTGTTATCTCCTCCCACTTCATTTAACGTGCGCCCCATGATTTCTCCGAAGGTTTTTGGTCGTAATTGATCGTCTCGTTTGTAAACCTCCTCCACAAAAGCGCGCAAGACTAGTGTATTAATGGAAACCCATACAGCGCGCGTTGTTGTCATCAAGGCAATAGCCCCGCCATTCGGATTAATCGATGCCCATTCACCTGCTGAAACACGTCCCGGATCATCAAACTTGGTGAATTCACAAGTCGCCGACACCATCAAAGGCATCACGTCGATATTTCTCCAATTCTGAATCATGGATAAGGTAACCACACGTTCTTCACCCAATCCTACTTCTCCCCCGTGTCCCATGTAATTGACCACAAGCGCCCCTCGCTCCACACGGCGATTGATTTCTTCATTTACCTCGGGATACCTTTGCCCCCCTGCGGTAGTCACTTGCGGATATGGATCTAAGTAGACTTTGACCATATTCAATTCCGGAAGAGAATCCTTCAAGTATTCGTACTGAAATTCGGCATCGTCCTGAACAAAATGCCCGCCATCTTGATCATCAGCAATCATAACGTAGGCCGTTCGCCAATCTCCGAATGTTGAAGAATAATCGTCGTTACTGCAATTGGTGTTGGCAGTGGAATAAATTCCCGATCCATTGTTCATGTAATGCTCCACTTTGTCTACAAGTTCTTTGCCCATCTGTGCATTAGAAACGAGCATTCGCCCCACGTACACATCAACTCCATCGCTTCCAAAAATTGCTTCGTTGTCATCTAAAATCCCGAAATAGCTATCCATAGGCATCATACCAATGTTGCTCTCCCCAATGTTTCCATCATCAAACTGAAAAGTAGGAATGAAGTTATTGTTTTCTGGAACTCTATTTTTAGGATCAAACGTACCGTCACCAAAGAGACATAAATACTTCAATTCTGGACCGGGGTCCGTCGCATTGCGATCATAAAACATTTTGGCAAATGTTCGGATGGCCGTTGCGTCCTGCATTCCGGAGCTAAACTCGTTGAAGATTTGATCGGTACGAACGACATGCACTACTAAGCCCTAGTCTCTATGTAAATTGGCCAACCTTTCTGCAGAAGTAACAAAGTTAGGATGCGTCACAATTAAGTAATCAGCTTGTGGCAAAGCGTGCAAGTTCTGATTTGCGACGCGCCCAATTGCTGTAGGTTCCAAATAATTAATTCCATTTGATACCGCATAGGTTCGCAAAGAATCTGCATTCGCAACAAAAGTATAGGTGCCATTCGTATTGGTTCCGGCTATTAACTGAGGACCGTGTCTATTGGTGACTTCCCAAACATATCCGGTTGCGGGAACGCTTTGAATTTGATACTCCGCGACATTACCCGTTCCTACAGAACTTAAATCCCGAAATTGCATATCAGAGCTAAAGAAAACCAATTCACGACGCATGTTCAACGTAATCTTATCTAAATAGGTAAGCACATCGGGGGCATTCCGAACCACTTCAATCTGCAACGGCATAACAGACGTTGGATTTGTCATATCAAATGAAACGGTACTTCGACCAAACTCTGTTCCTGCGGGAAGCAAAGACTCATAAAGCAAATTCCCATTAATAGAATACTTCTGAGCCGTACCGTTGTTTGTGTTCACATTTGAACCTATTGATACTTCAAAATTTGCCGGAGCCGTAGGATCGATATTGGGAACACTGAAAGAAAATGTTCGGGTGAGCCCTGGCCCTTCATCAAACAACTCTCCATACCATCGACTTCCTCCTCCTACTAGGTTCAAGTAATCTTGTTCATAGACGCGATAATCAGAATAAGAACTGACTGTATTAGTAATGGGATCGGTGGAATTCGCAACACTTGCAACACGCAAAGGCGGTTCTGATGGATTGACATTAATGAAGTAGGTGGAAACATCTGAGTACACATGGCGTTCCTGATAAAAATCACTCGTTCCGCTGG
>JADFAL010000064.1 GCA_015665275.1 Flavobacteriales bacterium | reverse complement strand
GTTACGGACCTTTCTTGCATAGCCTCTAGTAGAGCTGATTGCGTTTTCGGTGGAGTACGGTTAATCTCATCGGCAAGGATTATGTTCGAGAACAAAGGGCCTTTGATGAATTTAAAGTTTCGACTTTCATCTAAAACTTCTGAACCAATGATATCTGATGGCATCAAATCCGGAGTAAACTGAATTCGGTTAAAGCTCAATCCCAAACAATCAGAAATGGTGTTCACCAGAAGTGTTTTTGCCAACCCTGGAACTCCAACCAACAAGCAATGCCCGCGCGAGAAGATAGAAATCAAGACTTGATCCACTACGTCGTCCTGTCCAACGATCACTTTATGAATTTCGTTTTTGAGTTCTTTGTAATGTGAAACTAACTGATCAACCGTTTCTTTGTCTGACATGTTTTTACGGGTTTAATTCGTTTTTAATATATACATACGAGTCGGAGAAAAGATCACCGCTTACATTTCTTTTAGCCAAGGGCTGCGGAAGTTGCAACTGCGGAAATCTTCATCAATTCTGATGTACGCATTGTTAATCTTTGAGTTAATCCACTCTTGGATAATCTTTTGCTTCTTGTCTGCTTCTGCGGCTCTAGTAATTAGTGCGTAGTCCTCAGCCAAATTGGCGCTGTGCGGCTCTGTTCTTTTCACAAGACGCACAATTCGCACTCCTTGCTTGCGCTCTTGCTGATTTACATAAAGACTTGGCATGGAGAAGTCTCCTGGTTGCATCTCATCGGTCAACAAGTAAATATCACGGTCAATTTCACTTAGGTTTTCAGCATCCCACATAATGTCTCCGGTATATGGGTTCGTAATAATTCCCTTGTTCTGTTTTGTGGATTCATCGTTGGAATATTTTTTTACAGCTTCCTCCCAAATAATGTCTCCTGATACCAAATCATTGTAACAACTATCTAGGCGAAACGCCGCTTTCTCAATTCCCGAATCATCAAACTTCGGCGTTATCAAAATGTGCTGACAGATGTAGTCATCACCCTTACGATCCAATAACTTCATGATGTGATATCCATACGTGGTTTCAAAAACCTCTGAGATTTCTCCTGTTTTTAAACTGTAGGCTGTTGCTTCAAACTGAGGCACCATCATTCCCTTTGTGGCTTCCATGCGGCCTCCGTATTGCGCACTTCCCGGGTCTTCTGAGTGAACACGAGCTTGCGCTTCGAAAGAACGATTTTGATCGACAATAGAAGAACGAATATCGGTTAGTTTTTTGAAGGCACGTTGCTTATCCGCTTGCGTAATTTCTGGATAGATCACAATTTGCTGGAACATCATCTGCTCATTAATTAGCGGAAGGCTGTCCAATGGAATGTTATCATAAAAGCGCTTTACTTCGCGAGGTGTTACGGTCACATCCAACGTAATTGTACGTTCCATTTCATCCGCTGTTAATTGCTCACTAATGACTTTGAAGAATTCTGCTTTCAGTTCGTTGACTGTTTTTCCGTAAAATTCTTCTAGTTTCTGACGGCCTCCAATTTGCTGTTGAATAACACGCAGACGTTGCTCCATTTCTGCATCTACTTGTGCTTCAGGAACGACAATACTATCCAATGCAGCTTGCGTCAATAATAGTTTCTGGTACAGCAATTGCTCCAGAATTTCACAATCCATTTCAGGAGTAATTTCGACTTGTGCTTGTAATGCCTGAAGTTTCTGCGCCTGAATATCGGAGAGCAAGATGATGTTATCACCAACCTGCGCGGCGATTTTATCAATGGTTTTCTGCGAGTTGGCACTAAACGATAGTACCATCAAAAAACTACAAATGAATATTGATCTCATGCTTTTTCTTTAATTCTTTCAACAGTTTTGCTTCGTTCTTATCGCGTATATCATTCAACCGTTGTGAAACTATGATACTGCGTATTCTATCTTTCAGGAATTCCAGCGGCGGTGCCTCGTCTTTCAATTTATAATCGATGACATTTAGAAAGTACCAGTGTGCGTTGTCTGAAAAATACGTTTTTGTTCTATTTAAAACGATGTTATCTACGTTGTGTTTCTCCAATGGAATGTCCTTAGCCAAATCATCGAAGTAAATCCAAGTAGAATCGTCGAAATAATAGTCTTGTGCATAAAGTTTGGCATAAGAATTTATTTCGGCGAGGTCTTTATCATTTTTTAACAGGTAATTGATATGTACGTCTTCTTCTTTAAAATCAAGCTCTTTCGGGATTTTAAGATAAAGCGCCTTCACGATATAATCATTCAATAAAAACTCATCCTGATGGGCGCCATAGTAGGCTTGTAATTCATCATCCGATACTACAGTATCTAAAGATTTACGAACTCGAATTTCTTCCAGATAGTATTGTGCTAGATCGCCCTCAAATGAATTTGCTCTCTGTTGAACGAGTTTCCATTCCTTTGGATGCTTCTTCTGTAATTCTTGCTTATAGACTTCTGCATTGCACCATTCGTTAACAAACGACCTCAACTCTTCCTTGTTATTGTAGTCTAGACCACGATGCTTCATGATTACGTAGGCATCACTTTCCGTCAATTCCGCTTCACCCACGGTTGCCAAGACCTTGTCGGAGTCCGAACAGGAAACCAGAAAACAAAACAGGCTGACCACAAAGCCAGCCTGTTTCACATATGTCCAATATTTATTTGCCAAGACTGTAGAGTACGTCCTCTTTTACGACAATTTTATGCTTAGCGCGCAACTCTTTCAACCATTCTTCTTCTAGATAACCTTGGTAATCTGAAGTAACGGCTCCTTTTGCCTCACCGAATTCTTTTTCGGCAGGAGGGAGGATTTCAGCTACACGAGCAACAAAGTACTTACCATCGATTTCGTAAACTTCATTGACACCAACTTTCAAATCCATTCCTTTTACGAAGCTCGATTTCTCTACGTCAAACTTTCCGTTACGGTGACGAGTATTCAACTCGCTGTCAGTATTGACTTGCTGAACGATATCAACAATATTCATTGAATCAGCGCTGTCACTCGTAAGGATTGCGTACACTTCTTCCGCTACTGCTTTTGAATTGCAATCGAAGATATCAGCATCGTAACGCTTGTTCCAACGAAACTTTGAACTGTTCGCTGCGTGGAATTCTTTCAATCCTGTAGTATCTTTCATGGCTTTGTTCCAGACCATGTCCGACATGATTTCATAAAGTAGAATTCCATCATGATACTCTGTCACCAAAGCTCGGTACGCTGGATACTTATCGGCCAATTTAGACTCTTCGTATCCTAGAATTGATTTCTCCTCCCATTTCTTGTACTGATCGTCAATCATTGGACGGATCTCTCCTCCTTTACGGATACCGCGGTAGTTCGTTTGCAAGAACATTGCGAAATCACGCTGCGTATATTTCATTTTGTCAAGGATGAACATTGGTTTGTCCTTCTTGATTCCTGAGATTGTTGGATCTTTATAGAAACTAGTATCTACGTTTTCGTAGAACCATTTCAATCCTTTCTTAGACTTGTCTTTGAATTTGTATTCTTTCTTCAATTTCCCGACGAATGATTTTTGCGTTTGCTTAGAACGAGAATCTTTCGCTACGCGCTTTTCCAAACTTGGACGCATTGCATCAAAATCAGGAACTGGGTGCCATTTGTTTCTTTTGATGATATGGAATCCGTAATCGGTTTGAATAGGAGCCGTGTATTCACCGTCGTTTGCAATTCCAAACGCTGCGTCTTCGAATGCTGGTAGCATACGCGTTGTAGTACCTGTTCCGAATGGTGGCAATTTCCCTTCTTTGTTTACAGAAGATGGATCGTCCGAATATTTCTTAACTAACTCTTCGAATTTCCCTCCGTTTTCCAATAGCGAATAAATTTCATCTGCTTTTTTGCGGCTGCTTTCTATGGCATCTTCCGGCTCTCCAGAACGAGCAGAAACGAAAATGTGTGCACTTTCCATGCTTCCTCTTGCTGGACGCTTGTCAGCTACGTAGATAATATGATATCCGAATCGAGTACGGAACGGCATTGATACTTCGCCTTTCTCAGTGTTATAAGCCATATCCTCAAAAGGGTACACCATTTGAAAAGCTGTAAAATATCCAAGGTCTCCGTTGTTTGTCTTCGCCGATGGATCTTCAGAGCCTCCTGGGCCTGAAGCTACAGCAGCAAATTCTTCTCCGTTAAGTACACGTTTGCGCAACGCCATGATTCGGTTGTACGCAGCCAATGTGTCCGCTGGAAGTGCATTTTGAGTTACTTGAACAAGGATGTGAGAAGCACGAACTTCATTCGCTGTGCGATAGTAAGCTTCCTCAACTAACTCCTCAATTTTCGTAGAATCTACAAGGTATGGATTGGCCAATTGCTTGGTATAGCCATTCAATTCTCGCACCAATTTGGGAATTGTGTCGTATCCCATAGCTTCTGCTTCTGCTACCTTGAGTTTAAACTTCTTGAAAAGTTCCATGTACTCATCCAAAGAAGCTTTATCGTACTTCGGATCGTCATTGTTTTTCAGATAGATTTGAAGGAACTCTGATTTTGTAATTTCCTTGTTGTCAATAGTCATGATTACAGGATCATCCTGAGCCACAACTGTCTGTGTTAAAACCAATGTGATTGCAAGAACCAATAGTCTTTTCATAGTTTGTGTTTTCGTTGATTTTTTCAGATTGCCAAATATAACGTAAGCCCGCCGTTAATCGTTTGGTAAGGCTAATTATTTTATGCTGTAATTTGGTGCTTCACGTGTAATCGTAACGTCGTGTGGGTGACTTTCATGAACACCTGCACTTGTGATACGCACAAATTTTGCTCCTTGTAAGGTATCGATGTTAGCTGCACCACAGTATCCCATTCCTGATCGAAGCCCTCCGATGATTTGGTACATAACCTCTACCAATCGACCTTTGAACGGTACACGACCTGATATTCCTTCTGGAACCAATTTCTTTACATCATCTTCTGCATCTTGGAAGTAACGATCTTTTGATCCTTTTTGCATTGCTTCCAATGATCCCATTCCTCGGTAAGTCTTGAATTTACGACCTTGGTAAATGATCGTTTCACCCGGAGACTCTTCTACTCCCGCAAACATGGAACCAACCATTACAGTATCGGCTCCTGCTGCGATCGCTTTTACAATGTCACCTGTGTACCGAATTCCTCCGTCAGCGATAACAGGCACACCCGTACCCTCCAAAGCCTGTGCCACATCGTTTACAGCTGTCAATTGAGGAACCCCAACTCCAGCAATAATTCGCGTGGTACAAATCGATCCAGGACCAATTCCTACCTTCACTGCATCGGCACCAGCGTCCACCAAGTACTTGGCAGCTTCTGGCGTTGCAATGTTTCCAACGATCACATCAAGATCGGGATATTTTCCTTTTACTTCTTTCAATTTCGTTACCACGCCACGTGTGTGTCCGTGCGCTGTATCAATAACGATAGCATCTACTCCGGCTTCTACCAACGCATCAGCACGTTCCAAAGTATCTTGTGTAACTCCAACAGCCGCAGCTACGCGCAATCGACCATAAGCATCTTTACAAGAGTTTGGATGTTCTTTAACCTTAATGATATCGCGAAACGTGATGAGTCCGATGAGCTTGTAATCATCGTTTACAACTGGCAATTTCTCAATTTTGTTTTGCTGAAGTATGTCCTCTGCAAGAGAAAGATTTGTTTCCTCCGACGTGGTGATCAAATTCTCTGAAGTCATTACTTCTTGAATTGGACGGTTTAATTGTTTTTCGAAACGAAGATCACGATTCGTCACAATTCCTGTCAATTTTCCAGAATCGTCAACTACTGGAATACCACCAATTTTATTTTCTTTCATTAGTTGTAACGCATCAGCTACAGTTGAATCCGCAACGATGGTTACAGGATCTAGAATCATTCCACTTTCGGAACGCTTTACTTTGCGTACTTGAAGTGCTTGCGATTCAATCGACATGTTTTTATGGATCACACCGATACCTCCTTGTTGGGCAATAGCAATTGCCAACTTCGCTTCCGTTACCGTATCCATTGCCGCAGCAACGATTGGGGTGTTCACGGAAATGTTTCTGGTAAGCTTGCTTTTAAGCACAACATCCTTTGGTAAAACTTCTGAATAAGCGGGGACGAGTAGTACGTCGTCGTAGGTTAGTCCTTCTGTAATCTGAGAGATATTCGTAAGAGGCATATGCGAACTTATTTGTGAAATAAATTCTTACAAAAGTAGTAATAATATATCGTTTAATCGGGCTCTTTAGGATTATATAACAAACTGCATATTACTAACGAATTTCGATGGTTAATTTAATGCCCAAAATCACAAAGTTTTTATGTTAAAGAATGACAAACAATTCGGCGAAATTTATTAAATTGAGTACTATTGCAATAGTATGAAGTTTTACATCACATCGGCATTTCTGTTTTTATTCGGTTCGTCTTTGATGGCGCAGGATTCAACTGTAGTATATTCTGATTCTGCGTTGGCAGCTTTGGATACCAATTTGGTACAATTGTCTGGAGTTGTAATCAATGAGGAAACACTCGATCCGCTTTCCTATACAACCGTGTATGATAAAACAATTGGACGCGGTGTAATTACAGATTACTACGGTTATTTCTCAACTGTCGTGTTTCCAGGTGATACGCTGATTTTTTCGTATTTCGGATACGAAACATCTACCTACGTAGTTCCTGATTCATTGACTGAGAAACGCTATTCGATGATTCACCTAATGCAAAAGGATACTTTGAACCTTCCAGAGATTACGGTTTATCCTTGGCCTTCCCGAGAAGACTTTGCACGAGCTTTTGTTGAAATGCGTCCTTATGATGATGATATCCGAAGAGCACAGCGTGAATTATCTGGAGAAAGCTTGGCCTTTGTTGCCGCACGTTTAGAAGGAGATGCGTCACTGGCTTATGGGAATACGCAGAATCAATATCTAACGCAGATTTATACGAACCGTCAGTTACCAGCGAACAACTTGTTTAATCCGTATGCATGGTCAAAATTGATTAAAGATTGGCGGGAGGGTAAATTGGCAAGGGAGTAATCCTTACTCGTAGAATATTACGAATACGTCTTCATCGTCCTTTTTGAAAAGCTTCTTCTCACGAGCGAATTTCTCGACTTCAGAACGATTTTCAAGTTTTTTCAAGGTAGTCCGTGTTTGATCCAAATCTTTTTCAAATCGAGATTTTTCAGCTTGGAGTGCACTCAATTTACTACGCTGACCGATGATATTAAAGATGTCATTATCGTCTAAAAGAAGCGCATAGATCACGAAAATGACCGTTGCCAAGATAAATTTGTTCTTTAAAAGACCCAATGCTTTCTTCATACTTTCAAAAGTATAGAAGAATCAAACGCGTTTTCATTTGTCAGGAAAAGCTTATGAAGATCGCTTTGTGGAATGCGTTATTCTTTGATAAATCGACGGGCTATTTTTCCTTGAGAAGTTTCCAATTTCAGAATATAGGCTCCAGGAGCAAGTTCTCGAGTGTCAATTTCGAAGGATCCGTTTGTTCCGGTAATCATGGATTCAAGCATCGATTTACCGCTTAGATCAGTAATTATATAGAACAAGGATTCTGAATTTTCTTTTGAAAGCGTCAAGCGTAAATAGTTATCTGCTGGGTTGGGAAATAGATTCACATACGTTTCTGCCACCTCGTCAATTCCAAGCTCTTGATAAGCTACCGAAAAATGGAGTAGCGCGCCCATGGATGCTTTGGTAACTTGATACAAATAATCAAGGTCCATATTGGAAATACTATCATTAATGGAGTGCGTCACAATGGACTCGTTTTCCTCATAGAATCCAGTCACTACATATCCGTCTTGCATGAACGGTACGTAATCGGATCCATAAGCAAAGGAAATTTCTGTTTGAAGGTTCGAGTACAGTTGCGTGCAAACAGCCAACTCGTTGGTGTAAATATCCGATTGAGCATTATTACCATTTGGAGGACTTTGATCTCTTTCGCAAACAATCGTATTGTTCGTTTCTCCACCGGTTCCGCCAACCTGATCAATGTTGAAGAGTACTTTGACGTCTAAGTTACTTGGATTGGCAACATTGTCAACGTAATGCTCACTTCCTTCCAGTCCGATTTCTTCTGCTGAGAAGTGAATGAATTTGATCGAGTATTCCGTTGGAATGTCTTTGATCAATCGGGCAATTTCCAAAAGAATGACGGTTCCCGATCCATTATCATTGGCACCTGGGCCGTTTTTAGTATCGTAGTGCCCGTCAATGATAACATAAGTATCCGGATAGAGCGTTCCTGTTTTGGTTATGATAATGTTGGTCGTAGTAACACCTTGAACCTGAAAATCATCTTCAACGATGTCTGTGTAGCCCCAATCTTGATATTTCTGAATGATCCAATCTTTGGTGTTGTCCAGACCTGCGTTCAACAATTCTTTAACGCCCAAATCTTCAAACTGTTGGAGGTATTCCGTTACCGTGTCTTGATTGCAGCTATCTGCCATAGAAGCGTAAAAAGCATCGAATGTTTGGCTGTGTGCCGTAAGTCCTGGTAAGGACAGTAGGAGAGAGAGTATCAATGCTTTCATAAGTACAGTTTGTGATCACTAAAATTAGCGAAAAAAAAGTCCGTTCTAAAACTAGAACGGACTCACATATTGTTCGGTTGGCTTTTAGCTATTCACGTAATCATTGTAGCGTCTTTGCCATTCTTCGTCTTCTTCAAACCATTGAGCAGCTTTACCAAGGATATCTTTTGCTTTGTCATCCTGCATACTCGATTTGTAAGCCTTTGCAGTTTCAATAATTCCAATCATCAAAACTTGCTTATCAGCTTCGCTCCAGCTATCAACTCCAGTGATTTCCGGAAGTAAAGCATCTGCTTCTTTCCAGTTGGCACGTGCTGTAGAACGATCTTTTTCCTGATACTTACATGCCCCCATAATAAGATAGACACCTACAGGGTTCTGCGTAATTTTCTTGTAGCGACCAGCCCAAGAGTAGGCCTTGCGGTAGTCACCTCCTTCTATATCGTTTGAAATTCGATTTAAACAGGTCATTTGGAATTGCTCTACGAACTCACCAAATTCTTCCAGCGCTTGACCATCATTCTTTTTGAGGTCATACTTGATTCCTTTCCCTAAAAACTTAATTGCGTCTTTGTAAGCGTTCTTGAATCGTTCGTCGTCGGTTCCTGACAATGAGATTTTGTATAACCCTTTAGCGGCCCAGAAATAAGGCACGGGGTCGTACTTTGTGTTATCTTTTGTCGTGTAACCTTCTGCCTTTTTTACCAGCTTTTCGTAATCCTCATCTGCAAAGAGAATTTTAAGGTCATTGTATTCCTGAGCCATCGCAGTTTGCGAGAGAAGTACCAGACCGATGAAAGTAATAAGATGTCGCATAGTGTTATAATTTGTTTTCAATCGTACATTTCAAATACTGTGCCGAAGCGAAAAAGTTACATAAATGTAGCGAAATTTAACATTCTTATTCAAAGCTCTTCAATAAGAGTTTTAGTATTTCCTGTGCTGCAAGTGAGATTTTTGTTCCTGGGCCGAAGACTCCAAAAACACCTGCTTCGTAGAGGTAGTCATAATCTTGTTGTGGAATGACTCCTCCGGCAATGACCATAATGTCCTCTCTGTCGCGCTTTTTCAACTCCTCAATTACTTGTGGTACCAAAGTTTTGTGCCCTGCTGCCAATGAAGACACGCCTAAAATATGGACATCGTTTTCAACGGCTTGTTTTGCGGCTTCATCCGGAGTTTGGAATAAGGGGCCTATATCAACGTCAAATCCTATGTCGGCGAATGACGTAGCTATGACTTTTGCACCGCGATCGTGGCCATCCTGTCCCATTTTTGCAATCATGATTCGAGGACGACGTCCTTCCAATTTGGCGAATTCATCTGCCAGTTCTCGTGCTTTATTAAAATCGTTGTCTTCCATAGATTCTGAAGAATATACACCGTTGATAGATCGAATGGTTGCTTGATAGCGTCCGTATGCGTTTTCTAAGGCTGTAGAGATTTCTCCTAATGAAGCCCTAGCTCGCGCGCAGCGAATGGCGATTTCGAGCAAGTTTCCTTCACCGGATTTAGCAGCTGCCTCTAATTCTTGTAATATTTTGGATACATCGTCAGAATTACGATTGGCTTTCAATACTCCCAAACGTTCAATTTGTGAATCACGGACCTTGGTATTGTCCACCTCAAGAATGTCCATTGGATCTTCTTTGTCCAATTGGTAGCGGTTCACTCCAACGATAATATCTTTGTTTGAATCGATTCGTGCTTGCTTTCGTGCCGCAGCTTCTTCAATTCGCATTTTAGGAATTCCGGTCTCAATCGCTTTTGCCATTCCACCCAATTCCTCTACTTCTTCAATTAGCTTCCAGGCTTCTTCTACCAAGGAGTCCGTTAATTTCTCTACGTAGTAGCTTCCTCCCAGAGGATCGACGTGCTTGGTGATTCCGGTTTCTTCTTGTAGAAAGATTTGTGTGTTTCTTGCAATTCGAGCCGAAAAGTCCGTTGGAAGTGCGATGGCCTCATCCAATGCGTTGGTGTGTAAGGATTGCGTTCCTCCTAAAGCAGCTGCCAATGCTTCGATACATGTTCTTGCCACGTTGTTGAATGGGTCTTGCTCCGTTAAACTCCATCCAGAAGTTTGACAATGCGTTCGTAATGCCAAAGATTTTTGATTCTCTGGATCGAACTGGTTGACCAATTTTGCCCACAAGATCCGCCCGGCGCGCATTTTCGCAACCTCTGTATAATGATTCATTCCGATTGCCCAGAAGAAACTAAGACGCGGTGCGAATTCGTCAATTTTCATTCCAGCATTGATTCCAGCACGCAAGTATTCCAGGCCGTCAGCAAGCGTATAAGCCAACTCAATAGCCGCTGTAGCTCCCGCTTCTTGCATATGATATCCAGAAATCGAAATGGAGTTGAAGCGCGGCATGTTCTGCGATGTGTATTCGAATATATCCGAAATGATACGCATCGACGGTAATGGTGGATAGATGTAGGTATTCCGAACCATGAATTCTTTCAGGATGTCATTTTGAATCGTTCCTGAAAGCTGTTCTTGCGAAACACCTTGTTCTTCTGCTGCCACGATGTAGAAGGCCATGATAGGAATTACAGCTCCGTTCATAGTCATCGAAACGGACATTTTATCCAATGGGATTTGATCGAACAAAATCTTCATATCCATGATCGAATCAATAGCAACTCCCGCTTTTCCAACATCTCCAACCACGCGATCGTGATCAGAGTCATAACCTCGATGAGTTGCCAAATCAAAAGCTACGGACAGGCCTTTTTGGCCAGCTGCAAGGTTTCGTCGGTAGAATGCATTCGATTCTTCCGCTGTAGAGAATCCTGCGTATTGACGGATTGTCCAAGGACGAATGGCGTACATAGAACTATACGGTCCACGTAAATAGGGGGCTAGCCCAGAGACGTAGTCTAAGTGATTCAATTCGGCTTCGTCCGATTGATCATAATAATTCTGTAAATCAATTTTATCTGCTGTGGTGAAAGTTGTGTCCTTCTCCGCAACTGCTTTTTTGTGGTCTGATTCATAGGAGACCTGAGAGAAATCTACTCGCTTCATACCGTTTCTGTTTTTTTAATCGTGTCTGCAATGAAGGCTTCCATTCCAAGGTATCCGGGGACTTGATTCCATTGGGTTGGCTTCTCATTCGGATCAGGAAATTTATTCACACCAATCAATGTTGCGCTTCCACTCGCATAGGCTTCCATGCGAACAGATGCCGTTTTTTTCACATCCTCGGTAAAAGCCTTTTGTACATTTTCAGAAGGGATTCCGCCATCCTTACCAAGCTTTTGGAAGTGTTCCCATGCCTTCTGGCCAATCGTTTCTGTAAGATGTTCTACCGAATAACTACCTCCCGGAGCATCGATTACGTGGTGTAAATAGGATTCTTCTTTTAATAAGGTAGAGATATTCAATGCCATGCGCTGCGACAGTTCTGATGCACCATCTTTGGCGTAAAGGTCATAAGGCAAAACAATAATTGCGTCAACGGTACTTGCGGCAGACATTGTTTCCGTTGTTTGGCGCAAAAGGTTGGTATACGGATCACGTAAGGACTTGTTTGTGTGTCCAACAAGTGCCGTAATCTGACAATTGTAGGAGCAAGAATGTTCTGGGTTGTAGGCAGCAACAATTTTAGACCAAAGTTGGCGCAGTGATCGGAATTTGGCTATTTCATTGAAGTAATTTGCTCCGACGCCAACATGGAAGTGAATTTGAGCTGCAGCTTCATCAATGGAGAAACCAGCTTCCATTAGTTTTACTAGTAATTCATGTCCAGTAGATAGACAGAATGCTACTTCTTGCCAGGTATTTGCCCCGCAGCGCTGAACTCCATATCCATTTACTATATATGTTCCTGTTTGCGATTCTTTCATCAAATCATGCAATTCAGAACTCATGTCAAATGTCAGTCCATCGAAACAAAAAGCGATTTGATTTTTTGCAGATCCAGCAATGGAAATAATCTGTTTCACTTCATCTATCCCGTCTACTACAAATTGGGTTCGAATGTATTCGAGTTGAATTTTGTTGAGGACTTTTTTCCAATCGATGTTTTCTTTATGTCCGGCGAAGCAAAGTAAATTCGCACCCTTCATTAACAAGTCGAGTGCTTTGGTATTTGCTTCTTTTTCGTCAAATACAATAACCAGCGCTCCATTGCTCCAATCGTTATTGGACGTTTTAGAACCGCGAGTAGCTGGAAATGAGCCAGGTGTTAAATCGGCAGAAGTGCGTTCGTGTTTATGGTAAAACGCGCGAAAATCGATGTTTTCAATGGGATCGTGAATATCCAAAACAGACAATTCCTTGCCTTTCAGATCCTTCATTATTTTATCCTTCCATTCCGCAAGGTTTACGGACGGGAATTCCTGAAATAAATTGTTCATGTACTGAACGTTATTTAAAGTTCAAAAAGTTGTTCTGTAGCAATAGAAATTGCTGATCAAAAGTAATGATTTGCAGGGAGATTCTTTTGGTCTGATACTAAAACCTTTAGTTCACAAAATATCGATAGATGGCAAAGAACACAGCGTAGAATAACAGTATTCCAAGAACCAGTTGAGCCGTTGATGTATAGCCACGGCGTCGCCAGTAGAGCCAATTAACAAATCCCACAATTATTCCTGGGATCAATGGGTAGAGGTATAAATTCATGATGGGATCAATCCGAATTGTTGGAAATGATGGGTTAGGTGTTTGCTGTGAACGCGCAACCATTCCTCGTAATTGAGGTTTCCAAAAGAAGGGTGAATGTGGCGAATTCCTGGGTTGTCTTTGAAGTGATTTTCAAAATCAGTCCAATGTGCCTCGAATTCCTGAATTGCTTCGTCCAAAGTCTTATTTCTATTGTCTTCGTCTGCTGCGCCAAAAGGAGCTTTAAAATTCTTAGGCATTGGATGTTCCGAATGCAAAAACTTCAAAGCACGTTCTACTTTGTCCTCAGGAATCCCAAGTCTCACACCTTCAAATTTACCTTGCGCCAAATGCAAAGAATCCGTTATGTGTTCGATCATTCCAATAGGAGACATCGTTCCCCAGAGCGGTTTGGTTTCCGTAGTCAATTTATTGAAGTGGGCCAGAGCATTGGCCAAATTGGGTTCTAAATAATTCATTATTCCGTTTTTCCGACAACAATTTGAAGGCTTTTCGGCACAACGCTGACGTTCAATTCAGAAGCAATTTGTGCGGGTTCACCATCGTAATGTGCCACATTCTTAGACGAAAGAATCCGAGCATTCTTAAAAGAAATAATTTCAGAGTGCCGTGCACGTTGTTTCTTCTTTGAGAAGAATCGGTATACAATAGATGGTACAGACCAAATGGAGAAAGGTTTTAATACCACCATTTCCAGTTCACCATCCGTAACATCAGATTTAGGGGAAACTGTAAAACCATTTCCAAATTGAGAAGAGTTAGCAACTGTCAAAAGAACAATGGGCAAATGCTTCACATTTCCATCGATATCAATGGTAACATTAATCGGGTTGAATCTAAAAAACTCTCGAATGGTCAGGTAGATATAGCTAAAGAATCCGCGTTTGCGGTGTTCGTCAAACTTCTGCGCGACAACTGCATCCAAACCGTATCCGCCGACTCCCAAGAAAGTCTTATCGTTTACTTTCACGGTATCCATCGCAATGGAGTTTGAATAGTTGATGCAAAAAATGGCGTCTTTAATCGCCAATGGAATTTTCAAATGGCGCGCCAAACCATTTCCAGAACCCGTTGGAATAATAGCCAACTTTGTTTTGGTTCCAATGAGTGCCGTTCCAACTTCGTGAACCGAACCATCGCCTCCCACTGCACAAACAACGTCAACTCCTTCTTCCGAAGCTTGTTTCGCCAAGTCTGAAGCGTGTCCCTTTCTTTGGGTGTAAACAATGTCATACGCAAACCGATCCTTGTTGAGATACTTCTCAATCAACGGGGGAATAGTATTCTTTTTCCCTACGCCAGAAATCGGATTAATTATGAAACGAATACGTTCTTTCATTGTTTGCTTCGAAAGGAGCTATATGCTCGGATCAGTTGACTTACTGCAATTTGTATGCCTTTCAAGAAAACTGACAAGGTGTCACTCAATATGGTGAAATTACGTAAAAATCAAGCCTTTATAGAGTGCAAACCTTTAAAAGGTCCACTATATATTGTGAATATCTTCACTCTTTGACTAAACCGTTAAATAAGTTGGAGCTACCGATCAAAGAATTCTTACCATCTAAAAGTGTATAAATTGGTATCTTTCACCCCATGAAAAGTCTATCATACGGAATTGTTTGCCTGATGTTGTTATTCGGTAATCACGCACACGCTCAAATTGAGGTTCCCGAACCATCAGAAGAAGAGGTAGTAGTTGACGAACTTCTATTGCTGGACGAAGTAAAAACAGAGGCTATTGTTTATGCAAATTGGTCGAATACGAACAGAGTGCTTCGTCCTAATTCAGCAAATGATGGGTTGTTCGGAGAGCCTCTCGGAATTCGGGAAGATGAACAAAACTTAAATGTTTGGTCGTATGGCATTGCTTTCCGCAGCGATTTGCGCAATCGATTTATGTGGCAAGGAGGAATCTCGTGGATTCGAAACGGAGAAACGTTCAATTATGAAGCTACCGATTCAGACTCTACATTTGCCTACCAAACCTTTTATAATTACGTGGCAATGCCTTTGAAAGTAATGTTCAAATATGGGTATAGAGTTCGTTTTTATGGAGGATTGGGTTTGACTCCGCAAATGTTCTTCTCCTACCGTCAAGAGCAGCAATGGACTACAGTGAATAACACACAATTGGACGAAACGATAAAAACCCGAAACGGATACAACTCCTTCGTTTTGAGTGGGACAGTAACGGCAGGAGTGCAATTGCGGTTCAATAAAGGTTCTTCCATTTTCATCGAGCCTGAATATCGAATTCACTTGACAAATTCATACGGTGCAATCGATAGCTATGAGCATTTCGGTCGTGCATTTGGTGTAAATATGGGACTCACATTTCCAATTCGGTAGTATGAAAATCAAAGAGATTATCAATTACCTTGAAAGTCTGGCGCCAATTTCCAGTCAGGAGTCTTATGATAATTCTGGACTCATTGTCGGAGATGCCAATGTTGAGGTGTCGAAAGTTCTGATTTCACTGGATTGTATAGAAGCGACAGTGGACGAAGCTATTGCAAGGAAATGTGAATTGATTATTGCGCATCACCCCATTGTTTTCAAGGGGTTGAAAAGGCTCAACGGTGCCAATTATATTGAACGAACGGTGATCAAGGCCATTAAGAATGATATTGCCATTTATGCGATTCATACGAACTTGGACAATTATCGATTTGGTGTCAATTATGAGATTGGAAAGCGAATTGGACTGAACAATGTTCGTGTGCTTCAACCGAAAAATGAAGTGCTCTCTAAATTGATCTGCTATATCCCAGAAGATCATAAAGAGAAAGTATCTCAAGCGATGTTTGAAGCTGGGGCTGGAAAGATCGGTGACTATGACGAATGCGGATTCTCGACTTCAGGTGAGGGATCTTTTCGACCCAACGAAGCTGCCAAGCCATTTATCGGGAGTTCAGGAGAGCAATCGAAGGTGAAAGAGGCGAAGTTTGAAGTAGTGTGTTCAAATCACGCGATCAATAATGTGGTTGGAGCAATGATTTCAGCGCATCCCTATGAAGAAGTAGCCTATGAGATTTTCCCGATGCTCAATTCAAATCCTTACGAAGGAAGTGGAATGGTTGGTGAATTGGAAAAGCCTATGAAAAGCGAAAAGTTTCTAGAGTATATCAAAACGACATTCAATTGTGGTGCTATTCGTCATACGGACTTCACTACTGAATACATTGAAAAAGTGGCCTATTGCGGCGGAGCAGGAAGCTTTTTACTCGGTGCAGCCAAACGATCGGGAGCGGATATTTTCATTACAGGAGATTTTAAGTATCACGAGTTTTTTGATGCGGATGGAGGGATTATAATTGCGGACATTGGGCATTTCGAAAGTGAACAATATACTTCGCACCGATTAGCGCAAATTTTGACGGAAAAATTTGCTACCTTTGCCGTTCATTTAACGGAGGTTAATACAAACCCAATAAATTATTTTTAACTGATGGCAAAAACTGCAACGAAAAAAGAGGCGTCTGTAGAAGAGAAACTAGACGGTCTGTACGAATTGCAATTGATTGATTCTGAAATCGATCGAATCCGAACTATTCGTGGAGAGCTTCCACTGGAAGTTCAAGATTTGGAAGACGAATTGGAAGGGTTGGATACGAGAATCGCCAAGTTGGAAGAAGAAGTCGCAGCGTTCGAGAAAGATATTTCTGATCGTAAAAACTCGAACAAAGAGGCAGAAATCGCAATTGCGAAATACAAAGAGCAGCAAAACAACGTTCGAAATAACCGTGAATTTGAATCCATTTCAAAGGAGATTGAATACCAGGAATTGGAAATCAAATTGAACGAGAAGCGTAGCAAAGAATCTAAAGCGAAAATTGCACACAAGAAAGAAATCTTGGACGGAGCAAAAGAGCGTCGCGAAATGCGTGCAACTGATTTGGCTGAGAAAAAGTCTGAATTGGATGAAATTATCGCAGAAACACAAGCGCAAGAAGAAAAGCTATTGAAGAAGTCAGCTTCTGCATTGAAGAAAATGGACGATCGTTTGGCAGGTGCATACACTCGTTTGCGTGAGAATGCGAAGAACGGATTGTCTGTAGTTCCTGTGGATCGTGATTCTTGTGGAGGATGTTTCAATAAGATTCCACCACAACGTCAATTGGATATTCAAACGAAAAAGAAAGTGATCACTTGTGAGCACTGCGGACGTATTCTTGTTCCTTCAACAGAGGAAGTAGAAGCGTAGGCAAACAATATTTAAGTAATTTGAACCGGACATCCAGATGTCCGGTTTTTTATTTTTACCACGTGAAGTTTCAAGATTACTACATATCGACAGAAATCAAAGAGCAATTGGATAAGTTGGGATGGAAAAAACCTACTGACATCCAGTTCAAGGCGATTCGCCACATTTTAGATGGTGAAGATGTGATGGCGATTGCGCAAACGGGAACCGGTAAAACGGCGGCTTTTGCTATTCCAACGCTGCACATGATTCAAACCCGAAAAAGTAAGTATAGCAAAGGGTATGTGCGTTGCTTGGTGATGGTGCCAACACGAGAGTTGGCAAAGCAGATTGCAGGGGTGTACCGTGAGATCGGTAAAAAAACAGGGGTAAAAGTCTTCGGGTTGTTCGGTGGAGTAGAGCAAGAGCAACAAATTCGAACATTGGAGAATGGAATCGATGTGCTTATCGCTACCCCCGGACGTATGTTTGATTTGGTTTCACAAAAAGCATTGGACTTATCGCGAACAGAGTATTTGGTGCTGGATGAGGCAGATTTAATGCTCGATATGGGCTTTGCTAAAGATATCCGTGACGTGTTGCGACTGCTACCGAGAAAACGTCAGAACCTATTCTTCTCAGCAACTATTTCCAAGTCGATTAAGTCTCTGGCGTACGAAGTGGTGAGTAAGCAAAATACCATTCGTATTCAGATTTCACCAAAGAATCCGGTAGCAAAGAACATTGATCACGCAGTAACGTATGTCGACATGGACGATAAACGCTTCTTTTTAGAAAACCTGCTCAAGGAATATTCTGAAATGAAGGTAGTTGTATTTGCTAGGACTAAAGTGCGTGTAGAACGCATTGTAAAGGCTATGGAACGCGCAGCCATTGAAGCGGAAGCATTACATGGTGGTGTGGAGCAAAAGGATCGCTTTGCTATTTTAGATCGCTTCAGGTCGGGAGAAAACCGCATTTTGATTACCACGGATGTAGCAGCTCGAGGAATCGATATTCCTTCGGTTGAGTACGTGGTTAACTACGACCTCCCGGATGTAGCGGAAAATTATGTACACCGTTGTGGACGAACCGGACGTGGAAAAAATCGTGGACAAGCACTTTCATTCTGTAGTGATGGAGAACGTGAGCTGTTGAAGGAAATTGAAGAGTACACTGGAGAGAACATCGAGGTCTACGATTTATCCAAAGGCGATTACGAAAACATCATCAAGGATTCAGAAGACGGAACCGACGATTGGCAATCATTGCTTAATAATGCCAACAAGGAAGACGGAACTGAAGATATTTGGTAAAAAAAGAACGCAGCCAGTTTCCCGACTACGTTCCATTCTAAACTTTAAATCTGTTGTAGTACAACTATTCGTTGACGCGCATCTTTGTTGTGCCGTCTGAGTAAACGTCAAATACAACTCCTTCAGCGTCATATGCCACTACTTGACCAATAGAGTTCACCGTTTGAATAAGATCACCTTTGTAAGGCGTATTATCAACCGTAACTCGATCAACCCAAACTAATGACCCGTCAACATCTTACTGAGATAAACGGTAATAATTCATTGTATTTCGGAATGACTTGTCTTCGTAGACATACGAAATTGAAGTGTTGCTGTTTCCGCTTGCTGCTATATCATCTATATGCGTCCAATTCTCTCCATCAATAGATCTTTCAATTTTAAAATGACTCGTATTGATTTCGGATAGTGTCTTCCATTTCAGGAAGTTTGTACTTCCCTCGTTGAATCCAAAGAATAGCGCCAAGTCAGCAGGGAGGGGGAGAAGGTTACATCCGCCGCTTACATTGTTAAGCGTGTACTGGTAATCGCACTGATCACCTGCAAATCCATCTACAACCATATATACACATTGCCCGGCTGCTACAGTAAATGTTGGTGAGGTTTGCGAAGAACCTGGTGCAGAGGGTGAAGTAGCATTCCAAACTACCGTGCCCAAATTAGTCGGATCTCCAATGAAAATTGTCATTTGCAGTCCATTATTAGGAGCAGCGTTCACACAGTTTGCAATTCCGTCAAAAACAATTTGCCAATCACCAGCAGTAGTTGCACAGAAATAAAACCAAGAATCGTTATTTACAACGTAGGTTACCTCTTCTCCGGCTGTACAACCAGGACATGTGGTTCCTGTATTGCCATTCAGGTTCTCACTTCCCGGACCTGTAGTAGAGTACGTATATCCGATATTTGTTCCACTGTAAGTAATACCACATTCGTCGATTCCGTCGGCACCTCCTGGATCAGTATTCGCTTGAGGCGTGAACATTCCAAGACAATATTCAGTGTGACCGTCATTTGGGCCTCCACAGTCTAAGTCCTGTACTTGAATTAGGTAATCACTTCCAACTGTCAACCCTGTCAATAGCGTATGTGTTCCGAGGTCTCCCGTATGATGAGCGTTATATACCTCTCCTCCACAAGCTGGCAGGCATCTTCCTCCCGGGGCAAACGGTCCATAGATCCGTACATGTGGAGAAACACAATTTGAAAAATTTGTTTGATTGAATGAGAAAACGAGTGAGTCGTCATTAGCATTGAATCGATACCAAGTAGTATGCTCACTTGAACCCCCACCATAATTGGTAAAGCACTCACTCCCTTCTAGGGTAGCATTTTCTGTTGTTCCACAGCTAAGACCTGCATCTACAGTGATAGTAGTTGCTCCTGTCCAGTTGTCATTTGCTGGTTGCGCCATTGCCACACTTGATGTTAACGAGATCGCAATCAAAGTTTTAAAGACCTTTTTCATTGCGCTAAGTTTTCAAGTTCCATTTGCATCAATCGCTGCCTAGAAGTAACTACAATTATGTAGTTGTTTATTTCTAGAATAACATCTTTGTCTTCCCTGCGCGAAGATTCTATTTGTAGTAGGTAATCACAATTGGCTAGACGCGAAGGAGAATTTTGATTTTCTGTTAATTCCGGGTTGTAATGAACTTCCTAAGTGCCTGGTTTCGCGTAGTCACCTAAGCTGGAGTCACATTGGGCCGCGGTTGTAAAGGACAGTAATGTTGCGGTTATTGCAACAATGAATGTTTCTAAATGATGCATATTCTCGGTAGTAAGTTAAAATGGTCAAAGCTTGATTTCACCTTGATATTCCGACCAAAGGACATTTTAACAAAAAGGTTGTCTACTGTTGAGAGAAATGTGAAATATATGATAGTAAGGTTTGGTCATTCGGTTTTTGAGAGAGCGGTAAATAAGAATGACAAGGAGTAAGAAAGGGGTTAGATCATATTGACTTCTCTCTCAAGCTTAATCCCAAACTTTGACTCTACATCCTGAATGATTTGCTCGGACAAATCGTAAATCTGCGATCCTTTAGATCCGCCATAATTGACGAGAACCAATGCTTGATTTTTGTGAACACCGTAGCTACCGAAATCCTTTCCTTTCCAGCCCGCTTGTTCGATAAGCCATCCGGCAGCTAGTTTTATCTTACCATTAGGAGCAGGATATTGAGGGAATTGCTTGTAATTCTCGGCAATTGCGTCTACTGCTTCTTGCGCTACTACAGGGTTTTTAAAGAAGCTCCCAGCATTACCAATTTTCTTCGGGTCGGGCAGTTTACTGGATCGAATGTTGATTACCGCAGTGCTGACATCTTTGATGGAAGGGTTTTCAATGCCCAGAGATTTCAGTTCCGTCTCAATGGCGCCATAGCTTGTATTTAATTCGTGCTTTTTCGAAAGTCTGAAGCGTACCGATAGAATAATGTATTGTCCTTTCAATGCTCTTTTGAAAACACTTTCACGGTATCCAAATTCACATTGCTCATGATTGAAAGAGTGCACTTCTCCTGATTCAATATGATACGCTTGCAGAGAGTCGAACGTATCTTTAATTTCTACGCCGTACGCACCAATATTCTGCATTGGGCTGGCTCCAACACTCCCTGGGATCAAAGACAAGTTTTCAATGCCTCCGTATCCTTCGTTTATACAGTGCATAACGAACTCATGCCATACTTCACCTGCACCGGATTCAATCAAAACGGAGGTGTCATCGTTCTCAATTACCTGAAATCCCATGACTTCATTCTTAATCACCAAACCTTCGAAATCTTTCGTGAGCAAGATGTTACTTCCACCTCCGAGAATTAATAACGGATCATTTCCTCTCTGAGAAAGAATATCAGTTAATTCTTCGGCGTTTCTAAATGCAGCAAATCGCTTCGCAATACTGGAAAGTCCAAAAGTGTTGTAGGGTTGAAGATCTACGTTAGATTGAATCATATAACAAAGGTAAGTCTGGCAACAATTATAATTAATTGTGAAGTCAAATTTTACCCACTACGAAATGTTGTTAATTCCTGATTATCTTTGAAACATGATGATGAAGAATGTAGCGTTGGAAGAAGTGAATGCACTCAATCGTGGTACAATGATGGAGGTGCTTGGAATTGAATGCATTGAGATTGGTGGGGATTACGTAAGATCGCGAATGCCCGTAACCAGTGCAACGAAACAGCCCATGGGCTTGTTACATGGTGGAGCAAGTGCAGCGCTGATTGAAAGTATTGGATCAATGGGCTCTGCTTTGGTGTTAGATCTTTCAAAAGAAGCACCTGTTGGCCTAGAAATCAACGCGAATCATATTTCAGCTGCTACAGACGGACACGTTATTGCAACGGGTAAAATTGTGCACGCGGGGCGTCGAACGCATCTTTGGCAAGTCGATATCCACCATGAAGAAACCGGAAAACTAATCTGTACGGGACGTTTGACAATCATGGTTGTATCAATCGCGTGAACGAGATCCCAGATATAGTATTCTATCGCATTCCTGGCGAAAATGTAGTCTCGAAAATGGGGGCACTCCAGCTTATTGAAAAAGGAGAAACGCCGTCAGGATTTACGGTTTCCAACTTCAAGGGAGATCAAGTATATCAATTGATAGAAGGCAAACAGTCGGAATTTACTGGACTACCAAAAATTGAAAGTACAACGAAGGAAGATTACCTCAAGGCTGCTAAGAATATTGTTGAATATTTGAAGATCCATCAAGGAAAAGCCGTATTGTCAAGATTGAAGGAAGTTCAGGGTCCGGAAGATGTTAAAGAGTATTTCAATGCTCTTTGCGAGGCGTATCCCAATGCTTTCGTTTATACCTTAATCGGCGCAAAAATTGGCATGTGGGTGGGCGCTACCCCTGAAACGCTGATTAAGGCAGAGAAAAACGTAGCTAGAACTATGGCTTTGGCCGGAACGCGAAAATCAAAAGGAGATAGCGCTTGGGAAGAAAAGGAATTTGAAGAACACGAACTCGTTGCTGATTTCATTGCATCTAACTTGAAGACATCGAACATTTCGGATATCAAACGATCTCAACGTTACGATACAAATTCAGGTCCAGTTAAACACTTGAGGACTGATTTTGAATTCGCGATTGCCGAGAATCAGGTTTGGGAGTTGGCGCAGAAGTTACATCCGACGCCAGCGGTTAGTGGTTGGCCAGTGGGTAAAGCAATTTCACTTATTGAAAGCAATGAAGGGCATGATCGATCGATCTATACGGGCATAATCGGTGTGATTGAAGAATCAACGCACTTGTTTGTGAACCTTCGATGCGCACAAATAGTAAAGAATAAAATGTATCTCTACGTCGGTGGTGGATTCACAAAAGACTCCGATCCAGAAGCCGAATGGGAAGAGACCGAAAATAAAGCTGCAACCCTAATTAACGTCTTGAAAAACGGCTAATTTTGTACTAGATGTTGACAACGAACAAAACGGGTATTTCCCGATTTATTGAAAATGCTGTAACCCAAGGAATGCAACATGTGGTTTGTTCTCCAGGTTCTAGAAATGCCCCGTTGGTAATTGCAATTGACAACCACCCAGAAATCGAAACAATTGTGGTTCCTGATGAAAGGTCTGCAGGATTTGTAGCACTGGGGATGGCGCAGCAGCTCAATGCTCCGGTGGGCGTGATTTGTACCTCAGGATCGGCAATGTTAAATTATTATCCAGCAGTTGCGGAAGCCTATTATCAGTGTATTCCTCTCGTGGTTATGTCGGCAGATAGACCTGAAGAGTGGGTGAATCATGGCGATGGTCAGACAATTGTGCAACGCGGTGTTTATACCAATCATATTCATTCGGAATTAGAAATTGAGGAATTTGTAACTACGGAGGATCACGCTTCTTTTGATGAACGAATTGTAGAAGCATTCGGTAAGTCCGCTTCCGGTTGGAAAGGTCCGATTCACTTCAATTTCCCACTTTCTGAACCCTTGTACGATATTGTAGAGATTCAGCGACTTGAGGTTGCAGAGAAGTTTATGGAGCCGTCACTAGAGCTTTCCGCTGATGATCGAGAGAAACTAAAGTCGGCATGGAACGCCAGTGAAAAGCGCATGATTCTTTGCGGTCAAATGGCCCCAGATGTTGCCGTGCTTAATGTGCTGGCAGACCTTTGTGAAGATGCATCCGTAGTGGTTTTGGTAGAGAATACTTCTAATTTAATTCATCCGAAATTCGTGCATTGCATTGATCGTACTTTAAGTGCTATTTCTGAAGAAGAACTTGAAGGTTTTCAACCCGACTTGCTTATTTCCATCGGCGGCGCAATCATTTCGAAACGCATTAAAAAGTTCTTGCGCACGTCACCAATTAAAGAGCACTTAAAAATTGGATTTGATTTCCCAGAGATGGATACCTATCGCAAATTGACCGCAACGATTCATAGCAGTCCAGCGAATGTTCTAAGAGCAATTCCAACAATAAGTGATTCCATTCACCCGTCTCGATTTGGATGGAAGTGGAAGCAAAAAGATTACCTAATTCAGGAGAAAATGCCTGAATTCATACAAAATGCCCCTTATTCTGATTTAACCGTCTTTGACATAGTTTTAGATTCCATTCCCGACAACACGCATTTGCACATGGCGAATAGTTCTGTTGTTCGATACGGACAATTGTTTGAGCCCATTAGAACCATTCGTTATTATGCTAATCGCGGCACTAGTGGAATTGATGGCAGTACAAGTACAGCGGTTGGTGCTTCGCTAATTCGAAAGAACGATTTGCACGTGCTGATTTCAGGAGACTTATCATTTTTCTACGATAGCAATGCTTTTTGGAACAACGCCGTTGGAGAGAATTTTCGTGTCATTGTAATCAATAATGGAGGAGGGGGGATTTTTAGAATTATTGATGGTCCCGGTTCAACTAAACAGTTAGAAAATTATTTCGAGACCGAAAACAGTGCGTCGGTGGAGGGTATTTGCAAGGCGTATCATATGGAGTACCTAGCCGCCGATAATTTGCAAGAAGTCGAAAGTCAAATGGAAATGTTATTGACTATGGATACCAAGGGGAAATCTGCTGTTTTGGAGATTTTTACTCCGAATACTGAAAACGATGCAGTTTTGAAAAACTTTTTCAAACACTTCAATTCCCTTTAATTTCAATTCCGCGCTGAATAGTTTGTAATTTTGCCACACAATCATCGAAAATGGAACACTTCGAACTTTTATTTACGGCAGAAGGGCTAATGTACTTCGTCATCTTGTCATTGCTAGAAATTGTTCTAGGAATTGACAATATTATTTTCATTTCTATTGTTACCGATCGACTTCCAGAAAAGGAACAAAGAAAAGGCCGAAACATTGGTTTAAGCCTAGCGTTGATCGTTCGATTGATCTTGTTGGCAGCTGTCTCTTGGATCATGGCGCTAGATTCTCCATTGTTCCCAAATTCTGACATCGAATTATTGAAGGAATTCTCAGGACAAAGCATTGTGCTCTTGCTTGGGGGGCTCTTCCTAATCTATAAGAGTACAAAAGAGATGTACGAATCCATTTCTGGAGGGGAAGAGGAGAGCGACGGAAAGGTGAAATCTTTGCGATCTGTGATTACTCAAATCGTAATTATCGACATCATTTTCAGTCTCGATTCTATTATTACTGCGATTGGTATGACAAACGGGGTTGGCGACGAGAAGCATTCACCTCTCATTATTATTTATGCTGCGGTAATCGTTTCTATGATAGTGATGATGCTCTTTGCAAAACCGATCAGTGATTTCATTAATGCGCGTCCTACCATTAAAATGATCGCACTTGGATTCCTCGTAACCATTGGTGTTGTGTTGGTGGCTGAAGCCTTTGGAGAAGAAATCCCGAAAGGATATGTCTACTTCGCAATGGTTTATGCACTGCTGGTTGAATTCTTGAACATTCGAATGCGTAAGAATCAGAAGAAACGAAAAGCACCGAATGGAGAAAAGTGAAGCATTGCTTTTTTTAGGGATTTCGGATGGTGAAGAGCTTAATGATGCGTACGATACCAAAGTGTTCGAATGGAAGAATTTCTTCGTAAATCGATTCCCGATTCCCAGTTTGTTTGGAAAAAAGATCAAGCAATTGGAGAAGTTGGAGAAGGCGTACACTGTATTGGGAGGTGAATCGAAAGAAGTAAATGATCCGAAAGTCGAGTTGGTGTTCGCGGATAATTTCAAAGAGGCATTTCAGCAGTTTTCAGAACGTCGCGCATTTCTCAAAGCGCAATTATTTCAAGCAGAATCGGCTGTTGATATCGCAAAAGTGGTTCAGGTGCTAATTGACCTTACATTGGCATATGCACAGGTTTGGAATAACGAAAAACTTAGTACAGCAGGAGTAGTGGTGTCGAAAGAGCCCGACCCAATGGACCTTTTGGTGGCAATTCCAGAGGCAGAAAAGATAGGAGTTCATAACATTTCAAAAATTGACGCTTTACCAGAAAATCATTTGGTAGTGAACGAAGCGAAACGATTATCTTTGCTAATCAAAATGAACAAAGAAAAGCAGTAGCTTTTAACTGTCAAGGAGAATAATTCTAATGAATAAACGATGAGTTCAGACGATACATACGAAAAATTGAAAGTACAACTGGAATTACAAACGTGGCCAGATGTTTATTTTTTCAAATTCATCGTTCCGAATGATTCCGAGCGAATCGCAAAGGTTTCTGCATTGTTTAATAACGCGGACGATTTGCAATTGAAGCCTTCCAAGACAGGAAAATACATGAGTGTTGGTGCCAAAGAATTGATGTTGGATGTAGAGAGCATTATTGAGAAATACAAGAAGGCAGCAAAAATTGAAGGATTAATTTCACTGTAACTATGATATTAAGAGGATACGATATACCGACAATCATTATTGCAACGCTCTGTGTGAGCTTGGCAGTTTTGATTCTTGTAATAGCCTACAAAAAGTTGTTACAATATTTAGGTAGAGGAAGTCTGAATAAGCAAGATTTTTGTGTGCTGTTTCCATTAGAAAAAGATCCAGCATCAGGAGAGGTAGAATTTTATTTCACCTGTGAAGAATCGAAACAATATTCTCTGGAAATTCTGGACGCAGAAATGCAAGAATTCATGAAAGTAAAAGAAGGTGAGGCAGGCCCGGGAGGAACAATTATAAGGTTTGATACCACAAGCCTGTCTAACGGATTGTATTATTTCTGTTTGATAACATCGAACCAAAAAACCATGAAAAAAATGAATGTTTTGAATGGTTAACATGACAAGATGACAGAAAGATTGTAATGGCAAAGTAATTGCCGATAGATTAGAAAATGTAATTTTAGCCCTGAGGGATTTTAAAACAAGTTTCCTGCAGTGGAAACACAAAAAACAAATTGATATGGCATTAGAAATCACAGATGCAAACTTCGAAGAACTAGTAATTAACTCTGATAAGCCTGTAGTTGTAGACTTTTGGGCTGAGTGGTGTGGACCATGTCGTATGATTGGACCAGTTATTGAAAAAATGTCCGGTGATTACGATGGTAAAGCGTTGATAGGAAAAGTGAATGTTGATCACAACCCTGGAGTTTCTGCTAAATTCGGAGTACGTAACATTCCTACAGTTCTTTTCTTGAAAGGAGGAGAGGTAGTTGATAAATCAGTAGGAGCCGTTCCTGAAGCGCAATTGAAATCTAAATTGGACGCGATTCTGTAAGAATCCGACAAAACATTATAAAAAAAGCCATAGTATCGCGACATCGCTCGAAGATCTTTGGCTTTTTTTTATGCGTTAACCTTTTCCACCTTCCACCTTCAACCCTCCACCTTCCACCTTTTGTCCATTGTCTCCTCATCTTTTTATCTTTCATCTTAATTCAATACGTATCTTTGCACAAATTTCGATGGTATGCAATCTTTCGTTCGGCGCTTAAAATACTACGGTATCGGATTCAGTTTAGGGCTCATTTTTGTGTTCTTCTTTTTTAGAAATCGCGGATGTACATGGACTCCATCCAACCGTGTCAAAAACGCCATCTTAAGCAGAATGATCGTGGTCTCAGATGACACGAAAACCAAAATGGACGAGAAGGGATTGTCAAGAAAAGACATCGTTCAGGTGTTAAATGATGGTGACATCGATTTTGACGCAAGTAACAAAAGCCAAAAGAACAAGAAGTACCTCATTGAAAAAGACGGTGTGAAGTACGTGTTTACACTTCCATACGAAAGCTGTATCTCTGAGGTGTTCATTTCAAACAGCGTAAAGAAGGTGTCTCCGACGAAAGAAGGAAAGGGGGCATTCATTCACTTTCCGAACGATAAGAACCTCGTCTTCACGGATAGTACAGATTTCCTATCCTGTCAGCAAGACCAATTAGGTGTTATCGGAGATCGTCAAATCTGGCGTAAAATTCAGAAAACAGGAATGCTGGACTTTGAAAAAACCAACTTAAATACCGGGTCAAAACCAGAGCATTATATTGAGTTTGTGTGGAATAAGGATACCATCGGATCACAAATCGTTTGGTACAAAGAAAAACTGAATATCACGTCGTTCCACAGCGACGATCTTGAGCCCTGCAAATAATGCTTGTTAAACCAACGATGTTAATAAAACGCCCGTTTGTTTTCTCGGATAGTACGGACTTATAATTACTTTTGACGAATGAAATTTTCAGCAGAGCAAATTGCAGGACTTCTAGAAGGAGACGTAGTAGGAAATCCATCGGTTGAGGTACATACGCTCGCGAAAATTGAAGAAGGAACACCAGGAGCACTGTCTTTCTTGGCAAACTCCAAATACGAAGAACATATCTATGCTACCCAATCATCGGTTTGCATCGTAAATAAAACATTTGAGCCTTCACAAGACTTGCCCTCTACATTGACATTGGTCAAGGTGGAAGATGCATATGCATGTTTCGCCAAGTTGTTAGAAATGTATGACACATTGACGAAGCAGGAGGCGCGGATTGAATCACCTTCATATATCGATGAAACTGCTGAAGTAGGAGAGGGATTGTACCTCGGTGCCTTTGCATATATCGGAAAGAACAGTAAAGTTGGAAAAAACGTTGAGATTCATCCGAATGCGAACATTGGTCCCAATGTAGTTATTGGCGATGGAACCGTAATCTATTCTGGAGCAACGATTTATCGCGATTGTGTGATTGGAAAGAATTGTACCATCCATGCTGGAGCCGTAATTGGTGCCGATGGATTTGGTTTTGCTCCAAATGAGAAAGGAGAATTCCAGCGCATTCCGCAAATTGGTAATGTAATCTTAGAGGATAATGTTGATATCGGCGCGAACACAACAGTGGATCGTGCAACGATGGGAAGTACTGTCCTGAAGAAAGGGGCCAAGTTGGATAATTTGGTTCAGATCGGCCACAACGTGGAGGTAGGCACAAATACAGCAATGGCTGCCCAGGTAGGAATTGCAGGGTCGTGTAAGGTTGGAGATAACGTGCTGATTGGAGGGCAGGTAGGATTAGCGGGACATCTCAAGGTTGGAGACCGAGTGAAAATTGCCGCGCAATCTGGAGTTCCAGGAGATGTCAAGGAAGATACAACCATTATGGGGTCACCTGCATTTGAAAGTAAAGAATACAAGAAAGCATACATGGGATTCCGTCGACTTCCAATGATTTTGGAACGACTGAAAAATTTGGAAGACCAATTGAAATCGAAAACTAAAGATCATAGTTAATGGCTGAAAAGCAGAGAACGCTCAAAGCTCCTGTAAAACTTGTAGGGGTGGGACTACACACAGGAGAGAAGGTGACACTTGAAATTGAACCGGCTCCGGCCAATCATGGCTATAAATTCCAAAGAGTTGATCTCGATGATCAGCCAATTATCAAAGCAGACTGTGATCTAGTTGTCGCTACTGATCGTGGAACTACCCTCGAATCAAACGGAGCACGCGTGTATACAACAGAACACGTACTTGCCGCATTATACGGATGTCAGGTAGACAATGCATTAATCAAATTAGACGGTCCAGAAATTCCAATTATGGATGGAAGTTCCGCTCTATTTGTCACAGCGATTGAATCCGTTGGTTATGAAGATCAATCTGCAGACAGAATATATCTTGAGTTGGAGGAGAACCTTCCATGGGAAGATGTGGAGAAAGGAATTGAGTTTCTAGCTGTTCCTGACGAAAATTACCGCCTTACCGTAATGGTTGATTACCAATCGCCTGTATTGGGAACTCAGCACGCAACAATGTACAATATTGGTGAATTCAAATCAGAGATTTCAGAATGCCGTACGTTTGTATTCTTGAAAGAATTGGAATTCCTTGCACAGAACAATCTTATCAAAGGAGGAGATTTAGACAATGCCATTGTTTTGGTTGAACGCGAAAATGTGAGCCAGGAAGAAATCGATCGCATTGCGAAAGTCTTAGGGAAAGAAGATCGAGGGATTAAAATCGAAGGGATGGGTGTTTTGAATAACATCAAACTGAAATTCGAAAACGAACCAGCACGTCATAAATTACTAGATATTGTTGGTGATTTAGCGCTAGTTGGTCGTCCTATCAAAGCGCATATTCTTGGAGCACGACCTGGTCACTCTGGAAATGTTCGTTTCGCTAAAGTACTGAAAGAGTACATGAAGCGTAAAGAGAAACAAGGACGTCATTTCGACCTAACGAAAGATCCATTATACGATATAAATGACATCGAAAAGATGTTGCCACACCGCTACCCATTTTTAATGGTTGATAAAATCATGGAGATCCATGACGAGACAATTATCGGTGTGAAGAATATTACGATGAACGAGCCCATCTTCCAAGGGCATTTCCCAAGCAATCCAGTATTCCCAGGAGTACTTTTGATTGAAGCGATGGCTCAGGTCGGTGGTATTTTTGCTTTAAGCAAAGTAGAAGAACCACACTTGTATTCGACGTACTTCATGAAAATAGATGCCGTGAAATTCAAGCAAAAAGTATTGCCGGGTGACACAGTCGTATTTGAATTGAGACTGCTTTCTCCAATTCGCCGTGGATTGGTGAACATGGGAGGAGTAGGGTATGTCAACGGAAAGCCTGTTGCAGAGGCAGAAATGCTCGCGCAGGTAATTAAAGACAAAGCATGATTCATAAATTCGCCAATATAGCAGCCGGTGCAAAAATCGGTAAAAATGTAACGGTTGAAGCTTTTTCAACTGTTTATAACAATGTGACTATTGGCGAGGGAACCGTCATACACCCAAACGTAACCATTTATCAAGGTACAACCATCGGTAAGAATTGTGAAATTTTTCCCGGTGCTGTAATTGGTGTTTGCCCTCAAGACTTGAAATTTAAAGGCGAGGATACAACCGTTGAAATTGGAGACAACACAGTTATTCGGGAATGCGTTACAATTCACCGCGGAACAAGTGATCGCTGGAAGACAAAAGTCGGGAGTAACTGTCTATTAATGACGTATGTGCATGTCGCTCACGATTGCTTCATAGGAGACAATGTGATTTTGGCTTCATATGTCGGCCTTTCAGGACATGTTACGATTGAGGATTATGCTATTATGGAAGGTACCGCAGTAGCGCAACAATTTGTTAGTATCGGAGCGCATTCATTTATTGGCGGCGGTTCATTAGTCCGTAAAGACGTTCCACCATTCGTAAAAGCAGCGAGAGAGCCACTTGGCTTTGCTGGTGTTAATTCTATTGGCCTTAGAAGAAGAGGTTTTTCCGATGAGAAAGTGAAAGAGGTAGAAGATGTTTATCGCATCCTCTATGTAATGAATAACAATATTTCAAAAGGGGTGGAATCGGTAAAAGAGCAAGTAGCTCAGTCTGAAACAAGAGATCATATCTTGGATTTCATTGCTGCATCCGATAAGGGAATCATCCGTGGAATGATTTAAGTTATGTTTCAACGCGCACAAGTGATAACCGTTGATATTACCGACTATGCGTTCGGTGGTCGCGGTATTGCAAAAGTTCCTACAGA
>JADFAL010000086.1 GCA_015665275.1 Flavobacteriales bacterium | reverse complement strand
AGTTCAACAAAGTGGAGATAGGGCTCGAACCTGAGATCGAATAGCCTTGGCATGCCCCTCAGGAAGTGAGATTTCTAAACATAAAAAAAGAGTCAACTCTTTCGAATTGACTCTCTGGGTGGAAGATGGGGCTCGAACCCACGACCCTCGGTACCACAAACCGATGCTCTAACCAACTGAGCTACAACCACCATAAAAACAACCTAACCAGTTGTGAAGCCTTTTTTTAGCCGAATGGCTTTGCTAAGGCGAGGGCAAATATAATTAATTCTTCAAAAATGGGAAACAACCGAAGAATTTTTAATTTCAATTCGAATTACAAATTTCACAAATGAATTGGAGCAACACCATCCGACAAGAGTTTGAACAGCGCGTATTTCAAGAATCCTATCCCAGAATTGAAAAATGTCTGAACACGATAACTGACGAACAATTATGGTCAGCGCCCAACGAAAACATGGTTTCCATTGGTTGTTTGATCAAGCATCTACTGGGAAATGCGCAACAATGGGTGTATCAAGGAGTTTTGGGGAATGCGTATCAACGCAACAGAGATGCAGAGTTTGTTCCTGAAATAACAGTTAGCAAAGACGATTTACTAAAAAAAATGAAAGCTGTAGAAGTTAAAATGGCTGCAGCGCTGAAATCACTTTCTGAAGAGCAGTTAGAACAGAATTTGGTCATTCAGGGCTTCGAAACAACAGGGGTTTCGGCAATTGTTCATGTAATTGAACATTTCTCCTATCATACCGGACAAATAAGCTTACTCACGAAAATGTTCCAAAATGTAGATTTGGATTACTACGGTAATTACTATTTAGATGTGTAAAAGTTCGCTGGATTCCGGCCGAAAAATCACTACTCTTTCCTAGATTCTCACTACTTTTGCAGCGCTCTGCAAGGATTCTTAAAATGCGGGCAATTAGAATAAATATCTATGTTGAAAATTGGAGTTCTCGGTGCTGGTCACCTCGGTAAAATTCACATTCGATTGCTACTAGAGTTGAATGAACGCTACGAGTTTGTAGGTTTCTACGATCCAGATGACAGCAACGCAGCCAGCGCCATTGAGCAATTTGGCGTGACACGTTTCGAAGATATGGACGAACTTCTGGATGCCGTAGATTGCATCGACATTGTTACTCCAACCATTTCACATTTCGATTGTGCATCAAAAGCGCTTCGAAAAAGTAAGCACGTTTTTATCGAAAAACCGGTTACGGAAACAGTAGAGGAGGCAAAAGCGTTGGAGAGTTTAGCGCATGAAGCGGGTGTGAAAGTTCAGGTGGGACATGTAGAACGATTCAATCCTGCCTTTCAAGCTGCTGCGCCGCATATCAATAATCCAATGTTCATCGAAACGCATCGATTGGCGCAGTTCAATCCGAGAGGAACAGATGTTCCTGTAGTTTTGGATTTGATGATTCATGATTTAGACGCGATTCTTAGTGTAGTGAAATCTGGAGTGAAGCGAATTTCCGCTTCCGGAGTAGCTGTTGTAAGTGATACACCGGATATTGCCAATGCACGAATTGAATTTGACAACGGATGTGTGGCCAATTTAACTGCCAGCCGCATTTCCATGAAAAACATGCGTAAATCGCGCTTTTTCCAAAAGGATGCATATATCTCAGTTGACTTTCTTACGAAGGAATTGGAGGTGGTTCGCATGGAAAATGTAGAAGGAGAACCTGATCCATTTGATATGGTTTTGGATCTCGGAGAAGGCAAACCTTCGAAGAAAATTAGCTTCGATAAACCAACCATTGCCGAGTCAAATGCGATTAAAGAAGAACTAGATACGTTCTGCACAGCGATTGAAACGGATACCACACCTATCGTTCCGATTGAAGACGGTAAGGCGGCATTAGAGATTGCGCACCAAATTGTGGAGAAAATAAAAACCTCAGGATCCCTTGTGGTAGACAATATTTGAGACCAGTAAGCGTTGTAAAAACACTACTATGAAAAAATTAGCATTATTAGCAATTATAGCCAGCGTTCTTGCGGGCTGTGTAAGAAATAATCCAGAGCCATCCTGGCTAGAAGTAACCGAGTGGACCATGGAAAGCAACGCTATTGGCGTTGTCGGTGAAGAAGGAGTGATCACGCACAACTTCACGGATGCTTGGGTATTCATCGACAACAAGCTTATTGGTGTTTTTGAAGTGCCGTTCAAAATTCCGGTTTTGGTGAGTGGAGATAGCGAAATCAAACTCTACCCAACTATTCGAAACAATGGTATTTCAGCTACGAAGAAAATTTACCCATTTGCTGATCCATATATCATCGATGCAGAATTAGTGGAAAGTCAAACTTTGACAATCAATCCGGTAACGCGATACAGAGATCAAACTCAAATTACGCTTTGGAACTTTGATGATCCGAACAACTATGGAATCGCAGAGGCACCAGGGTCTCTGGCATCTATGATTGTAGATTTTGATCCTCAGGTACTTACTGGTATCAACGGTAGCGGTTACGGACACGTTAACATGAACGCTTCAACAAATCAATGGCAAGCGACCAACAGCGTTCTTTTGGAGAATATTCCGAAACAACAAGCAGAGGTCTATCTGGAGGTCGATTATCACAACACGGTAAGTCTGGTTACAGGAGTGGTAGCAGTAGAGCCAGGTTCGTCTACAGGGAATGTAAACGTGCAATTGAATGGACAGCAAGAGGCAGATGTAGAATGGAAGAAAATCTATCTAGATTTAAAAACGATCATTTCTGGGTATCCCAGTTCAACCGGTTACTATCTGAGTTTTGATGCGCTGATGCCCGATTCTTTGACGAACGGTTACGTCAATATTGACAACATGAAACTGGTGCACTTCTAAATGAACGCACGATTCCTGACATCTCTCCTTATCCTTCTTGACTGGATTGCTTCCGGTGTAGGGTGGGGACTGTTCTATTATTACCGAAAGACTGGAATTGAAGGAGAAGTATTTGCGCCTAGCGAGGCATTTTACCTAGGAATCGGATTGGTTCCGCTCGTATGGATTTGCATTTATACCATGCAAGGAACCTATGCGGATGTTCGCCGTTTGCACCGATTAAAAATCATCAATCATACCTTTGTTGGAACCTTGTTGGGAGTGGTCGTTCTCTTCTTTCTTTTGTTGATTGACGATGAAATCAGCGGCTACCAGCAATATTACAAATCCTTGTTCGTTCTGTTCGCGTTGCAGTTCTCTGTATCGTTAATTCCGCGATTTACCTTGGTAAGTATCATCGTGAAGCGCATTCACTCCAGAAAAGACGGTTTCAATACCCTGATCATCGGAGGAAGCGACAAGGCCGTTGGTATTTACAAGGAGATTCAAGAATTGCCGAAGGGAATCGGACATAAATTCGTGGGATTCATCAATATCAATGGTGTTGATAGAGAATTGGAAAGTGAGCTGAAATACCTTGGACACATTGATAACGTAGAATCGATTCTAGAAGAATTTGAAATCGAAGAAGTTATTATTGCCCTTGAAAGTACAGAGCACGACAAGATTAAATCCATCATTTCGAGATTGGAAGCAAGAAGAGATATGCGTATTCGTGTATTGCCTGACATGTACGATATTCTCTCCGGAACGGTCGAGATGAGCAACATCTTCGGGGCCTTATTAATTGATGTGAATTCCGAAGTAATGCCCGTTTGGCAACGCATTGTAAAGCGGGTGTTTGATGTCATTGCCTCGATCATTGCTTTGGTGCTATGCATTCCCTTGTTTATTGTTCTTGCGATCTTGGTAAAAACATCCTCTCCAGGTCCTGTGTTCTTCCGTCAGGAACGAATAGGGAAGAAGGGACGTCCTTTCAAGATTATTAAGTTCCGAACAATGGTTATCAATGCCGAGCAAAGCGGGCCACAACTTTCTTCATCAAACGATCCAAGAATTACAAAGATTGGGCGATTTATGCGTAAGACGCGCTTGGACGAATTCCCTCAGTTCTATAACGTTTTGGTAGGAGATATGTCTTTGGTAGGGCCACGTCCTGAAAGACAATTCTACATTGACAAAATCATGGAAGTAGAGCCGCAGTATATTGAACTGACTAAGGTTCGCCCGGGAATTACTTCTTGGGGACAGGTGAAGTACGGCTACGCAGAGAACGTAGATCAAATGCTAGATCGCATGAAGTTTGATCTGCTTTACTTGAAGAATAGAAGCTTCTCACTGGACTTGAAGATCATGCTCTACACGATCCTGATTATTTTTAAAGGAAGCGGGAAATAGAATGTGGTGTTTCTTAGTGTTCTGAGGCTCTCCGCGGTGCACTGAGGCTCTCGAAGTGCAACTATTTTTATTCAAAATTGACATCTTGGCTCTGCGCGATGTTCGGGATACGGGATACAAATTCACGAATTCGTGCTTCTCACGGTAACTCCAACTTCGAGAGCCTTAGTCATCGTTAATTGTAGCAAAAACATATCACTTAACGCGAACAGACAGCATTTCTCGATCGCCAATAAACCCTTTCAACGTATCTCCAATTGCAATGGGACCAACACCTGCCGGAGTTCCAGTGTAAATTAAATCTCCTGTTTTAAGCGTGAAGTATTGTGATACATGAGCAATTAAGGTATCAATATCGAAGATCATGTCAGAAGAATTTCCATCCTGTACTACATTTCCATTCTGCTCCAAACGAAATTGAATATTGGAAAGATCAAGGTTCTCCTTTGGAATAAACGTCGCTGAAATGGGAGCGCTGTGTTCAAACGCTTTAGCTACTTCCCACGGGTGTCCTTTCTCCTTGCATTTTTTTTGTAAATCTCGTGCGGTAAAATCAATTCCCAAACCAATGGAATCGTAGTATTTGTGGGCAAATTCACGATTAATGCTTTTTCCAGCCTTTGCTATCTTTACTACAATCTCACATTCAAAGTGTACGTCTTTTGAGAATCCCGGGTAGTAGAAGTCGTTTCCAGCCTTCAAGAGCGCCACATCTGGCTTCATAAAGAACATTGGCGATTCAGGGATAGCAGATGACATTTCTTTGGCGTGATCCGCGTAATTTCTACCTATACAAATGATTTTCATTTCTTGAACTTATCTTTTAGTGCACTCAGTTTGTCGTCATAACTCTTCTGTGGAGGCATATTCTCTTGTTTGATTCGCTCCATTTCCTTTCTCAGTCGTTGTTTGGTGTACAAGGGAAAGTCTGCATCCAGCATCCAGCCATAATATCCCGGTTCTATTTTGTGCACATCGGCAATCGTCTTGTTCTTGTGTTTACCAAAGTTATAGACCACGTCCCCTTTTTTATTGTATGCAAGTCTTCCAGCGAAATCCGCTTTATCCATGTTGTTATGGCGCGAGAAATCAGCTAGAAATGCTACATCATCAGACAATTCTTCATAGCGAGATATTTGGGCGTCTAAAACTTCCCAAGTCGCTTGAGCATCCGCAAGAGCGTTGTGTGCATTATTCAAGTCCTTCTGACAATAGAACTTATATGCTGCGACCAGTGTTCGTTGCTCCATCTTATGGAAGATGTTCTGAACATCGATATGCTTTCGCGTGGATAGATCGAAATCGCTCTCTGCACGAAGTAGTTCTTCAGCCAGCATTGGTAAATCGAACTTATTTGAATTGTATCCTCCAAAATCACAATCCTCAAGGAATGCTTCCAATTCTGGTAAAATTTCTTTGAAAGTGGGAGCATCCTCAATATCATCCTGATATATCCCATGAATAAGGCTTACTTCTTCAGGGATAGGAATTTCAGGATTCACCCTTTTGGTGAAATTGGAGGTAGTTCCGTCGGGCGCTATTTTCACAATAGCGATCTCTACAATTCGATCATGCGTTACGTTTAGTCCCGTTGCTTCTAGATCGAATATGGCCAACGATTTTTGCAGCTTGATATTCATATGCTAAATATAGCGATAGGGAAGAGGGGGAACAAAAAAGTCCCGGCAAAATTACCGGGACTTTCAAGTATGATGATGATCTTTTACTTATTCAGTTTTCAATCCTACGTACTGATAAGGGAAATATTTCTCCTTATTCGCAGCGTCTTTGTCGTATGCCGGACCGGATACTTTAGAAGTAACAATCACAATGTTCACTTTTCCTTTGTATTCTTCGAATTGCTCGAAGTAAGCCACAAGGTCGTATTTCATGTTCTCTGCACGAATCTTCGCAAGTTTATCGTTGGTACCATATGTTTTCGTTGGTACTTTTGATGCCGATGAGAAGATCGAAACAGTAACAGACTCACGTCCTTCTTCCAATTGAGCTTCTACATCTTTCACGAATTTCTTCAAGTCACCTTTCTTCACAGACAATTTGTTCTTGTTGTATGCGAAGTAGTGCATGAATTCAAGATCTGGGAATCCACCAGCAATTACCGTATCAATGTCAATTGTGTCTTCAATCATGATGATCGTACGCTTATCAACGTCGAGCAATAACTCACGGTAGATTTCTTGATAGTTCGTCTTGCATTCCGTTGAGAACTCGTCTTGCCCCATACTAACGCTATCCGAAAGGTTGGTGTACTCTAAGCGGTAGTTTTTACACGGTTGTAATCCAGTCATGAACACACCGTCACGAAAACGTGGGAAAACTTGTCTTTCTTCTTGCTCATCACAGTTCAAACAAACCAATTTCACGTTGATTGCGAAATCTTCTGGAATTGGCTTATCATCAACTGTTTTGATTAATCCCTTTAATACTGCGATATCTTTAACTCCAAGATAATCGTTGAAGATCTCATAGATATCTTTCTCTCCTTTACCATCTTTACGGTAAGATGTCATGTATCCACGACGACCGTCTAGAGTAGTGGTATAGAAGATATCATCGTTTGTTGAGTTGAATGGATATCCAAGATTTGATGATTCAACCCAAGAACTATCGTCTTGCATCTCGCTTTTGAAAATGTCAAATCCACCAATACTTTTTTCACCGTTAGAGGCGAAATACAATGTTCTGTTGTCAATAGCAATGAATGGAGAATCCTCGTCGTTTGGCGTGTTAATACCAGGTCCTAGGTTCTTAGGCTTCGTCCATTTTCCATTTTTCTTTCGCTCCATTACATAGATGTCACGACCGCCAAATCCTTCTGGACGATCCGAAACGAAGAAGAAACGACGCTTATTGTGCGACATCATACAGTGCGATTCCCAATCGTCGGAATTCACTTTCTTCATATCCAATGGTTCGATCTCATTGAATTTAGCATGGTAAAAGTCAGTCGTAAAAATGTCTCCATTACCAACCGTATCTAGGTAAAGGTAAATTTTACGCTCATCTCCACTCATGGAAATAGATGCTTCGTTGCGCTCGTCAATACAGAAAGCTAATTTCTCTGGTTTTGTCCATGTAGAATCAAAATCAAGGTAACTAACATAAATATCCTCTGGGTACTGATTCGTCGCCAAGTCACGGAAATTTTCCGTTTCTCCGTTATCCCAAGGCTTACGAGCAGTGAAGTACAAAGCAGAACCATCCAATGATACTACAGGGGAGTATTCCGGATATTTCGTATTGATCTGAGCCCCCATGTTTTTCAATGTAACATTCACAGGAGACGCCATTTGACGTTTTGCCTCTTCACATTGCTTCAATCGAAGGTCTGCAACCGGCCCTAACTCCGATTTCTGACGAGATACTTCTTTGAACTTGTTATAATTTTCAATTGCCTTGTCGATATCTTCATTTAAATGGTAACATGTCGCAAGGTGGAAAAAAGCATCAGGGGGCGAGCTTGTTTCTCTATGAGAGTACATATCAAAATTTTGATCGATATCCGTAACAGCTTTTTGGAACAAAGGAATTGCTCCAGCATAATCTTTACGAATTTCTAAAATCAAGAATCCTTTACGGTAATTGTAATTCGGATTTTGAGGATTAAGTTCTAACAAACGATCCGCAAGAATTTCAGAGTAATACAAATATCCCTCCTGCATAAGAGTGGAGTTTTGCATTACAATTTCTGATTCTTTGCCAGTCGAAGCGATGTCACGTACCTCTTGTTCAGTTAGTGGCTCACCCGGTCTTTGTCCGAAAGTGATTGTAGTAGATAGTACGGCTACCGCGGAGAATACAACTCTTCTTAAGCCCATAAGGTGTAATTTTACTTTCATTATTCTGGTTGATACGGTGTTGGATGTGTAATGTTACGTAATCTGTGTACTTTTCGCAAATTATTTGTACGAGTATTTTCCCACATTGCGTTTTTAATATCCTGAAAGCCAAATGACTTTTGCACTTTACTTGACAATTTTAAATTCAGTTCGACGATTGGCTTGATGCTCTTCTTCCGAACAATCTGAAACTACATTGCCTTCACATCCACAATCATTTACCAATTTGGACTCTCCATACCCTTTACCATAAATACGAGAAGGATCAGAAATTTTGCTTTTAATATAGTTGGCAGAAGAGACCGCACGTCTAGAAGATAGACGTTTATTATACGATTTCGACGCACGACAGTCAGTGTGAGAACCTAATTCAATCTTAATCTCCGGATTCTCGTTCATGATCTCAACAATCTTATCAAGTTCGATTGCAGCATCTGGACGGATGTCCGATTTGTTCAAATCAAAGTAGATCGGATTCAAGTCAAAGATGGCGCCAATGTCTGTTCCAACTTCTAACTTGTTTAATAGGTAATCCAACTTCAAGCTACCCCAAACACCAAGCGTGGTGTCTAATACGAAGGTTTGAACAATGTAGTCGTCTTTTTCGATATGAATGTCCCATGACAAGCGATCTCCCGGTAGGTTATCTGCAATCAAATCTTTTGGGAATTTACCAGAACCATCTGTATCGAATGAGAAGAGTTCGTTTTTAGTGCCCGCTTCGTAGATGATCACTTTTGATCCTGGAAGATTCTCCAATGTTTTTACGTCAGCAACTGTGGCATCCAAAACGTAGTTGTCTAAGTAATGCACTTTTTCGATTTCCTCGTTTTCGTTATTACACAGTGTAACGAAGTTTTTTGTTTCCACTAAATCACCACCTTGGTAAAACTCAAGAGTGTAATCTTTACATCGTTTTAATGGAGCGAAGAAGCGCCCTTCGTTTTTCACACGCGGATGGAACAATTTGTCACTTTCCAATTCACAGTTAGTGCAAAGCACCTTTACATCCAGATCATTTGGTAACGGAGATCCGTCCAACATTACAAACTGCCCAAGCAATGAACTAATTGGTCTGTTTCCAAGGTAATCGTTCTGAATTTCATAAATGTCTTTCTCTCCGTATCCGTTTTTACGGAAAGAGGATAGGTATCCACGCAATCCGTCAACAGTGGTGGTATAATATATGTCGTCTCCCGTCGAGTTGATCGGGAATCCCATGTTTGCAGGCTCAGACCAATTGTTGTCAGCATCACGGAAAGTTACAAATACGTCAAATCCTCCCATACTTTCAGGACCGTTACTAGCATAGTACAAGGTTTTATTGTTTACAGCAATAAACGGAGAGTCTTCGTCGTACGGCGTGTTGATTTCGGGTCCCATGTTCTGAGCCTTACTCCATTCTCCATTTGGTAAGCGCGTCAATCGATAAATATCACGACCACCATAACCTCCCGGACGATCCGAAGCAAAATACAAGTATTGCCCGTCAGGTGTCATTGTACAGTGTGTTTCCCAGTAATCTGAGTTCAGTTCGTTGTAACGCAACTTCTGCATGTCATCGAAATGACCGTTGTCTAGAATGTCTGAATAGTAGATATCACCACCACCAGAGCGGTCTTCGTATACAAAGATGCGACGCTCATCGGCACTTACACCAATGGTGGCTTCATTCAATGAATCGACACAAAACTCTAAACGCAGGGGCGCTGTCCATTCGCCATCAAAGTCAGCGAAAGAAACAAAAATATCTTCCGGAAGGTCATACAACATCGGATCACGGAACTTTCCGTTTTCCACGCCGTTCCATTGACGACGAGAAGTGAAGTACAGGGAGTTACCATCCAATGAAACCACTGGAGCGTAGTCTGCTTCCGGTCCATTTACAGCATTTCCTACGTTCTTAACAATTGCACTTTTAGGACTTGCCATTTCACGACGTGCTACAACTAATTGTTCCAGTCCAAGTTCAGAAAGGTCTAAAAGACGTGACTTTTTCGTGGTATTCTCAAGGAACAATTTGTAGTAATTCTCGGATTGATCCAACTGCTCATCCAAATGGTAACACTTTGCCAAATAGTAGTATGCGTCAAACGGAGCACCTGTTTCTTTGGTTGTGTATGGATCGTAGTTTTTCTTAACCTCTACCACTGCTTTCTGAAAATGTGTGATTGCAGTTGGGAAATCCGTATCTGCCGTATACACTATAAATCCTTTACGGTAGTTGTAGTTGGCACTTTGCGGCTTAATTTCGAGTAACCGATCTACAAGAATACCAGCGTGATACAAAAAGTTCTGCTGAATCATTTCGGAGCTTCGTAGCACCAATTCGTCTTCAGAACCATTCTTTGCCAATGCTTTAACTTCTGCATCCGTCATTTGGGCGAAAGTTGATAAAGGCAAGATCAAAAGCACTAGAAGTAGCTTTTTCATAAGTGAGTTGTTAGTGTTTATAGTTCACGCTCTGGGTCGAATTGCTCCAAATAATCAGCAACACGACGGACAAACTGTCCTCCAAGTGCACCATCTACCACACGATGATCGTATGAGTGAGATAAGAACATTTTGTGGCGGATTCCGATGAAATCTCCATCAGGAGTTTCAATAACCGCTGGCACCTTGCGAATTGCACCAAGCGCTAAAATCGCCACTTGTGGTTGATTAATGATAGGAGTACCCATCACGTTTCCGAAAGTTCCAACATTGGTTACAGTGTAGGTACCTCCTTGGATGTCTTCCGGTTTTAAGTTGTTATTTCGGGCGTTATTCGCCATTTCGTTAACCGCTTTAGTCAATCCTGTAAGATTCAAACGATCGGCATCTTTAATTACTGGAACAATTAGGTTTCCTGAAGGTAGGGCAGTAGCCATTCCAACATTAATATGCTTTCGTTTGATTATTTGATTCCCTGATACAGATACGTTGATCATTGGGAAGTCTTTGATTGCTTTTACTACAGCTTCCATGAAGATTGGCGTAAACGTGATATTTTCTCCTTCACGTTCCATGAAACCTTTCTTCACTTTCTTTCTCCAGTTGAAAATGTTCGTTACGTCTGCTTCAACATAGCTAGTAACGTGTGGAGAAACATGTGTTGACATCACCATATGGTCTGCGATCAGCTTACGCATGCGGTCCATTTCCATGATTTCATCATCTGGTCCTGGTGTAACTACTGGTTCCTTAATGTTAGCAAGGAATCCTGCTGCTGCTGGCGCAGGAGTTGCTTTTGGTGCTGGAATGGTTTCCGGAGCAACTGTTGTTGTCGCTGCAGGTGCAGTAACCGTTGCTGCTGAACGATCTCCACCAATGTAGCCTAAGATATCTTTTTTCGTAACGCGGCCGTTTTGTCCAGAACCCGAAATTGTTTCCAATTCAGACATAGAAACACCTTCTTTCTCTGCAATGCTTCGAACAAGTGGTGAGTAGAATTTTCCACTAGGTCCTGTTTTCGCAACAGCGCCGTTTCCGTTTACGGAGGCAGTCATTGTTGCAACATCTGCAGTAATTGATTCAGCTACAGCTGCAACCGGTGCTGCGACTGTTTCCTTTTCTGCTGCTGGAGCAGAAGAGTCATCCGCCGGTGCGTCTCCATCTGTTGAGATAATAGCGATAACATCACCTACTTGCGCAACCTCATCCTTTTGAAACAATTGCTTTACCAAAACTCCTTCAGCTTCTGAAGGTAGTTCGTTGTCCACCTTATCTGTAGCCACCTCCACTAGAGGTTCGTCCATTTCGATGGTATCACCAACTTCTTTTAACCAATTCGTGATCGTTGCTTCAGTAACACTTTCTCCCATTTTAGGAAGGCGGATTTCAATTTGCGCCATATAATCTTGTAATGTTGAAATTTCTGAGTACAAAAATAACCGAAATTTCTTTTTAGTCAATGGCTGAGAGGTGTTTTACTGATCTAATTTGCGCCATGCCTTCCATACTATGGAAAAGTCCTTGCGCATTGAGTAATCACGGGCGTACAGAAGGTTGAGTTTTTCTGTAATTCCCTCATCTTGAAATTCAAAGCCATCATCAGGGGTAAGGATGCCCTTTTTAACTCTCGGTAATCGCACATCCTTGAGAGAAAGTTCTTCCGAAAAGCCAATGAATGATTTTTTGCCAACGAACACTGAAAATACATTCCGTGTGAATGCAGATTTGTCTTTGAACAAGAATATTGCAACCGGTAGACTAAGTATCATGCACGACGATGCCAAGAGATCGAACAATCGCTTCTTACGTTTGTTCTCACTGCTTATCAGTGCATTTAGATTTAAGATATAGAGGTCTCCCGCTGTGTCAATTGAATTACTTCCAATCAAAAGATCGTTGGATTCCGAGGCGATTTTAAAATCAAGGGAATTAGATTTTAATCTCGACATCAAGGCAATGATTTCTTCGTTTTTTATATCCTTCGCCGAGAAGATCAACTCGTCGAAATTAAAGGCGTCATCCGAAAGGTCATCTTTGGAAATGGCTGTAATTTCACCAATATTCGCTTGGGTTTGAGTCAGTAATTGAGCGATGCGCTCAAATTCAGGAGTACTTCCATAGACCGCGAAATTTTTCTTTGCTGTATTTCGTAGCCGGAACCATCTCGGGAAAGCAAAATGGAAGTAGATTCTAGAAATGAAATAGTACGTTAGTACCCATGCTGCACCAATGAATATGAATAGCCTGGAGAATTGCAACGATTTAGGAAGAATCGCATAGGCAATGAGAATGGGTAGTGTTCCCAGTATCGTTCCTTTCAGAAATTTGAACAATTTGATCGGTCTATCATATCCCCCATTAAAATAAACGACCGCCACCCAGGTAAATCCATAAGCGGGAATGGAGTAGCGAATGAGTTCTTCAGGGAAAAGGATATTCGACATGCTCCAGTAATTGGTAAGTGCAAACAATCCCAAAACGAGACAGGCGAGATCAAATACGGGGAGGAATAAAGTTTTTATCAGTCGTGTGGTGATTGCCAGCGATGCCCGGAAATAGATGGCCATATTGATCAGGAAAGAAAAAAGCCAGGCATTGTTTCCTGAAAAGTGTTTCTTGGCAAAAATGACCATCGCGCGGTAAAAAACGAAGACATAATTGACCGAACTCTTCTTGGTGCTTTCTCCTTTGTAATGGATGATGGTTGTTTCGGGGAAGTAAATGTTTTTGTAGCCTCCTTTTTGAATGCGATACGATAAATCAATGTCTTCGCCGTACATAAAGAAAGATTCGTCCAAAGCTCCTACTTTGTCTAGCGCTTCTTTGCGCATTAGCATAAACGCCCCACTAAGTATATCGATTTCCGCAGTTTCGAATTCAGATAGATGGCCTAGGTGGTACTGTCCAAATCGTTTCGATCTCGGGAAGATTTTGGAAAGCCCGAAGATTTTGTAGAAGGCTACCATCGGTTTCGGTAGTCCACGTTTCGATTCTGGAAGAAAGTTACCTCTCCCGTCGATCATTCGAACCCCCATTCCTCCAGCTTCAGGATGTGCATCCATATAGTCGATAACTTTTTTGAAGCTAGATTCTTCGACAACGGTATCGGGATTTAATAATAAAACGTATTTCCCTTTGGCGATTTCAATTCCTTGATTATTTGCTTTTGAAAATCCAACATTGACTTCATTGAGAATTAAGTGGAAATCGCTGTACTTGTTTTGAAGCAATTCTACGGATCCATCAATGGAGGCGTTATCAACCACAATTGTTTCAATATCAAGGTCTTTAGATGCGTCTCTGACTGATTGTAGACATTGGTCCAAAAAGTATTCTACGTTGTAATTTACAACGATAACGGTAAGTTGATATGTAGCAGTATTATGGGTCAATTTTAACGGATAGCAATACAAGAAATTTCTACCGAAACATCCTTAGGTAATCGAGCTACCTGAACCGTTTCTCTCGCTGGAGGTTCCGAACGGAAAAACTCGGCATAAATTGCATTTACCGCTTCAAAATCATTCAAGTCTTTAAGGAAGATAGAGCATTTCACGACGTTTTCAAAGGTCATGTCTGCTTCCGAAAGCAACGCTCCAATGTTTAACATTACCTGATTTGTAGCCGCCGCGACATCGTTTTCAATGATTGTTCCCGAAATGGGATCCATTGGGATTTGACCTGAAACGTAAAGTGTACCGTTCTTGAGGATTGCCTGACTGTAAGGGCCAATTGGAGCAGGAGCGCCTGGAATTTGCAAAGCCTTTTTCATCTTTCCTTATTTTTGTACAAGTTTACCAAAAAAACGGACAATTGAAACGCATTCTGCTGGTTGATAATTATGATTCCTTCACCTACAATTTGGTGCACTACTTTGAGTCGTTGGAGTGTCATGTGACTATTTGCTATAATAACGAAATTCCAGACAAAATTCAGGAGAACTATGATGCCATCGTTTTGTCGCCAGGTCCTGGGTTACCAGAAGAATCGGGTGGTCTAAACGCTCTACTGCGCACGTATTTGGGTAAAATTCCAATTTTGGGTGTTTGTTTAGGGGGGCAAGCTTTGGCAGTGGAACTAGGAGGAACTTTGTTCAACCAAAAAGTGGTGAAACACGGAGTTCAGGAATTGATTTCAGTTGAAAAAGGCGTCTTATTTTCTACTAATGATCAAGTGTACAAGGTGGGATTGTATCACAGTTGGGCGATTTCTAATGACGGTAATTATCAGGTTACTGCGACTTCAAAAGAAGGGATTGTGATGGCATTGGAGAATAAAGAACTACAGTGTTTTGGTGTGCAGTTTCATCCAGAATCGATTATGACACCAGGAGGAAAGGAGGTGTTGCGCAATTTTCTTGAAGAGGTAGAGGAGGTTGTTGCGGCTAATGTAGAATGAACTCAAAATCTACACGGCGGTTTTTTTGACGGCCTTCAGCGGTATCGTTCGTGGCAGCTGGATTGTTTTCTCCTTTAAAATCAAACTTCAGACGGTCTTCGCTTAAGCCATTATCAACAAAGTACTTAATGATAGCTTCAGCGCGCTTTTTTGATAAGATGTCATTGTATCCGTTGGTCCCCTCAGCGTCTGTGTGCCCTGTAACTTGTACGCGCAAATCTGAGTGCCCCTTGACAATCTGGATCATTCGATCCAAAAAATCTTTGTGTTCGTCACGAATTTCAGATTTATCAAAATCAAAGAAAATAGGTTCAAAGACGAAGTTTTCTCGTTCTTTCTTACGGATCGATGGAGCGCTTAAGCCGTCATTGTAATCGTTTACAAAGCCCTTGAACCAGGAGTGCGTGGCGTGGGACTGCGCTTCTTTTGATATTTCAAAGTCTTGCTTGTACAAAATGATTCTTCCACTCATGCGCCCGCAATCGGTACTGGAAAAAGTTCCATTTAGATAACCTTTCACAGCATCGTATTCGAATTCTCCTTTAAACATGCACCATTTGGATCGAAAGGCCGAGTTATCGTCTTCTATTACCGTTTGTTCGAAATTGAGAATGTCTCCTACTCGTTTTCCCTTGATTTGCTTCAATGCATAATATTCGGTGTTGTAATTCTCTTCCCTCATGTATCCAGAAAGTACACCATCTGTTACTTGAAAGTCTACATAGACAATGACTCCTTTCTCCATGGGTTGACCAGCGCGCAAAATAACGCCCTGCCAACTGCCTTGAAAATCACCGTCGCTGGCAATGACAGAAATGCTTAAAAAACAACTTATTAATAGAAGGAGCAACCGCATAAAAATTAGAACGTAAAAGGTCCAAAAAAGTTCCACTTTGGGGATAATAAAATGAAGATTTGGATGGTTTTTAAGAGGTAGTCGCAAATTGAATGCCACTATTAACAATTTTAAAGAAATTATGTTGATAAATCCCTAATCCTAGCGGAGTAATCAATGGGAAAAAAGGTGGGATTATCGTATCTTTGAGTACATGATTTTTAGGGCTTTTATTGGCTCTTTTAATTGTAATAAAAACTATGAGCGAACAAGAAAAAAAACAAGAGTACGCAGCGGATAATATTCAGGTACTCGAAGGATTAGAAGCTGTCAGAAAACGTCCTGCCATGTATATTGGTGACGTTGGTGTGAAAGGACTTCACCATTTGGTTTATGAGGTGGTTGATAACTCTATTGATGAGGCTTTAGCTGGACATTGTGATACAATCAGTGTTCTAATTAATGAAGACAATTCAATCACAGTTAAAGATAACGGTCGTGGTATTCCAACTGCGATGCACACCAAAGAGAAGCGGTCGGCATTAGAAGTGGTTATGACCGTGCTTCACGCCGGTGGTAAATTTGATAAGGATACGTACAAAGTTTCTGGTGGTTTGCATGGGGTAGGTGTATCTTGTGTGAATGCGCTTTCATCGGATTTGCGAGCTACTGTTTACCGAGAAGGGAAAGTATTCCAGCAAGAGTATAAAATTGGTGTTCCCCAATACGATGTAAAGGAAATTGGGACTGCTGACGAAACAGGAACGGAAGTACGTTTCATGCCAGATGCTAGTATCTTCGAATCGACTGTATATAACTACGATACCCTGGCTGCACGTATGCGTGAATTGGCCTTTTTGAATAAGGGAATCACCATAACATTGACAGATTTACGTCATACGGATGAAGAAGGAAAGAACATCACGGATATATTTCACTCAGAAGGAGGATTGAATGAGTTCGTTCTGTACTTGGACCGTAACCGTGAAGGATTGTTGTCAGAAACAATTTACTTTGAAGGTGAGAAGGATGGAATTCCGGTTGAAGTAGCAATGACATACAATACTTCTTACACAGAAAACATTCAGGCGTATGTGAATAATATCAATACGCACGAAGGAGGAACTCACTTGTCAGGTTTCCGTCGAGGACTTACCAATACTTTGAAGAAGTATGCTACAGATTCTGGTATGCTTGCAAAAGAGAAGGTAGAAATTGAGGGAGATGATTTCCGAGAGGGATTGACTGCCGTAGTTTCTGTTAAGGTTCAAGAGCCTCAATTTGAAGGACAAACGAAAACGAAACTTGGTAACCGTGAAGTTACTGCTCCAGTGAGCCAGGCGGTTTCAAGTATGTTATCCGATTACTTGGAGGAGCATCCGAATGAAGCAAAAACAATTGTTCAGAAGGTAATTCTTGCAGCTAAGGCGCGTCAAGCGGCACGTAAAGCGCGTGAGATGGTGCAAAGAAAGAACGTAATGTCAGGTTCCGGACTTCCGGGTAAGTTGGCAGATTGTTCTTCCAAAGATCCAGCAGAATGCGAGATTTACCTTGTCGAGGGAGATTCAGCGGGTGGAACGGCGAAACAAGGTCGTGACCGTAACTTCCAAGCGATTATGCCACTTCGAGGGAAGATTTTGAACGTGGAAAAAGCCATGCAACACAAAATCTTCGAAAACGAAGAGATCAAGAATATTTATACAGCACTTGGAGTTCGCGTTGGAACTGAAGAAGATTCGAAGGCGCTGAATCTAGAGAAATTACGCTATCACAAGGTAATCATCATGTGTGATGCCGATGTCGATGGTTCTCACATTGAGACGCTTATTTTGACATTCTTCTTCCGTTATATGAAGGAAATGGTTGAAAACGGATACATCTACATCGCTACGCCACCATTGTACCAAGTGAAGAAAGGAGCAAAGTCTCAATACGCTTGGGATGATAACCAACGTGATCGATTGATCCAAGAATTGAAGGGATCAGGAACGGAATCATCGGTAGGTGTTCAGCGTTATAAAGGTCTTGGAGAGATGAATGCAGAACAGCTTTGGGAAACTACAATGAATCCTGAATTCCGTACGCTTCGTCAGGTAACGATTGAAAATGCTGCAGAATGTGATCAGGTATTCTCAATGTTGATGGGGGAGGATGTTCCACCACGTCGTGAGTTTATTGAGCGCAACGCAAAGTATGCAAATATTGATGTTTGATAAAGTGAATAGTCGAACAAATGGGAGGCCTCGATCTTTGGATCGGGGCTTTTTTTTATATTCTACCGGTGAGAAGTTTTGCTCCACCATAAATTGCAAGACCAATCACGGTAAGCACGCCAAGTCCAGAGAACATTTCCATTGACCTGTTTTCTTCGCACTGTTCTTTGACCTTTTCAAGGAGACCGAAGGCCGTCTTTCTTTGAAATGCAAGTCTGTCCCCATTTTTTCTAACTGTAATGTATTGTGTGATATTCGGGATAGCCGAGCCCATATTAACTCCTTCCTCAACAAATACAATAAGCGGTTTACTGCTAGCGTGAGCCATACCGCTTTCAAATTGAAGCATCTCAGAAATACCTGCACTTTTTTGATTCTTATTATGGATGTCTTCTTGAAAGTATCTTTTAGTAGCGCACACAACAATGAAGTCTGACTTCTCAATGTTTTCTTTCATTAATTCTACAGGGTTTTGCGGACTTGCAGCATGTCTTCCAACAGTGCCAAAGGGTTCGATTCCATTTTGATGTAAATAGCGCTCAATGAATGTTACGAAACGTGCATCTTGGCTTCTTAAGCTACAACTAATAAAGGCTTTAAATTCAGACATGGATTTCAGTTTTAATGGTATGTAGTCATCAATTTAACAAATTCTGAATTTTTGTAGGGTAGGTATAAATACCTGTTTTCTAATTCATTAATCTTCTTTAACAAATTCTAAGGCACAAAAAAGCCCCGGTATCTCGACAAGCTCGATGACCGGGGCTAGACTTTAAAGATCTATTTATTAGCGCTTCACTACTCGCGTGGTTGAAACGGAGTCATTCGCCTTATCAGTTACATTGATAAAGTAAACGCCTGTTTCCACACTTGACAATGAAATGCTTGCTTTATTATTTGCATTTCCGCTAGTGGTCAAACGACCACGAGTATCTTGAACTGTGTAATCAAACTCTCCCTCCAACTCAACGAAGATTACGTTGTCAGTTGGGTTCGGGTAGATCAACAATCCTGCTTGCGTTACTTCGTCGATAGAAACACATGGGTCTACAAGAATATCTTGCGTTGCCGTGTTCGTACATCCATTTCCATCTGTGTATTCATAAGTAATTGTGTGAGTTCCCAATCCTGCCGTTGCCGGATCAAAATCTCCACCAGTAACACCAGGTCCAGAGTAAGTGCCTCCTGCAGGAGTTCCGCCAGACAATGTGAAGCTAGGCGTGTAATCACAAACCTGATTCAATGCTGCCAATGCAACTGTTGGAAGTGGATTTACTGTGATTGTGATTGGAGATGAAGTCGCAGAACATCCATTCGCATCTGTGTAAATCACGTCGATTGTACTGGTAGTTGTTACATCGATGTCTTGGGTTGTTGCTCCAGTGGACCAAACATTTCCAGTTCCCTGAGATGAACTCAATGTTACCGTTTCACCATTACAAATCGTGGTTGATCCACTAGGCGTGATTGTTGGTGCGCTTGGAAGTGGATTCACCGTTACAGTGATCGATGTAGACGTTGAAGAACATCCAGTTCCGTCTGTATACGTTACTGAGATTGTTTGAGAAGTTGTAACAGTAATATTGTCCGCAGTCTCACCAGTTGTCCAGTTGTTTCCAGCTCCAGCGTATGAAGAAGTAAGAGTTACTGAACCTCCGTCACAGAATGTCAATGCTCCTGTATTGGAGATCGTTGGTGTCGTTGGAGGGTTTGGATCGTTCAATGGCTGCGCTAACAGGTTAGACGTACATCCATTTCCATCAACTAGCGTAATGTTGTAAGACCCTGCTGCCAATCCCGTAATGTCGTATGGAAGAGAAACAGATCCGCCTGAAGTTCCAGAAGCTGTTCCTGTCCATGATACAGTACCAGAACTAGCACCCGTTACCTGGATAGAACCTGTAGAAAATCCACAAGAAGTAGGATCGTTAACAGTTCCTGAAGTAATTGCTGGTGCCGCGTTCACTGTTACCACGAATGGTGCTGATGTCGCAGGACATCCATTTGCATCGTCAGAAGTTACCGTGTAGCTACCTGCAGTACCAACTGTAATAGTTGAACTTGTTTCAGTCGTGTTCCAAACATTACCCGTTGGAGTAGAAGAAGTCAAATCAACTGTTGATCCAGCACAAATGGTTGCAGAACCACTTGCTGATACCGTTGGAGGAATCGGAATGTTCACGTTTACAGTTGTGTAAACTGTTGTTTGACATCCAAATCCGTCAGTAACTAAACAGCTGTACTGCGTGGTTACCGCTGGTGATACTGTTTCAGAAGCACCAGTTCCAATAGAAGCGAAACCATCCGACCAATCGTATGATCCGCCACCTGTTGCTGTAATAGTAGCATTCTGTCCTGGACAAATTGCCTGACTTGCACTTGCTGTTGCAGTTGCCGGAGTCGAAGTAGCAACATTTACGGTGTAAACCGCTTCACAGTTGTCACCAAGAGTTGCAACATAAACGTCGTAGTCTCCTGGAGCCAATCCAGAGAATGTATTGCTTACTTGATAGTTTGTTCCATCAAGACTGTAGTAATACGTACCATCTCCACCTGCTTCTCCAGTCACGGTAATCGTGCCATTGTTGTTGCCACAAGTAGTAGCTGTTGGTGTCACAGTAGCTGAAACCGGTGCTAAAACTTCAATTGGAAGGTATACACCTGATGTTAAACAAGATCCGTCTCCGAACAGATACATATAATATGTTCCGGGAGCGTAAGGAAAGTTAAATGTGTTACTTGAACTAGTTGACTGATCCAATACTGGGTTTGACAAGTTCGGGAACGTGTCATCAATATACCAGCGGTAATCTTGGTTGTTTGTTGAGATAGATCCGTCAACCAAAATATCTCCACCTTGACACACACTATCTCCAGTAGCAGTGAAGTCCATTGAAGGTTCAGCACCCGTGGATGTCAGTACATCTACTAAGCTATGAGTTCCTGCTGCGTTTCCAGTAGTTGTTGCAATGCTTTCCCAAGCAGTTCCATCATACCACCAATCGGTGTTTGCAGCAGCACTTGCTGCTAATTGAGTAAATACGACGAATGTATCACCTGGGTTGGTGTAATCAATTTCGAATCCTACCCAGAAATTACCAGCAATACCAGTCACTGGTGGAACTACGTCAATTTGATTCCACGCACCTTCAGCAATATTTTGAAGTTGTACTGTATCTGCTCCAAGAACAGCTCCTGGTGTTCCTGCGTTGTCAGCATAGATTTTCCAGATAACCTCACCTGTTGTACCGTCTACATTTACGGCAGCATATTCTATAGCTCGAATGTCCGTTGTAGTGGGAGAAGTCATTGGCTGAGCCCATTCGAATGCATTGTCAGTACCGATTAACGCATGACCATTCACGGCACCAGCTGATGGAGCTTGCCATCCAATTTCTCCAGCAGGATCACCTGGGATCCAGTTGCGAAGTGTATCACATCCAATTCCGGTAGCCGCTGCGGCTACTTGAACGTATGTATTTTCAATAGCCGGTGTAGCATCTGTACCAAATCCATTCGATGCTGCTAATGTTACATCGTAAGTTCCTACTGTATAGAATTCAGCAACTGGATCTTGAGAGTTTTGGTTTGTACCTCCAATCCACTGCCAGTCAGTCCCCTGAGTTCCAGAAATTGTCCATGCCCAACCCGTCGGAACGTTTGTGGATTGATCGTAGAAGTTCACACTTGCATTCTGAGGAATAATAACCGGAAATGGTCCAGCCGGGAAGGACGAAAATGCTGAGTTCGGAGGCGTGTTCGTTGGATCACATCCTGGTGAAAGCAATAAGGAACCTCGAATTCCTTGCAATATGGAAAGCATGTAGTTTGCCTGATCCTGTGTAAACATGTACGTACATCCTGTAGCGTAATCCATGTAGTTTTCGTATTGAACTTCAGTTGCTCCACATGTTTGGAAGTTTGCAATTCCACAGCTAAATCCTGGCTGCTGGTCTGCAGGCCCAATAGTATTCGGAGTATCCGTAAATCCGTCATCACTTGTACAACTTCCTGATCCACCCCAAGTGTGATCCAATCCAAGGTAGTGACCTACCTCATGCGTTAATACATTTGATCCAAATCCAAGGTTGTAATCTATTACAATACCGTCAATTGAAGGGCTTGGGAGAAGCGTTGGAGTAGGGCGATAAGCATATCCAGCCGTTCCATAGTTTAATCCGTTTGTAATATCACAAACCCAAATGTTCAAATAGTTGTTTCGGTTCCAAATATCAGATCCACCTGTAGCTGAAGATTTCATTTTGTTCTCTTCGCCATTTGCATGATCGTAATAATCTTCCGTAGTTGATACACGAACAACTCCTACCTCCGTTAATGGAACTCCGTTGGGATCTTGGGTTGCCAAGCAGAAATTGATATCACAATCTGCTGGAGTAAATCCAAATCCACCTCGAACCATTGATTGATCAGAGTTCAAAAGCTGATAATCCTCTTGAAGTTCCGTGAACAATGCCATGATTTGTGCATTTGAAACGTTCTCAGCTGGATTGTTGGGATTGTGTACCACGTGGAAGATCACCGAAATCTCATTGGGATTAGGTGTCTCAGGGAAATTTAAATTTCCTGCATTTTGTGCCCCCGTCATGGCGCTTTGATGGTATTCGTTCAAAAGACCACGCGAAGCATAGTGCGCTTCATTCAAATCATGCATAGCACAAGAATGGGCTCCAGAAGTATTGGCTCCTGTCGGAGAAATCTGTAGCGGACCATTTGTGGAAATGGTGCGATCTGATTGATGCGAAATATTGGGTAATGCAGAGGGACTAGTTGTAGAAGGTGTAAGGTTTTCTTGACCTACTTGTTGTGTTTGACCGAATGCGGACAGACCCAACGCGACGGCTGCTACCGTCAAAAGGTTCCTGTTCATAGTTTTAAGTAATATAGCTTAGGCTTTTAAATTACGAAACTGACAGGAAAATAAAAAAGAAATGTCTAAGTTTTACGCTTCTTCTTTTTCGCGGCGGGAAATAATATGTTGTTGAGAATCAATCGGTAGCCTGGTGAGTTAGGATGCAAGTTTAAATCCGTTGGTGGATCTCCGACGCGGTGCTGATAGTCTTCTGGATCGTGGCCACCATAAAAAGTCCAAGTTCCTTGTCCCATTTCTCCGTGAATATAACGTGCTGTATTGTAGGCTTTTGATTCGCCCATGATTAACACATTCGACTTAATAAAGTCTTTTTTGAAATCGGTTGTTTGTCCCATGAATCCGTTCACAACATCGGTATGACATTGGGTTAGCATGGTGGGTACAATATCCCATTTTGCTGAGAATTCGAACAATGTAAACTTATCTCCCTTGGCTGCAACGGCTTCCGGTAATCTTCTGTTCCTTAGTTCGGTTCCATCGATGCTGGAATACTCATAGGTTAGGGGATCGCGAACCAATTCAAAGTTTTCAAAGGCAAGCGTGTTGTCAAAATCTAATTTACTTTGAGCGTTAGGATCCGCTGGGTCTCCATCGAACATGACTTCACAAATGTCTGTTTCGTGCGCAGACAATCCAATATCAAAGCTGTCGGTTCCGCTACACATTGTGAAAAGGAACCCTCCGCCAGCGACGAAGTTCTTAATGTTTGTTGCAACGGCTAATTTCATTTCAGAAACCTTACTGAATCCCAATTGGGCAGCCGAGGCTTCCAAATCCGCAACTTGCTGTTTGTACCATGCATAGGACCGGAAGCTCGCGTAGAATTTTCCGTATTGTCCTGTAAAGTCTTCGTGATGGAGGTGGAGCCAGTCGTATTCTGGAAGCACTCCAGTTACAATGGCCGAATCGTATATTTTTTCATACGGAATTTCCGCGTATTCCATGACCAGCGTTACGGCATCGTCCCATGGTTGTTTTCCTCCTGGAGTATAAACAGCAACTTTGGGAGCCTTTTCCAATTGAACGACCTCCATGTTTACTTCTGGATTCCCAATTTCTTCTTTTATGCCCGCCGCCTGTGCGTCAGCAATGATTTCGTAGCTAACACCGCGAAGCACCAATTCTTCTTCGATGGCCGTTAAATGCGGCATTAAGAAAGAACCGCCACGGTAGTTTAAGAGCCAATCAATGACTACTTCGCTTTCTAAAACGTAGTATGCGACTCCATATGCTTTTAAATGATTGGATTGCGATTCGTCCATAGGAATCAGCAATTGAGAGGCATTCCCCTGAAAGGAGAGAATAAGTGCCGAGAAAATAATTAGAACTTGCTTCATCATTAAAAATCTATCAAAAACGATACCTAAAACGGAGAATCTTCTCCATCCGAAAGGTCAAAGTCGTTTGCTTCGTCGTCGAATGAGTTCATTTTACTTGGTACGGTGTAACTTCCAACGCCTTGATCATCAAACGACGCATTGGCCGTTAAATTGGCAGAACTAGACATTTCAGGATCTGCATCGAAACCTTCTATATTGTCAAAACGAGCGAATTCTTTGATGAATCTCAAACGGATATTTTCCAATCCACCATTACGGTGTTTCGCCACAATAATTTCACCCACGCCTGCATTGGAGTTTCCTTCTTCATCTTGCAAGAAACCGTAATACTCCGGGCGGTAAATAAAGGAAACAATATCAGCATCCTGCTCAATCGCTCCTGATTCACGAAGATCGGAAAGTACCGGACGTTTATCTCCACCACGTTGCTCCACCGATCGACTTAACTGTGAAAGGGCAATAACGGGGATGTTTAGTTCTTTTGCAATTTCTTTAATGGAACGAGAGATGGTTGAAATCTCTTGCTCTCGGTTTCCCTGTCCTTTACTTCCTCCAGCCGTCATTAGTTGCAAGTAGTCAATAATGACAATTTGAATATCGTATTGCATTTTCAAACGACGGCATTTTGCACGAAGGTCGAAAACACTAATTCCTGGCGTATCGTCAATATATATTGGAGCTGTTGAAAGCTTCGTAATTCTAGAGTGGAGTTGTTGGAACTCATCGTCGCGTAAGTCACCCTTTCTCAATTTCTCAGCTGGTAAGCGAGTTTCGGAAGAAATCAAACGTTTTACCAATTGAACGGAGGACATCTCTAATGAAAAGATGGCAACTCCTTGATTGAAGTCAACGGCCGTATTTCGAGCCATGGACAATACAAATGCTGTTTTTCCCATCGCAGGACGCGCTGCCAGTACAATCATATCCGATCGTTGCCAACCGGCCGTCAGTTTGTCTAATCCGTAGAAGCCTGTTGGGATTCCGGAAATTCCATCAGAATTTTGAGAGGCTTTCTCAATTTCCTCAATGGCTTCGCGGACTACATTTTGCATGATGTCCACCGATTTCCCCATGTTGTTTTCTGCAATCTTAAAAAGATCGCCTTCTGCTTTGTTGAGCACATCGAAAACATCGTTGGTATCGTCGAACGCTTCCTTCATTACTTCAGAACTCATTCGAATCAACTCGCGCTTGATATACTTCTCAGCAATTACACGCGCATGGTATTCGACATGTGCTGTAGAGGCAATTCGGTTGGTCAGTTGTGAAATATAGACAGCACCACCAGCAGCTTCCAATTCGCCATTCTGCTTCAACTTATCGGTAACCGTTAGAATATCAATGGGTTTTGACGATCCGAACAATTCCTTAATTGCACCAAAAATGTATTGGTGTTTTGGATCATAGAAACTTTCCTGCATGAGGATGTCTATGGTATCCGTAACAGCATTTTTCTCGAGCATCATAGCTCCAAGAACGGCTTTTTCAAGATCCACAGACTGCGGAGGGATACGTCCCATATCGCCGGTAATTGCTCCCAATCGATTGGTTTTATTTGCAGTTTTGCGCGGTTTATCTTGTTGGTTGTCCATCTCTCAAAGGTACAACAAAAGCCTCCGAAAGTTCACTTAAAAATTCATAAAGATTTTTGAACGTGATATCAACAGGAAATTAACAAAAAGGAAATTTTTATCGCTAAGAATTTATTGTGATTATTGTCGTTAGAATGTAAACGAAAACAAACCTGCTATGAAACCAATTGTGCTTTGCGCTGTATTTTGCGCTATCCTATTCCTTCCTTTTGCACAAACCAGAACATCACATTTCATAAAAATGCCAGACGGAGTGAAATTGGCCGCAGATGTATATTTCCCGGAAAATTACACTGATGAAAAACTTCCTGTCTTAGTCCAATTCGAGCGCTATTGGAGATCGAGCATTGACAAGAAGAAGGGAGATAACTCATTCATTACAGGTCGCGATCTCTATTTCAATGAGAACGGTTACATTATAATGATCGTGGATACGCGAGGGACTGGCGCTTCCTTTGGGGTAAGGCAATCCGAATATTCTCCAGTACAGGTAATGGATTCAAAATCAGTGTTGGATTGGATTGTAGATCAGCCATGGTGTGATGGCAACATTGGTTCGTACGGAACATCTTACACAGGAACAACAGCTGAATTACTCTGCGCGACACAACATCCCGCTTTGAAGGCCGTAATTCCAGGTTGGTCTGACTTTGATTTATATCGGAGTCCAGCGAGACCTTATGGTATGCTTGCTAGCAAATTCATCAATCGATGGGGGAGGTATGTTAATTTTCTAGATAAAAATAGATCGATGATCCTTCGGAGCTCAGTAAACCCTGTAGATGAAGATTCTCTGAAGTTTGCGCTGAAAGAGCATAAGGACAATCCAAAGGTGCACAAGTACACTAGAGCTTCTGATTTCCGTGATCATTCTCTCAACGGATTTGATTACGACGAATGCTCGGTAATTAATTGGCAAAAAGAAATTGAAGCCTCTGGAGTTCCCATGTTCGTCATCGCTAGTTGGATGGATGCCGGAACAGCGGAAGGAACGCTGCAACGATTGGAGCATTTTAGCAATCCACAGAAAGTACTTTTGATGTCAACCGCACATGGTGGTTGGTGTAATGCGGATCCTTTTGTCGTAGATGACTCGCTTTTTTATCCCGATCCATTAACAACGGAACAAAGCAAACGAATGCTTGATTTCCTTGATTTTCATCTGAAAGGAAGGAAGAATGGAGTAGATGAATGGCCACTGATTCAGTATTATAATATTGGTGATCCTGGCTACAAAGAATCGAACGCATGGCCGATTTCAGGAACGTCAGAAAAGAAATTGTACTTAGGTGCCAGTGATGGCTTGTTAGAAAGTGTGCCTGAGCTTGATGGGAGGCGAAGTTATGATGTTGATTTCGGAGTGCGTACTAGTACATATAATCGCTGGACCACGCAAATGGAAGGGCCAGTGAAAGGATTGAACAATAGAAATGCGATGGACGATCGGATGTTGGTCTATACATCGGTACCAATGGAAGACGACCTTCAAATTACGGGGACGCCAGAAATAAGTTTGTGGTTGTCGTCAACACATGAAGATGGAGTAGTGCTGGTTTATCTGGAAGATGTAGATGAAAATGGAAAAAGCGTTTACGTTACTGAAGGTGGACTCCGATTGATTCATCGAAAAATGGCCGAGCCATCCGATAGTACTTTTAATTTACATACCTTCAATGAAAAGGATGCTGCTCTCATGATTCCGGGAAAAGTGGAGGAAATCACCCTACGATTCTTGCCTACTTCTGTAACCATTAAAAAGGGGCATTCGATCCGAATTACCATCGCTGGGGCCGACAAAGGGATCTTTGATAAATGTCCTAAGCGAGGAAAACCAACGTTAGATATTCATGCTTCGGAAGTATATGATTCGCATATTGTTCTGCCGGTTGTATCGGATGAAAAGTAATGCTGTTTTAATGATTCTAGCGGTATATTTTAATAACGTTGCCGTCCGAATATTGAAATAGCAAAGTTCCGGTTGCATCTCCATCTACTTCTTGTCCCATCAGGTTTACAACTTTAAGAAGTTCTACCTTATGATCTAAATCAAGGTTCTCACTTAAATTGGCCACACAACTCCCGTTATAGTATAATAAGTGCGCCATGATGTTTGGGAAGCCTCCATATGTGTAAGCACCAAGTGGCAACTCCTGTAATGTGAAATCACAAGCAGCACCGGTTTCATTCGGACAGCTAATTTCTCCATCAAAATGGTTGTCATTGCCTAGCTGAAGATAAATCTTGTGATTTGGGGCAAGCCACATGCTGTAGATGTATCCGAGGGATGCAATTTGTGTTTTTGATGCCAGAATATCGGTTTGATTCAAGTCGTATTGGAACAAGCTTCCATTTTCATTATTGTACAACTTTCTGCCGTTTGGAGAAAACGCTACAGTTCCAGCAACTCCCGGAATCGAAGTTAGGTATAACAAATCACCTGTATAAGCATCAAATTGATAAATGTCTCTACCAAGACACATATGCTCTCTATCTGGAGCAATGGAGATTCTTCCACCTGCCGGAAAAAGAATTTCGGGAGAACCAACGCCAGAGTCGTCTAAGATAAGCCGATATAATGAATCCTTCGTGTAGGAGAAAAGCCAGTAATCGGTCTGATTTCCGTGCAGAATTGCTGTAACAGGCTCATGATTTGTAGATATGAATTGGTTGTGTTCAAAAGGAACTGCTGATACATTTTTATGCAAGACCGCACCAAGTCCACCATTTGCGGCCATATCGATTACTGAGTAGGTAAGTCCAGAGTTGAAACTCCAGGATGCAAATGAACTTTCAATGCAGTCCTTGGTGAATAAATAATACATTTTGCTCCCGATCTTCAAATCATTGGAGGGAAATGGGACAACGATAGCACCTTGATGCGCACTGAAACAACCGCTTGAGTCTTCCAGAAGGCCATTTTCCATAATATCATGATCAGCATTCCAAATGGCACCAGTTCCCGGAGCGGTAGCACTCGTTCCACCGTTTGTATAGAACAAGATATCACCATTCTCATCACAAATATAGGTAGAGCTCTCTTTCGAAATCATTTCGATTGGCGAAATCACTTGTGGAACAGGGGGTCTGAAATCAATTCCAAGGTTCCCGAAAAAAGCAGTACTAGATTCATTCTGAGCAAAGCAAAGCGCTGATGTGATAAAAAAACAAAGAAGCAAGTGAATTTTCATGAATTCAAACTTAAAGTATTGACTTGAGCCATTATGGCAACTATTCGTTAATTAATCAAAAGAATTTCATTAAATAAACAGTTGAGCGTTGGGAGATGTTACTTCCCATTCGTTATTCTCTCAGTATCTTTGCTGATATGAAGCGCGAAATCACCAAAACTGCCGACGGATCCACGACGATTTATATTCCGGAGATGGATGAGAATTATCATTCACATCATGGCGCTATTCAAGAGGCAAGGCATGTTTTTATTAAACACGGGCTTGAATCATTAGTACAAGAAGATATTACTGTATTCGAAATGGGATTTGGAACGGGTTTGAATGCATTGTTAACGCTTGAGTTCGCGAGAAGGCAAAAAAAGCAAGTCAGATATCTCGGTTTGGAAGCATATCCGGTTGAATCAGAGATGATTGAAAAACTGAATTATCTGGAGGGAATAGGAAAAGAGTTTCGAAACGATTTTGAAGCAATGCACAAAGCAGCTTGGGATCAGACGATTGCTATACATGAGCTTGAACTCACTAAAATTCATCAGAAAATTGAAGAGTTCCAACCTAAAATTGATTCCATTGACATTATCTATTTCGATGCGTTCGGGCCACGTGCTCAAAGCGATATGTGGGAGTTGCCTGTTTTGGAGAAAATGGCAACTATGCTTAAGCCCGGTGGAATTCTAGTTACCTATTGCGCTCAGGGTCAGTTTAAGCGACATTTAAAATCACTCGGATTTGAAATTGAACGATTGCCTGGACCTCCGGGAAAAAGAGAAATGACAAGAGCGACGATGTTAGCTTAATCTTCTTTGTTCTTACGCTCAAATTTGGCACGAATAGCAGGTGGTTCTTCTTCCATAAAATTCATAAATGAGCGTTTTGTTCCGAGTAGAAGTGTCTTGTTGTATGAGCTACAGTGTTGTGCAACCTGAATGTTCAAATATTTTTTTCGGTTGAACAGACTTTTGACGATCGTTCCGCCATTTGGAATCCAAAAGGATCCTCTTGGGCTGCGGGTCCAACCGTTTTCCAATGCTCCGTCGCACCATGGACATTGGTCCAAGTAGTCATAGCCACGATAGCGCCAATTTTTTTTGGACTCTTCAGGCATGAGCTGGTGAAAGGATACTACACTTCATGATTCCATCTCTGTCAATTTCATCCAGACGAACGGATTGAAGTGTGTTGGTCATGCTAGAATCAAAAGGAAGTTTGACTTTAACGTAGTTATCCGTGAACCCAAACATGTACCCTTCATTATCTTCTTGTTCGAATAAAACTGTTTTCGTCTTTCCAACGTTCTCTTCGTAAAAAGCGCGCTTTTTCTTGTGCGAGAGTAAATGCAATTGCTTGCTGCGTTCCTTGCGAATATTCATTGGAACGGCATCGCCTAATTTCACGGCAGTTGTGTTCGCGCGTTCAGAATAGGTAAACACGTGTAAATAAGAAACTTCCAAATCCTTTAGGAAGTTGACCGTTTCCATAAAGTCTTCGTCTGTTTCTCCTGGAAAGCCCACAATAACGTCTACCCCTATGCAAGCATCCGCGATTTTAGCCTTTATCGAATTCACACGATCAGCGAACAAAGAGCGTTCGTATTTTCGGCGCATTTTCAGCAGCAACTTATCGCTCCCAGACTGAAGTGGAATATGAAAGTGCGGCACAAATCGCTTCGATTGATTCAAAGTGAATTCAATAATCTCATCCGAGAGCAAATTCGGTTCGATAGATGAAATGCGGAATCGTTCAATATTTTCGACTTTATCCAATGATTTCGTCAATTCGAAGAAGTTTTCATCATCTCCCTGACCGAAATCACCAATGTTCACTCCAGTTAAAACAACCTCTTTAACTTCTGTTTGAGCAATTTTCTCTGCTTCGGCAACTGTTTCTGCAATCGAAGCATTTCTGCTTTTCCCTCTAGCCAACGGAATGGTGCAAAAAGTGCAGAAATAGTCACATCCGTCTTGTATTTTGAGAAAAGAACGTGTTCGATCTCCCATCGAGAAAGCCGGAACGAAATCTTTGGTTTCTTTGATGCTCTCGTTTTCAACGATTGTTTCCGCGAGCTTGTCCAAAGATTCAATATGTTCTACAATATTGAATTTCTCGTTGGCACCCAAAACAATGTCCACTCCCGGGATAGCTGCTATGTCCTGTGGTTTCAACTGTGCATAACATCCAATGATCGCTACAAACCCATTTGGATTTACTTTCATAGCTTTCTTAACCAATTGGCGACACTTTTTATCAGCATTTTCCGTAACAGAACAGGTGTTGATTACAAAGATATCGGGAGTATCATCAAATTTTACTTTGGCGTAGCCAGCTTCCTCGAAAGCCCGACCAATCGTGGACGTCTCCGAAAAGTTAAGCTTGCATCCAAGCGTGTAAAATGCGACTTTTTTATACTGAATCATTGCGGGGGCAAAAATACGGAGAATCCTATTACACGGCAAATTCAATGATTCAATTCGAAACTTAGAAGTAGTTAGTGCCGTGTCAACTGGATGTTTTTTACTTATTTTGATTCCGATGGAGAAAGAACTATCATTTAAATACTCCCAATTTGAACATTGGAAGGAACTGCCAGAAGCGGATCATGCATTGGTCGCCTCTGCTTATAAAGTTATGGAGGCAGCCTACGCGCCCTACAGCAAATTTTGTGTTGGTGCGTCCTTGTTGCTGGAAGATGGAACCTTAGTAACTGGAAGCAATCAAGAGAATATTGCATATCCCTCAGGTCTTTGTGCTGAAAGAGTGGCCTTGTTTTTCGCTGGTGCCAATCATCCGGACAAAATCGTAGATACTTTGTGTATCGTTGCACAAGGTGATTTGGTCGATGTGGAAACCTTGCTTTCTCCTTGCGGCGGATGTCGTCAGGTGATGGTAGAAACGGAAAAGCGTCAGAATCAACCTTTCCGAGTTATCCTAGTAAGTCAAAACAACGTTACAATTATAGCTGAATCAGCGGCATCACTATTACCCTTAGCCTTCGGGATATGAAACAACCACTACTAATAATCATTGCTGGACTTTTTCTGGTAAGTTGTGCAACAACAGAGGTCATTGTCGACGAAGTTTCCGATGAGATAAACTTTCCAGATCGAATAGCATCGGGTCGTGCAAAGGCGTATGCTTTTAATATGAGTCGTTCAGATTCGACTTTGAGCGTGATCGACTACGAGTATTTCACACCGCAATTTTCATCGGGTGTCATGGATAGCACCTTCAAGGATTCCGTGAATGCAAGAATTGTTGAATTGGCGTCAATGGAATCACCTGATACTGAAACCTTATTGCTGGGTCCCTTGACAGATTACTATTTCGAAAGGGTAGTGAATGACTTTACGGTGGACGAAGTCGACGACGAAGATGAAATGGACATGTGGCGATGGGAAATGGAAGCTGGCTTCGATATTTCGGAAACGGATACATATGTTTGTTTGATGTCTCATGGATGGTCATACACTGGTGGGGCTCATGGAAATGGATATACTTTCTATGAATACTTTTCCAAAGCAGATGGTCTGGAATTAAGTTTGGAAGATTTCACGACAGATTTGGACGCGTTAACAACCATTGCTGAAAAATATTTCCGCGAACAGCAAGAAATTGAGCCAGGAACTTCCTTGAATGCGGTTGGATTTTGGTTTGAGAACGATACGTTTGCATTGAATGATAACTTCTATTTTTCTGGTGGAGAAATGGTGTTTGTTTACAATTCCTATGAAATCGCTCCATATGCTGCTGGGGTTATAGATTTAACGATTCCGTTATCTGAAATTGAGGGGTTTGTGAAACCCTAAGGTTTTAAGTTTCTTATTGTAAAAAATACATTAACTCGAAAATTACAGCATTAAAGGCATTTTTCGAGAATTGGATGTTAACAATTTCGCCTGATTTCGAAGGTATTTTTCAGTTGATTATTTTATATATTTGTCACTTCGTTGATCTAAAAATTAAACTATGGCTGTAAAGGATACGAAGCCTTCAAAAACAACCCGTAAAAGTGCTGCATCAAAAGCACCTAAGTTTTCTAAGGAAACATACGTGAAGTGGTACAAAGACATGTTGATGATTCGCAAGTTCGAAGAGAAGACAGGTCAATTGTATATCCAACAAAAATTTGGTGGGTTTTGTCACTTGTATATAGGGCAGGAGGCGATTGTTGCAGGTACGGCAAGTGCTTGTCAGAAAGGTGATAAACACATGACGGCATATCGTGATCATGGTCATCCGATAGCATTGGGGACAGATCCAAGAGTCCTTATGGCTGAATTGTATGGACGTGTAGACGGCTGTTCAAAAGGAAAAGGTGGTTCCATGCACTTCTTTGATAAAGAGGTGGGCTTCATGGGAGGTCATGGTATCGTAGGTGCGCAGATCGCTATGGGAGCCGGAGTTGCTTTCGCAGAAATGTACAACAAGACTGGAAAAGTGGCTTTCGTTTCAATGGGTGACGGAGCCGTTCGTCAAGGAGCATTGCACGAAACCTTTAACATGGCTATGAACTGGAAAATTCCAGCCATTTTCATCATTGAAAATAACAATTACGCGATGGGG
>JADFAL010000053.1 GCA_015665275.1 Flavobacteriales bacterium | reverse complement strand
TTGAGCCGCCTTCTTAGCTGCTGCTTCTTGAGCCGCTTTCTTAGCTGCTGCTTCTTGAGCCGCTTTCTTGGCTGCTGCTTCCTGGGCCGCTTGCTGTGCCTTTATTGTTCCAGAACCATTCGTGTTCTCATCACGACCTCCGTTTCCAGATCCACCACTGCCACCAGATGTGCCACCTCCAGTAGTTCCACCTCCAGTAGTCCCGCCTCCGGTAGTTCCGCCAGTAGTTCCAGATCCTGATCCAGTGTTACCGCCATTACCAACAGGGGTTGTTCCACCGCCTCCTGGGATCAATCCACCTCCGGTTTGACCTCCGTACGTGTTTGTCTGCGTTCCACCATTACCGCTACCTTGCTGTGTAGATCCACTTCCAAGTCCTCCTTGGTTAATAGTTCCACCACCTGTGCGACAATCTCCTTGTGTTGCACCTGCAGCTTGATACTGTGGCCATTCAGAAACAGGAATCTCAATTTGCTCCCAACCTCCTTCTGGAACTGGATTACAAATCACCATTGTTGGCTCTGTTACTTGACTTACAATAACTTTTCCGATTGCCGTTCCACACTTATTTGTTGCCGTAACAACAATCTTGTTGATTGGTCGATCAATTGGAACTGACGTAGTATAGAATTTCGTAGCCATGTCATAAGAGCCACCAGATACAATCTCACCGTTTACCGTCACCTGCACTTCTTGTGCATTTGTGATGTTCTGAATCTCTGCCGACAAAGCGATTTGCGTTGCTGAGGTTTCAATGTTGTTCGCTGGCTTTTTGATAGAAACAATTGGCTCGTCACATGGATCATCGTACACAAGAGTTAATGTTGCTCCGTCTACTCCACATTCATTTCCAGCTTGAAGAACAATGGTGTTTGTTCCAGTTTGTAACGTAACCTGAACTGTGTACGTTCCTGCTGTTTCGTCATAAACACCTGTTACTCCATTTCCATTCAATGTTGCTTGAAGTCCTGCTGCTCTTTCTACTCCCGTAACATTTGCTACCACAGTTACCGTTTGGTCTGCAGACGTTCCTCCTTGAGGGAAAACAATCTGAATTGTTGGTGGCAAACAAGGTACATACGTTATGTTTAGCGTCTCAGTAGTTGTTCCACACTCATTTGTGGCAGATAAAACAATTGCATTCACTCCTTGGTTTAGTGAAATGTTTGCACTCATAGTACCTGAGTTCGCATCGATACTAACATACTGCTGAATTCCGTTCACTGTCATTTGAACACTTCCTCCACCTGTTGCTCCGGTAACCGTAGCAGAAACCTGAACTGTGTTTGTTTCAACTGTCGATCCATTCACAGGTGAGTTAAAGGTAATCTGAGGTGTGCTACATGGTTCGTTGTATGTAATTGTTCGAACATGGCTATCAGATCCACATGTGTTCGTTGCAGTAATCTCAATTGTATTGCTTCCACTTGTAAGCGTCAATTGAGCACTGTACGTGTTCGTCGTTGTATTAAACGTTCCATTCACTGCATTTCCGTTCAACGTAACTGTTACGTCATTTGCAGAAGTTACTCCTGAAAGAACGGCTTGCAAGTTTACATCAGCATTCGTGGTCGTTGTTTGCAACGGAGAAACAATCTGAATACCTGGGGTCACACAAGGACGATAGGTTACATTCACTGTTTCTGTTGCCGTTCCACAATCATTCGAAGCAATGATCTCGATGATGTTGTTTCCGTTTTGTACCGGAACTGTAGCTGTATATGCTCCAGTTGTGCTGTTGTAAGAACCTTGATGTGTTGTTCCATTCACCAACAACTGAACTTCTCCTGCAGTTGAGATATTTACAATTGTTGCTGCAATTTGTACCGTATTCGTAGATACTTGTGTGTTGTTTGATGGTGTTGCAATGCTTAATTGCGGTGCCAAACAAGGCTCGTTGTATGTTACTGACACAGACTTGCTATCGCTTCCACATTGGTTGCTCGCAGAAACTACGATGTTGTTCGATCCATTTGTCAATGTGATGCTCGCTGTAAACATGTTAGACAATGTGTTGTAAGAACCAGATACTGGTGCCCCGTTTACTGTCAATGAAATGTCGTTCGCTGAACTCACATTTGTTACAACTGCTTGAAGTGATGATGTTCCATTCTGAGTTGTTCCTGCTTGCGGAGCTACCAACTGAACTGTAGGTGCCAAACAAGGGCGGTACAAAACGGTAACCATTTCCGAAGCAGATCCACATTCGTTCGTTGCAATTACCTGAATGGTATTCGCTCCCTGCTGCAAGTTAATAGTTGCAGTGAAGGCACCAGTCGTTGTGTTCAAGTTTCCTGATTGTGCATTTCCATTCACCAACAACTGCACTTGACTTGCAATTGTTACATTCGCAATTGACGCTGCCAACTGAACCGTTGCATTTGCTGCATTTGTTCCGTTCGCTGGTGAAGTAATACTCACCTGAGGTGCGTCACATGGCTCCACATAGTTGATCGTCGTTGATTGAGAATCAGATCCACAATCGTTTGACGCTGTTACTGTGATCGTATTCAACCCATTCGATAAACTCACTGTGAATGAATACATATTCGTTGTCGCATTATACGTTCCGATAACTGTGCTACCGTTATGTAGTGCTGTGATTTCACCTGCTCCGCTTACTCCTGTAACCAATGCATTGATTGTTACCGATTGCGTACTTCTCAATCCTCTTGGAGTTGTTACAAACTGAACTGATGGCGGCGTACATGGCGCATAAATAATGCTTGTCGATTGTGAAACCGTGCCACATTCGTTTGCTGCTACTACCTGAATGCTATTTGATCCAGAGTTCAATGGAACGTTTGCGCTAAAGGCTCCTGTAGTTGCGTTATAGCTACCTGAGTATACTATTCCGTTCACGATAACCTCGATATCATTCGCACCGTCAACATTCAATACTGTTGCTGTAACCACTGTGTTTGCGCTCTGCGTGCTTCCTCCGTTTGGAGAAGTGATAGAAACCAATGGCTGCAAACATGGGGAATAATTAATCACGAAGACTTTTGTCTCTGTGCTACATCCATTGTCAACAGTCACAATCACGGTGTTCAATCCTTGCTGAAGGTTGATAGTGTTGTGGTATACTTGCGTGATGTGGTTATAAGACCCTGATACATCGATCGATCCGTTTACAGACAACTGTACTTCGTTCGCATTTGATACATTCTGAAGAATCGCCTGTACATCAAACTGTGCACTTGTTACACTCAACTGGCTTCCGATCGGATTGATCATTGCAATGATCGGATCGTCACATGGTTGCGTATAGTACACTACAATTGTCTCGCTATCCTGACCACAATTGTTCGTTGCGTTAATTGTGATTGTATTCGCTCCTTCTATCAATGCCAAGGTAGCTGAGAATACATTTGTTTGGTTGTTGAAGAACCCTCCTTGAACAGGAACTCCGTTCAACATCAATGTAATCTGACTTGCAGAACTTACGTTTTGAACAACGTACTGAATCGGCAATGTTGATTGATGTGTCGTTGAGATTGTCGAAGCCAATGAAATCATCGGTAATGGGCAATTCACTTCGTACAACACATTTGTTGATTCCGAATCGCTTCCACATTCGTTTGTAACGATAATCTGAATAATGTTTGTTCCAGAGTTTAACGCTGCGTTGTTTGTATAGATGCGTGTTACTGGGTTGAAGTTTCCTCCTGCTACCTGTACTCCGTTCACCAACATTTGAATTTGGTTCACATTCGTTGCGTTTGTTACAGACGCTTCGATCAGCTGAGTTCCGCTAGAATTTGTAGTTCCTGAACGAACGGGAGTCAAAATATTTACCATCGGACTCATGCACGGCGTGTAATTCACCGTCATTGTCTCGATATCCGTTCCACAGTCGTTTCCAACAGTAATTTCAATTCGATTGGCACCTGGAGATAACAATACGTTTGCTTCCAACTGTCTTGTTCCAACATTGTAGTTGAACGATCGGTTCGCTCCGTTTACACGGAACCCGATTGCGTTGCGGTTATCAATTCCGAAGATTGTTGCTCGGATCAGCGCTGATGAAGAACTGACGTTAATTACCGATCCGTTTCCAGATAAGAAGTTCACACGAGGATCTTCACAATCTGTATAAACAATAGTAATTGTTTCCGTGTCAGACCCACAATCGTTTGTTGTTGTAATGGTAATTGTGTTTGTTCCTTCTTGCAGGTTCACCGTGCTTTCAAAGCTTCCGTTTGCTTGCTGATATAGATAGTTCGAAGATGAAACACCATTTACTGAATAACTGATAGACCCTCCATTAGCAATACTCGCACGAACGCGGTACGCAGGATTGTCAACGTTGATGTTGTTCTGAGATGGATCTGTGAATCGAACGATGGGTGCGCGACATGGGTTGTAGTTAATTGTAACTGTTTCCACATCCGAACCACAAGAGTTCGAAGCAACTACTTGAACTGTATTCGCTCCTTCGTTCAATACAATACTTCCCTCTAAATTCTGGGTCGTTGTACTGTAGAAGAAGTTTGAAGATTCTACTCCATTTACTCGTACACGAACATTCTGAATGCTATTGATGTTTTCAATTTGCGCTCGGAAAGCGTACACTTGATTTTCAACAGTTACATTGCTCACGTTCGGTCGCTGCAATTGGATAATTGGATCCCAACAATTTACTACTGGGTCTGGAGTTGGATCTACAGAACCTTGACCTCTCAAATGGAAACGCAAGAAGAAATTTGTGTAGTGATAAATATCGTTAGATCGATTCCATAAACCTGGAGTCGGGTCAACATATCCATCCCAATCGTCTTTACGCGTAAAAGTTGATTTATGCTCAAGTCCTAATGCGAAGCGAGGTCCTGCGTAATACGCAATACCAACTCCCAAACTAGGCATGAAGTTCAAGTTGTAATCTCCGCCTTCACTTCCTTGGTTCATGGCAGTTTCAGACACACCATCTAAGAAGGTTGTTCCGAGGAATCCATCTGAGATTGTTGTCGGGTCGTAATCGTACTGACCTGAAATTCCGAATGAAGAATCAATGTTTACCAAATCTGAATACGTCTGGTTCCATGTGATGTTGGCCCCTCCAAAAATGTATGGGTCCCATCCGGTGCGTTGACGCAGTCGGTTTGCATGCAACACCAATTCCAATCCAAGGTGGTGATTACGCGCCGAGAAATTGTTTACGGTATATCCTGGGTTATCAGCATAAGCTTGGTACTCGTTTGGAGTATATCCAACGTAATTGGTCAAGTCCGTAGTATCGAAATCTTGTCCGTACCAGTTACCTTGAAGATAACGCAAACGTAGATCCCATGCGAACAGGGCGTCTGGTCTGGTAGTAAAACTTCTACCAAAAGTGAATCCCCAACCTGCGTTGGTTTCATTTTCGATATCGGTGGAGTTCCATGCGGCTCCAACATTCAACCCAAAAAACCATGGGGAATTGGAGTCGTAGCGCTGAATGTTCTGTGCGAACAGCCCGGGCATGACATACAAACAAAATGCTAGGGTAATCAACTTTTTCATAAGCATCATTTTACGATTTGTGTAAACGCTTCTTCTAGAATTGTGCCAAAGCATTGAAGTAGCGTTATTTCAAGTAGTAATTTTAAATTTTGGGTGATCAAAAATATCTTAAATTTGTTAGAATAACTAGAAAAATCAAGCGTTTTAAAGGGATATGCGAACTGTTGTTATTTTTTTGTTAATGGCATTATTTAGTGGGCATTATGTTTCCGCTCAAGAGCCGTATAACGTATGTCAGAATGCACTTGAGCTATGTCCGGGCAACCCTATTTCTGTGAATAACATTGATGCAAATATTACCGGGTGTGTGAATTGTGAAGATGACTTTAACTATTGCTTTGCTCCTGATAATTCCATCTGGTTTCAAATTTCTACGAATACCGTTGGTGGAACTATTCAAATTGACTTCACGAATTTGGTCTTCGAGGCCAACCCGGGACAGGATAACGAATTACAAGCAGCACTTGTGGAAGCAACAACTCCTTGCGCCGCGAATACTTATACTCAAATTGGATCGTGTCATTTTGATGAAACCGGAAATTTTGCGCTCACTGCTCTGGGATTGCTGCCCAATACGACCTACTATTTAGTTGTGGATGGCGACAATAATGGTGTTGGGATTACAGATCCTGCTGAATGTACTTTTGATCTTGAAATCTCCGGTCCAGCAGTCGACCGCATTCCTCCGACCTCTTCTATTAGCACAACCACTCCAATTGCCTGCGAGAACGATATTGTGACGTATACATCGACTTTGACCGACTGCCCAGATACCAGTGATTTTTCTTGGTTCGTGAATGGAAATTTGGTTGCAACAACGAGTGACCCTTTCTTTCAAACAACCAGTTTGGCGGATGGAGATATCGTTTCTGTGAGCAATACCTGTTATTCTGTTTGTCCAATTCCTGTGCAGTCTAATGCGCCTGCTATTAGCGTTCAATCCGTTCAGGTAGATGCTGGAAATAGTATCACGGTTCCCACTGGGTCAACAGTTCAATTGAATGGTTCTACGAACGCTTCGTCTTGGGTTTGGTCGCCTTCTTTTCTGGTGAGTGATACCTCGGCTTTGAATCCGTTCGCGACCGTTGAGGAAACCACAACTTTCGCATTAATGGCAACAGAAAATGGTTGCAGCAGTACCGCGTATGTTACCATCTCGGTGGACGAACTTTTGGAGATTCCGAATACTTTTTCTCCCAACGGAGATAACATTAATGATTCGTGGGAAATAGACGGATTGGAATTTTACCCAGACAATCAAATGTCCATTTTTACGCGATGGGGACAGAAGGTATTTCAAACAGCCGCTTACTCGAAATCGAAAATGTGGGATGGTGAAAATCACGCAGAAGGTGTTTACTACTTCGTACTAGATCTCAACGATAACAACGGCACCCAATACAAGGGAACCTTAACCTTGATTCGATGAGAAGCGCATTATTCCTACTTTCTTTTTTGGCAATCTCACTTCAGAGTTCGGCGCAACAATTGCCGCAGTATTCACAATGGTATTTGCACCAATTTGCTATCAACCCGGCACACGCAGGAATTAAGCAATGTATCGACATTCATACCTTGTATCGAAATCAGTGGTTGGGATTTGAAGGGTCTCCGCAATCCGGATTTTTAAGCATGAGCATTCCGCTTCAAACCAGAAGAAAGCGTGTTTTTGGTGCCCGCCATGGAACTGGATTTAAGTTTGAAACAGATCAGTTTGGCCCGTTTTCCATGACACGATTGAACTTGGCTTACGCGGCCCATTTCAATTTTACACAAAACAATCGTTTGTCTCTCGGCGTTTATGGTGGTGTGGTTCAAACAGGGTACGATCCTTCGGAATTAACGACACACGATCCAGATCCGACGGTTCTACAACAATCAAATAATATCTCTCCCGACGCATCATTTGGTGCATGGTGGAACTCGACGAACTACTACTTCGGCTTGATTTTCCGGAATTTAATCCCATCTCGATGGGAAGATGTTGGGACTGATTCACGTCATCGTTTTCACGCCTCCTTAAATGGAGGTTATAGATGGGCTTTCCGAGAAGATTGGACGCTACTTCCCGGATTCAACCTGCGAATTCCACCGAGAAGTCCGGCATCATTGGACCTCAACATTCTCGCAGATTACAACAATGTTTTCGGCTTTGGAGTTGGGTTCCGCGTGGGAGATGCCATCAACGCAACAGCCGTTTATAAAATCAAGGAACAGTTTGCCATTGCCTACACTTTTGACTACAGCGTGACACGCATTCAATCGGTAGCAAATAACACCCACGAGATCTCTCTCCGGTTCACTACCTGTAAGCCTGAAAGAACGGGGACTGCAAGCTGTCCTCTCTTCGAATAAGCCTTGGTCTTAATCTCTTTTATTCGTATCTTGTAAGCTGAACTTAATACTCATGTACTTATGAAACGAATCTCTGTTGCAGCCTTGCTGCTAGCGGTTATTCTGCCTGTAACTAGTAATGCCCAAGAATCACAGCTGCTCCTACGTTCAGGAGACTATGTCGTTCCTGACGTATCTGTGAAGGTGTGGAATACCAACGAAGTTATTGACAATCAGTATCTACGCATTATTTCATTCGATGAAATTCCAACAAATGCAATGAAAGAAGAATTGCGTAAATCCGGGATTTCCTTGTATGATTATCTCCCTAAAAATGCCTTTTACGCATCGATTTCTGTTAATGCAGATTTCTCCATGTTGAACGATGCGATTGTTATGGAAATTCAGCCGGAATTCAAACTCACGGAAATCCTTCGTGATAAAAATTATCCGCACTGGACGCTTTTTGGCGAAGATCAAATCGAATTAATTGGGGCGTATTTTGCTCCTTTCAACAAAGAACGTGCTGTGGATCAATTGGCAAGCATTGGTGGAACATTCGTTTCGCAGAATGTATTGCAAGGCACCATGAATGTGCGTGTTCCATTAAGCCAACTGGAAGCATTGTATGCATTGCCTGGGTTTTACTACTTCGAAACGTTACCCGATGCTGGGGAGCCCGAAAACCTAGTAGGAAGAACCAATCATCGAAGCAATACTTTGTATCAGGATTTTGCCGGAGGATTGCAATACAACGGTGAAGGTGTAAACGTGATGATGCAAGACGACGGTGAAATCGGTCCGCACATTGATTATACCGGTCGTATCGACCAATCGAACTGTAATGGGTGTTCTACCAACCCTGCGAACGATCACGGAGACCACGTTTCTGGGACCATTATGGGTGCTGGAAACCTCAATCCTGATAACAGAGGAATGGCGAATGGAGTGGGCTTAGATGTTTATAGCTCTAGCAATAATAACTACAACTTATTTCCGGGGTTGTTTGACAATGATGACATTGTGATTACATCGAAGAGTTATAGTAATGGATGTAACTCAGGATATACTTCGCTTGCTCGTCAACTGGATCAGCAAGTACACGACCGACCGCAATTGACGCATGTTTTCTCTGCTGGAAATAGCGGAACAACCGATTGTGGATATGGTGCTGGATCTAATTGGGGAAACATCACTGGAGGACATAAAGCAGGAAAGAATGTAATCGCTGTTGGGAACTTGTCTCATACGGATGTTTTGGCCGGTTCTTCTAGTCGTGGTCCTGCCGAGGACGGTCGTATTAAACCTGACATTTGTGCTGTGGGGTCATCTGTAACTTCTACCGGTCCGGATAATATTTACTTTACTATTTCAGGAACATCAATGTCATGCCCGGGCGTATCTGGAACCTTTGCTCAATTGTATCATGCATATCGTGATTTGAACGGAGGTAACGACCCAGATGCTGCTTTGATTAAAGGTGCTGTTTTGAATACAGGAGAAGATTTGGGGAACACGGGGCCTGATTTCCGTTTCGGATGGGGACGAATTAATGCTCGTGCTGCATTTGATGTGATTAAAAACAATCAGTACGTAAGTGACAACATCTCACAAGGTGCAACGAACAGCCATACGATAACAGTTCCTACGGGAGTGAGTGAATTACGTATCATGACCTATTGGACAGATTATGAGGGGTCAACCTCTGCAGCAATTGCGCTCGTGAACGATATCAACATGACGGTTGAAGATCCGAACGCGACGACGCTCCTTCCTTGGTTGTTAGACTCATCACCAAGTTCAACGGCTTTAAATACTCCGGCTACAACTGGTGTTGATGATTTGAATAATATGGAACAGGTTTCTGTAGTAAACCCTACGAGCGGAACGTATACAGTAAATGTAAATGGATTTGCTATTCCTCAAGGGCCTCAGGAATATTACGTGGTGTACTCGTTCATTATGGACGATGTTGTTCTTACCTACCCACTTGGAGGTGAAGGAATTGTTCCGGGATCGAACACAATTCGTTGGGACGCATCCGAAGGAACCACACCTTTTGATTTGGAATACACAACAGACAACGGAGCCACATGGACCACCATCGGTACACCAAATGCTGATCTTCGTTACTTCAGTTGGAATACTCCTAACACTTTAACTGGACAGGCGAAAGTTCGCATCTCTCGTGGAGGTCAATCCGATGAAAGCCCGGAGGTATTTACAATCATGCAGCAGCCCAACGGTTTGGACTTCGAATGGGTATGTCCTGATTCTGCCAAATTTGTTTGGAATACTGTATCGGGGGCTACCGGATATGAGGTAAGCATGCTTGGAAATAAATACATGGATTCTATCGCTACCACTACGACAAATAGTTTTGTAATAGCTGTTCCGGCTTCTAATGACGAATGGTTTAGTGTTCGCGCACTTGGACCAAACGATGCACGTGGTGAACGCGCTGTTGCCATTCAGAAACCAACTACAGAGTTTGGGTGTTTGTGGGCCCCGCCCATTTCCGCGTTTGGTGTTGATTGTCCGGATGCTGGCGTTGGACACTGTTTTGACATGATCGATCAATCAATCAATACAACTGGAAGTTCAACGTATACTTGGTACTTCCCTGGAGGAACGCCTTCTACTTCTACTAGTGCAACACCAACCGTTTGTTATACATCTCCCGGTTCTTACGATGTTGCTATGGTGGTTGATAACGGTTACGGAACGGATTCAATTTATACAACGGGAGCAATCACTGTTTTACCGTCTCCAGGACTTCCATACTTCGAAGGGTTTGAAAACTATACAAACTTCTTTAGCATTGATGAGTGGGACACTGAAAGTCCAGGTAATGCAGTAGCTTTCTTAATTTCTTCTCAGGCTTCATTATCCGGAAGTAAGAGTGCTTTATTATTCAACTATACACAGGCCGGTGGATTGACCGACGAACTGATCTCAGGGCCTATTGACTTGAGTTCTCTGAATCCGGGTGACGACATGACAATGAGTTTCCGCTACGCATATCGTAAGAGACAATCCAGCAATAACGAATTCTTGCGTGTTTCCGTAACGGAAGGATGTGAAGATAACTGGGTTGTGCGTAAAACATTGTTTGGTGATTTACTTTCGCCTCTGACTGCATCTACTTCATGGTTCCCTACAGATTCTTCTGATTGGACTACAGTGCACATGACGAACATCACGGACAATTTCTATACGGGAGATTTCCGCATGAAATTTACGTTTGATTCGGATGAAGGAAACAACTTATTCTTGGACAACATTAACTTATACGAAGGTGCGCCTTCAGATGATTTGGTTATCGTTGGAATTGGAGAGAACTCTGGAATTGAAGGTGTGAATGTTTATCCTGTACCAACAACGGACGAGTTAACAGTATCCTTTGCATTGAATGCTTCGGATAAAACAACACTTCGCATTTTGGATTTGGCTGGAAAAGAAGTTCAGGCACATGCAGTAAATGGTGAGATTGGAAATAATATTGCCGTTCTAGACGTTCAAACGCTTGCTCCGGGATCTTACATTGTATCGATTCAAACGGCAAATGGAAGTGTGCAGAAACGCTTCGTGATCGAATAAGGAATCAAATAATTAGTAAGAAAGGCCTGATCATCGAGATACAGGCCTTTTTTATTTTGATTCACTGATTAATAAAGACTGAATTTCATCGGATTCAAATATTGCTTTCTTGTTGCCACTGTTCGCAAGGGTTATCATGGCTTCCGCAATTTTTTCAGCTTTAATTGATCTATACTTCTTAAGTCCACCAAACAGTAGTGGATTGACCAACTTCATCATTCCTATTGTAAATCTTTCTCCGGCTCGGCGTTCGCCTCTATTTCCAACAATAAGCGACGGACGTAGAATGAATGTATTTTCAATTTCTTGTTCGAGAACCGCCTTTTCCATTTCTCCTTTCGTTTTCAAATAGAAGTTCTTACTCTTCTCGTTTGCGCTTACAGAAGAAATGATTGCAATGGTTTTAATCCCGTTTCGATTGCACAATTGAGCAGCGTCCACTGGAATTCCAAAATCGATTTTTCGATATACTACTTCATCAGGCGTTTTCTTTTTCGTAGTCCCGATGCAGCAATACAACTCGTCACCCGTAAAATCGCTTGAAAAGCTTTCGAGGTTGAGTAAGTCACCCACGAACTGTTGCACTTTTTCATGTTCTTGCTCCAGTTTCGTTCTTCCGAATAGCTTGATGCTCGAATAACGTTTGTCTTGCAAAAGTTTTTGAAGTAATATGCCTCCTGTTAACCCAGAAGCGCCTAGTATGATTGCTGTTTTTGGCATTTAGTAGTTAAAATAATCGTTTCGAACTAAAATCGTTGAAGATAATTCAAAGTGATTTTATTGAACAACTGAGGGTTCTCGATATTTACTACGTGACCGCAATTCGGAATTACCTGCAATACTGCCTCTTGATGGTGTTTTACCACTTTTCGAACCGAAGGTAAAAACATATAATCTTGCTCTCCCATCACATAGAGGGTAGGAATGCCAATTGACTTCTGTCGGAAAACTCTTAGCAGTGGTACCACCTCCGAGGTAAGCTTAAACCATCGGTTAAATTCCTTCTGGTACAACTTTTTGGCCTCTCGAATAAACAGTAAACGAGACTCCTTATGATTTCGATTTGGCATGATTATGAAAGCGAACATTTTGTACATCCACATATAGGGTAAAATCGATTTCGTTGTGTTTCCTAAGGACATTAGAAACCGTGATCTAAAATTCAATTTCAATACAGCTCCTCCCATGATCATGCTTTTCACACGTTCCGGTGATTTTTCGGCTATCGTGCGTATCACAATAGTTCCCAACGAAATTCCCAAAAAATGTGATGTAGTTATTTTCAAATAATCTAACACTTCGATCACTTCATCTGCGATCGCATCAAAGGTGTAAATACTCTTCGATATATTACTTATGTGATTCTTAGACTTCCCATGCCCTCTTAAATCGATAAGAAGCAAGTTGAAGGACTGAGAAAAACTTTTAATTTGTTTGAACCATATGGATGAACTTCCTCCTGCTCCATGCAGAAACGTGACCCATTGTTGACTGTTCTCGTTACGATAAGTTGAATAATTAAGCATCTCTGTTTCGTTTTAACTTGAATTTTAGTGTAGTATCAAGTTCTAGCGCCTAATTACTAGAACGAAAGTGCTTTTACTTCCTCAATACATCCTGAATTTCAGGCTTCTTCTTAAAAATGGCTGCCGCGAATGAACATAACGGTAATACTTCCAAAGAATTTTCACGAGCGAAATCCACCGCTTTGTTCAACAATTACATTCCAGCGCTTTGACCTTTCAGTGCTTCATCCACGTGGGTGTGATCGATGATCATGCGCGTTTCTCCTGCCATGGAATACGTCATCTGTGCGAGAATTTTCCCGTCTTTTTCATGGTAAAACATTCCCTTCGATCCCTCAGCCTTATGCTCTACTTTCATCCTATTTATATTTTGCTGTAATCTTCGTTCTGGAACTTGCTAGCATTAATGTACACAAACTCACGGTCCGCATCTACAATGATCTGAAACCTTCTCATAAAATCCGCCCCTAAAACACTGATGTGTTGGCGCGCAATCTTTCCTGCGAAAAATCCAACAGGTACCTCTTCCAATGTTATTTCATTCCAAGAAATATTTGGCAGGATCGCCTTGTTTACGGTAATTTCATTTCCATACGAGTCCTTCAAAACAGATTGGTCGATGATCTCCAATTTCTCAGAAAGTTGATGTTCGTTGGCAAACGCATCATCCAATAACAAACAGCCTCCGTAGCCTGAGTGCAGAAGAAAACGTTGTTGATACGAGTTGTTATCTATTTGAAAAGAAAGTTCTACAAATAGCGCCCCATCTTCGTTAATAAGTGGGCAACGCAAGTATTCAGAAATGGTTTCGGGCAAAGTATTGTGTGTGATCAATTGACTTCCATTAAAATCGAATTCGACATGTTTATCGGAGAAGTAGGACAGTCCAATTTTACCATCGGTATCCGGCCCAGATCGCTGACATTCCCAAATATTTACATCCTCCCAGAAGTATTTTCCTAATCGCAATTGGTTCGAGATACTCACTCTTGCCTCACTGGTTCCACCCCAACTTTCAACGCTGTCGGCTTCTACCCAACTCAATCCGGAAGTGCTGCCCTCAATAACGCTAACATCACTAATCCCCGTATGAAACATCAATCGCAGAGAATCTTGCTCGTTTAACACTGCATCTAGAACGATATTGTTGTGCTTGTTTACATCAAATTTCAATGTGTATTGAGCAAAGCTCGTAAGCGAAGAACTCAATGCGATTATGGATATTACTACGAAACGTTTCATGGATTGAAGTTAGTGCATTTCGTCTTTAGGAAATGTTAATGCTTGGCAAAATCTCACTGATGACTTCGTTACTCATAGGTTCCACGGTCGGCGCAAACTTCTTTACTAGTACTCCATCTTCCGATACGAGGTATTTCTGGAAGTTCCATTTCACCGATGAACTGAATTTACCGTTTACATCCTTGTTTGTCAACCATGTGTAGATATCGTGTTGCTCTTTACCTAGAACCTTAATTTTCTCCGTTAGCGTGAAGCTTACACCATAATTCTTCTCACAAAACGCTGCAATTTGATCTGCACCACCCGGCTCTTGAAATGCAAATTGGTTGCAGGGTAGACCGATGATTTCCAATTGCCCCCCATGCTCTTTGTGCAATTTCTCTAGCCCTTCGTATTGTGGTGTTAAACCGCATTTCGAAGCGACGTTGACAAACATCACTTTCTTCCCTTTCAACGCACTCAAATCAAGTGGCGTTCCATCCAACTTGTTGATCTCGATATCGTAAATATTCTTTGGAACTGCATCCGTTCCTTTCTTCCCTAATCCAAACATAAATTCTGTTTCTATTCAAATGTAATTATAAAAAAAGAGGAGCTCTGCTGTGCTCCTCTTTTAGCTATAAACGCTACAAACCTAACCCTACACTATAATCGTTTGCGTAATTCGATTTTTCAATCTTGCTCTAAGAGAGGGGGAGTCTTGTTGAAGTCTCCCCCTAACTTTCCTCTGCTCTAATCTACCTTACACTAATTTCTTTGGACTTTGGCTGGCGGTTAAAAGAGGGGGAACTCTGCTGCGCTCCCCCTAACCTATAAACGCTACAAACCTAACCCTACACTATAATCGTTTGTGTAATTTGATTTCTCTCTCTTCTCTTTTAAGTGGAGAAGTTCTATTCGTTCTCCTCCACTTAAAATCTTGCGCCTCAAATCAACCTTACACTAATTTCTTTGTGCTTTGCTGAAGTAGTTTACACCGGTGGACGCTTCCTATGGTGAAGTACTCTGCAAAAGCATTTTGGATTTGGTTAGCGGTTAAAAGAGGGGGGAACTCTGCTGGGTCCCCCCTAACCTATAAACGCTACAAACCTAACCCTACACTATATTCTTGAAGTGACGTTAAATGTTGTTGTACTTGCTCCTGAATCTGTACCTACTACTATTACGTACTGTCCAGCTGCTAAGTCCGAAACGTCAACTTTAATTTCTCCTCCTGTTGCGTTGAACGTTTTCAATACTGCTCCGTTCAATGAAACTATCTGGATTGATTTAATCTCTTTGTCTGCTGCTACTGTAATGAATTCTGTAGCTGGATTTGGATACAAGTTCACTTCGATAGTATTCTCGTTCAATGAAGCCGTTGCCGGATCCAATACTTTGTTAATTACGTGTACAACTCCGTTGTCAACATCTACATCTGCTAATGTAACTTCAGCATCGTTGATGAATACACCTCCTGTAAGATTTACAAGTACATCGTTTCCTTCCAATGTTGTTACGTTTCCAGCTGAAAGACCTGAGGACAATACTTCGCTTCCAAGAGTGTGGTACAATAGTACATCTGCCAAGTTTGGTGCTGCTAACAAATCATTCAATGTAATTCCTGCATCCATTACGTATGTATCAAATGCTGCATCTGTTGGAGCAAACACTGTGTACTGTGCAAATGGATCAGACAATGTTGGAAGCAACTCTGCTGCAACTACTGCTGCTGTCAATGTTGTAAATGCGTTGTCGATTGCTGCATCCACTACAGTTTCGTTCGGCAAGATTACCGCGTCTAATGTGTGAACCAATCCGTTATCAGCTGTCAAATCAGCCAACTGAACTTGCGCCTGGTTTACGTATACATTTCCTCCGAATACGGAAGTCTTGATAGTGTTCGTTGCGCTCAATGCGGTAACGATTCCACCATTCTGTACACTTGCTGCGTCTACTTCAGCACCTAGAACGTGGTACAATAGAATGTCTTGCAAGTTTGGCAAAGCCAAGATATCGTTCAATGTAACTCCTAAAGCAGTTGCCAAGTTGTCGAATGCTGTGTTATCTGGAGCAAATACTGTCAGTGTTGCAAATGGATCTGTTACTGCTGGCAACAATTCTGCTGTAGCAACCGCTGTTACTAATGTTGAGAATCCGTTGTCGATAGCGATATCTGCTACAGTCTCTCCTGGAAGAACAACCGCGTCTAATGTGTGAACCAATCCGTTGTCTGCTGTCAAGTCAGTTAATACTACTTGTGCTTGATTTACAAATACATCTCCAGTTCCTGTAACCGTAGTTTTCAATGTGTTTGTCATACTTACTGGCTGAACAATTCCTCCATTAGTTACGCTCGCCGCGTCAACTTCTGTTCCTAAAACGTGGTAAGTAAGAATGTCTGCCAAGTTTGGCAATGCCAAGATATCGTTCAACGTAACTCCTAATGTAGTCGCCAAATTGTCAAATGCTGTGTTGTCTGGAGCAAATACTGTCAATGTTGCGAATGGATCAGTCAATACTGGTAACAACTCAGCTGTAACAACTGCTGTAACCAACGTTGAGAACCCGTTATCGATAGCAATATCTGCAACAGTTTCACCTGAAAGGATTACCGCATCAATTGAGTGAACTACTCCATTGTCTGCTGGGAGGTCCGCTGCATTAACTTGTGCCTGATTTGCAAATACGTCTCCAGTTCCTGTCACTGTAATCTTAATCGTGTTCGCAGCGTTTAGCGGCGTTTCGATTTGACCGTTTGACAATGACGCTGCATTGTTTGTTGTTCCAAGTACGTGGTACATAAGGATATCTGCTAGGTTTGGCAATGCCAATAGACCGTTAATGTCTGTTCCTAATGCTGTTGCCAAGTCATCAAATGCTTGGTTGTCTGGCGCCCAAACTGTTAAACTTGCTGTTGGATCTTGAAGCGCTCCTTGAAGGTTTGCTGTAATAATTGCCGCTTCAAGGCTTGAGTGATTCGCGCTCGGTACGATGACATCATCGAATACGTTTGTTTGAGCCGATACTCCGAAAGTCATAATGCTCAACGCTGCGGCTGAGAAGAGTGCTTTCACTGGTAGTAACATCTTTTTCATTTTTTTTTGTTTAATTGTTTACCGAAATAGTTCAACAAACATACTGAACATTGTTTAACCAAAACAACATTTCGTTAAACATTTTTTTGAAAAAGGTCCATTATTTACCATGGTAACAAACGCAAGCCCTTTATTTTAACGGGATACAGTCAATTGTTAAAAAAGGTAAATGTTCATCATAAATCACTGAATTTATGATTCATATAAGCTGATTTAGTGCCCTTTTTGGGTGAAAACTGGGGTTTTGTTTAATCTCAATTGCGAGAATTCTGCCTTTTTCTGTGCCTTATCCAATCGGATGTGTGCAAAAGTTCTATGCCATCCCACCTTTAATAGTAGATCTATGCGTGATCTTTGTGAAAAAGCGTCGCTATGAAATATCTTGTTGCCTTTATCATTTTCGGAGGATTACTATTCTCTTGTGTTCCAGCCAAGAAATACAACGAACTTCTGGAGAAGGAGCGTGAATGCAGTGAATCTCTGGCCAAGTACAAGAACGACGCTTTGAATTACGAGGCGAGTTCGAAAGATTACCAATCCAAATATGAACTGGCATCCGAACAAATGGATCAATTAATTGCTGACTCCACGAAAATGGGAGCCGACTATCGTTTGTTGCGTGCTAAATACGATAAACAAGTTGCCACTATTGAAGCACTTGAAGTCAATTATAATAAGCTTCGCTTGAGTGGTGCAAAAGATGTAGCAGAATTAAGTTCGGAACTGGAGGCGCGTCGAATTGAACTACAAAAGAAAGAAGACGCCTTATTAAAGAAGGAAGCCGATTTGGAAAAACAGCAGGCGCTCATCACAGAACAACAGGAAGAACTTAAGAGTCTTCAGGAAATCATTCAACAACAGGAAGAAGCTACTCGATTGCTAAAAGAAAAAGTGACGAATGCTCTCAAGAACTTTGAATCACAAGGTTTGTCCGTAGAGGAACGCAATGGTAAAATTTATGTGAGTTTGGAGGCAAAACTGTTGTTTGCGTCTGGAAGTACTTCGGTAGAACCGAACGGGAAAAAGGCGCTTATCGAATTGGCGACCGTACTAGAAAATGAGATAGAATTGGAGATTATTGTAGAAGGGCATACAGATGCTGATCCTATGAATAGCTCTAAGCATCCGAAAAACAATTGGGAACTTTCGGTACTTCGATCTACCTCTGTGATTGAGATTATGATTGGAAACTCCAACATGGATCCTAAGCAACTAATGGCAGCGGGCAGATCTGAATTCCATCCCGTGGACCCGAACAACAAAGCAAAAAACAGACGCATTGAGATTATTATTTCTCCTAACCTCGATGCGCTTTATGAGTTGATTTCCGAAGATTAAAAATCGTCTGGAAGTCCTTCCTCGTCGTAATATTCTTCGTACTCTTCCATATATCGTTCTTGCTGGTCGAGTTGTTCTTCCATTATGTCAATTCCAAGTCCGAGCATGTCGTATGGAATTTTACTCAGTGCCATATCTGAACAATCGGTATCTATCATGGCTTTCATTAAAGCCTTGGTATAATCTTTCTTTTCTTCTTTGCTTAAATTGTCAATATCCTCATCAATCTTTTTCAAAATATTAAGCAAGTCTCGTTGAATTTTTAGTCCTGCTGAGCGATCAATATCGCGCATAAACGATCCGCTTTGAATTGAAAAAAGGTTGATGTTCCGATCTATACCGAGCTCTTTAACACAATCGCAAATTTCCTCTGCTCGATCTTCCGCTTCAGATTCTGGCGAACTGCACCCTCCAAATAACAATACAGAAAAGAGACTTCCAGTGATAAGTAGATATTTCATAGTTTTCATTTCGTCTAATGTAGAAATAATTTACTTTTAAGATCATGGCGGAGGGGTCGGAGAAAATTAAGAACAAACTAAAAGTTCTACCGGATAAACCGGGCGTTTATCAATACTACGATAAGGGGGGCACTATTATTTATGTAGGAAAGGCGAAAAATCTTAAAAAACGCGTTTCGTCTTACTTCAATAAAAAACTCGATTCTGGTAAAACCCGAATTCTGGTTCGGCAGATTGTCGATATCAAATATATTGTTGTCGATAATGAATTAGATGCTCTTCTTCTGGAGAACAATCTGATAAAGAAGTACCAGCCGAAATACAACATCCAACTGAAAGACGATAAAACCTATCCTTGGATTTGTATCAAAAATGAACCGTTTCCAAGAGTGTTTACCACACGACGTGTGATCAAAGACGGATCAAAGTACTTCGGGCCTTACCCAAGTGTGAAAGTGGTGAATACATTGCTAGAATTAATTCGCGACGTATATCCGCTGCGTTCTTGTGCATTGGACTTGTCGGAGAAAAAAATCCAAGAAGGCAAACACAAAGTCTGTTTGGAATATCACTTAGGGAGTTGCAAGGGGCCTTGCGAAGGGAAGGAAACGGCCGAACAATACGATCAGTATATCAAAGATATCCAGCATATTCTGAAGGGAAACTTGGGTGCGGTAATTCGCTCCTTGAAAGAATTGATGCAACAACATGCCGAGAACTTGGAGTATGAGGACGCACAAAACATCAAGCAAAAAATTGACACCATTCAACGTTATCAAGCGAAGTCAACGGTTGTTTCACCTACCATTCATGCAGTTGACGTAATTACCTTGGTTCAAGATCCGAAAATGGCCTTCGTCAATTATCTCGTGATCAATAACGGATCCATCATTCATGGGTTAACGGTTGAGGTATCGAAAAAGCTGGACGAATCCGAAGCAGATATTATTCAATACGTCTTGCCACAAATGCGTGAGCGTTTCAATAGTCAATCAAAAGAGGTTTTGGTAGCAAACCCTATGGAGTTGGATACTGGGGCGTTTTCATTTTTCACTCCCATGCGCGGGGATAAAAAGGCATTGGTTGAGCTTTCTACTCGAAATGCAACTTTCTATCAGTTGGAAAAGCGAAAGCACGAGAAAATTGTCAATCCAGAGCGACATACCGAACGCATTTTAGAAACCATCCGCAAGGACTTTCGACTCAGTTCTCCTCCAGTTCATATAGAATGTTTCGATAACTCGAACTTTCATGGAACCCATGCCGTCTCGGCCTGTGTGGTATTCAAAGATGCCAAACCAAGCAAAAAGGATTACCGCCATTTCAACATTAAAACCGTGGATGGGCCGGATGATTTCGCTTCAATGGAAGAAGCAGTATATCGTAGGTACAAGCGATTGAAAGAGGAGGAACAATCCTTACCACAACTCATTGTAATTGATGGCGGAAAGGGACAACTTTCATCAGCAGTCAAGGCTTTGGATGATTTAGGTCTTCGCGGTCAAATTGCCATTGTCGGGATTGCCAAAAAGCTCGAGGAAATTTTCTTCCCGGGGGATTCTTACCCTATATATATAGACAAACGCTCCGAAAGCTTGAAAGTTATTCAGCACCTTAGGAATGAGGCGCATCGATTTGGAATTACACATCACCGCAACAAGCGAAGCAAGGCTGCATTGGTTTCTGAAATTACCGAGATCAAAGGAATTGGAGAAAAAACATTCGAAGAGTTGATTAGAAATTTTAAGTCCATTCAAGGAGTAAAGAAAGCGTCTCATGAAGAGTTGGCGGAGGTAATTGGCAATGCGAAGGCGCGGATTGTGTTCGACTATTTTCGGGAAAGTCGCGAAGCGTAAGGCTTTTGAAGGCAGAATATCGAAGAGCAAAAAAAATTGAACCGCAAGGGGCGCGAGGAACGCAAAGTCGTTTTTAGTGTTTTGTTTGATTGGTGTTTACTGAGTTTTTAAGAAAATTATGTTGCGAATGCTTGCTGACGCTAGATTCGAACAAGTTTAAATCGATTGATTGAGATACGTTTCATAGTTAATGCAGGTAGTTGGGCTTCGAGAACCTCAACCCGCAACGGACACTAGATTAAATCTGTCAAGGGGGTAGGGTATTCTTCATCTCCCATGTTTAATATACACGAATTATTAATTATACTAAGATGAAATCACTTCTATTAACTCTTTTCAGTCTGTCCGTTTTCTTGTCATTCGGGCAGCCATTTACAAGCAGTCACCTACCGATTGTAGTAATAAACACAGGAAATTCAACGTACAACGACGCCAATATTCCCGATGAGCCAAAAATCACTGCGACCATCGGAATCATCGACAATCTTACGGGGACGAACAACCTGACCGATCCGTTCACGTACACTTCCTCTATTGGAATTGAAACACGCGGGAACTCCACACAGGGTTTTGATAAAAAGACCTACTCTTGGGAATTACGTACCAACGCTGGACAGGACACTTCGCATGCGATTTTAGGCATGGGAAAAGAAGAAGATTGGATCTTGCACGCCATGGTAATAGACAAAACTTTATTGCGCATCCCGTTTACGTTTTACCTAGCACGGCGAGCAGGACATTATGCTTCGGATTGGCGCTTTGTAGAATTGGTTGTGGACGGAGATTATCGCGGTGTGTACATCATTTGTGAGCGCATCAAACGCGATGACGATCGTGTGGACATTGCCAAACTAACTGCAACTGACCTTACGGGCGATCAGGTAACTGGTGGTTATATTTTGCGAATTGATTGGCTCGACAATCCTGAAGGATTTGATTCGAACCACAATGCGCAATCCGGTGATCCTATGTTTTTTCAATGGTACTATCCAAAAGCGAACAATATTCTGGAAGCACAGGTGGCCTACATTCAAAGTTATATGCAAACGTTTGAAGAAGCCGTTTTCGGACCGAACTTCCAGAATTCCACAGGATCGCATTGGTCGCACTATGCCGATTTGACAAGTTTTGTCGACTTTCTTATCATTAATGAAGTGAGCAAGAATTCCGACGGATACAAATTGAGCTCCTACGTTCACAAGGACAGGGAAAGCAAAGGCGGAAAATTCAAAGCAGGGCCCATTTGGGATTTCGATCAAACCTATGGACACTCGGAAGTCTGTTCCGATAACGATCCAACGGGATGGTTGTACTTGCAGAATCAGCCACAATGCGAAGATTTAGAATCGATGCCGATGTGGTGGCAAACAATGATGACAGACCCGGTGTTTCAAAATCATTTGGCCTGTAGATGGCAAACTTTGCGTGCAGGGCCATTGCATCAAGACAGCATTTACGCCTGGATGGATCAGAATCAAGCACTTTTAGGTACTGCAATTGACCGAAACTTTGTGAAATGGAATTTTCTGGGGCAGAACATTTGGATTCAACCTGATCCTATCCCCGCGGATTACGCAGGAGAAATTTCCTACATGAAGAACTGGATTTCTCAACGCTTGGCCTGGATGGATGCCAACATGCCGGGAGATTGTTCTCAAGATGTTGCTTCTACGATTTCATTAGAAGCACCGAAAATTGAAGTGTTCCCGAATCCTGCTTCAGATCAATTGTTCGTACGCGGATATGCCAACACGCAATTGGAACTCCGATCAATGACGGGGCAAATTGTAAAATCAATGGATTGCCAATCAGATTTAGTGGAACTCAATGTGTCTGATGTAAGTGCAGGTGTCTACCACTTGGTCATTCGCAATGCAAGTTCACAAGTGACCAAGAAGGTGGTAATCCGATAAATTACAATTCCAAAAAATCAGCATAGCGCCTCTCCTGTTCTTCAGTGGAATACGGGAGGTGCTGTTGCATTTCTTCCGAAGCTTTTTCCGTATTAACCAGTGCATTTTCCAAATCTTGTGGGAAGGTCTCCAGTCTGTAATAAAACGCGGCCGTGTGCATTTCTTCGATGTGTCCGTATTCCTTATGGATCATCATGGGAACTTTATATCCGAACGAAACGGTCATCGCTCCTGATATTTGATTTCGGAAATATTGATCAGCGCTCGGCGTATTCGGATGTACTAATGGTAAAATGAGGTCGCTACTTCGTACCACCTGGTCAAACTCTTCCTGGGAAACAAAATGATCATACGTTTTCACTCGATCTTCCAATCCTGCTTCTGAAATTGCATTCAAAAAAGGTTGAACTTCGGGTTTCTCTGGATCGCTTTTCCCAAGGAAAACGAAACGGACCTTCTTATCTTGAATCGTTTGAATCATTTCTAGAAATCCATTCAAATCTTTGCGTCGTTCTTCTACTCCACCAATAATGGCAATTTGTTTGTTGGATCGTTCTATCTTCTGGTCTGAATGAGGAAATCGCAATGGATAAAAGAACTCCAATGACAATCCTTTCTGCGGAGACACCTTATCCTTTAAATATTCACTGAGCAAAAGGTATTTTTTGATCTTCCGATGAATAATTTTCTGTGTAAAGCTTTCTGTGAACATGCGAGTGGTATGAATAATGCCCACAAATTCAATCTTAGAGAATAACGCTTTGAGGCAGAGATCACGAATGACCTTTCCTTGAGCCGTATTCAAAACGACTATGTCTAAGCGCTCCGAACTAATTATCTTCCACACTTTTCGTACCTGAACCTTTCGAGTCAGTTCTGTAATGTTCAAGGTGAACACCTCATTCGTATATGCAGCGAAAGCCGGATTTCGATCAACCACTTCTGGAGAGGTAATCAGAACGACTTCATGTCCGCTGGATTGAATTGCGTGCATTTGTGTGAGTAGACACTCGTCATGTGATCCTCCGATTTCGACTAAAGCGATGCGCTTTTTCTTCATACCGATTTCAACAATTCGTTCTTGGAAAGCTTTTTGCAACACAAAGAAACAAAAAACAAACCAGCGTATTTTTATCCCGTGAAACTACTTTGCCTGCTCATATTCAGTGTCCTTTGTGCCACATCGCCCATTTTGGCTCAGAACAAAACGGTGACCCTAGTTATTGATCCCGGCCATGGTGGAGACGATCCCGGGCATCTTCCAAACAATACGAATCTGCTTCCGGAAAAGGATCTGAATTTGAAAATCGCGAAATACTTTGGCAACTATATCGAAAAATACCTTCAAAATGTGAAAGTTGTGTACACACGTACAACGGATGTTTATCCATCTCTGGACGATCGTGTAAACAAAGCCAATAACCTCAATGCGGATTACTTCATTAGCATTCATTGTAATGGAAATGAACGGACATCGGTTCGTGGCACCGAGACGCATGTGCACTCCATGGGATTGAAAGAATCTGTGCAATGGGCCAAAGAGATTGAGCAACAATTTTCGAAACGCGCCGGACGTAAATCTCGCGGGGTGAAAGACAAGCGTGATTTGCAGCATTCGTTGCAAGTTTTGAAATTCACCAACATGACCAGCGTTTTGGTTGAATGTGGATTCCTGACCAACGATGCCGAGGCAGCTTATCTCAACACAAGTTACGGACAAGAAATCATCGCATCCGCAATTTTCAGAGCCTTCCGATCCACGATTGAATCGCAACATCCGAGCACTGCATTTCGAAAAAGTGCCAGTTCAACGAACACAGATACAACGGCAAGCACAAATTCTACAGAAAAAAAATTCGCGATTCAAATCGCTTCATCCAAGTCTCCAATCGATCCAAAAAAGGATCCTCAGATGCGCAAATTAGATCTTGCAGTTATCCGTAAGGAGTTGAATACCAGCAGCGCATACAAATACATCTACCTTGCCGGCTCCTTCGATTCTAAGGATGATGCCAAGCAAGCATTGGAAGGCGTAAAGTCGTCAGGATTCCGCGACGCCATTATTGTCAAGAAATAATTCTGAGCATCCTTTAAAACGAAAAGGGGGCAACTAAACTCACGCTGCTCTACCGATTAGTAAGTCAGTTGCCGTTTTGTTGTAGAAATAGTTTTAAAGCCAAAAGTTTGCCTTAATAACCACCACTTAATGAAACCCGCTAAATATTCGTTATGCAGCTGAAAAATTTCGTTCTTACGGTATTGGTACTTTTCGTCTCGATATCGGCCTTTTCACAAGCCCCGATCAACATGACTCCGGGCAACAACAATCAAGTATTCACTACCTGCAATGGCTTCTTAATTGACTCAGGCGGGCAAGGTAGACCCGGTTATAGCAATAACGAAAACATTGTCATTACCATTTGTCCGGACACCCCCGGTCAGCTTACTAGTATCCTATTTAGCTTGTTTGATTTGGACGCAACGAACACAGGAACTTTGCAAAACCCGGACTTAGATTTTATGTCTATTTATGACGGTCCTTCCACATCGTCCAATACGCTTGGAACATATACAGGAACGCAGCTTCAAAACGTTCTTATCCAAGCAACTCAGCTAAACCCATCTGGATGCATTACCCTAGAATTTTACTCCAATAATGTAGGAACGGGTCAGTTTGCCGCTTCCGTAAATTGTCAAACACCATGTGCAAACCCTCAAGCCGGTGGTATTATCATGAACGGAATTACTCCTGATAGTATTCGAGTATGTGTGGGAGATTCCATCAACTTTCAGGAACAAGGATCCTTCGCGCAACAAGGATTCAGCCTAGTCAACTATATGTGGGACTTCATGGACGGTGATACTGCCAATGGAACTTCCGTTTTTCATGCGTACGATGTACCCGGTTATTATGCTGTGCAGCTTTTCGTGACAGACGACAACGGGTGTTCAAATTCAAACTTTATAAATCTTCAGGTGCTCGTTGGAACTATCCCAGATTTTACGGGGTTCCCTGCGGACACTTCCATTTGCTTGGGCGATTCCGTTTCATTTGTAGCTGTTCCGGGATCGTATCAAGTCGGCTGGAATGGTTTTCAAGGAATTCAGCAAATAAACGATGGATGTTTGCCAGACATACAGTTGGGGGTTCCTCAAGAGGTGGAATTGTATCAAACAGGATTTTCAAATGGATCTACGATTCAAAGCGTAAACGATATTCAAAGCATCTGTTTGGATTTGGAACACTCTTTCATGGGTGACCTGATAATTCAAGTGGAATGCCCGAATGGCCAAAGTGCTATCTTGCATCAGCAAGGTGGCGGAGGAACTCAGATTGGTATTCCGAATCCATTAGACAACGTTGATTGTTCCGACCCAACAACCCAGGGAACTCCATTTACGTATTGTTTTACACCTCAAGCAACGGAAACGTGGGTGGACTGGGTAAATGCCCAAGCAGGGTTTGGATTAACAATTCCTGCTGGTAACTACGTCTCAGTTCAGCCGTTAAGTAACTTGGTAGGATGTCCTTTAAATGGAGTTTGGACCTTGGGTGTAACTGATAATTGGGCTGCTGATGATGGAACATTGTTTGGGTTTGGTTTGACCTTAGACTCTTCGTTCTACCCTCCACAATATGCATTTGAACCGCAGATCGGATTGGCCGACGACTCATCGTATTGGTTCAATCCACAATTCCAAACCTACTTATCTGCCGATGCAGATTCATTGGTGGTAACTCCAACACAATCTGGTGCTTTTACATACGAATACGTAGTAATTGACAACTTCGGATGTACGTACGACACTTCCGTTGTTTTGAACGTAGGACCCTTTCCAACATTTGCAGGGAACGATACTTCAATTTGTGACTACACGAGCTTGACATTAAACGGTCAGGTAAGCGGAATGACCGACCCGTGTAATTACATCCTTACCATGGAGGATGCCTTCGCAGATGGATGGAGTGGTAATTCTCTAACCATAATCATGAGTGGCGATACGACAAACTACACATATACTAACCCTTCTTTACAAATCGAGAACCTTCCTACGGTTTCACCCGGTGATACGATGTTCGTTACATTCAATGCAAATGGTCTATTTCCCGGCGAATGTTCCTGGAATATTGCGGACGGAAACGGTAACATTCTTGTGAGTATGGGAACTGGACAAACTATTCCCGTCACGGATACAATCGTAGTGAATTGTGTGCCTACTTATACGTATGAATGGACACCTCCCAACCTTGTAAGCGACTCAACAATAGCCAACCCTCAATTCACGGGAACAGGAACAGGGTCGCAGCAATTAATTTTCACTGCGGACACTGTTGGCAACAGCTCGTGTGGAACAACGGACACTGTGAACATTACTATTATACAAACGCCGTATGCAGGAGCGGATAACACCATTACCATTGATCCAAATATTCCCGCATTTGATTTATTCCCGTTGCTTGGAACGGGCGTTTCGACCATGGGAGTTTGGCTCAACAATCAGGGCGACACAGTAACCATGCCTTACGACCCACAAGTACTTCCTTCAGGAATCTACATCTATCAGACGGACAGTTTGGGTTGTACGGAGGGAGCGATTGTGACCGTCAACTTTATTTCAACTGTGGGTATAGAAGGTGACCTGGAGGCGCATACGATTAAGGTATTTCCAAATCCAGCTTCCGATCAGTTGTTCATTCATGGCGCTGCCAATTCGCAAATAGAATTGCGATCGATGACGGGTCAGGTAGTGAAATCAATGGTTTGCACTTCTGATTCGGTTCAATTTGACGTGTCGAATTTAAGTGGGGGCGTGTATTATCTCGTTTTCCAAAGTGCTGGGGATCAGCTTACTCAAAAAGTTGTCATAAGATAGGATGTCACACTACCCATTTCGTCTCAAATTAAATTTAAGGTTTTAAGCAACCCTTACGAAACTAAATGCGTTTAGTATGCGTGTTAAGACTTTAACAATACAATAGTCAGTTGTAGAATTGTTGCGGAATTATACACGAAGCTGTTAAATTTACAGACTAACTATATTGGAACCTTGCAAAATCTCCTTATGCAACGCAAAAACCTCCTTATTGCACTGGTAGTGCTCTTAATCTCCGGATCAGCCTTTTCACAGGCGCCCATCAATATGACTCCGGCCAATAATAATCAGACATTCAATACGTGTAACGGATTCTTAATCGACTCCGGCGGTCAGGGTGGACCAGGTTATAGTAACAACGAAAGCATCGTTATTACTATTTGTCCGGACACACCGGGTGAAATTATTTCCATCGTATTCAACTTGTTTGCATTGGACCCAACAAACACGGGAACTCAGCAAAACCCGAATATTGACTTCATGGCTGTGTACGATGGTACGTCTACGGCAGCAAACACTTTGGGGACTTATACTGGAACGCAGCTTCAAGGCGTTGTTATTGAAGCAACAATATTGAACCCATCCGGTTGTATTACATTGGAGTTCTACTCAAACAGTGTTGGAACAGGACAATTTACAGCTTCTGTAAGCTGTGAAACGCCCTGTGCGGATCCACAGGCTGGAGGTATGATCATGAATGGAATTACTTCGGATAGCATTCGCGTATGTGTGGGAGATACCATTACATTTCAGGATCAAGGTTCATTTGCCCAACAAGGATTCAACCTTGTAAATTACATGTGGGATTTTATGGATGGTGATACCTCGAACGGAACAACAGTTCAGCATTCATACGATGTACCCGGATATTATAATGTACAGCTCTTCGTGACCGATGATAATGGCTGTTCCAACCCGAACTTGATTGATCTTCAGGTACTCGTTGGTACCATCCCTGATTTTACCGGATTCCCCGCCGATACTTCTATTTGTCTCGGCGAGTCCATGACATTTGTCGCAGACCCAGAATCGTACGAGGTAAGTTGGAACGGATTCCCAGGAAGTCAACAAATTGACGATGGTTGTTTACCCGATACACTTTTGGGAGTATCACAGGACGTGCTGCTTCTTCAGACCGGATTTGCGGCAGGAACAACCATTCAAAACGTAAACGATATTCAAAGTATTTGTTTGGATTTGGAACACTCATTTATGGGTGACCTCGTAATCCTTGTGGAATGTCCAAACGGTCAAAGTTCAATCTTACACCAACAAGGTGGAGGGGGAACTCAGATTGGTATTCCAAACCCATTAGACAATGTAGATTGTTCGGATCCTACCACACAAGGGACGCCATTTACCTACTGTTTCACGCCGCAAGCAACGCAAACGTGGGTGGATTGGGTGAATGCTCAAGGAGGGTTTGGATTGACAATTCCTGCTGGAAATTACGCTTCGGTTCAACCTTTGAGTAACCTTGTTGGATGTCCGACAAATGGTGTTTGGACGTTGACAGTAATTGACAACTGGGCGGCAGACGACGGAACATTGTTCGGATTCGGGTTGACATTGGACCCATCTTACTATCCACCGCCACAAACATTCGAGCCGCAAATTGGTTTGGCTGATGATTCTTCTTATTGGTTCAATCCACTATTCGAAACATTCTTATCTCCAGATGCCGATTCATTGATCGTAACACCAACACAATCAGGGGCATTTACCTACGATTACTTCGTATTTGATGATTTTGGATGTGAATACGACACTTCAGTAATATTGTACGTTGATCCATTGGCTCCAACATTTGCTGGAAACGATACTTCTTTGTGTGACAACACAATTTTAAACTTGAACGGTCAAGTAACAGGATTGACAAACTCTTGTGATTACATTCTTACGATGGAGGATTCCTTCGGAGATACATGGAACGGAAATACGGTAACAGTCACGGTCAACGGAGTTTCTACCGACTATACTTGTGCTAACCCTTCTATTCAAATCGAAAACTTAACGATTCCGTCTGGTGCAACTGTAACCGTGACCTTCAACGCCAATGGAGGATTTGTTGGAGAATGTTCCTTCACGATCACGGACAACAACGGAAATACTTTGGTAAACATGGGTAATGGACAAATTGGTCCAGTTACGAATACCTTCACTGCTAACTGTGTGCCGAATTATACGTACGAGTGGACGCCGCAGGCATCTGTTAATGACCCGACAATTGCCGACCCGCAGTTTACGGGAACTGGAACGCAACAATTGATTTTGACAACCTATCCCGTTGGACATCCTCTTTGTGCAACTACAGATACTGTTTTGATCAATGTTTCTCAATCTCCATACCCAGGAGAAGACACAACCATTTCGATTTGTCCAACCGCTGGTGCATTTGACTTGTTCCCTCTACTTGGAACGGGCGTTTCAACGATGGGCGCTTGGTTTGACGGTCAAGGTAACCCGGTAAACATGCCATACGACCCTCAGGTATCACCTGTAGGAAACTATACGTACCAAACGGATAGCTTGGGATGTACAGACGAGGCTGTAGTAACAATCATCTTTGTTCCAACTACGGTCGACAACGTGATCAGCTCAGATGCACTTTGTAACGGAAGTTCGGACGGAACGATTACCATTGATGCAACAAATATGGTTGAATACACAATCAATCAAGGGGCACCTGTTGCATCTGGAAGTCCATTTACCATTAACGGATTGGCAGCAGGAACTTATACTGTCACCGTATTCTCCGCTGACGGTTGTGCCGATTCTGTAGATGTGGTCATCGGTGAGCCAGCCCTACTTCAAGCAAGTGCCGTTACAACGGATGCGATTTGTTTTGGAGATTGCAACGGACAAGTTCAAGTAAGCGTTGTAGGAGGAACTGCTCCGTATACATATGTATGGCTTCCGGGAACAAACGGAAACCAGAACGGATTGGGCATTGATCTTTGTGCCGGACAGTATATCACAGGTGTTTCAGACGCGAACGGATGTTTGGATTCTGTGGCGTATACGATTAACGAGCCGGCCCCATTGGAGCCAGCATTACTAGGAGATGTCTTGAGTGGATGTTTCCCACACTCGGTGAACTTCACAAATACGACAACTGGTGCCGTTGCAACAACAGACATTGACTACGGCGATGGAACTGTAGAAACAATTCAAGGAACCAACTCATTCTCACACACATATGCGAATCCGGGGAATTACACAGTAACAATCACTGTATACAACGCGAACAACTGTATGTATACAACAACCTACACGGATTACATTACGGTGTATGGAAATCCAAATGCGAACTTCCAGATCAACCCTAATAATATTTCCATGTTAGAGCCTGTTACTTCATTGATTAACACAAGTTCTGCGGATGTTGTCTCTTGGGATTGGCAAATTCCAAATGGTGAACCAGCGACTTCAACAAATGAAGACGTGAACAATGTTACCTTCCCATTTGATCAGCCAGGAGATTACCCAATCACACTAACAGTAACGAATGCTGCCGGTTGTATTGATTCGGTGACCTTTGTCGTTCAGATTATCAGTGATGTATTGATCTTTGCTCCGAACACATTTACTCCAGATGATGATGAGTTTAACCAAACTTGGTTGGTTTATATGTCGGGAATTGATGTGTACGACTTCGAGTTGGTACTGTACAACCGTTGGGGAGAGATTGTATGGGAGTCATACGACGTTTCCGTTGGATGGGATGGAACCTACGGTGGCAAGCCCGTTCAGGATGGAACGTACTCTTGGTTTATCAGGTGTGCAGACCTTACGAACGATAACAAATACGAATTCCAGGGTCACGTAAATGTGATTCGATAGCCATATTGCAGGCCGGTGTATCGTGAGGTGCGCTGGCACTGCGAAAAAAGCCTATATTTTTCTTCGGAAACTATTTGCAAAATAAATTCTTTGTATATATTTGCACTCGCCTTTCATAAAGGGCGCAGCGCCAACAAGAAGGTTGTGAAACGCTTCTTTAGCTCAGTTGGTTAGAGCATCTGACTGTTAATCAGAGGGTCCCTGGTTCGAGCCCAGGAAGGAGCGCTTTAGGGTCCGAACTTACGGATCAAAAAACCTCTAAGTCAATGACTTAGAGGTTTTTTTATTTTCACCCATTCTCAATAGAAGCCGTTTTTAACCGCCATTTTGTCGCCAGATCTTCACCAAAATGAGGTCACTTTCGCCGAAAAGGGTCCGAACCTATCCAGTACGATATAACTGGTATTACGCACCGAACAAATAATAGCTGTAAATCTTCATATTTGTATATTGGCATCCTCTTTTAACTTTCAGGCTAACGAAATTATAATCTATGAGGTTTATTTGTCTTTTTCTTTTTTCCCTTAGCATTTCTACATTGGCTAATGCTCAGTGTGAAATTAAGGCTCAAATAAAATACAAAAGAACTGACGGGTCTTGGTCACAGAAATATGATGTAAACGTTTTTTTCATAAGTGGTGGGGACCTTAATGAAGCAACTGGAACTACTAACTACAATACTTATGGAGTATACGCTTCAGTATTCTGGGATGATGATCAAGTCACACTTATTGATATATGGAATGACAACCTATTAAGTTGCTCAGCAATCAGCATAGATTGTGAATGCATAAAAGGTATGAGCTTCAACTTCACGGGAGAAGATCAAAATAAAACGTATTGGGAAGTTTGTACAAAATCATATTGCTACTAATTGAAAGAAATAGCAATATATATTGATATTGAAGGATTCGCTGTCAACTTTGAAAAAGGAGCAAAACAGGCATTTATTAATCTGACAAATGATCTATTTATCCTTGGTCAATTCAAGTTTAATCACATGTCTATTATCCAGTTTGGTGGAGATGGATTTCTTATAAAGGAAATCCTCACATACTCCAATGACCTGACTAAATTTATCGATATATCAACTGCTTTGCTTAAGGCAATCTGCCTTCGTGGAGGTATGGGAAGAGTCCAAATCTCATCCGGTCAAATGGCAGATATTTCTGGGCTATACTCCAGAGAAATCAGACAAAAAGTAAAAGAAGGCAAAATCAATATTCTAGATCAACATAATAATGTGATGATGATAAATAGCGCCATTGGCACTTCTATTATTAACTGTCACAATCTGAAGGGTCCAAAAGGCCCTCTTCTTCTTATTGATCCAAAGTTGATTCTAGAGGAAGAAAAAGTAAAATATATTCATTACAAATCGGCTAGATACGAAGTGTTTGGTGTAAACTGGATCAAAAGAAAGAACAATAACATCGACTCTATTCTCAACTTATTAGAATTGAAAAATTCTGAGCTAACCTATCATGTTGGAAGTTATTTAAGAAATAACGATCCTCCATCCGAATGGAAACAAGAATTAATCAAATTGTTACCTTCTTAAAACACGGAATTGTAGTTAAAGAAACACCTACAAATCTTTTCATGCAATTAAGTATTTACGGACGTGATTTTGAAATTAGTGATCTAATAAACTCACGAATTAGAAATGAGATCGTTCAGGAATTCATTCTAGCTCTTCAAAAAGACTCAAAATACGAGGTCCATGAACCATTGGAGCAAGACATTGTCAAAACTAATGACAAATGGTCTTGCCATATTTCGGAAAAGAATGGAATTACATTAGAGTTTATTGATAACGTTCTTTGTTACATATCAGTAAAATATTCGAAAGAAGAATTGAATGATAAGTCGGTAATGCATTTTTCCGATGATATCATTATATCGATATTACAATTTGAACAGGACCAGATAGAATACGTTTATGCATCGAAGGATATTTTTACGAATGATTCAAAAATCCCTAATCGCTTTTCGCCAATCATTTTAGCAATTCTTGACCAAGTTGAATTGTATCAAAAAGGCTTAGACTTGAGCTAATATTTCCCGTATCTCCTTTTCGTAAAATGGCACCTCAACTTTGAAATAGTTGCTATAACCAGGGTAAAGAACAATTAAGAATGCTTTAGAAACTTTGATGTCGTAATACTCTTGTAAAATGAATCGATAAAGACTTTGCTGCAAAGCATACCGATTGTAACTCGTATCATCTATTTTTCTTAGCGGGCCAACTCCAGATTGCCACTGATTATGTTTTATGGGTTCGCCTGTATGAGCATTAACTACCTTTTTGCTTCGTTTCCAATCGTATATCTCATAGCTCCCATTGTTTTCAGCTAATAAGTCTATTGTGTGACGTCAGCAAAAAGTGAACTAGAACGAGCTTAAACTTAAGATAGAGGTTTAATATTTATTTTAACCTTTAAATCGACCAGAGATGGCAAAAAAGAAAAGTACAAGCT
>JADFAL010000102.1 GCA_015665275.1 Flavobacteriales bacterium | reverse complement strand
TTTTCTTTGCTTTAAATAAGAAGGCATGTGATCCATCAAAACAAGAAAGGAAGAGGCTATCTTCGGTTACATTTCCCGCCAAATAACGATAATCGCCTGTTTCTGTTAGGAAGGTTCCGTTCACTACTTCTTCTTCCTGATTAAAAATTCCTACTGCCGGATATTCTGAATCAGACCCTTCTCCGAAAGTAACTTCCCATTTCCCGCCAACTTGAGTAAGCATATCTGCCTTTTTCTTCGTTTCAGAGAAGCGTGAATTCTTCTTTGATCTTTTAGCGGCAAAAGGAATGGTATAATTTTTTTTATTGAAGTTCTGCCAATACCCTTTGATATCCTTCTTACCGTCAGCTGCGAATACAAGTACGGAATTGAAGTAGGGAAAGCGAACGTGTAAGCTATCATTTTTTAATTCAGGTGATTGCATTTTAATCATTTCATCACCATTCACAACATAAAATTCGTAGCTATCATCGATTTTTTGCACTTCCATTTCAAAAGGAAGAACATCTTTCTCATTTAGTCGCAATCCAGCAACCCATCGCCCTTTTTTTAGTTTGGGAAATGCCGTTTCTTGCGCGAATCCAAATGTTGTGACAAAGGTGAGTAATAGGATCGCCTGATATTTCATGTACAGTTTTTGGAGTCACGAAAATAAGATAATTGCCCCATTTCCCGACATATTTTCGGGTGGATGCAACCTTTTTTACCATTTTTAGGTCTTCAAGAATAAGCGCTGTTTATGGAGGAATCGGCTTTGGTGAAAAAGTGTTTGAAGGGCGATGCCAGAGCACAGCGTGCGTTATTTGAAAAGTTTGCTCCGAAGATGCTGGGTGTTTGTATGCGTTATGCGAAAAATACCGAGCAAGCGGAGGATGTACTGCAAGATGGATTTGTAAAAGTATTCACTAAGCTTTCCAATTACTCAGGAAATGGCTCATTGGAAGGTTGGATTCGAAGAATTATTGTGAATACGGCATTGGATGAAATACGACGAAACGTCAAGTTTAAAGACAATGTAAACGTAGATGATGTCGATTACAAATTAGAACTGAACAACCACATTGTGGAAGGTTTAGCTGCGGAGGATCTCATGAAGATAGTGAATGATTTACCGGATGGATACAGAGTTGTTTTTAACATGTTTGCAATCGAAGGATATTCACATAAAGAGATCGCCGTGCAACTAAACATATCAGAAAATACGTCTAAGAGTCAGTACTCCCGTGCAAGGGCATACTTAAAAGTGAAATTAGAAGAATTAGGAATTGAGCGATAAAGACCAAATAAAGGACTTGTTCTCTGAGAAATTGGGGAGTTTTGAAGCAAAGGTAAACCCTGAGTTATGGGCGAACTTAGCTTCTCAAGTGGGGGCCGCTTCTAGCACTGCTGCAACAGGTGGTATGTCTTTATTAACCAAAGCAATTATTGGTATTTCTGGTGCTGCAGTGGTTACTACAGCTGTAGTTCTCTACACAAGTACCGATTCTGAAACTCTTGAACCGAAAACAAAAGAAACAGCTGTTGCATTAGATTCTCCTTCTCAAGAGAAAGCAAATGAAACATTAAAGCAGGATCCAAAAACATTTGTTGTTGAAAACAACACATCAAATGAAAATGGACAAAATAATATTGAGTCTCCAGTAGTTCCTGTTAACCCGGCAGTGGACCCAGATCAATACAATGCACAAAATATCGATCCGGATGTTACTCCACAACGACTTAACATAGAAGATCCGGCATTGGTAAATAATCCGCCGAAACCAGATCCAATTGTATCAACTACGGATCCTGTGATTCAAGCGAATCCTAGTATTTTTCAAAACACATTCCCAATTCTTCCAGAAGAGAATGTTACTAAAGAGGATGAACCAATTCGTGTGAACAAACCAATTGAATTAGTTGAATCACCAGAAACACGACCTGATATTCGTGTGGTAATGCCGAACATATTTACACCAAATGGTGACCGTCGAAATGACGACTACTTCATGAAAAGTAGTAATGTCACATTTAATTCATTTGAGTTTATTGTGTACAACAGCCGTCGAGAAGAAGTATACAAAACAACAGATCCAGACTTTATATGGGATGGACGTGATCAAAGATCCGGAGAGTATGTTCAGTTGGATAACGGCCGAGGATTGTTTGTTTACTTTATTACTGCAACCACAGAAGATGGCCGTGGATTTACGGCATCAGATGTAATTACGATTCAGCAGTAACGACCTCTTCCGTATCGCGATGATATCCTTTGATCGCGTAATAATACAAGAACAATGATATAATGATGAGTAAATGACCAGCGTCGTTTCGATCAAACCATGGGTGAATGTTGATTTTCATCATCTGAAGGATTCCTGCGGGAACTAAAATTAGAACACTAATAGGAAATAAGTAGAGCGCTTTTGAAACGCGTTTTCCATAACGCGTTCCCAAGAAGAAGAGCGTAGCAAAATACCCAATAGTAGAATTAACACTAGGAGCCAAAATTAATTTTGGGAGATTGTTTTCAACGTCAATTGTAAACATCAAAACCAACACAATAGACACTGTAATGGCCGCCTTGATTTTCGAAAGGCCCATAAAGAGTTTCTGTTTGCTTTCGGGAATTAACGTCAGCATGGCATGTTCTGCCGTCATTACCATTAAAGTTGCGAAAACAGTCGGCACGAATTTCCCCCAAACGCCTGTATAGTTATAGAGAACATGGCCCATTCCACCCACAAGAAAACAGAGCCCTTGAATAATAAATAACCACTTCCAATACTTGTAAAACGCTTTATTTGATGGAAATTTGCGAATTACAATAGCGGCAAAGATAAATGCAATGATGGTAATAAGGCCGTCAGAAACGAGCGCATTTGGTTCTAAGAGGTCTAAACCGAACCACGAAAATTCCATTTTATCAAAATCGCTTCCAATTCTCATATTGCTTGTATAAAAAGAAACCCCCTGATAAAATCAGAGGGAGTCTTTGAGGTCCCGAGCGGATTCGAACCGCTGTAACTGGTTTTGCAGACCAGTGCCTAAGCCACTCGGCCACAGGACCATTTTTTAGTTGGTCGCCAAAGTTACGTAATACCTTGGAAACATAGGTGAAAGTTAGGAAAAAATATAGTTTAATCCCTATTATCCGCACCCTTGAATCCCCATCCAAAGGGGAGATAAATCTTCTCTTACTATTTCGACTCAAAGGAATACCTTTCGTTATCACAACCGAAATAAAGTCCAGAATCTTTTGTTTAAAAGCGAAGACTGAGGCTCTTGAAGTCAAGCGATCTAACGTCTTTTACCCCTCAATAACAATAGCAACATTATCCACATCTCCGTTAATAGGAGGGGTTAGCTTGGTTATTTTGACTTGAGCTTTATGAATTCCGAAAACTTCCTTTTTTAAAGCTTCATGAATGCGGTATCCTACATGTTCAATCAATTTAGATCGAATGGCCATTTCTCGGGCAACAATTCGATTGACATCGACATAATCTACCGTAGCACCGAGGTCGTCGCTGTGCATTGCAGAAGAAAAGTCCGTGGTTATGCTCACATCAACAATGTAATGCCCGCCAATAGCCTCCTCTTCAGGAAGACATCCGTGGTGAGCATATAGCTTTATTCCATTGACCTCGATGGTATGTTTCATGCTTGTTGAACTTGAGCGATGGCGTCGATACCAGACTTCATTCGACTTACGGTTTCTTCTTTTCCGAGGAACTCAGCAATTTCGAACATACTTGGTCCCATTCCTTTACCCGTCAAAAGCAATCGGAACAAAGGAAGCACGCGTCCAATTCCTAACTCTTTCGCTTCTAGCATCGATTTAAATTCTGTTTCGATAGTTGCTGCATCAAACGAGGAAAGACCTTCCAAAACTGTCATCCATTCAGACATTAATTCTGGAGCTTCTTCTTTCCATTTCTTACGAACTGTTTTCTCATCGTATGAGGTTGGTGCTGCGAATAAGAAATCACCCTCTGTTTGGATATCCTGAATGAAGGTGGCGCGTTCTTTCATCAAACCACCAACCGTAGTAAGTGCATCTATAGACAAGTCAGTATCCACAACGGATTTTAACTCTTTTGCCAATGTTTTATCATCGCGCATGCGCAAATGTTGCTGCTGGAACCATTTCGTTTTGTCAGGATCGAATTTTGCACCTGCTTTTGAAACGCGCTCTAATGAGAACGCCTCGCACAATGCTTCCAAAGAAAAAATCTCCTGAGCCGTTCCAGGGTTCCAACCCAAGAAGGCTAGCATGTTCACGAATGCTTCCGAATAATACCCTTGCTCTCTGTATCCAGGGAATGTTTCTCCCTCAGATGTTTGCCAATTCGTAGGAAACACAGGAAATCCACCTTTATCACCGTCGCGTTTTGATAGCTTTCCGTTTCCATTTGGCTTCAGGATCAATGGCAAGTGAGCAAATTTAGGAGAATCCCACTCAAAGGCTTTGTACAACAAAACATGGAGTGGAGCAGACGGCAACCATTCTTCACCACGAATTACGTGAGAGATTTCCATTGTATGATCATCGACAATGTTTGCAAGGTGATAGGTAGGCATACCATCCGATTTGAATAAAACCTTGTCGTCCAAATTGTTGGTATTCACTACCACCCATCCACGAATCTCATCCTCAAATCGAACATCTTCATTACGCGGCATTTTAAAACGAATGGTATAAGGGTCGCCAGAATCCAATCGCTTTTGAACTTCATCCGAAGGCAAAGTCAAAGAGTTCTTCATATTGCTCCGTGTCACACTATTGTATTGCCAGTTAGGCATTCCCATTTGTTTTGCCTGATCGCGCATGGCATCCAATTCTTCCGGTGTATCGAAAGCATAGTAAGCATTATCGGCCTTCACCAATTGTTCGGCATAGGGGCGGTACATGTCCTTCCGTTCTGATTGTACATAGGGTCCGTAATCACCTCCGATTCCCGGTCCTTCCGTTGGCATAATTCCACACCAGTTTAAAGCGTCAAGAATGTAATCTTGTGCACCCTCCACAAAACGCGTTTGATCTGTATCTTCAATACGAATGACAAAGGTTCCATTGTGTTTTTTAGCAAACAAATAGTTATAAAGTGCCGTACGAACTCCTCCCATATGAAGAGGTCCTGTTGGAGATGGTGCGAATCGTACACGAACGGGTTGTGACATAACTCAAACTTTAATTTGAGGGCAAAGATACGGAATGAATAGTAATGGTGGGCGATTTCATTGAACGAACCGAACACAAGAATGTACTGTTAATTAACGTTTATTATGTGGAGATCAATAGCGTATTGTTGTATCTTCGGTAGTTCGAGTTGTCACTATGAGTAGTTTTGATCGTTTATTAAACCAAATTGATGCTTTCATTCGAAAGTATTACAAGAACCAAATAGTGAAAGGAGTCATCCTTTTCGTTGGCGTTTTGTTGTTCACGTACCTAACAGTAATTACGCTTGAATACGTCGGTCGTTTTAATACGGTGGTGCGTGCAAGCTTGTTCTTCGGTTTCATTTTCTTGAATGCGTTGATCATGATTCGCTTCGTGATTATTCCATTATTAAAATTGAAATCTTTTGGTAAGCGGATTAACAGGTATCAGGCATCCATTATTATTGGGCGCTTTTTCCCAAAGATTTCAGATCGATTGCTGAATACATTGCAATTAAGCGATCGCATGGACCCTAATTCACGTGATTACGAATTGATTCAGGCAAGTGTCCAACAAAGAAGTTCGAAACTTAATGTGGTTCCTTTTGCAGAAGCAATCAACCTTAGTGATAACAAGCGCTATGCGGTTTGGGTAATGCCAATCGTTGTAGTCATGTTTAGTCTCGGAATATTCAATCCAGATATATTCGTTTCAGGAACAGACCGCGTGGTAAACTTCTCGAAGGAATTCAAAGAAAAGGCACCATTTGAATACAAGTTAGTTTCAGATTTGGAGTCAGTAGAGGAGGGGGAAGATGTGATGTTTGAAGTATCCTTATCAGGTGCTGTTGTTCCAAAGAAGGTTTATGTTAAATCGAAGCAAGGAACCTTCCTTTTGGAAAAGGTAGCGAAGAATCGATTTGCAGGAAAATTGGTGCAAGTTCGCGAGGATATGGACTTTCAGTTCGTAGCATCTCATGATAACGAGAAGTACTCCAGTAAGGACTACCATATTGATGTAATCGCGAAAACGGCGATTGGTAAACTTCAAGCGACGCTAACCTATCCGAAGTATTTAGGAAAGGAAAGTGAAGTGGTTGAGAATGCGGGTGATTTAATCATCCCAGAGGGCACCATCGTGAACTGGAGTATCCTAACAAAGAACAGTGATGAAGTCCATTTTTGGATCAATGAAAAATCGCAAAGGTTTAATAAACAGGGGTTTAGTGTTAATAAGCGCTTTTTGAATGATGCGAACGCTCGCATTGTACTAAAGAATAAAACATCTGGAAAATTAGACTCTACGGCGCTGTCGATTGATGTAATCAAAGATGAGTATCCACGCATTGAAGTTGAAGAGGTACAGGATTCTATTAAAGATGGAATACGTTACTTCTCTGGAGTTGTTGGAGATGATTATGGCCTAAATGGTCTTCGCTTTGTGTACACGATAACTTCTGAAGATGGTGCAACGAGAGAAGAATCAATGAATGTTGGGAATGTACTCGGCACGGAATCACCATTCAATTTTGCGGTAGACTTCCGTAGAGAAGAAGTAAAACTGAACGATCGAATAGAATATCGATTTGTAGTCTATGATAACGATGGTGTTAACGGTAGTAAAGCGACAAGCAGCAGATCTTTTGTGTACAAACTTCCCAATCTAGAAGAATTGAATGAAAAGCGGGAAGAAGAACAGGAAAAAGCAAAAAAGGATCTCTCAAACGTGGTGGACAAGGCTGCAGAATTCAAGAAAAACCTTGAGAAGTTGCGCAAAGAAACGATGAATTCCAATCGTTCAAATTGGAATCAAGAAAACCAAGTAGACCAGCTTCAGGAAGATCATAAATCCTTGATTGAGGATATTCAGAACCTTCAAGAGGAGATGAAGTATAGTATGGAGGAGAAGAATCAGCTGTCTGAAATGGATGAGGAGTTGATGGAAAAGCAGGAGGCAATCGAAGACCTTCTGGAGGAACTCATGGATGATGAGTTGCGCGATCTTTTAGATCAGTTGGAGGAACTCATGAAGGAGCAGAACAAGGAAATGCTTGAGGAGAACATGGAGGAATTGGAGATGAATACGGAAGACATGAACAAGCAGTTGGACCGTACCATGGAAATGCTCAAGAAAATGCAGGTGGATGAGAAGATCGACGCTATTGAAGAGCAGTTAAAAGAATTGGCAGAGGAGCAGGAAAAGCTAGCTGAAGAAACCAAGGACTCCAAGGATGTAACTGAGGAACAGAAGGAGGCACAAAAGGAAATAGACGAGAAGTTCGAAAAGATCAAAGAGGATATCAAAGAGATGGATAGTCTTAATAACGATCTATCCCGCCCAATGGATATGGGGGATCAGCAACAAAATGCTGAGGAGGTGCAAGAAGACTTGAACGATGCGCAACAGAACCTAGATAAAGGAAAGTCTGGAAAGGCCGGTGAAAGTCAACAAGGTGCTTCAGATAAGATGGAGCAGATGGCCGAGCAAATGGACCAGATGCAGCAGGAGTCAAATCAGGAACAGCAGGAAGAAGACATGACCATGCTGCGTAATATTTTGGAAAGCTTGGTCAGCCTTAGTTTTGATCAGGAAGAAACAATGTTCAATTTAGAGCGCGTAGCGGATACAGATCCGGCGTTCAAAACTCATTCTCGCAGACAAAGACGCATCGTGGATGACACAAAAATTGTGTCCGACAGTCTATACGAACTAGCAAAGCGTCAACCGAAAATTGCTAAATTTATCGACGACGAGTTGAATCAAATAAGGGCGAACCACGGTCTTTCGTTAGAAGACATTGACGAACGACGAAGACGTGATCTAACAATACATCAGCAGTATGTAATGACGAGTTATAACAACTTGGCATTGATGTTAAATGAAAGTCTGCAGCAGATGCAAAGTGCAATGCGAAGCCAGAAGCCCGGGAGTGGGAGTTGTAATAAGCCAGGTGGTAAAGGAATGCCGAAACCGGGAGAAGGAATGAGCTCTGATTCCATGAAGAAATTGCTTCAGAAGCAATTGGACGCTATGAAGAAAGGCCAGAATGAAGGAGGAAGTAAGCCAGGTGAGAAACCGGGACAGAAACCAGGAAAGGGAGGAAAAGGTGGAATGGGCCAACTTGGTATGGGAAGCAAGCAAATGGCGAAAATGGCTGCTGAGCAAGGAGCGATTCGACGTCGTTTGGAACAACTTCATAAGGAGTTGAACAAAGACGGTTCAGGTCAGGGAAACAAATTGAATGAGTTAATCAAGGAACTTGAGGAGCAGGAAAAGGACGTGATAAACAAAAGACTTGATAATAACTCTGTGAAACGCCAAAGAGAAATTTTAACGCGTTTACTGGAGAGCGAAAAGGCAATGATGGAGAGAGGTTTCGATGTGAAAAGAGAATCGAAATCACCGAAAAATGAAAATTATAGTAACCAAATTCGATTTGACGAGTATAACAAGGAAAAACTAAGGCAAATTGAATTATTACGCGCTGTAGATCCGGCTTATAGTAAGTATTATAAGGACAGGGCAAATGAATACTTCAATAGTGTCTTTTAAGATCAAATGTTAATATGAAGGATGGTTACGTGGTAGTGGATAAAATTTCGATTCCGTCAGATTTTGGATCTATTAATATAGTAGAGTTGCTAATTGATTCTACATGTTCGAAATTAAGTATCAAAGAAGATTATTACGGAAATGTGTTAATCGCGGTTACCGAGGCTGTGAACAACGCAATATTGCACGGGAACAATCAGGACGCAAGTTTAGTTGTTGATGTAGCAGTTGGAGACAAGGAAACAGACTTCTGTTTTAGTATTCAAGATCAAGGAAAGGGGTTTAATTATGATAATTTACCGGACCCTACCGCACCAGAGAACATCGAAAAAGAACATGGTCGGGGTATTTTCTTGATGCGCTCCCTAGCCGAAGAGGTAGAGTTTCAAGATAATGGTCGGAACGTAACGATCTATTTTAGCAAATAATGGTTTCGATACAATTCGAGGATATTGAAATTCTGCATGAAAATCCGGAATTTTTTGTTTCATGGCTGAGCGATGTTTGTAAGAAAGAGGGATGTGAACTTGGTGAAATAGGAATTGTGTTTTGCTCCGACGCGTTTATATTGGAAGCGAATAAGCAGTATTTGAACCATGATTATTATACGGACATCATAACCTTTGATTATAGAGAGGGAGATCGTATCTCTGGAGATTTGTTAATCAGTGTAGATAGGGTGAAGGAGAATGCTGGTGATTTGCAAGTAGACTGGAAAAACGAGCTAAACCGGGTTGTGGTGCATGGGGTGCTTCATATTATTGGGTATAAAGATAAATCGAGTGAAGAGGAAAGAGTGATGCGTGAAAAGGAAGATTTGTATCTAGGTTTCACCTGAAACATTCCCAAATAAGTATTTCTGTTGTAGTTTTGTAGTAGCACATCTGGCGAAGCCAAGATGTGTTTCACGTGAAACATTAATTATGTTGAATGAATATGATGTGATAGTAGTGGGTGCTGGTCATGCAGGTTGTGAGGCTGCGAACGCTGCTGCGAAGCTGGGGAGTTCTGTGTTGTTGATCACAATGAATATGAACACCATTGCTCAGATGAGTTGTAATCCAGCAATGGGTGGTGTTGCGAAAGGACAAATTGTTCGTGAAATTGATGCGCTGGGTGGCGGTTCAGGAGTTGTTTCGGATTTGAGTGCGATTCAGTTTCGAATGCTGAACCGATCGAAAGGACCAGCAATGTGGTCGCCAAGAACACAAAACGACCGAATGCGTTTTGCAGAAGAATGGCGATTGTTGTTAGAGCGAAATCCAAAGGTGGATTTCTGGCAGGACATGTGCACTGGTCTTTTGATTTATGGAGATAAAGTGGTTGGTGTGAAAACATCTATTGGCGTTGAGGTGAATGCAAAGAGTGTTGTCCTGACGAATGGAACCTTTTTGAACGGGTTGATTCACCTTGGAGAAAAACAATTCGGTGGAGGTCGTGCCGGTGAAAGAGCTGCTACGGGAATCACGGAAGAGTTAATCCAGCTTGGTTTTGAAGCTGGAAGAATGAAGACGGGAACACCACCACGAGTAGATGGGCGGTCGTTGGATTACACTAAAATGGAAGAACAGTGCGGAGACGAAAACCCATCTAAGTTTAGTTATTCAAATACAACTGCACTGAAAAAACAGCGTTCTTGTTATGTTACTTATACAAATACAGAAACGCACGAGTTACTTCGGTCCGGGTTTGATCGCTCGCCAATGTTTAACGGAGCAATAAAAAGTACGGGTCCGAGATATTGTCCCAGCATAGAGGATAAAATTAATCGATTTGCAGACCGTGACCGCCATCAGATCTTTGTGGAACCGGAGGGATGGAATACCGTGGAAATCTACGTGAATGGATTCAGCACTTCGTTGCCGGAAGAAATTCAGTACGCCGCGATGCAAATGATTCCTGGATTTGAGAACGTCAAAATGTTTCGTCCGGGGTATGCAATTGAGTACGATTACTTCCCGCCAACACAGTTGAAGCATACACTAGAGACAAAAAGAGTGGAAAACCTGTATTTTGCTGGGCAGATTAATGGAACAACAGGATATGAAGAAGCAGCCTGTCAAGGATTGATGGCTGGAATTAATGCGCACCGGAAAGTTCACGAGCAAGGAGATTTTATTCTAACCAGAAGTGACGCTTATATAGGTGTTTTAATTGATGACCTTATTACCAAAGGAACGGATGAGCCGTATCGAATGTTTACGAGCAGGGCAGAGTATCGTATTCTCCTGCGTCAGGACAATGCAGATATTCGTTTAACTCCAATTGGCCACGCTATTGGTTTGGCTTCGGATGAAGCAATGGAGCGTGTAAATATGAAGGTGCAAGGAACGGAGCAGTTGAAGAAGTCACTTCGAAAAGAAGGGGTGGCGCCAGCAGTTGCTAATAAGATTCTTGAAATGAAATCAAGTTCTCCAATTAATCAACAAGTAAAACTGAGTTCATTAATTACACGCCCGAACATTCTTATTGAAGATGTCTTAGATATGAGTACGGACTCGAAAAAGGTTGCAGCGGATCTTCAAGCGGAACATTCTGATATTGTTTCGCAAACAGAGATTCAATTGAAATATGATGGATACATTTCACGCGAGCAAGATGTAGCTCAAAAGATGAATCGTTTGGAAGAAGTAAAAGTTCCGACTGATATTGACTATTCTAAATTGGGAAGTGTTAGTGCTGAAGCTCGTGAAAAGTTGAATGAAATTCGTCCTGCAACTATTGGTCAGGCATCACGAATTAGCGGAGTGTCGCCAAGTGATGTTTCGGTGCTTATGGTGTACCTCGGCCGCTAGTTGGTGAAGAGTCGCTATTTCGTCTCTAAATTTTCCTAATATCGACACGAGAAATGCATTTTAATGCGATTTAAGAACGTTTTGGTTGTTTTTAAACAGAATCACCTTGGTGCTTGTGAGATCGTTGAATAGAGCGGGTGTTTTTTTAAAGCTAAAAAGTTTAAAATAAACACCTGTTATTCAGTTGTTTACAATGTTTCACGTGAAATGTTGTGCTGGATATTGGGCTTTGAGAGCCTCAGCCCGCGGTTTTAGGGTTTGAATTAAATGAACTGAGAATTTCGTTCGGGTTGTGAATGTTAAAGCCTGAATGGTGCCTCGAGCGGAGTCGAGAGGTACGAATAAGAGAACAAACTAAGAAACGGGCTCCAACCAATCACCGTGTTCACGAATAAGATCGATCAATGCATCAACCGCCTCGTCTTCGGGAACATTTTTTCGTACGACTTCTTTCTCCTTGTATAAATGGATTTTTCCAGGGCCGGTTCCCACATATCCGTAATCTGCATCAGCCATCTCTCCAGGGCCGTTTACAATACATCCCATAATACCGATTTTCACCCCTTTCAAATGAGAGGTTTTAGCACGAATTTTTGCGGTCGTTTCTTGTAAATCGAAAAGAGTTCTTCCACAAGATGGACAGCTGATGTATTCCGTTTTCGAGATTCTTGTGCGTGTCGCCTGAAGAATTCCAAAACTGGTCGCATTAATAATTTGAGAGCTTACTTTTCCTTGCAACCACACACCATCTCCAAACCCATCAATAAGACTTACCCCAAGGTCAGAAGAGGTCCAAAGTTGGAAGGTTTCCACGTCTTCAGAATCATGTCGGCTTGAGAGAATAACAGGGCTTTTAACTCCGTTTTCCGCAAATTTCAAATAGATGTTCCGATAAAGTTGTGCTTTATTTGCATGTTCGCTTTCCAGAATAACAACGCAATTCGGATAATTTTCCAAGAAAGTAACATCACTATTAACAGCATTGTGACGTAAGAAAAAGACCTGATTTGAATCCATTTTGTCGATGCTATCTCCGTCAATAATGGGAAAGAATCCATCTCGGCTTTGATAGTCGGATTGCCAAATCTCCAAGTCACAAAGCACTTGCAAGGTTCCGGGAACCTCGAAATTCAAAACCTTGTTTCCGATATAAACAAAGTCGGCTGCAGAGTCGGTTAAATTCCACTTGTCAAGAGGTACAGAATACATATAGCCATACCCGAATAAATGTGAGGGTTTTACTTCGTTGATTTCGCTAACATCGGCAATAACAACTGGCACATTTCCCGATCCAACTTTACCTACATTGTTCGTATTGTATCTTCGATACGCGTACGGGTTGTATGGAAGGTCTGTTATTTTGTAATCGATTGTAAGATTGTTCGCTTTGCTGAACTTATCTACAAGTTTTTGCGCTACAGGTATTTCAGCTTCCGGAGCCTCGGTTAAGGAAACACGTACAGTATCGCCAATACCATCTTCAAGCAATGCACCAATGCCCACCGCAGATTTAATACGGCCGTCTTCTCCATCACCGGCTTCAGTAACACCGAGGTGAATTGGGTAATTCATCCCATGTTTGGCCATTGTTGCCATTAAAAGACGATACGCTTGCACCATGACTAGGGTATTACTTGCCTTCATGGAGAGAACAATGTCATGAAAATCGTGTTTTCTACAGATATTCAAGAACTCCATCGCAGATTCTACCATGCCTTCAGGAGTATCGCCGTATCTGCTCAAAATTCGATCAGAAAGAGATCCGTGATTGGTGCCGATGCGCATGGCCGTCCCCTCCTCTTTACATAATAGCACGAGCGGTGTGAACTTTTTCTCAATACGATCCAACTCTGCCTGATAGCTTTCATTTGTATAATCAATCTCCTCGAAGCGCTTTTTATCCGCGTAATTCCCGGGGTTGACACGAACTTTTTCTACAATTTTTGCAGCAATTTCTGCAGCATTCGGTGTGAAATGAATGTCAGCAACCAAAGGTGTTTCATAACCCCTCTCCACAAGTGCACTCTTAATATTTAAGAGGTTTTCAGCGTCTTTTTTACTAGGAGCCGTTAATCGAACCAACTCACAACCGGCGTCAATCATTCGAATAGATTGCTCTACGGAAGCCTCCGTATCCATGGTGTCGGTTGTTGTCATGGACTGAATTCTAACCGGATTGGATCCGCCAACCCCCACATTCCCTATTTTCACCTCTCTTGTCGCAAACCTTGAACGATTTAAATAATCATTGCAATACGGCGGCATTTTCTCTGACATAATCCTGATTTGGTATACAAACAAAGTTAGCAGGAAATTGTAAAAATATAGCGTGGAACACTTGTCAGATAGGGCAAAAACGGTAGAAATTTCATCGGGATACCGCAAAAAAGGTATTTTGAGGTTGAAAAAAGGGAGAAACACGTGATTATTTTACTGAAGATCAAAAGCATACATACGAAGGGTCATACGTTAATCCCTGTTAAATAAACGGTAAGTGAAACCAAAATGCTCTTTTTGCCGTAACTTTGTAGTTGATAACACCCAGACTAGAATAAAACCATGCAGTTTCAAAAAGTAAAGTTTCTCCAAAACGAAAAAGACGATTTTCATAAAGAACTTCGTAAAAGAGTTTCGAAATATTTCAAGGAAAACAACATTTCCCGCTATGCGAACTTTAATATGGTAATGAAGACAATCTTCATGATTTCACTGTATTTAGTTCCTTTTACATTAATGCTCACCTTTTTTGAGTCGACTTGGGTGATTATTTTGATGTGGATCGTTATGGGCTTCGGAATGGCAGGCATTGGACTATCGATCATGCACGACGCGAACCACGGAGCGTATTCAAAAAATAAGTATATCAATAATGCACTCGGAAAACTTATTTGGTTAGTTGGAGGAAGTGATGTTAACTGGCGTATTCAGCACAATGTTTTACACCATACTTACACAAACGTGAAAGGAATGGACGAGGATATTGAAATTGATCCATTGATGCGCTTTTCACCATCGCAGAAGCTATTGAAAGGGCACAGGTTTCAATTTATTTACGCTTGGTTCCTGTATGGAATGATGACGTTGATGTGGGCAACAACAAAGGATTATGCGCAGTGGAAACGTTATAAGAAGAAAGATTTGATCTCCACTCAGAACATTTCACCGCGTGCATTTTTGTGGACATTAATCTCAACCAAAGTGGTATACTTGTTATTAACGCTTGGGTTGCCACTCATTTTTTCTGCTTTGCCATGGTGGGGAACCGTGCTAGGTTTCGTTATTATGCATTTTGTAGCAGGATTAACACTTGCAGCAATTTTCCAACCAGCACACGTTGTTCCTACATCTACTTTTCAAGAGCCAGATGAACAAGGAAAGATTGAGTTGGACTGGGCTGCTAATCAATTATTAAACACAGCAAACTTTGCGAACAAATCACGTTTGTTCTCTTGGTACGTTGGAGGGTTGAATTATCAGATAGAGCATCATTTGTTCCCGAATATTTGTCATGTTCACTACCGTAAAATATCACACATCGTTCGTGAAACAGCCTTTGAATACAACCTGCCGTACCACTCATACGCAACCTTCTTGGATGCGCTAAAGGGACACGCGAAGATGTTGTATAAGCTTGGGAAATACGAAGACGCTCCAGCAATTCACTAATAATGAATATTGAGGAATATCGCGATTACTGTACGGCCAAAAAGGCTGTTACAGAATCATTTCCTTTTGATAAAAACACCCTAGTATTTAAGGTTGCCAATAAAATGTTCGCCCTTACTGGTGTGGACACCTTCAATTACATCAATTTAAAATGCGACCCCGAACGTGCGGTTGAGCTTCGTGAAACCTGTAATGGTGTTCGTCCGGGGTACCACATGAATAAGAAGCTTTGGAACTCTGTGTATCTAGAAGAGGATGTGCCTGACGCATTGGTCTATGAACTCATTGATCACTCTTACGATCTCATCGTTGCTTCCCTAACTAAAAAAGTACGCAGTGAGTACGCGCTTGGATAAATACGTTTGGAGCGTTCGTTTGGCTAAAACACGCTCACAAGCTGCAGATGCTATATCAAAAGGTAGGGTAAAATTGAACGGTGAAAATATCAAGCCGGCCAAATACGTGAAGGTAGGCGACGAAATCAACATTTATAAACACACCTCTGTATTTACCTTTAAAGTGCTTCAACTGCTCGACAGAAGGGTGGGAGCAAAGCTAGTTCCGGACTATTTATTGGACATTACTCCTGAAGAGGAGATAGAAAAATTAAAAATGTTCCAACTTTCTCAAAAATCCTACAGACACCACGGTACGGGCAAACCAACAAAAAAGGATCGCCGCGATTTAGATGATTTTCTGGAAAATTGGTAATCTGTTGTAACTTTTTGTAGACGGTTCAGTCTTACGGATAAACAAACAAGAAAACACACAGCGTTATGAATAAATGGAATACATTACTAGCAGCATTACTCTTCGCGGTGCCAGTGTTCGCACAAGAAGAAGTAGAGACAGGATCTGAAGAAGGAACGGAAGAAAATGTAGTTTTTGAAGAGGAAGGATCGGGTGAGCCGGATACAACACGAATGAATTTTGGAGGCAGCGAATTCTTAATCATCACTAAAAGCGATGGAGATTCAGACGAAATTGATTTGGATTTTGACAGCGACGAAGAACCAAGGCGTAAAAAGAAAAGTGAAGCACACTGGGCAGGTGTAGATTTTGGAGTGACGATGTTGATGAATGAGAACTTCGAGTACAACAGCTTTAACGACAACCCCTACTGGAACAATGATGCAGCCCGATCTCAAGTTTGGAATCTGAACTTGATGGAGCATAAATTCAACTTCGGAACGCCATATGTAGGATTAACAACAGGACTTGGGTTTAGCTTTACGTCTGTAGCATTGCGTAATAACTACCTAGTTCAGCCTAGCATGGACACTACGTTTGCTGTTATGGACACGCTAACAACGTACACTAAAAACAAGATGAAATCCACGTATTTAACGGTACCATTGATGTTGGAATTCAACACAAATGCAGACTCGGATCGTAGCTTTTATTTAGCAGCAGGAGTTGTGGGAGGTGTTCGTTTGACATCAAGATTGAAGCAAGACGGTGAAGTAAACGGAACTGAATTCGAGAATCGTGTGAAGGCAGATTACAACTTGAACTCATTCAAATTAGATGCAGCAGCAAGACTGGGGTATGGTAGTTGGGGAGTATTTGCAAACTACAGCCTATTGCCATTATTTGACGAAGGAGCAACAGTTCCTGTTTATCCACTAACCTTCGGATTGTCATTGAATTTTTAAGTAGCAAGTAACAATAAGTAAGAAGGAGGAACTCGAGAGGGTTCCTCTTTTTTGTATTTATATATAGGCCGGAAAGAGCGCCAGGTTATTTGGCCAAACGAATCTCTGTAAAGGCAATCACAAGAATTAACATGATTTCCCCAATAAAGTAAAGCATTCCCCATACAGAAATTGTAGACCGAAGTTCTATCATGGAAACAATCGTAAGTATACAATAACCGATATTCATTAATGCAATGATCCGCAGTGCTTCCCGGTTACGTTTCAGGCGTTCAGAGCGGATTAAAATATGGCAGGTAAATGAATAAAGAGCAAAAGTGAGGGCAATTCCAGAAAGCACCATAAGTATGTAGTCAGGCATACCGAAAAAAGAGGGAAAACCACCAAGAAGAAAAAATAGAAGAGCGGCCGTGGCCATTGCCCCAATACCATCTATGAGAAAGATGTTTTGCCTATTGATCTTGGAAATGAGAGTACTCATAATTCATGAATATATTGAAGTACAGTTCCGCGGTCCAAGAATTCAAACTCCTTTTCGAACTTCAGACCCAATTTTTTCATCACATTCAGGGACCCAAGATTCTCTTTAAAGGAGATACACACAATGCGTGGAAACTGAAATTGTTCTACGCCTAGTCGTAGCACTTCCTGCGCCGCTTCAGTAGCGTACCCGTTACCCCAATGCTGTTTTCCCAAGCGCCAACCAAAATCCAACTCGCCATTGTAATGGTCGTACCCGCAGAACCCAATAATGGAGTTGTTTTTCTTTAGTTCCACGGCAAACCTTGCCCAGCCCTGTTCTTGAATTTGTCCGTTGTATTTTTCAAAAGCACGAACGGCTTCTTCGTAAAGTCGTGGTTGACCATCTCCGATATATTTCATTACATCGGGATCGCCTATAATTTTAGCGTATGGAGCAATGTCTTCTTCGCTCCAGTTACGAATAATCAACCTTTCCGTTTCCGATATAACTTGTCTCATATGTATACAATCCGATTCATGAGCAAAATTAAGCGTTTTAAGGCTCTTTCTCAAAAAATGTATAGACGGTTTAGTAAATCATAAGAACGGCCCGTATAAACGAAAAAAGGGGTGCCGAAGCACCCCCTTTTCCAGAAAATCTATAATAGACTTATTTTTTTACTACGCTGAATGTAGAAGAAGCTCCTGACTCAAGTGCCACGTTGAACGTGTAAACACCAGACGCCAAAGAAGAGATATCTACAGTAGTAGATCCGTTCACCAGAGTAACTGGAGCAACGAATGCTACTTTTCCTGTTACGTCAGCAACAGTCAACATTGCATCACCATCAGCATTCAAAGTAACTTTAACTTTGTTGTTTGCTGGGTTAGGGAATGCAGTTCCACCAAGCGTATTTTCTTCCAATCCAAGCTCAGCTGGATCGAAGATGTTCAACGCCATTGAAGGAGCAGAAACACCTGCCCATCCTGCAGCATACCACTCACCATCTACGTGAACTGGTGATACTGGCTGACGGAAGATTCCTTGGTTACCGTCGTAGTTAATTGTGTTATCGTATCCGAAAGAAACTGTAGCAGACTCAAACGTTTGAATACAGAACAAGTAACGTACAGCATCTTGCAATTGGAATTGTGTCTGGAAAGGAACAAGAACTGGCTGCTCAACTTCGTTATCTGAAGCTGGGTAGTGCGTTCCGAAAGACAACAAGTTCAAGTTTTGGAATGCATCATTCGTTGTTGGATCGAATGTGTAGTTTGGATCATCCAAATCTACCCAACCGTCATCCCACTGGTAAGCGTTAACGAAGATTTCAGCTCCCGCTAAAACTTCACCTGCTGCAGTATCAACATGAGGAACGATCCACACACCGTTAGTTGCCATAGTAGAAGCGTTATCTTCCTGAACCATCATACAAGATTGGTACTCAGTAGTTGAGTTGCTTGGGTACGTGTTTGCCAATGGCTGACCAGCAACAGTGAGATTCGAAGAAGACAATACGTCATCCTGAATAGAGAATGTAGAAGACAAAATATTATCGAAATCTGAATCATCAGTACCTCCGAAATCCATTGTGTATGTTAAAGTGTACAACCCGTTGTCATAGTTACCAACACCTCCTTCAGTCCATGGAGTGAATTCTAGTGGGTTACCATCAAATATAGAAACAGTATCACCAGCTAACATGTTCTGGATGTTTACAGTTTCAGAGTAATAGTTACCGTTTGGTCCATCGATTGTTGCTGTTACGTCAACAGAAGCTTGATCGTTAATTCCGAAGTTGTACAACTGAATACCAAGGCTGAATCCGTCAAACTGACGAGAGTTAGCACCACCGTAAGGAGAAACCAACATTTCACCGCTGTTAGCACCGATATCGTTAGCAAATGCACCAACCTTGTTCCCTAAGAACATTACAACAGGTCCGTTTTGCATTTCTGCAACCAACTGAGCTCCTGTAACACTTGACAAGAACACAACTGGAATAGTTACGCTAACACCGTCAGCACCACCACCCATTGCGATTACTTCGTCTTCGCGGTTGATAATAATAACAGCTACAGCACCCGCATTTTCCGCGTTCAATGCTTTCGTACCAAACTCACATGTGTTACGGTAGATTACTGCAATTTTCCCGTCCAACTGACCAGCTGGAATTGGGTTACATGCTTCTGCAGACATAGGGTTACCCTGTGGGTTTGTTCCTGGTGTTCCGTCATCAGCAATTTGAAGTGTATCTTCAACAAAGGTTCCGGCAATTAAGAAATCAGGAGTAGACCAATCGGTCCCTGGTTCAGCCCAAGAGAATTCATAGTTTCCTTGGATGGCAGTTGGAGCAACACCTGCAACTACAACTTGTGCGTTCGCAGCGAATCCGCTCGCAATTACTGCGATCGAGAGTAAGAGTTTTTTCATAAGATTAAAATTTTAGACGATGCTAAATTAATGTAAAAAAACTGTTAACACAAAAAAGGGAGCCCGAGAGCCCCCTTATTTTCAGATATATTGATGGATTCTTATTTCTTCACAATACTAAACTGTGCAGATTGTCCATTTTCATCTTTCAAAATAAGTACGTAAGCACCAGTTGCGAAACCAGAGATGTTAACATCAACCTGACCGTTGTAAATCACAACATTATCATTGTAGATAACCTTTCCTGTGATGTCCGTAATCTGCAACTGTGCGTCTCCTGAAGTATTAACCGAAATCGTTACGCGGTCTTCGGCGGGGTTCGGGAATGCATTTCCTTGAAGTGTGTTTGTTTCATCAACACCAAGGTTCGTTTGATGCAATACAATTGAAGCCGCAGAAACACCTGCCCACCCTGCTGTGTACCACTCTCCGTCCACGTGTACAGGTGAAACGGGCTGCGCATCGATGCTGTAGTTCGCACCGTAGTCCAATGAGTTGTCGTATCCAAATGATATTGTAGCTGACTCAAACGTTTGAATACAGAACAGGTAACGAACGTTTGGCTGAAGGGTAACCGCCGTTTGGAAAGGAACCCATGCTGGTTGATCAACGTCGTTTTCTGATGCTGGGTAGTGTGTTCCAAATGAAAGCAAATTCAAGTTTTGGAATGCGTCATTCGTAGTTGGATCAAACGTATAGTTTGGATCATTTAAATCAACCCATCCGTCATCCCACTGGTATGCATTCACAAAAATCTCAGCTCCGGCCAATGTATTTACCGATGTATCTGTGTGAGGAGTGATGTACATTCCATCAATCAATCCATTTGCATTTGCTTCCTGGAACATCATACATGATTGGTACTCTGTTGTTGAGTTACTAGGGAAGCTGTTAGAAATCCCTGTATTGTTTGTTCCTGCACGCGCCAACGAAATCCACTGGTCTGTAATTTTGAATTCTGCAGTGTACACGTTATCAAATGGGAAATCGTCCGTTGCCCCTGTAGAGATGGTGTACGTCAACGTGTAGTCTCCCAAATCGTAAGCCGTTTCTGACCACGCTGTGAACTCTGTTGCGTTACCCGCGAAAACAAATGCTGTATCTCCTGAGCTCAAGTTCAATGCAACCGTCTCGTCGTAGTAGTTACCGTTTGGTCCGTCGATTGTTGCCTGAACAGATCCGTTCGGCAAATCGTTAATTCCGTAGTTGTATACCTGAATTCCCGGTGTGAACCCATCGTACATCGACTCAATAGCTGTTGCAAATGGAGAAATAGTGAACTCTCCTTTAACTGCTCCGATATCGTCGTTGAATGCTCCTAATTTGTTTCCAATGAACATTTCAACAGGTCCGTTAGCCATTTCAGCTACCAATAGTGACCCGTCAAGATCAGATACCATAACCGCAGGGATAAGACAATCCACTCCAAGAGGTCCATTTAATGGATCAGTATTCCCCAACATTCCGATGGCTCCTGGCTCACGGTTTACGATGATTACACCGATAGCTCCAGCTTGTTGAGCATAATAGATTTTAGAGGAGAACCAACATGTATTGCGATAAACCACAGCGATTTTCCCTGTAAGATCATTGATTACGGAATCACATGCCTCTTGAGACATTGGGTTTCCTTGTGGGTTGGTTCCTGGTGTTCCGTCTTCTGCCAACATCAACTCCCCTTGAATGAAGTCTCCGGCATTGTTGAAGTTCAAACCACCACTCCATACTCCCCAGGTACCGTCGTCAGTTTCGCCCGGCCATTGCCCGCAGTTCGCTTGAGTTGTGTAATCGTAATTTCCCTGGATTGCAGCAGGTGAGATTCCTGAAACAACTACCTGGGCATTTACAGCGAATCCCATAGCCATAGCGGCTATTGATAGTATAATTTTTTTCATAGTGCGTTATAAAGTTTTTGGAAAGGTATGAAATGTAGCGGAAACAAAAAAGGGAGAGCCAAAGCCCTCCCTTCTCAATAACAAGTCGTTATCTTATTTTTTTACTACACTGAAAGTTCCAGTTTGACCTTCGTTTGTAGTTACGTTGATTACGTAAACTCCTGAATCGAATCCATCGATGTTTACAGTAGACTGTCCGTTCTCCAAAGTAACTGGAGCACTGAATACTACTTTTCCTGTAATGTCAACGATTTCCAAGTTAGCATCTCCTGAAGCGTTTACAGATACAGTAACCTGATCGTTCGCTGGGTTAGGGAATGCAGACCCTTCTAAAATTGCTGGATCTTCGAATCCTGCATACGTTTGTGTCAATGCCATTGAAGGAGCAGAAGAACCGTTCCATCCTGCAACGTACCATGTTCCGTCCGTGTTTACCGGAGATACTGGTTGTGCAAAGATGCTGTAGTTCGCTCCGTAATCCAACCCGTTATCATATCCGAAAGATACAACGTCAGGAGAGAATGTCTGAGCACAGAACAAGTAACGTACGTCGTTCTGAAGTGTAATTGCTGTTTGGAACTGAACCCATGATGGCTGATCAACATCGTTGTCAGAAGCAGGGTAGTATGTTCCGAAAGTAAGCAAGTTCAAGTTGTTGAATGCGTCTGTTGTAGTCGCAGCGAAATCGTAGTTAGGATCATTCAAATCAACCCAACCGTCGTCCCATTGGTACGCGTTAACGAAGATTTCTTGTCCAGCGTATCCGTTTACAGATGTATCCGCGTGACCAACAATCCACATACCGTCAACAATCATTCCGTTCATGTTTGACTCCTGAACCATCCAACAAGATTGGTATTCAGTAGTTGCATTACTTGGGTAGTTGCTAAACGTAGGAGTAAACTGACCTCCGTTGTTGTCCAAACGAGAAGCAGACAAGACGTCATCATTGATTGAGAATCCTGCTGTGTATATGTTATCGAATGGGAAATCATCAGTAGCACCAGCGTCCAAAGTATACGTCAATGTGTAATCACCGTTGTCGTATGCTGTTTCCGTCCATGCTGGGAATTCAGTACCATTTCCAGGGAATGGGAATACTGTGTCACCTGAAAGTATATTGAAGTTCAATGTTTCAGAATAGTAGTTTCCATTTGGTCCGTCGATGTCAGCAGTAATTGTTGCGTTTGGCAAGTCGTTTACACCGTAGTTGTATGCCTGCAAACCTGGAGTGAATCCTCCAAACAATTGAGAGTTGTTTCCTCCGTAAGGAGCAATTAAGAACTCACCTTTAACAGCACCTAAGTCGTGGTTAAACGCACCGATTTTGTTTCCGATGAACATTTCAACGGGTCCGTTTGCCATTTCACTGATCAAAGCAGCACCGTCAATGTTCGAAATGAACACTGCAGGAATAGTTACTTGAATACCTTCAACGGCATCTCCCAACATTCCTAACAATGCGTCTTCACGGTTTACGATAATTGCAGCAACCGCACCAGCATTCTGAGCGTTCAACAATTTCGTTGTAAAGTTACATGAGTTACGGTAGATAACAGCGATGAAGCTAGTAAGATCGTTAGTCAACGTATCACAACCTTCCTGAGAAATTGGGTTCCCTTGAGGGTTAGTTCCTGGTGTTCCGTCTTCAACCAATCTCAAAGTATCCTGAATAAATGTTCCGGCTACGTTGAAATCAAGGTTGTTGATTACACCCCATGTTCCGTCGTCCGTTTCACCTGGCCACGAACCACAATTGGCTTGATTGGAATAATCATAATTTCCTTGAATAGCTGCTGGGCTAACTCCGGCTACAACCACTTGGCCGTAAACCGCAAAGCCTGCAACTACCGCTGTAAGCGAAAGTAGAAGTTTTTTCATAAGTACTAATTTTTAGATGTTCTGTACCGTAAAAGTACGAAGGTTTGCCCTATAAGGTTGGGGTTTAGGGCATTTTTATTGGTTTGATTATCAATATTGAGTTGTGAATTGGTGTTTCGGTTTAAGGAGAGTTCAGAAAATCAACACAATAATCTATGCTAAATAATATCGCACAAACAAAAAGAGCCCTCACGTGGGGGCTCTTTCGACTATTTCGGCATACTCAATTATTCTCCTGAAACGGATGCTTTCAAGTATTCCCTATTCATTCGGGCAATGTTCTCAAGAGAAATCTCTTTCGGACATTCCACCGAACAAGCTCCTGTGTTCGTACAGTTTCCGAACCCTTCTTTATCCATTTGTTCCACCATGCTCAATACACGGCGTTTTGCTTCTACTTTACCTTGTGGCAATAATGCGAATTGCGATACTTTCGCCGAAACGAAAAGCATTGCGGAAGCATTTTTACACGCTGCTACACAGGCTCCACACCCAATACATGTTGCAGCGTCAAATGCTTTGTCTGCGTCTGCTTTTGGAATGGGAATAGCGTTGGCGTCCTGTGTATTCCCTGAAGTTCCTACGGAAACAAACCCCCCTGCATGTTGAATGCGGTCAAAAGCCGAACGATCCACAACCAAATCTTTGATTACCGGGAACCCTTTCGCTCTCCATGGTTCAATGTAGATGGTATCACCGTCGTTGAAGCTACGCATGTGCAATTGACACGTTGTAATCGCATTATCTGGTCCGTGCGGCTGTCCGTTAATATGCATCGAGCAGCTACCACAAATTCCTTCGCGACAATCGTGATCAAATGCAACGGGCACCTCACCCTTTGCGACAAGTTCTTCGTTCAAAACATCCATCATTTCAAGAAATGACATGTGCTCTGAAACGTTATCAAGAGGGTATGTTTTGATTCCGCCCTTGTCGTTGCTGTCTTTCTGTCTCCAGATCTTAAGTGTTAATTTCATGATCCTTCTTATTTGTACGAGCGTTGTTTCAGCTCAATATCGTTAAACGTTAATTCTTCTTTGTGTAGTTTCGCTTCGCTCGGGTTTCCTGTCCATTCCCATGCAGCTACGTATGCAAAGTTTTTGTCATCACGTTTTGCTTCACCTTTTTGTGGTCCGTCTTCTTCTGCCGACTCTTCGCGGAAATGTCCTCCACAAGACTCTGTTCGGTGCAATGCATCAACAGCGAATAATTCACCCAGTTCAATGAAATCGGCTACGCGACATGCTTTTTCTAATTCTGGATTCAGTTCGTCCATTCCTCCAGGAACGAAAACATCTTTGTAGAACTCTTCGCGAATTTGTTGAATTTCAGCAATCGCCTCTTTCAATCCTGTTTCGTTACGAGACATTCCAACTTTGTCCCACATTACCTTTCCTAGGCGACGGTGGAAATGATCTACTGACTTCGTTCCTTTGTTGTTGATGAAGCTTTCCAATCGGTCTTTTACCTCTTTTTCTGCTGCTTCAAACTCCGGTGTATTCGTTGGAATCTCACCTGTTCGAATGTCATCAGAAAGGTAATCTCCAATGGTATAAGGAAGTACAAAGTATCCATCGGCCAATCCTTGCATCAATGCAGAAGCTCCTAGTCGGTTGGCTCCGTGATCCGAGAAGTTCGCCTCACCAGCTGCGTAACATCCTGGCACCGTAGTCATTAGGTTATAATCAACCCAAACACCTCCCATGGTATAGTGAACTGCTGGATAAATTCTCATGGGTGTTTTGTAAGGGTTGTCGTCCGTGATCTTTTGATACATCTGGAACAAGTTCCCGTATTTCGCTTCAATAACGCCTTCTCCAAGTTCTCGGATACGTGCTTCGGAAGCATCATATTCACCTTCTACCGTTGCTTTTTCTTTTCCGTAACGCATGATTGCAGCAGAAAAGTCTAAGTAAACAGCTTCACCCGTTTCATTTACTCCGTAACCTGCATCACATCGTTCCTTTGCTGCACGAGATGCAACATCACGAGGAACAAGGTTACCAAACGCTGGGTAGCGACGTTCCAAATAGTAATCACGCTCGTCTTCAGTAAGTTCCGTTGGTTTTTTCGTTCCTTTTCGGATTGCTTGAACGTCTTCCATGTTCTTAGGAACCCAAATTCGTCCATCGTTACGCAACGACTCTGACATCAATGTCAATTTCGATTGGTAATCTCCCGAACGAGGAATACACGTTGGGTGAATTTGCGTGTAACATGGGTTTGCGAAGTAAGCCCCTTTCTTGTGAACACGCCATGCCGCAGTTACGTTCGACCCCATTGCATTGGTCGATAGGAAGAAAACGTTTCCATATCCTCCTGATGCAATTACAACTGCGTGTGCAGAGTGACGCTCAATTTCGCCTGTTACCAGGTTTCGAGCAATAATTCCACGCGCTTTACCGTCCACTTTTACCAATTCAAGCATTTCGTGGCGGTTATACATTTTGATCTTTCCTTTACCAATTTGGCGGTTCATTGCTGAGTATGCACCCAACAACAACTGCTGTCCGGTTTGACCCTTTGCATAGAACGTACGAGAGACCAATACACCTCCGAATGAACGGTTGTCCAAAAGACCTCCGTACTCACGGGCGAATGGAACTCCTTGCGCCACACACTGATCAATAATGTTCGCGGAAACTTCAGCCAAACGGTATACGTTCGCTTCACGAGATCGGTAATCTCCTCCTTTTACGGTGTCATAAAACAAGCGGTACGTAGAGTCACCGTCGTTTTGATAATTCTTTGCTGCGTTGATTCCTCCTTGTGCTGCAATAGAGTGTGCACGACGAGGAGAATCCTGAAAACAAAACGCCTTTACGTTGTACCCCATTTCGGAAAGAGAGGCCGCGGCAGATCCACCAGCCAATCCTGTACCTACCACAATCACGTCGATAAGACGCTTGTTAGCTGGGTTAACAAGGTTGATTTTGTTTTTATGATTTGTCCATTTGTCCTTAATTGGACCTTCTGGAATTTTTGCATCTAATACTGACATATTCTCGAGTATTTCTAAGTTCTATTTCGTTAGGAAAATGATAACAGGAATGACCGCGAATCCAAGTGGGATTACTACAGAGAAAATCTTACCAAACCCTGAAAGTAGTGGCGTGTATTTTTCGTTGTTCAAACCAAGTGTTTGGAATGCAGAAGCAAATCCGTGCCACAGGTGGAAGGCCAAAACTGCCATCGCTAACACATATAACAGCACTGCAATAAGTGCATATTTGTTCGCTGGAATATTTGCTTCCATAGTTTTGTCGTGACCGAAGTACGCCATCGTAACGGCGTGCAAGTCCTTGTACAACTCGAATGTTTTCAAATCCGTGTTGTTGTCGATAACATATGCGTCTTCAATTCGGTAAGGTGCTTTTCCACCCATCAAATCCTCATCAGTAAATCGCGCATCGATGTAAAGACCGTTGGTTGTGAGATATTGTCTCGTGGTATCCACAGATCCTTCAGGTCCTCCCATGATTCCGGGCGCCCCATCATTTTCAACAATGTTCACCGATTGATACAAAGGCATGTCCTCATCGAAGTGCATCACTGCCCAGAAACTAGCCATGTGCATGATGATAAAGATCAAAATGGCAGAACCTAAAATCGCCATGTATCTGGCTGGTAATTTCGAATTACGCTCTGGCTTGTTGTAAGCGTAGTTGATTGGTCGAGCCTTCTTGTTTTGGATGGTTAACCAGATACCATCTATTGCATGGAACAGGATGGAGAAGTAGGTTACATATGACAACACCTTAACGAACGGGTTGTGTGTCATGAAGTAAGCATATTCGTTAAACGCACGTGCTCCTTCGTCCCCTGTGATAAAGATTAACTGTAAGTTACCAAGAAGGTGCCCAACAAGAAAGAGACAGAGGAAAAGTCCTGTAAGGGCCATCCACCACTTTTTTGCTATGGAAGATTTGAGAATCGCTGATTTGCTCATTTTACCGATTTATCTTAAAATAATTGTGACGATTACAAATTTAACAGTTCGTTGAGTTTGATGGGAAATATACTCTTATTTAGATTCTGTTTAAATAAGAAGGTTAAACGTGTAACAAATCGTTTAGGGAAACGTTATGCGTGCAGAACTGTTTAAAATCTCCTGTTATGTATTATTTCTTGTTCTTTGCGCTTTTCGGCGTATCGCTATCCACTCACGCACAATCTTCTGAAAATGAAATACTTCAGACGGCTCAACTACGGGCAGACTGTGTAGAAAGATCCCTTTGTAAGGTGGATGTTTATCCAAATCCATCTAATGGACCAGTACACATTGAAGCACCAAAAGGAGCTTTGTGCATGATTTATTCTACTACCGGAACTTATGTAGGAACGTGGGAAGTGGGTGAAAATGGATTGGATTTAGTAGATCTTTCTACAGGTATTTTCATCGCGGCGGTAACTTACAATGGTGTTAAACGTACTTCAAGAATCGTTATACTGGACTGATTTTCTGAGCAAAGTCATTTTTTTGACGCCTATCGAGTAGTAATTTCGGTACATGAGCGTCAAGGTTACGGTTATTGGATATGGAAATGTGGGCCGTGTGTTGACCAGTATGCTTTTGGGGTCGAATCAACACCTTGAGCTAAACATTATGGACCCAGCGGATTGGATTTCAGGTGCATTTCTAGACCTGAAACATGCGCTGGGAATGCAGCCGAAGAAACGTGTGTTTTATAATGATCACAAACTTTTCGAAGCATCGGATTTTGTCTTTTTCACAGCTGGACTCCCGAGTAAACATGGAACGTCGCGATTGACGACCGTAGCCGACAACACCCAATTGGTAAAGGACATCTTTTTTTGGAAACAGTTTAACCCCAGCATGCACATCATTGCCATTACCAACCCGGTGGATGTTATTACGGCTGCCATATACAAATACTCTGGATTGCAATGGAATCAGATTATAGGAACGGGAACCTACCTGGACTCCCAGCGATTTTCGTATCATTTAGCACAGTTGGGTGGAACAGATTATCGTGATGTGAAAGCCTTGATTTTAGGAGAGCATGGAGAATCGTGTGCGCCCATTTTATCACAAAGCTTTTTTCAAAACAAGCCCTTGCTGAAATCAGACATTTTTACGGCTGAATTAACAGACAAGGCATTGTATCAAACCCATCATGCAGCGTTCGAAATTCGAAAAACCGAGCCCGGAACCTCCATGGCAGTATCTCACTGTGCACTCAGAATTATGGAGTATTTGCAAGACGATAGTGAACACCGTATTCCGGTTTCGGTTTTGTTAAACGAGGTTTGGACAGGATATTTGGAGTTAAAGCATCCGATTTGCTTGAGCGTTCCTGTCCTTCTTTCGTCAAAAGGGTTGGTTGTTCCAGATCCTCCAGAATTGAAAAATGGAGAATTGAGTGCATTGAAACGATCAGCACAAATGCTATTAGAGTATCAGGATTTTCTCGAGGAATAAGGCTAATCGAACAAAACTTTTGTTGAATCTGGACCTACATTCAACTGAACAGTCGCGCCAAATACCAATGCACGGTTATCATCGATATGGCCTGCAGGGAAATTAAATCCAACGGGAATATTTAATTCCTTCGTGTGCGCTAAAATGATTTCCTCAAGACGCGCGCCGTAAGGTATTTCAGAATCTTTCATCGAGGTCATTCCACCTACAACAAGCCCCTTAATTTTGGATAGAATTCCTGCCTTTTTCAGATGGTAAAACATCCGATCAACACTATACAACGGCTCGCCCACTTCTTCTATGAAGAGAATACTATCCGCATAATTCGGTTGGCTATTCGTTCCGATGAGACTAGCAATGATGGCCAGGTTTCCACCCAGAAAAACACCTTCTGCATTTCCTTCCATATTGTATGTAGAAGCTGGGGCTTCAATCGAATAAGGTGTGCCTTCCAGTGCTGAAACCAACGTGGTTAAAGCCTCAGCAGAATGATCGCCAAAATTCAACGGCATTGTTCCGTGAATACTTCCCCTTTTTGTTGATTGAAGGTGTTGGTGCAATACAGTGACATCGCTAAACCCTACAATCCACTTTGGGTTTGCATTAAAAGCGGACCAATCCAATTGATCCACCAGTTGAACGCATCCATATCCGCCCCTTGCGCACAAAATGGCGTTAACTTCCGGGTTGTTTAATGCGGCCTGTAGATCAGAAAGACGTTCAAGAATGGTTCCTGAAAAGTAATGATGACTTCCGAAACAATGTTTGCTGATGCTTACTTCAAACCCTAATTGCTCCAAGGTTTTTTGGGCCAAATGCACATGTGAAGCATCAATCCTTTTGGCTGGAGTTACGATTTGAATGTGATCGCCTTTTTGTAGAGGTTTTGGAAGTCGCATCATGGAAGCAAATGTAGCAGAATTGCCTTCCAGACGCTAGAATTTTGCCTAATTTCGAGGCAAATCGACGATATGATTGACCCGTTTGACGATAACTATTTCATGAAACAAGCATACCAAGAGGCGGAAAAGGCTTTTGAATTGGGCGAAGTTCCAGTTGGAGCAGTGGTCGTGGCAAATCAACGGGTGATTGCAAGAGCACATAACCTCACCGAACAATTGAATGATGTTACCGCACATGCCGAAATGCAGGCAATTACCGCTGCGGCAGGTTTCCTTGGTGGAAAATACTTGAAAGGATGTACGTTGTACGTTACGCTAGAACCTTGCGTAATGTGCGGAGGAGCGCTGTACTGGTCGCAACTTGACAAAATAGTTTTTGGCGCCAGAGATGAGAAAAGAGGAGCCAGTACCGTTGGAAACTTGTACCACCCAAAATCAGAAGTGGTGCACGGAATCATGGAGAGTGAATGTCAAGCAATAATCCAAGAGTTTTTTCGATCAAAGCGGTGATTTTCGCACATAGTATTGTTTTAGGAATAATGCTGAAAACGTCTTACATTGAGACACGCTAAACAAAAACTATGATTCAACTACTACTACATTCTCACCACCGTAGGGTGCCACTTACTAATTAAGAGCAGCCAAATACTAAACAAATTCTTTCTTACGCATCGCTCCGTTTACTTTAAGGAATTAGGAAAGAACTATTGAAGAACTTCTAAACTACACGCTTTGAAAAAAATTACCATGCTTCTTGCTGGACTCCTACTCGGATCATTCAGCTATTCACAAACTACATTGTTCTCTGATGATTTTGAGTCGGGAAGCGGGCAATGGAGTTTGAATTCATCCGGTTCAGGAACAAACAACTGGGTAGTGAACAATGCACACCTTGGTTTTGCAGGTCTTATTCCTGACACCCCCAACCAACCCGGAGGAATCACCAACTCTCCTCAATCCACCTATATGCACATTACCAACACTACAGTGTGTGGTGGTCTTTCGGTGTGTAATGCCAATTACGATGCTGGAGGAACATCTGATTTTTACACGCAGATCACAACGTCAATCGACGCGTCGAATGTAACCAATATTACTCTTTCTTTTTGGTACTTATGTCAAGGCCTGACAGGAACAGCCTTTGGAACCTTAGAGTATTCTGTGGACGGTGGAGCAACTTGGACACCAACCGGGACTGTGTATCAAAATACAGGCGTTTGGACACAAGAATCGGTTTCATTGCCAGCATGGGATAACACGACAGCATTGACCTTCCGTTACAGATGGCAAAACACATCTTCTGGTTCGGGTACAGACCCATCATTCTCTATCGATGATGTTCTTGTAGAAGGAACTACTGGAGGGGGTGGAACCAACTCGATTACAACAGGAACATCTGTGACACCGTCTTCATGGTGTGAAGGAAACACAACAACGCTTCAGGTGGATTTCACTTCTACGGGAACATTCAACGTAGGTAATACCTACTCTGCACAGCTTTCAGATGCTGCAGGTTCATTTGCTGCGCCAACTGTAATAGGAACATTGGTTTCTACTGCGAACTCAGGGGCGATTGTAGCGGTAGTTCCAGGATCAACGCCTGCAGGAAACGGATACCGAGTGCGCGTGGTTTCGGATAACCCAGTAGTAACGGGATCGGATAACGGTTCAGATCTTAGCATTAATGCGCTTCCAAATGTAACGCAAGCAGCCTTTTCAGATGCTTGTTCTGCGGGAGGTGCTATAAACCTTGTAGGTGGATCTCCTTCGGGAGGAACTTATTCCGGAACAGGAGCCAGCGGTACGCAATTTGACCCGGCAGTTTCAGGTCTTGGATCATTTCCGCTTACCTATACCTACACGGACGGAAACGGGTGTACAAATTCGGCAGTAGAATCAATTACAGTCGTTCAAAGCCCAACTGTGACGCTTAATTCGTTCAGTAACGTATGCGATACCGATCCTTTTTTCACAATTACAGGAGGAACACCTTCAAATGGTACCTACAGTGGACCGGGAGTAACGGGAGGAGTTTTTGATCCTTCAGCGGCTGGAATTGGAACCCACACAATCACATACACATTTACGGATGCAAACGGTTGTGATGCCACAGCAAACGAAACTATCACGGTGAACAACTGTGCTAGCTTGAATGAAGAAAACGTTATTTCATTCGCCATCTCACCGAATCCAACGAACAATACGTTCCAGATCGCGAGTGAGTCTGCAATAGATCTTGTTCTGCTTTTGGACATGAGTGGCCGCGTAATCAAAGAATTCGAAGGAAGCACAACTACATACTCCGTTCAGGAACTTCCTTCAGGAGTATATATGGTCCGCATTAAAGCTGAAGGTTTGCTGCAAGATCAGCGATTAATAAAGCAATAATCTACAAACTACACTCAACAAAGAGACCGCCCAGTTTGGGTGGTCTTTTTTGTTTCCTAATTTTGCGGCATGACCAACGATACAATTTGTGCATTAGCAACCCCCAATGGAATAGGTGCAATTGGAGTGATTCGTGTTTCCGGAAAAGAAGCAAAGGCGATTACATCCAACGTCTTTTCCAAATCTCTGGAGGGCACGGTTTCGCATACTTCTCATTTCGGAACCATTAAGAATGAAGAAGGTGCACTAGTCGATGAGGTGTTGGTCACTGTTTTCGATGAAGGAAAGAGTTTCACGGGTGAAGAAAGCGTAGAAATTGGATGTCATGGATCACCGTATATTCAGCAGCAAGTAATTCAATTGCTTTTGAGTTCTGGATGCCGAATGGCGCAACCGGGAGAGTTCACACAACGTGCCTTTTTGAATGGTCAAATGGATTTGTCTCAGGCAGAAGCTGTAGCAGATCTGATCGCGGCTCAATCGCGTGGAGCGCACAACATTGCCATCAAACAACTTCGTGGAAACTTTTCGAACAAGTTAAAGGAGCTGCGTGAAAAACTGATTCATTTTGCCTCTTTGGTGGAGTTGGAATTGGATTTTGCGGAAGAAGATGTGGAGTTCGCAGACCGTACAGAACTAAAAACACTTGTTTCCGATGTATTGGCGTACATCAAACGGTTGGCACAGTCATTCGAATTAGGCAATGCGATTAAAAATGGAGTCCCGGTAGCTATTGTGGGCGCACCGAATACCGGAAAAAGTACGTTGCTCAACCAGTTATTGGAGGACGACAGGGCTATTGTGAGCAACATCGCTGGAACTACGAGAGATGTCATTGAAGAAACCTTGAACATCGAAGGTTTGTTGTTTCGCTTGATTGACACGGCGGGGATTCGCGAAAACGCAGAGGAAATCGAAGCATTGGGAATTGAGCGCTCGAAAGACATGATGCGTAAAGCAACAGTTGTTTTGTGTATGGCGGATGCAACGGTAGAAAACGAAGTAGATCGTGTAGCAAGTTGGGTGGAAGATTTGAATGCCGCGTATCCTGAGAAGATAATCTTGCCTGTGATCAATAAGGTAGATGTTGCGGAAATCTCCCGTGATTGGTTGCAGATTTCGGCCATGGAGGGAACAGGAATCGAAGCGCTCAAAAAGGAACTCGTTTCCGCTGTTCAGGGCGATTTCGACTTGGCAGAAGAAACCATTGTATCCAACGCACGTCACTACGATGCCTTGCTTCGAACTTCTGACGCCTTGCAAAAGGCCCTCGAAGGATTGGAAACGGGAATTACCGGAGATTTCGTAGCGATGGACATCCGTCAGGCGATGTACGAATTGGGCCAAATTACGGGAGATATATCAACGGATGACTTGTTGGGGAATATTTTTGCTAAGTTTTGTATCGGAAAGTAAGCGCTTAACGTGATACTAACCCAAAATTAGTCGTAGTGCCCATCCACCTTTCGCTGCTGGACCCAATCCGTAACCATTCCAGATGCATCGGAACTTTTAAACACACTAGAAACGCATTGTTGTAACTGTTCCTGTTCGGCATTCCTAGAAACATCTAGCCGATTTAAAAAAGAGAATACGCGAACTTTTAGTTGTCCTCTGTCTGTTCCGTCCATTGCGCCAATTAAATTTTTCATACATCAAATAAGCGTCTTAACTACGTAATCTATTTACGTTCATTACTATCAACGGTGGGGACCAATAAAAAGACACACGTTTCATAGATCATAGGATCAATTATATAAATTAGCTTCTTTTGCTTCTTACTTGGAAACAAAAGGATGAATACGAGCCTATAAATCCGCATTACTTTTGCATCTGAAACCAATTCATGAAACACAATAAATCCGTACTCATCATTGGGAAAGTTTGGCCAGAACCGAATTCTTCTGCTGCAGGCACGCGCATGTTGCAGTTAATTCACTATTTCAAGAAGGAGAATTATCAAGTCACGTTTCTATCGCACGCGAAGCAAACAGACTTTCAAGAGGACTTGTCGCAATTGCCAATCTCCATTGATTCCGTAGAAGTTAATAGCAGTGCGTTTGATGAGCGCATCAAAGAGTTGAATCCACAAATCGTGATTTTTGACCGTTTCATGACCGAAGAACAGTTTGGCTGGAGAGTGATGGATCAATGTCCTAGCGCATTGCGCATTTTGAACACGGAAGATCTTCATTTTTTACGGAAAGCACGACAAGAAGCCGTCAAAACAGGAATTGAACTTTCCTTGGACATGTATCGATCGGATTTGATGCTGAGAGAGTTAGCGTCAATTCACAGAAGCGATGTTTCCTTGATGGTTTCAGATTACGAAGTTGAACTGCTTCAAAATGCCTACGGAATTTCACCAGAGAAATTAGTGCATTTGCCTTTTTACTGTGAGCCAGTAGAAGCTTCCACAACATCTTTTAAGGATAGAGAAGGATTCCTCTTTATTGGAAACTTTTGGCACGAACCGAATCTAGATGCCGTGCGCTATTTGAAGTCGACGCTATGGCCACTTATTAAGATAAAGGTACCTAAAGCGAAGATGCATGTTTACGGAGCGTATTGCAGTGAAAAGGTGTATCAATTAACAAACAAAGAAGATCGATTTATAGTACACGGAAGGGCTACGGATGCGCGACACGTTGTTATGAATGTGCGGGTTTCATTGGCCCCAATACGTTTTGGGGCGGGTATAAAAGGGAAACTTTTAGAGTCGATGGCCGTTGGAACGCCTTCGATAACGACTCCTTATGGTGCAGAGGGAATCGCAACCCCTGAATTGTGGCCTGGAAATATTGTAGAGGACGCCCATAAATTTGCGCAAGCTGCTGCCGAGTTTTATCAGAACGAACAGCTTTGGAATGAAGCGCAACAGAAGGGAAGGCAGATCCTCAGCAGTGCATTTTCGAAACCTCAGTTTGAAACAAGGCTGACAGCGGCAATTCAAGAATTATCAGACATCGAAAAACACAGGTCTCGTTCG
>JADFAL010000035.1 GCA_015665275.1 Flavobacteriales bacterium | reverse complement strand
TGTCACGCGATTAATACCTTTCACTTGGTTGATGATCCTATTGGAGACTTTTGCTAAAAATTCATAAGGAAGATGACACCAATCTGCCGTCATACCATCCGTTGAAGTTACTGCTCGCAAAGCTACAGCATTCTCATAGGTTCTTTCATCTCCCATAACTCCTACCGACTGAATCGGTAAGAAGATGGCTCCCGCTTGCCAAACATCGTCGTACAAACCGTCTTCTTTCAATGACGAAATGAAGATGTGATCAACCTCTTGTAGAATGGCTACTTTTTCTGGAGTAACATCTCCTAAAATCCGAATCCCCAATCCAGGACCTGGGAAAGGATGGCGCCCCAAAATGTTCTCGTCAATTTCTAACGAACGACCAATACGTCGCACTTCGTCTTTGAACAACAGTTTTAATGGTTCCACCACTTGTAATTTCATATAATCTGGAAGTCCACCAACATTATGATGCGACTTGATTGTTTGACTTGGGCCACCGGAAACGGAAACGGATTCGATTACATCCGGATAAATAGTTCCTTGACCTAACCACTTAGCGTCATTTACTTTTTTCGATTCTGCATCAAATACATCCACGAATACTTTTCCAATAGCCTTGCGCTTTGCTTCAGGATCTGTAAGACCAGCCAACTCTTCATAAAACAACTTCGTTGCATTGACTCCTTTTACGTTCAAGCCCATGTCTTTATATGAATCAAGAACCGACTCGAACTCATTCTTACGAAGCAATCCATTGTCTACAAAAATGCAGTGAAGGTTTTCGCCAATTGCTTTATGCAAGAGAACCGCAGCAACAGAAGAATCTACTCCTCCTGACAAACCGAGAATTACTTTATCGGTTCCTATCTTCTCGCGAAGTTCATGCACCGTCTCTTCAACGAACGAAAGTGGTGTCCAATCTTGCGAACATCCACATACATCCACCAAGAAATTTTTCAACAACTGCGCTCCTTCCAATGAATGGTATACTTCTGGGTGAAATTGAATTCCGAACGTTTGTTCACCTTCAATTTCATATCCAGCAACCTCAACATCCGAAGTACTTGCAATAATCTTATAGTTATTTGGAATCGACTTAATGGTATCTCCATGAGACATCCAAACTTGCGACCCCATTGTCATTCCTTTTGTAAGAACATTGCTTGTATCAACATGAGATAAGTTCGCCCGACCGTATTCGCGAATCGATGATGGCAATACTTCTCCTCCAAAATTGTGCGCCAAAAACTGCGCACCAAAACAAACACCAAGCAATGGCATTTTCCCTTTTATCTCTGATAAATCAGGCTTCGGAGATTTCTCGTCACGAACAGAAAAAGGGCTTCCTGATAAAATAACTCCTTTGATATCGGAAGTCAATTCAGGACATTTATTCCATGGGTGAATTTCACAATAGATGTTTAATTCACGTACTCTTCTGGCAATCAACTGGGTATACTGCGACCCAAAATCGAGGATTAGAATTTTTTCATGCATGCCGCAAAGATAATATGATTCTGAGGACAATTATTGAATTCAGAATAAGGAATAATGAATAGTTATTAACCGTCGCCAAAATTGAATTATTCGTGTTGGTGATTGCGCTATGAGTATAGAAAAGTGGTGACTGAGTATCAGGCGGAGTCGAGATGCAGTAGCACTTGCGGGATGATGTGCATGCCTTAAATCCGCTTGAAGAGCAAATGATTCAATCAGAGACAATTTGTCAGCATCGATCAACTTGGAATAATTTATGACGGAAGGAAGCCAAATTGAGTACGAAAACAAGTTAGGAGGCCGAGGAATTTGATTATTTTTACGACCCCTTTAGCAAGAGCAATATGGCATTAAATATAATGAAGTCCCTGTTTGGGGATAAATCAACGAAAGACAGAAAAGAATACCAACCAATAATCGATCAGGCGAACGCGCAAACTGCGCAAGTTCAATCACTTTCTGACGATGAATTGCGCGCGAAAACTCCGGTCTTTCAAAAAATGATTTTGGATGCAACAGCAGATCTGGAAGCAGAACTAGCAGCGTTGCAAGCCAAGGCAGACGATATTAATACTCCAATTCAGGATAAAGAAGAACTTTTCGAGGACATCGATAAGATGACCGGAAAGATTGATGCTAAAATTGAAGAAATTCTTGAATCCATTCTTCCTGAGGCATTCGCCGTAGTGAAAGAAACTGCGCGTCGCTGGGCTGAAAACGGCCAATTGGAGGTTACTGCACAGGATTTCGACATTGAGCTATCACAACAGAAAGACGGAATTACAATTGAGAACGGAAAAGCGATCTGGCATAACAGCTGGACTGCAGCAGGAGCCGAAGTTTCTTGGAACATGGTTCACTACGATGTCCAGTTAATGGGTGGTGGTGTTCTTCACAAAGGAAATATTGCGGAGATGCAAACGGGGGAAGGTAAAACACTCGTTGCAACACTTCCTGTATACTTAAATGCGCTTTCTGGAAAAGGGGTGCACTTGGTAACTGTGAATGATTACTTGGCAAAACGTGACTCCGAGTGGATGGGACCCTTGTATCAATTCCACGGATTGACTGTTGATTGTATTGATAAGCACCGCCCAAATTCTCCAGAAAGACGCGAAGCTTATAAGAAAGATATCATCTTTGGAACGAACAACGAGTTTGGTTTCGATTACCTCCGTGACAATATGGCAGGGAGTATAGACGACTTGGTGCAACAGAAACACCACTATGCAATTATCGATGAGGTCGATTCCGTTTTGATTGATGACGCTCGAACGCCACTGATTATTTCTGGACCAACACCACGTGGAGACGAACATGAATTCCACCAGTTGAAGCCGCGTGTAGAGAACATCGTTGCAGCTCAGCGAAAGTACGTAACGCAGTGTTTGACGGAAGCGAAGAAGCAACTGAAGGTAATCAACGGAGAAGTTGGGGAAGGTCAGGATGCAAAAACAATGTTGGAAGAAGGTGGAAAAGCATTACTACGTGCCTACCGTGGACTGCCTAAAAACAAAGCATTGATTAAGTTCCTTTCAGAGCCGGGGATTCGCGCTCACCTGCAGAAGACTGAAAACTTCTACATGCAGGAGCAAGGAAAGAACATGAAGAAAATTGACAAGGAATTATTCTTTGTCATCGAAGAGAAAAACAATACAATCGAACTTACCGATAAGGGAATTGACCTATTATCAGGAAGTGATGATCGTGAGTTCTTTGTAATGCCGGACATTGGATCCGAAATAGCACGATTGGAAAAAGAAGACTTATCGTCTGAAGTATTCCAAGAGAACAAAGACAGTCTGGTGCGTGAATACAGTATTAAGTCAGAGCGGATCCACTCGATCAACCAACTTTTGAAAGCATACTCTTTGTTTGAGAAAGAAGTTGAATATGTGATCATGGACGGAAAAGTTAAAATCGTCGATGAGCAAACAGGTCGTATTATGGAGGGGCGCCGTTATTCCGACGGATTGCACCAAGCGATTGAAGCGAAAGAAAACGTAACAGTTGAAGCGGCTACTCAGACGTATGCAACAATTACCCTTCAGAACTATTTCCGAATGTATCACAAACTTTCGGGTATGACTGGTACAGCGGAAACGGAAGCGAAAGAATTCTGGGACATCTATGAATTGGATGTAGTTGTAATTCCGACGAACCGACCTATTCAGCGTAACGACCAAAATGATTTGGTTTTCAAAACGGCGCGTGAGAAGTTCAATGCTGTAATTGAAGAGACCGAGAAATTGGTTTCTCAAAACCGACCAGTATTGGTGGGTACTACAACTGTTGAGATTTCCGAATTACTCAGCCGAATGCTGAAGATGAAAGGAATCAATCATCAGGTATTGAACGCAAAACAACACAAGAAAGAGGCGGAAATTGTTGCCGAAGCTGGTAAACCAGGAGCGGTAACTATTGCAACGAACATGGCCGGTCGTGGTACCGATATTAAGCTGGGCGAAGGCGTTAAAGAAGCGGGAGGTTTGGCTATTATTGGTACGGAACGTCACGATTCTCGTCGAGTTGACCGACAGTTGCGCGGACGTGCTGGTCGTCAGGGAGATCCAGGATCATCTCAATTCTTTGTATCTCTTGAGGATGGTTTGATGCGTAAGTTCGGTTCCGAACGTATTGCGAAGTTGATGGACCGCCTTGGATTGAAAGAAGGTGAAGTTATTACACATAGCATGGTTTCGAAATCAATCGAGCGTGCTCAGAAGAAAGTAGAGGAAAACAACTTCGGAATTCGTAAGCGATTGCTCGAATATGATGATGTTATGAACGCTCAGCGTAAAGCGATTTACAAGAAACGTAAGAATGCTTTGTTCGGAGATCGTTTAGATTTGGACGTAGACAATATGTTCTACGATTTCTGTGAAAACATTTCACTTACTCACACGAAAGAGGAATTCAACAAATTTGAGGAGGAGCTGTTGCGTCAACTAGGAATGCAATCACCTGTTACACCAGACGAGTACGAATCGCTTGATAACATAACGTTGGTTGAGCGGGTATATCAAGGATTCCGCGAACGCTACGATCGTAAAAACTCGCGCATCGCTGAACGTGCATTCCCTCAGGTAAAAGCATTGTATGAAAATCCTGGCAATCAATACGAATTCATTGTATTCCCATTAACGGACGGACGTCGTGAAGTGCGTTTGAATGTTTCTTTGGTTGAAGCATACAATACTGGTGGATCTGCGATTCACAAACAATTAGAGAAGAATATCGTTCTTCAAATGATCGATAATGAGTGGAAAGAGCACTTACGTGAAATGGACGATTTACGTTCGGCAGTAAGTCACGCTCAGTACGAGCAGAAAGATCCATTGTTGGTTTACAAATTGGAATCGTTCGATTTATTCAAAGCGATGTTGGTTCGATTAAACAGTGAGACTATTGAATTGTTGGCAAAACTTGACATTCCACAGTTGGAACAAATCGAGAGTACCAATGCATCTGCGCAAACTCAAAATAACTATAGCAATGCCCAAACAAATGAAGAGCAGCAACAAGCGCTTCCGGGTCGTGAAGGTTATGAGCAAGCAATGGCGAACTCAGCTGCCCAACAACAACAGCAAGTTAAGCGCGAACCAGTAGTTGCCGAAAAGAAGGTTGGTAGAAACGATCCTTGCCCTTGTGGAAGCGGTAAGAAGTATAAGCAATGTCACGGTAAATAGATCCGTTTCAAATATTTAAAGGAATCACCTCATTTCGATGGCTATCGGGAGAGGTGATTTTTTTTGTCGATAACTAGAGAAGATACGATTTTTAATTAAAAATTACCGGTAAAATCCATTCTACTAATTAGCCAAATGGCTAAATAGCATAATGACTTCTCGAATTCACCTATCTTTGCACCATGATTCAAAAGGTCTCCATCGTTGGTTCAGGAAATGTCGCTACCCAATTGGGCAGAGCTTTAGTGAAGAACGGAATTTTGGTTTCACATATCGCCTCACGAAATCGTGATCATGCAGCTATTTTAGCAGATTCACTCAGCGCCGAAGTTTGTAACATCTCATCTTTACCCATTCAATTCACCATAATTTGTGTTTCTGATGACGCCATTGCGGAAATCATCTCGCAAATGCCTGAAGAAACCCCTGTTGTGTACACTTCAGGGTCTGTTGGATTGGATGAATTGCCGAAACGAAAGGAAATTGGAGTTCTCTATCCTCTTCAAACGATGTCTAAAACGAGTTCTGTTGACATGCGGTCGGTTCCATTTTTGGTTGAATCGAAAAACGTACTATTTCAAGAAGCAATAAACGATTTCGCACAGAAACTAAGCCCGCATTCGCACATTGTTAATTCAGACCAACGCCGTCAAATTCACATGGCAGCCGTTTGGATCAACAACTTCACGAATCACGTGGTATATCAGGCGCAGAAAATTACGGAGGAGCAAAACCTTGATTACAAACTCTTACTACCTCTTTTGAAAGAGACCTTGAGCAAACTTGATCATCAATCTGCTTTTGAATCACAAACAGGACCAGCAAGAAGAGGGGACAGTAAGACTATTGAAAAGCATTTAGAGGCTCAATCCGGTACAGCGAAAGAATTGTATCAATTATTGACTGAAAGCATTAAAGAAACATATGACAATGAAGAGTTATAAAGAAAATCTGGCCGACATTACCACTTTCGTTTTTGATGTAGATGGTGTATTCACCGATGGAAGCGTCATGCTTTTTAACGACGAAGTTGTGCGTACCTTGAGTTCTCACGATGGCTATGCTCTTCAATATGCATCGAAGCTTGGATATAGAATTCTCATAGTTACTGGAGGGAACTCTGAAGCTGTTAAAGTGCGCTTGGAAAATTTGGGGGCTACCGAGGTTTGTCTGCAATCCAAAAACAAGTTAGAAGTCTACGAGCGTCTTAAGAAAGCGTATGATTTTACCGATGGAGAAGTTTTATACATGGGAGATGATATTCCCGATTATCAAGTGATGAACATGGTTAAGGTTGCCACTTGTCCTCAGGACGCTGCGGTAGAGGTAAAAAGCATCGCTCATTATCAATCCCCAATAAACGGAGGTAAGGGATGCGTGAGAGACGTAATAGAACAGACACTTCGAGCACAGGGAAAATGGTTCAGTAAAGAAGCCTTTGAGTGGTAGTTTATTGTACTACGATTTGCTTTGCCCCTAGGAAGACTCCCTTGCTATAGAATTGTAAGAAATACATTCCAGAATAAATTCCTTCTACCGATATTAAGCTCTCGGTATGGGAGATTTGACCGGTCAATAATTCCTTTCCTTCTATGTTCACCAGCTTATATCCATCGATGGGCTCTCCTCCTGTCTCAACATTCAGGAAATCCGAAGTAGGGTTTGGATATACAATTACAGAAGTAAGCGTTTTCAATTCTTCTTGGCCGACCAAGTCTTGGATAAAGGGTATCTCAGGGACCACCGGATAATCAAAACCTTGGCCTACTTTCAGCATAGCCATTGCCGTCCCGCCACTAGGCAAGGATTGATAGCCAACAAAAATGGCACCTCCGTCTTTGGTTGGAATACCATTAACCAACCGATCCTCTCCTTCGGTAACAGTACTTGCTGTAGCTCCAATTGGTGTAAGATTGTACGAGTTCAACGCTACATAAAAATCACTGTTGGGAGAACTTCCCATCGGGTCTTGAAATCGGAACGCTCCGAATTTAAACTGACTGTTAGGAACTGGCAACACAACATCGTCAATCATATTTCCAGCGCTGATACTGATTTGAGTAAGAATATCACCATTTTCAGCCAGTGGCAAGTAACGAACGTGACGCATTCTATTGAACGTGGAAGTATCGTCTAATTTGAAAGTCCCAACTCCAAAAAGTGTATCGTTAGAAACATAAAAATCATTGATCCATGAAGATCCCGGTGAAATTCCTACTGTATCGCTCCAAATCAAGGAACCATCCTCATGAATTAACTCCATTAAACCGTAAGTCTCTAAATTGAGGGTATCCCAATGATTGGATGAAATCAAGAACATTGAATCTTGGTACGATTCGACATTAGTTACCTCATCGTCTCCCAGTTCATTCACTTCTTGTGACCAAATGGTATCACCAGCAATATCCAGCCGCATGATGGAATAATCCGATTCTTGAGTACCTGTACCGTAGCGCTTCACGCCGACAACTAATCCTGAATCTTGGGTCATTGCAGATTCTGTTGCCTCTTCCCAAACCGGGCCGGGATAGCTTTTTTCCCAAATTACTGAGCCTTGATCATCCACAAATGAAATCCAGGGATCAAAATCACCTGCCGCACCTGTAGTTCGTCCTAATAAATAAGTTCCAAACCCTTCTTTATACTCAAGATCATTCACTCCATCATTTTCTGGACCTCCATACGGGATGGACCATAGCCAATTTCCGTATTTATTGGTTCGAACGAGGAATGCGTCTGCATGCCCAACATTGAAACTTCCTGAAGTTCCAACCACTAAATATCCCGAATCGGGCATTTCCACTACGTCATGGGCATAATCGAATTCTTCACCTCCAAAAAGACGGTAGAAACTTATCTGACTGAAAGCAGCCGAAACAAGCGTAACCATGAAAAGTAGTAGTAGCGTTTTTTTCATAGGTTATTGAATTATAATTCGATTTATTACCTTTCCATTCGGTGTTGCTACCTGAAGTAAGTAGACTCCTGAAGGCAATTCTGATGTTTGAATACTTGCTTCACCAGAGATTGGCCCGTTTACAACCATCTGCCCGGAAATATTCGTCAATTGGTAATTTCCTGAGTCATTCGTTGGCAATTCAATATGTAGCCAATCTTGGGCTGGATTCGGATATACGGAAACATCTATTGAATTCAATTGTTCCGTGACATTTACAACTGCTGAATGCCCACTTGCATCTGTTACGGGATACGTTTCATTTGCCCCAATCTTCATTAGGAATATCGTTCCTCCTCCAGCACCGATCAATGGATTCTGACTGTATCCCACTAGAATCGCTCCTCCATCGCTCGTTCTGATTAGTTCTCCATTTACATCGGGTTCCTCGTGTTCAATAAATCCAACGGCATCTTCGAAAAACATAAACGTATTTCCTCTTTGAACCATCACGTCACGACCATTCAAATTCTGATTTCCAGAATTGTTTTCAAAACTCATCCCCATGTACCTTTTGGAGTCGTCCCCATAAGACGTAAATACATCTCCGTGCCAATCACCATTGACATCTGAATTGAAACATGAAATATTCCCAAATCCATTCACAGTAATATTGGATCGAAAGAAAGTATAATCCCATTGATCCGCGCTGCTATCTCGATGACTTCCCAGTGCCTGAACCGTATCTCCAATAATATGCAAATCGTTCATCTCATATTCTCCCGGGTACGTTTTAAAATACAATGTGTCTAACATTTGACCGTTGTCATGAATCTTGTAAATAATTCCCTTTGCCTGTGCCGAATCCTCATAGTAACGAGTTCCACCGACATACAGCAGCGAATCCTGATAAATATCAACCGACATCGCTACATCATCGCCAAGATTCTCTATGGTTTTAGTCCACAACGTATCGCCATTCTGATCCGTTCGAACCATAAACATGTCCGTTCCGTATATTCCGTTTTGTTTTTCGCCAACGAGAATCGTTCCTGTATCGCGAGTCAGGGCAGCATCCATTAGACGTTCCCAATTATTATCTCCGTAGTTATTGTGCCATTCCTCCACACCTGAATCATTCACCTTAACTAAGTAAAAGTCGTAATCTCCCGCACCATAAGAATTGGAATGACCACAAAGAAAGAATCCAAAGTTTTCTTGATGTAGCACGCGTCTTCCCCACTCGTTCTCAAGACCACCGTAATGATTGGACCATTTTTTAATTCCTAGACTGTCAACTTTCATTAAGAAAGCTTGCCCGTTGCCAACAAAACTACCGGACGAACCTGTTACCACGTAGCTGCTATCCTCCAATTGAACAACTCCTTGACCGAAATCGTACGAATTATCCGAATAATTTCGGAAGAAATTGATCTGCGCCGAGGTCAGTAAAGGAAGCACTACAAATAGTATTTTGACTAAAATCTGCATACGGCGTTCAAATACATTGATGTTCCATTTCCTCCCGCTCGCATGAAACCAGAAAAATTATCTGATCCGACACCCAATCCAAATTTCTCCCAATTGAACTGGCCATAGGCTCCAAATCTAAGTCCTGAAAAGCCGCCAAACGTAACACTAGCTCCTGCGTGAACATGCTCGTTGAATCGATAATCAGCTCCTGCAAATCCAAGCGGACTAAAAATTAAACTTGGATAAACGCGCAGTCCAAAAAACGATTGTAATTGCTTTTCACTCTGCTTGTCTACCATTTTCGAGACCTGAATAAATCCTGGCAGTAGGAATGTTGAATTCACATCTTGCGAACGAATTCCTAAAGTGTCTAAAATGCTAATGCTGTCATTGAAATATCCATTTTCCGAGATCAGTTGGTCGAATCGGAAACCGTCAAAGACAATGGTAGTATCGAAGCTATATTTCTTTTGTGCTTCGTACATATATCCAAAGCCTAGGTTTTGCGCTTTGAACTGCAAATAGGCGTTATCACCTTTCACCCATGAAATTGGAATACGGAAATCGAAATCCACGCCAACTCCAAATCCTTGATTGAACTTGGATGATTTTCCCATAGTAACGTCTCCGTCCATCATCAAGGTCAATTCTTGTCCATCGGCAGATTGCTGCAATTCGAAATCTCTAAAATCAGCATCGATTCGAGAGTTGATATTGTATAGATTCAATCGAACACTGGATTTACTTTTGACATCGTAAAGTCCAAATCCGATTTTTTGCATCGCTGTGAAGTTTGCATCCATTCCGGACAAAACCATTGTATCCCCGATATAATCTTGATTCCCGAAAAACAAGAGTCCAAAGGCATCACGACCATAAATCGCACCGCCGAAATAATTCACTCCAGCGGAAATTTCGTAGCCCCAATCTTTCTTCTTGAAAAGTTTCTTTTGAGAGTTTCTGTAATAAATCTCACCGCTTGCGTTCACTCCAATTCGATTCACTACTGAGTGACGGGATAAGGAATTGCCTTTCATTGTAGAATCGATGAATCCACCCAAGAACATTCGATTGGCAACCCCATTTTGAACCGCGGTTGCCCCGTAGTCGCCAATCGTTTTTACACCAACCTCGTTTTCATATATTGTGGAATCTGATTGATCCATATACATTTGTGCGCTCGCTCCAAAACTGAGCAATCCGAACAATAACAATGTTACTATTCTCATTAGAATCGATTTTCAGTTTTGAATTCAGAACGCAGCTTCACTTCAATAAATGCGTTCTCAGGAATTAAAATTTGTTGATTGACACCTGTTGAAGGGTCTGGAGAATTCATTTCTGCTCGAACCACTACCTTTTGAACGTCATTAATGTTCGAAATAACGTCATCGGAAAGAGAGAAAATAACTTCTGAGGGTTGCACCAATACATTTGTATTCATATCCAACACTCCGTATTGAGAGGACTCAATGATATCAGTTCCTTGAACGGTATGAAGTAATGCTCCATTCGCTCCAATGAAGTACATGGTGACATCTGCACTGAATGGGAATCCATTTTTAGCATTTAATATTAAATCGCCTGAAACCACTCGTGTTCTCTCAGGATCCTGATTGAACGTTAAGTCGAAAGTATCTTGTAACGTCAAAGCATCCATTCCAATAGATAGTGGCATTTGTGCGTTCAATTTTACACGTACCCGGCTTTCTGGAAATACTTGATCCCAGCCTCCGGAAACATTTCCCCAAGGGTTCAGTTCAAACGTATATCCTACCTCATGTTTGAGACCTAAATTTTCAACATACTCTTCAATGTTACTGTTTGAAGCATTGAACAATACATTCGTAAGTGACGGCGATAAAGTACTCCAGTTTCCAGTAGCTGGATTCACGGTGATATCATTCCCGATATTAGGACCGAGTAAGTTTACCATATTATTCAGTGCATTCGTATTTCGAACCATACCAATATTAGCAACCGCACCGGCTTTAATACCATTCTCGACTTCAAAGTTGAGAGACAGGTTTGAGATATCCAACAATCCGCTTTGATAAAGTTCTAACTCGGCTAAATCAATCGTTGTAGTATCTGAAATAATGGTATTTCCGAAGTATCCTTGCGCATAGGAAATCTTTACATCGCGGAACGTAGCTTCTACTTTCGTTATGTCTCCATTGTAAATCCAAGCTGAGCCTCCATTTGGATCCGTTACGACGGAAAAATCTGCTACCAACTCATTGTAGCCTCCTCCCGTTTGACCGGAAAGGTCCATGGTATATCCAGATAAATCCAAGGTAGCCTCTGCTACTCCCGGCTGACCATTGACTGCGGCAGGAGCAGGGATTGTTCGAATGAATGAACCACTGTTATCCGTAACATAATCCAACTTAATGATAAAATACGTAACTGCTTCGATTGGATTTTCCAGTCTGACATCAATGAATCCTTCCTTCAGCATTATTGTTTTCATTTGAACATCACCCAATGCCAGATCGTACGTTTCCGCCGACCCTGCATACGTGAAACCAGGAGCGAGTTCAAGATTCACACTCGAAGGATAGTTCCTTGTAATCGTTGTGTCGGGAATTTCTACCAAATCGCTGATCGATACATCGAACAGATTTCTAGAAAGGTTTACGGCATAATAACCGTTAGATACGTCTAGTGTAGAATCATTGACAAGATTGGCCAATGAAAGTGTATCGTTTATTAGTGGTGCGTTCCAATCGCCTTCCCAGACTGTCGCTTCCTTTTTACAAGAAGTAACGGCTAGAGCGAGAAGCGTGCACAGTAGCAAATATCTCATGTTGTAGTAACGTTATATAGTTTAGGTAGGTTGGCTATGCTTTTTCTAAAATTGTTGCATATCCCTGACCAACCCCAATACACATGCTTACCAAAGCATATTTTTTATTGGATTTTTGTAGTTCAATGGCCGCAGTATTCAGAATGCGCGCCCCTGTCATCCCAAGTGGATGTCCAAGTGCGATAGCTCCTCCATTCGGGTTAATTCTTGGATCGTTATCCTCTAATCCTAGTTTGCGTGTACATGCTAGTACTTGCGCAGCAAAGGCTTCGTTCAATTCAAGGATATCCATCTGATCCAATGTCAATCCAGTACGTTCCAATACTTTCTGCGAAGCATATACGGGACCAATTCCCATGATACGTGGCTCAACGCCTGCTACCGCAGCCCCTACAATTCTAGCCAATGGTTTCAGTCCGTGCGCATTCACTGCATCTTCCGAAGCGACCAACAAGGCAGCGGCTCCATCGTTCAATCCAGAAGCATTCCCTGCAGTAACTGAACCATCTTTCTTGAACGCTGGGCGAAGTCCACCCAAAGTTTCCAAAGTGGTATTCGGTCGATTGAATTCGTCTGTATCAAAAATGATTGGATCTTTCTTTCGTTGCGGAATCGATACTGGAACAATTTCCTCGGCCAAACGACCAGATTCGATTGCTCTTGCCGCTTTCATTTGCGACCAGTAAGAGAATTGATCCTGTGCTTCGCGCTCAATGCCGTGCATCTCCACTAAATTTTCGGCGGTCATACCCATGCCGTCTGTTCCATACAACTCCTCCATTTTCGGATTGATGAAACGCCATCCAAAAGAGGAATCGTGCATTTGCGCATCGCGACCGTATGGCTTCGAAACTTTCGAAATCACCCAAGGGCCACGCGTCATATGCTCAACACCGCCAGAAATATAAATATCCCCTGCCCCATCTTTGATGGCACGCGCTGCATTAATTGTAGACGCCATTCCAGAAGCACACAGTCGATTGACCGTTTCGCCTCCAACTTGCCAAGGAAGTCCTGCTAACAAACCACTCATTCGGGCAACATTTCGGTTATCCTCACCAGCTTGATTTGCACATCCAAAAATTAAATCTTCGATTAACATTGGATCCAAAGAAGCATTTCGCTGCATCAATTCTTTGATCACTAGGGCTCCTAGATCGTCTGTCCGTATAGGAGCTAGGGTACCACCAAAATTACCAATGGGTGTTCGAACTCCATCTACAATAAATACTTCCTTCGACATAGTTTTGATTTGAGGGCTAAAGTTAACGAAATCCTCTCGTTGTTAATAACTTCTTCCCATTCTTCGGCACAAAGTTTGTAAATTGGATACCCGAATCCAAAAACTATAAAACGTGATGAAACCAACTATTGTACTCAGTATGCTGGGTATACTTTTGAGCTTTTTTTCCTTAGCTCAAGAGGAACTCACACCTGAGGAACAAGCGTACCGCGACTCAATCACTGCACTCAACCTTGAGAACGAAGCGATCGCTAACAGTCAAACGGCCTACAACAACGGCATCGAGAAATTTCAAAGTAAAAACTATAAAGCAGCCATTGGTGAATTCAAAAAGAGCATCAAGTTTGATCCAAACTTTACCGCAGCCTATTATAACAAAGGTGTTGCGGAAAATGAGCTGGGCAACTACAGCGATGCAGTGAAGACGCTGACACAATTGATCGAGAAAAAATCCAACTATTCCAAAGCCTTCTTTCAACGAGGCCGCGCCTATCAAGGATTGAACGATTATCTGAAAGCAGAAAATGATTACGAGAAATCTATCAAACTAGACGCTTCAAATCCAAAGGCGCATTATAATTACGCTACGCTTCGATTTCTTCAGCAAGATTACGATGAAGCCATTACAAAATTCTCGAAATCGATTGAATTAGACAACAGCAACCCGAACGCTTATAACGATCGCGGGTCATCGCATCGAATGAAGGGAAATTATGCAAAGGCCCTCGCGGACTATGAAACTGCGGCAAAGAAAAATCCGAATTTGGCTTTCGTACTGAACAATATCGGTACGACGAAAATGAAAATGGACGATTTCAACGGCGCCTTGGCAGCATTCAACCGCGCCATTTCTATTGACAATCAGTTTCACTTGGCGTACAACAATCGCGGCGTTCTTCAAATGAAGCAGAAGCGCATGGTAGAGGCGATCAAAGATTTCAAAAAAGCGATGGAAGTCAAACCAGACTACTCACCCGCTGCTGCTAACCTTAGTGGAATATACTTTCAACAAGAGGAATACCAGAAAGCATTGGATGCAGCTGAGAAGGCAATTAAGCTAGATGCAGAAAATGCGGCGGCATACGTAAACAGAGGAAATGCACGTGAAATGCTACGCGATTTGGACGGTGCCTGTCAAGACTGGAGCAAAGCCAACGAATTAGGATCAGAAACTGGACAAACGTATTACGCGGGTAACTGCGGCAACTAAAATTAAAGACATGAAAATCTATACATTTATAACTGCCGTAGTAGCGTTATTCTGCTTCACCGTTTCGGCGCAGGAGGTGGAATTCAAAGCAGCAAACTTCAAAGACGACAAAGAAGGATTCAAAACGGCAAAAGAAGCTATCGACAAGGGAGACGAATATTTCACTCTTGGAAATGATGCCATTTTCGCGGTTAAGAACCCAGGACTCAATTACAAGCTTGCCCTGGAGCAATATGTAAAAGCGCAGGACTTCAATCCTAAAAGTGCCTTATTGAACTATAAAATTGGCGTTTGTTACGCCAACTCAGGAAGCAGCGAAAAATGCATTAGCTACTTATACAAGGCACATGAATTGAATCCAGAATGTGATCCCTTTCTCGATTTCTATTACGGCTACGCATTGCAATTGGACGAGAAATTCAGTTATGCGATCAAATCCTACGACAAGTTCAAGGAATCGTATAAGAAAGCAGACGACTTCGGTGCATTCGTTGTTAAAAGAAAGCGCGAATGTAAATTGGCAAAGGCTGCCAAAGCAACTCCGGAGCGCGTATGGGTCGACAACGTAAAAGAATTGAATACAGAGTATAATGATTATGCACCAGCTGTAACAACAGACGGAGGGGAAATCATTTATACATCAAACCGACCGAATGGGCACGATAAAAATGCCGTGGGAGAATACGACGATGACCTCTACTCTTCTGTAAAAGTGGATGGTAAATGGACCAAACCTCAACCTTTGAAAGGCGGTGTAAACACAGAGGCCGATGAAGTAGCCAACAACTTGAGTTACGATGGAACGCGTATGCTTCTGCACCGTGTAGATGGAGATCAAACAGACATTTACGAAAGTGTTCTTTCAGGACTTAACTGGGAATCTCCGGTGAAACTACCGCGCCAAATTTCAACAGAGAACAACAACGAAGTATTTGCTTCCTACTCTCACGACGGGTGGAGTATTTACTTTAACCGTGTTACGGAAACTGGAACACGTGGATTCGAAGTAATGAAAAGTAGTATGCAGAGTAAAATCACGAAAGATTATAAGTCTGCATCGAAGATCACAGCAGTGAATAGTAAGTTCAACGAAGGACCTATTTATGCTACAATTGACGGAGATAAAATGTATATCGCATCTCAAGGAGGAGACGGATTCGGTGGGTACGACATATTCGTTTCAAAACGTGCCAACGGATCGTGGGGAGAACCTGTAAATCTTGGGTATCCAATCAATACGCCTTATGATGATTTCTACTTCTCGGCATCAGCTAACGGTAAGTTTGCATACATCTGTTCGAACCGCGCAGGTGGTGAAGGCGGATACGATGTTTACAAAGTAACGTTCTGGGGTCCACAAAAGAACCCAGCGATGGAAACAGAAGACTACTTATTGGCTTCTATTGTAAACCCAATTAAGGATAACGCGTTGGAAGCAACAGTTGAAGTGAAACAGAAATCATTTACCGTATTTAAAGGAAAAACGATTGATGCTATCACGAAGAAACCAGTTCAAGCCGATATCGAAATTATCGATAACAGCAATGGAAAGGTGATTGAAACGTTCACGACAAATAGTGCTACAGGTAAATTCCTTATCACATTGGCTTCCGGAAAGAACTATGGAATTGCCGTGAAAGCGGAAGGTTACTTGTTCCATTCAGAAAACTTCGATATCCCATCTGGAAGTGCCGACAATCTTGTGAACAAGGTTATTGAATTGAAGAACATCGCTGTCGGGAGCAAAATTGCTTTGAGAAACATCTTCTTCGATACTGGTAAATCCATATTGCGTTCAGAATCGAATGCGGAACTAGATCGTTTGGTGAAGTTGTTGAAGGATGTTCCAGCTTTGGAAATTGAGATTTCTGGACACACAGATAATACTGGTTCGGCTTCTTTGAATGAGAAGTTATCGCAATCTCGTGCGGATGCTGTAGTGACGTATTTGAAAGGAAAGGGAATTGCCGCAAATCGATTAATTTCTGAGGGATATGGTTCTCGCCAGCCGTTAGCAACCAACAATACCTCATCGGGAAGACAACAAAACAGAAGAACTGAATTTGAGATTAAGAAAAACTGATTTTTCAATCGGATTGATAGGAAAGGGCGTCGAACGACGTCCTTTTTTTTTGTGGTTTTGATAGGGGATTATTTAACTAAATAAGTTAGTCAAAATAAATATCAAGTGCGAGGAATATCCATTTTGCTAATTAGCCAATTGGCTAAATAGGACCATAATTCTCCGCTTAAAAAACTCAAATCACCATCTTCCAAACTACATCCATTTCTGCTAACTTTGAACCATGACATCCTTCACATCCATTTCCGATACCGATATTCAATTTTTCCAGGAATTACTTCAGGAACGATGCTCTGTCAGTCAAGAGGATTTAAAGAAGTATAGCCATGACGAAACGGAAGACCTGGAAGTCTTACCACAAGTTGTATTAAAACCTAATTCGCCAGAAGAGGTATCAAAGATTCTCAAACATTCTAACGACCGTAACATTTGTGTGACACCATCAGGAGCAAGAACAGGACTCAGCGGAGGAGCCATCCCACTGCACGGCGGTGTGGCTATGTCGATGGAAAAATTCGATACGATTTTACAAATCGACGAAGATAATCATCAAGTAACTGTAGAGCCTGGAGTAATCACACAAGTACTGCAAGAAGCCGTAAAAGAAAAAGGACTCTTCTACCCACCAGATCCGGCGAGTAAAGGAAGTTGTTTTATAGGAGGCAACGTGTCCGAGAATTCCGGAGGACCAAAAGCTGTGAAATATGGCGTAACGAATGAATATGTGCTCAATCTTGAAGTAGTTCTGCCAAATGGAGAAATCATTTGGACGGGGGCAAATGTTTTGAAAAATGCCACCGGATATTCATTGACGCAATTAATGGTTGGATCTGAAGGAACACTGGGTGTAATTACGAAGATTGTGTTGAAACTTATTCCGTACCCAACACATGATCTGTTGATGTTAGTCCCCTTCTACAGTGCCACCGAAGCCTGTAAGTCCGTTGCTGCTATTTTTAAAGCAGGAATTACACCTAGTGGATTGGAATTCATGGAGCGCGACGCATTGACGTGGACGCAACGTTTCCTTAACGATACAAGTATACCGGTCGCTGAAAACCATGCAGCACATCTATTAATTGAGGTAGACGGGTTTGATCCTGATCAGTTGATGGAAGAAATGGCGCAAATTACAGAGGTATTGGAAAAATTCGAAACAGACGAGATGCTCTTCGCTGAATCCCAAGCCCAGAAAGATGCATTATGGCGATTGAGACGCTCCGTTGGCGAGGCTGTAAAAGCGAATTCTATCTATAAGGAAGAAGACACCGTGGTACCGAGATACGAGCTACCGAAGCTGTTGGAGCATGTAAAACGCATCGGTAACAAATATGGATTTACATCTGTATGTTACGGACATGCTGGAGACGGAAACCTGCACATTAACATCATCAAAGGCGAAATGTCGGATGAGAAATGGAACAACGATCTTTCCAATGCCATCCGTGAGTTGTTTACAGAAGTAGTTGCTCTTGGAGGTACTTTATCTGGTGAACATGGAATTGGATTGGTTCAGAAGCAATACATGGACATCCCATTCAGTGAAACTTCTCTCGATCTCATGCGTGGAATTAAGAATGTCTTTGATCCGAAAGGAATTTTGAATCCCGGGAAAGTGTTTTAATTCGGATGTTTGCACATCTAGACCTTCGGCATTTCGATATCTCGGCAGGCTTTGCTTCGCTGTAGGCCCTTTTCCATAGAATTACGACGGAGTAGCTTTACCAAAGCGATACTCGACACTACGCAGGGTTAAAAAAATGCTAGATCGATGACCTCAGTATTCGGAATCCAATTGAAAACTAGTTCTGCAAGAAATCCAAATCGCCTGCTTTCATTTTATGATAACCGCGACCAAGGTAGGCAAGCAAGATGCGCATGGAATCAAAAGCTTCTTCCGTTTCCGCACTGATCTCTTTCTTCTGCAACTTCATTAACAATTTCATGTACATAGCATGGAAGGCAATCTCGATATGATTTTTGTCCTTCAAGTTCGAGCGCGATTTGAAATCTTCCATTAGCGGCAAAGCACGATCGAAAATTCCGATGTACTTCTCATCTTTCGTCATGTTCAATAGCGTCGTATGCAAGTAAGACAACTCAACGATGATCTCGTTCAATTCCACCAAATGCCCTTTTTCCTCAATCTTCTGTGCCTTCATTTGCTTGACAAGGCTTTCATACCAGTTACGGTATTGATTCTCAAAAGAACGATCTGGCAGTTGTGGTAATACAAAATTATTCATGATGGCATCAACGTCCAGTTTGAATGCGCGGATGATATCCTCGATCTGGTACATGTATACAATGTACTCAGCGATGTTTTGTTCTTTCTTTTGTTGCGCTATGAGCATTGAGATTATTTTTACTGTGCCTGAGCTGGTACAGGTTGCCCTTGAGCGTTTGGATCTAAAGGATTCGGCTCAGTTCCAATTTTTGCGTTCAAGAACTTCACGAAATCGTCTGATACATCGTATGCTTTGCTTATGTATGCAATAGTTCCTCCAGGAGCATTTACGAGCAATGCATCCACGCCAATTTTCTTCGCGTACTCCTCTGAGTATTGAAACAAGTATCCCGCAAGCTGTTGCTCCAACTGCATTTGTTTCATCTGAAATCCAGAAGCTTGTTGCAGTTCTGCCAGTTTTTGCTGCGCGCGCTGCATTTTACGGTCAGCGGCCATTTGTTGGTCTATTGTAGCATTTGGATCCTGCATGGTTGCCATGCTAGCTTCATACTCTTTGCTGTACTTAGCATAATCGTCATTGGCTGCCATCATATCAGCTTCCAACTGCTTTCCAGCGTTCTTTGAAAAATCCAAATCAGTATACATTTTCTCCAAATCGTAATAAGCAATCTTCAACGACGTATCTGCCGATTCTTTCGGAGTTTCCTTTGTATCTTCTTTCTTATCCTCACCACAAGACGCTAACAGTCCTATTACGGCGAGACCTACTATCCACTTATTCATTATAAATTCTTTTTACTGAATCCGTCTTCCCAGTCCTCGCGCATTTCAATGAAACGCAACAGAGTTCTTCGAAGCAATTCGGTTGTTACCATCTTCTCTACCTCCTCTAAACCGCTTACGTCAGACTCATTAACCTTATACGTCTGTTCAAACTGTCCCAACTCGATCTTCACTAGATATTTCGAATTATAGCTGTGAATTTGAATCTTAAAGCGGGAATGGGGTATTTCCTTCACTAATCGCATGGCGCAAAAATAACAATTTACTAAGGGTACAAACGAAAAATGCACGTAACCAAGTCACGTGCATTTCATAAATATTGTGAAAGAGCTACATAGCCATGGCTAAATCAGCTTCAACGTATTCGACAAACTTAAACGGAACACGCACCATGTAGGCGTAATCCTGCCCTACTTCGAACATATCTTCGTCATTCTCGCGGTGATGCCATTCTACGCTCACCCGTTTCTTTGCTTCCGCAAGTTCGTTCAATTTGTATAACAAGAACAATATGCGCTTAGAAGATGCAATGTTGAAATACTCCAAATTAATACTGAAGGTTGTGATCTCAACGGGTTTCATCATATATGATTCAAACCAGTTCAAAACAGGAAGCCAAAATTTATCTGGATCATCAGGTATGCATCTTCCTTTAATTTGCATCACGCCGCTTTCAGAATCAAAATTGATTTCTGGGGTTTTGGGTGTTGCATCTCTATAAAGGATCTCCATACTTTCGTAGCAATTATTGTACTATGAATTTGGTAAAAAAATGTGGATTATACGTATATTTTCTACGAAGGGATAGTTTTACTAGACAAACGATTGAATTCGACAAACGAACCACATCTACTCAACGCGAATATGAGTTTGATCAACAAAACACCCCGTTCACTCAATGCACCCATAAGTGACTAACTTTAACATTTTGCAAATCAATCCAATTTCGGAGACAAATGGAGATTTCTGAGAAATATAGAATCATAGGACCTTTAGGCAAACACCAAGGGCGAAAATTCGGATCCTTATTTCTGGTTGCGAATAAATCGACTGAGGAGACCGGTGTGATGAAGGTTGTTGCAAAGTCGGATGCGTCTGTAATTGCTGTTGAGCGACTGAAAGCTGAGGCCTCATTTGGATTTGACTCCCTCGGGCTACCTAAAATTCTGGATTTCTATGACGGAGAAAAAGAAGCCATTCTCATTCGTAAGTATGTGGATGCTCTGCCAATCTTGGAACGATACGACCAAATAAAGAAGCGCGATAGACATATTTTCCTTTGCGAAACATTAGACAAACTAGGTGAAATCCTAGATCATCTGCATGCGCAATCGATTTATCATTGTGATATAAAGCCCGGGAATATTCTCATCGACATGGATGGCAATGTCCATTTGATTGACTTTGGGCTTTCGATCAAGCAACCTATGGCAGAACCTAGGAAAATGCTGTTTCCACTTGGGTATGCAGCACCGGAATTGCTCCTAAATCATTTGGATTTGGTAGATCAGCGAACAGATTACTTTGCTTTGGGAATCACTTTATGGCGATTGTATTCAGGAAAGCTTCCCTTAGCACATGCAAATCCGAGTATTTTCACGAATTTACAATTAACACATCCCTTGCCCGAGAGCGACGACGTTCCAAGACGAATTCAGAAAGTACTGGACAAGATGTGCTCGAAACATTCGTTTAAGATTCCACCGAACACCATGCAGCGCGAAGCTGTTCAGTCCAAATTGAGTGAAGGTATGGGGCAGCGATACTCGAAATTTCCCGAATTTCTCAAAGATTTTCAGGAAGCGGGAAACAAGCGTTTGTTTACCAAGAAATATCGCGGCGAAAACCAAGATTGAATGTGAATAACAAGGGGCGATACAATCCGTTTTCGCCGAATTGTTGCGCTGCTGCGGTATTACTAGCTTGTCCGAAAATGATATACGCAAGAGACAAGTCAAAGTAGAACGTTCCTATGTTTTCCATGGAATATTTCAATCCCCCGCCGAGACCAAATCCAAGACTGAAAATGGTTCCGCGTTGTGATCCGGAATCTTGCAATTCGTAGAGCGTTTCGTCAAATCCTTCGTAACGGTTTCGAACACCGTTGAAGATCAGCATCAAATTCGATCCACCGTAAGCAGCCCATCCAAAATCATAGCCATCGCCAAGATAATAACGCGTTCCACCTTCTAAGGTCGTGTAATTCATTCTCGATGTCCCAGCAACGTTAATCACATACGGTGTTGTACTGATATCACGTGCAATCGCGCTTGAATAAATTGAATCTCTGTTGGCCTGCGCAAAATAATGCGACAAGCGACCATAAATAGAAACTGCATCATCTCTTGGCACTTCCAATCCAATGTGCAATCCTCCCCATGTTTTCTGAGCTCCAAAGCCAACTAACATGTTTCCTCCTGCGTTCACTCCTACTTGGGCAAATGATGTCCCACATAGGGCGATCGCAATAAATACTAAGAACTTTTTCATACCACACTCCATTTAGGTTGTTCTTTTATGATTGTAGCAAAAACCGGGCAACTTTCATCATGAGCGCCTTTTAAATAACCGGTGCTCATCAAGAATTCGTTCACAATCTCTCCTCCTACAAACTTAAAAGTCTTTTTAAATAACTTCGTCCATTCTTCTCTTGATAGTGGATGGTTGGCATTCAGCCAGGCCTCAAAACTAGCATATTCCTGCTGCAATTCCACAATTTTCTGTGCATTATGAATTGCAGCATTTACTTTCAATTTATTCCGGATAATCCCGGCATCGCTTAGCAAGCGTTCCCGATCTGCCTCCGAAAAATTAGCCACTTTTTGAATATCAAAATTCGCGTATGCCTCCCGGAAATTCTGTTCTTTATTGAGAATCGTTTCCCAAGAAAGCCCAGCCTGATTGATTTCCATTACCAATCGACAGAAAAGTTCATTGTCATCATTTAATGGAAAACCGTACCAATTATCGTGATAATTCTTGTGAACCTCTTTCACATTCGGTTGTTCACAGTAGTCGCAGTAACTCATTCTTTAGACAATTCAGGGACCTTCTCTTTTAATAGAACGATAAATTCGTTCAAATCGTTTATTGCAGCAAAATCCTGCATGTCTAAGATACAAGTTACTGATGATTTTTCATAGCGAAGCACCACAGGATAATCCCATTCTTTGTCAAATTCCTCTGGAATCGTATTCTTGTAATAGAACCGGACCGGAATATTCGCATCGTTCAAGAATTCTTTCCACTGCTTTTTTTTGGCAACTGCGCCATACGTAATCGCACACAAATCGCATGCGTACGCAGAAGGACTAACAACCTTATGTAGTCCATCCATGAGCATATTCCCTACTCCTTTTCGGGCGTTGTAAACAAAGAATAATTCCATAATACTATTGACTAGTTAGACGCATTCGCCTCGACTTTATTACTTTTACGTTACAAAAATACCTTATGTCGGTCTATTCTTTCAATGGTTTTATTCCCGTAATTAAAAAGAGCAGTTTCGTGCATCCTAAGGCAAGCGTTACCGGAAATGTTATTATTGGTGAAAACGTCTATATAGGACCGGGAGCAGCGATTCGTGGAGATTGGGGACAAATCATCATTGAAGATGGTTGTAACGTACAAGAGAATTGTACCATTCATATGTTCCCGGGAACGACGGTTATTTTAAAAGAAAGCGCGCATATTGGTCATGGTGCTATCATTCATGGTGGTGTGATTGGGAAAAATAGTCTCATTGGTATGAATAGTGTTATAATGGATGATGTGGTATTGGACGATGAGTGTATCGTAGGTGCTTTATCCTTCGTTCCGGCAAAAGCAAATTTCCCAAAGAGAAGTTTAATTGTCGGAAATCCTGCGAAACGCATTAAGGAAGTGAGTGATGACATGATCGCTTGGAAGACGAAAGGAACTCAATTGTACCAAGCCTTACCGGGAGAGTGCTTTGATTCGTTAAAAGAATGTGAACCATTGCGTGCCCCTGAACCAAACCGACCGAAACAAGAACAAATGTACACGACCTGGGAGTCAATTAAAAAACAGTAACATGAAACATCTATTTATCCTTTCAGCATTATTACTACTCGCTTCGTGCGGTTCATTGAACAAATCAGCAGAACCTTTGTCTGGAGTTTATACCGTTTCTTGCGGTAAATGCAACTTTGAAATGACGGGAGACGAATGTGATTTGGCCATTGAGGTAGATGAAAAGTTTTATTACGTTGAAGGAACCAACATACATGATCACGGTGATCCAGATGCAGATGGCGGCATGTGCACACGTAAACGAGAAGCGCAAGTAACAGGGCAAATTAAACACGGTGTTTTTGTTGCTGAGTCTTTCAAGTTGCTTCCTTTGAGTGAATAATCGCTTCCATTTGTTTAAACAAAACGATGATTGAACGAAGCACTATGTAACTGGGGAAATCGAGAAGGGTGCAATAACAATTGCGAAAAAGATTTCTTCGAAAGATGTAAATCCATTATGCTCGAAAGCCGTGGGCATACTCTTGCTCCACATTGGATTAAATTAGAGTCGTTAACACTATAACTAGTTGTTCACTTCTTTGAGATAAAACACCCACGTTTCATTTTCCTGAAACTTCATCTGTAGGGCCATTTTACCCGCTGTACACGAAAGGATTTTGCACTTTAAGTTTTCTCGTTTGCTACGCCAACTTGTATGCATGGTATACTTCATTTCCAGGTTTTCACCGTCATTTAGATCCCATTCGCCATCTCCCTCAACGCCGTATTCGTGATACACCATTTTTCCTTCAGGAAGAAATTCGTAGAACACATTCTCGTAGTACTCTCGCATATCATCGTCTACAATGTTTCCGCGCCATTCGGATTGCAATTCTAAATCGTATACTTGCCATTTACCTAGAAAATCTCGTTCCACATAACCACAACTATTCAATCCGAATAGAAGTCCTGCGGTTAACACCACAAATAAATATTTCATTGTTATTTTCAGAAAGCACCGTCAATTAAGGGCCTTGAGTAAGATCAAGAAGCCCTTCATTGCTGGCAATTATATTAATCTTTCGTATCCTCTTCGTCGTTAGAAGTTGAATTATCATCAATCTCTTCTGCATCTTCCACACTGTCCGTTGTGCTTCTTAGTACAGTTCCTTCTCCTGTAAAATCCTTTCCTTTTAGGTATTCCGGTAAATTCAATCCTGCCATATTAAACATTTCCTGCAATGGCGGAACCGATCCGTACAATCCTGAAATGAAATCAGCTGTAGAAGATTTTCCAGAAGATCCTTTTCCTGAATCCCAGACGGTTACTTTATCAATCTTAATGTTCTTAATTGCTTCAGCTTGCAGTTTCACCAAGTCTGGTAATTTGTCTGCAATCATAATTTTAACTGCATCTTCAGAGTTTCCAGCTGCAGAAACCAATTGACGGAAACCATCTGCCTGCTTACTCAAAACCTCATAGATACCGCGTGCCTCTGCATCCATTTTCGCGAAGATGGCATCGGCCTCTCCTTTTGCTCTGCGGCGCAGCATTTCCGCTTCTGCCTCGGCATCAATCTCCATACGTTGCTTAGCAATCTCGGCAGGTATAATGATGTTGGCTTGTTGCGTAGCTTGATCTCTTTGCGCACGAATCTGCTCCGCTTCCTTCTCCGCTGTATAGGACTCTTCCAATGCTTTCGCTTGCTTCACCTTCTCTGCAGCAATAGCTAGACGATTCGCTTCCGCTTCCGCTTCACGACGTTTCGCTTCTGAGTTTGCCACGGTAATTCGGGATTCGTTCTCCCCCTCTACCGCAATTGCGTTTGCGTCGGCAACCTTAATACGCTTCATTTTATCTGCTTCCGCCTCTCCGGCTTGTGCCGATGCATTCGCGTCTGCCATTTTAATACGTTCGTCTCGAGATGCGTTTGCCTCTCCAATTTTCGCTTGAGCATTCAAAGCTGACACGCGTGTTCTTTCATCCTGATGTGCATCTGCCTCACCAATGGAACCATCACGATTTTTCTCAGCAACACTTTGACGCGCATCGTTAATTGCTTTGGCTGCGGCTTCTTTACCAAGTGCCTCGATATACCCAGACTCATCCTTGATATCTGTAACGTTTACGTTAATCAGTTTCAATCCGATCTTCTTCATCTCTGCCTCAACATTCGATGAAACGTTCGCTAAGAATTTATCACGATTCGAGTTGATCTCTTCAATGTCCATTGTTGCTACAACCAATCGTAGTTGACCAAAAATGATGTCTTTCGCCAAATCATGAATTTGCTGCTTAGACAATCCCAAAAGACGCTCAGCTGCGTTCGACATGATTCCAGGCTCTGTAGTGATACCAACTGTAAAGCTCGAAGGAACATCCACTCGAATGTTTTGTTTCGATAGCGCATTGGTTAATTTCACCTCGATGGAAATAGGCTTCAGGTCAAGGAAATCGTAGTCCTGAAATACGGGCCAAATAAACGCGGCACCACCATGAATACATTTGGCAGTCCTATTGCCATCGGCTCCTTTACCTACGCGTCCATACACTACCAGAATTTGATCTGATGGACAACGCTTGTATCGTCGAAATATTCCAACGAGAATTATTATTACAAATAATACGGCCGCAATTAATCCGACCAGAAAAAACGAAACTCCGTCTTGCATTTTATTGTGATTTGGTTATGAAATATTACTAGTTACTAATAGAATGGTGTCATCGACTACTTTCTCCACACGAACGATAGTTCCTTGTGGTAAATCTTTTTCGTCATTCGTAAATGCCTGAATCTCATGAAGAGATCCCTGAATGTTAATCTGCACTTTTCCAAAACCGCCATTTTTTGCTTTAATAGGAAGGTACACTTCTCCCGTTCGACCAATTGCATTACTCATACGCATGGTTCCTTCCTCTACCATTCCCGCAAGAAGGTAGAATAATGTTGCCATTAAGGTCATCATGATCAATCCGCAAAACACAGAAATCCCTAAGGTCGCAAGCGTTGAAAAATCGGATCGAATGCAACCGATACCTGTCCATCCGAAGATAGTTAGGAAGCCTACTAGATTTTTAAACGTGAAGAATTGAAATCCGGCTCCGCCGTCCATATCGCCATCGCCATCCACATCAGCATCTCCATCAACCTCACCTCCTAAGAAGGTTAAGATCAATAGTATTACAAGGATCGTAGACCCCAATACTGCAATAATCCAATATGTTTGTTCGAAGAAATCAAGCTCTGTAAACCAGGTCATTTATTTGTGGCATTTAGTTATTAATTAAAAATAACAAAATAAGCGACGACAACACTGGAATAATTGGAAATCAACAAGAAAAATTTACTCAGTTGCGGTCGCTGCCTTTTTTCTGGCGCGCCATAAGAGGTAAATCCCGGTTAGAACGAAAGGAACACTGAGCAATTGTCCAGTATTCAAAAGCCACTCTCCGCGTTCTGTAACTTGTGGTTCTTTGGTGAACTCAATTAAAAAACGGGCTCCAAATACTAAAATCATGAACCATCCGAAAACAACACCTTCTCGTTTAAAGGCTTGCCGCTTCCAGTAGAGCACCAAAAGAAAAATAAAGATTCCTAGGTATGCCAGGGATTCATATAATTGAGATGGATGTCTCACCATCACATTCTCCCAAAAAACCTGCATTTGTCCGGGCTTCATGTTTATAATGGAATCTTGATGATAGATGAATTTGAATCCCCATGGAACATCCGTTTGCTTCCCAACAATTTCGCTATTGACAAGGTTTCCTAATCGAATGAAGATTCCTGCCGCAGCTACGGGTGCTGCAATTTTATCTAAAATCCACAGATAAGACTTCTTCGAGACACGTTTTGTATAAATCCAGAGCGCAAAGAGAATTGCAAATCCCCCTCCATGACTAGCGAGACCTCCTTCCCAGATTTTAATAATGTTGTAGGGGTGAGAGAAGTAACCCTCTTGGAACATGCCATATTCATTAACGCCATCCCACCATGGACCGTAAAAAATAACATGCCCCAAACGCGCCCCTACGATGGTTGCAATGATCACATAGAGCACCAAAGAATCTAGCTTCTCGTCTGCAATCTCTTCCTTGCGGAACATTCTTCGAATTACAAAATAGCCTAGGATTAATCCGCTTACGAATAGTAATCCGTATAAATTGGGCGTATCCCAACCGTCAATCAATTGAGGCGTTACATCCCACTGTATTGCGTTTATCACGAAGAGGTGGTTTTATTCATTTCGATCAAAGATAACGGTTTTTCACTCTTGGCTTGAAAGGGAAGTTTCTCAGATCGACCTTTTTTGAAAATCTTATTGCTATTGTAGACTCCTTTTCTCAATTCCTTCTGCTCTTCTTCCGGCAAATGGGTAATATCCTGACACTCGGATGAACAGCAATTATCCATTTTCTCGCCACATGACTCACACTGAATGAAAAGAATGTGGCAAGCGTCGTTCGCACAATTCGTATGTGTATCAGCTGGTTCGCCGCACTGATGACAAACGGCGATGATATCATCCGAAATTCGTTCTCCACGCCGCTCATCAAACACAAAGTTTTTTCCAATGAATTTGTTCGTCAATCCTTCCTCTTTGCATTGATTCGCGTAATTGATGATCCCACCTTCTAGCTGATGCACTTTCTCGAAGCCACGATGTTTGAACCATGCAGATGCTTTTTCACAACGGATTCCTCCGGTGCAGTACATCACGATATTCTTGTCTTGATTTCCTTTGAGATACTCTTCTTCGATAAACGGCAACGATTCTCGGAAGGTGTCTACATCCGGAGTAATTGCTCCTTCGAAATGTCCAACTTCTGACTCGTAGTGATTCCGAAAATCGATCAAGATGGTATCTTCGTTATCTGTTAATTCGTTGAATTCCTCAGCCGACAGGTGTTTTCCTTTTTTCCGTACATCGAAAGATTGATCCTCCAGACCGTCTGCTAAAATTTTGTGACGTACTTTGATTTTTAATTTTAAGAATGGAAATTCAGCCTCGGCCTCATCCACGGCAACATTCAGGCGAATTCCGTTCAAGAAATCAATTTGATACAATTCTTCTCGGAAGCGTTCCAAATTATCTAACGGAACACCAATTTGAGCATTGATTCCCTCAGAAGCCACGTAGGTTCTCCCTACGATATCCAATTCCGACCATTGTTTGAAAAGTTCATCGCGAAACGCCTTGGTATCGTCAATTTTCGCGTACTGATAGAAGGAGATAGTGACGTACTTGTTTCCACTTGCACGTAGCTTTTCTTGTAACTCCTCCTTACTTAGTTTATTCCACAGTTGCATGCTATGTTTTTTGAAGTAAGAAAGTGCAAAGATAAATATTTATCAAATACGGTCACCTAGTCAGCGCTGAACTGAGCTAACGGTCTTCGAGCTGCGACTTACTGAGCCTGAGGTCTTCGAGCCTGTCGAGAAGACGAAATATCAGGTATCACAAGTTACAACGTCACAACTACTCCTCATTGCTTTCCTCTTCTGCAACTTCGTAAGGCGACTCATATGACTCTAAAAACGTTCGGTAATCAATCGTACTCGCTGGTGTCCATTGTGCCATAAAGTCAAGTATTGGTAACATTTCATTATTCACTTTGAAACCGGGCACTGTCGTTAATACTTGCTTATCCTCATTCAAGAAAACATACGTAGGATAACTCAATTTACCATTCATTAATTGGGCAGCAAGTTCGTGATATCCACGTCTTCCGTTTGCTACAAAACTATAGGTACTGTCGCCAACTATAATATCTTCTTTTTGCTCGGCGTCAAACTTTACCGCGTAATAATTCTCATTGATCGATTCAATAATGTGCTTGTCTTTGAAGGTCGTGGCATCCATTCGTTTGCACCAACCGCACCAATCGGTATACATGTCAATAAACCAAAGTTTAGGCTCCGTTTCAGATGCTTCCAATGCTTCCTCGAAAGTCATCCAGTCGATAGTTTTTTCGGCGGACTCATCTTGAGAAAATGCACTCAACGAAATGAGTGTAAAGAAAGCGAACAGATATGCTGCGGAATTTTTCATAGCCTAAATTTAAGGAATTTCATCCTTAGATAAAACAAAAGTAATGCCAGAGGCTTGGACTCATCTCTCTTTTCAAAGAGAATTAAATTGTATATTCGTTCTGTGAAGATTCAGATTCTTTTTTCACTGGTTTTAGCTTCTTTCCTTCTCACCGGATGTCCGCGTGATGAGGAACCAACAGCGGCAGTGTACATGTCAGATTTAGAGAGGATTCAAAAGAATAACATGGATCTCCCGAACTCGCAGCGCTTCACTTTTAGCGGTATTCGTTACCGTCTTTCGAACCTTTTTCTTCAATCGTATTACAGTGACTTTGTCCTTGCTGAAGATTTCGAGGTAAAGTCAATTGATGAATTGAATTTATATTTCAGCATTGAACGCTTTAATGATGTTGAAGCGGAAGGAATTCGCTACCAATTCGACAACGAGATTTCACTCTTAGATGCCGTTCACGACAACTATGCAATCAAACGGAATGCTTCACTTGAGGAGGCGACCATCAGTATTAAAAAGGCCGTTCCTGAATCTGTGGGGTTCCCCGGAGTTATGCAAACGATTTCCGGTGAAAATTATAGCGGCCTTGCTGCAAATACGTACTTCATGGCATCTCTTGACATCAACGGTGAAATCTACGTAGTGCAGCTCATTGGAAAGGAAGAAAATATGGGGTATCTGTATGATGACTTCATCGAAATTATTTCATCCATCTACCAGTAATGACCTTTTCGGAAAGGATTTCAGCTCTTCGGAACATCACAACTAACAACTTGCCGGGTGAACAAGCTCATTCGGATTTAATGCCCGTCAACCGTCCATTTTCCAGTCAAGTTAAAATGAATGCACAGGATTTTCGCCAATCTGCAGTTGCCATGGTCTTGTACGAAGATGGAAATGAGTTGATGAGTCTTTTAATTCAGCGACCGTTTTATGAAGGCGTGCACAGTCGGCAAATTGCTTTTCCTGGCGGTAAGCGAGATCCTGAAGATCCAAATATTGAATTTACAGCGCGCCGCGAATGCATGGAGGAAGTGGCTATTCCAATGGAGGACCTATCCCTCTTAGGGCGATTGACAGATGTTTATATTCCTACCAGTAAGTTCATCGTTTCACCTCATTTATTCGCTGTGGATTCCTTACCAGATTTGATTCCAGATGAACGCGAGGTTGATGAAATTATTCCGTTTAACGTATCGCGACTGCTGGAGGCCGATAGCATTAACTATACGGATATGAATTTCGGAAACGGATTCAAACAAAAGAACGTTCCCTACTTTGCCATAGAAGACAAGATCGTTTGGGGAGCCACTGGAATGATCCTTTCCGAGTTTCGTACGATACTGCGTCAGATTTAGAATCGAACACGAGCGAATCCGAACGCTGTGGAAATGCTGTTAGAATTTTCCAAGAAGAACGTTAGCGCATCTCGCGAAGAAATACCAAATTCATAGGTTCCTCCACCCAAAATAAAGTTGATTCCTACAGGAACGTTGTGTGCATAAATCCCTCCACCGAAGTAACCAGCGCTTAACGACAACCATTTAACCGGTCGAACTTCTCCTCCAAAGGAGTACACTGCATTTGCTAAGCTTCCTGGATTATCACGATCGAATGGTGCTACTATATCAACTCCAATTCTCACTTTCTTCCAAAGGTTAACATCACCCCCCAATCGGAAGTTTGCAGCATTGTTCACTTTGAACTTTTCTTCTCCTTCCAAAACTAGGATTCCCCCGTCTTGAAGTAATTGCTCAACTGAATTGGTGACGTTTGCATCGCTCAATCCCGCTAGATCTAGGGAACCTACTAATGAGTCCTTAACGCGATATACGTTTCTAGTATACGTAACGGATCCAATATTGTTGACCGCAGCACTTACTGTGAGGAAATTGCCAATTCTTGCACTTGCGGAAAAATCTACTCCGAATCCAGTACCCACTGGTTTGGGAATAACTCCGCTACCTGTAAACGTTGAAGGGTTAAAGTTGGCAATTGCACCGTAATCAATATCGTAACTTGGTGAAATAGATGAATATGCTCGAATTCCGTTTTCATCTGATTGCAAGTCCATCATTGCCATAGATTGAATGAATCGACCGCCGATTCCCCCGTAGATAGCGAACGTAGAATCATCTCCGAACAACTTTCGTCCGTATCCGAGGTTATAATGGCGGTTCCAAGTAAACTTGATTTTTGATCCATTTGTAATTTCTCCCAATGGAAGCGGCACTGAAATAGTTCCTGCAATTGCAGCTGCCAACGTATCTTCACTCAAATTAGGGTCATTGGCAATCACCGAGGTATCTGTTCCAACAACAATGGTTAATTGGTCAAAGTAATCGGATAATCTCCCTTCGAAGATCAATGAACTTGTTTGCTGGCTAAGTTTAGAATACCAGTTGTAGTGCTCACCAATGTTAAAGGCAATACCTCCTAATTTCTCATTGTAATAGGACATTCCCATCCAATTGTAACTCGCATCAATTGCAATACCAGATTCCAAGTAATCACGAGCGTTTTGTTGCTGTGTTTGCCAATCGGCGGGCTCTTCATCTTTGTCACGAATTTGATTACGAATTGCCGAATACAAGGATTTCAACTTATCGGCATCGAGTGAGTCAGAATAGAACCCAAGGTTGAACTCAGTGGTTCCCATTGTCGTTCGTTTACCGTATTCATTCCCCCAACCTAGCGCCGAAGAGTTAATTCCTAATGTATGATAATCTGTGACGAATGTGGTTGCTACACCTCGCCCAACAGCGGTATATGAAATACCTTGTGTTTGCGAAAATGATACGAATCCTGAAAATGTAAGTGCGAGGGTAAGTAGTAAAGATCTCATGTTTCGGTTTAAATTCTCCTCTAATGTACAAGAAAAGTCTAAAAACAAAAAGAGGAACAAGTTTATGTGAAACCTCTTCCTCTTTCTGCTAAACCATGCTAAAACTATAAAACCCCAAAAACGATAAATAGAACTTTATCCGTCTTTGTTGTAAACAAATGTATAGTAGAAAAACGAACTAGCAATGCGTTTATTCTAAAAATATTGTTAAAAAGTGAATTTTTGTGGTTTCTACGTAGTGCTAACCGAGCCCTACATCCAAGATCATCATTACGAGAAATCCGCCTATAAAGCCGAGCACAGCGACATCTGTAAATTTATCGCGCTGGGTTTCCGGAATCACCTCTTCCACTACGACATAAATCATTGCACCAGCAGCAAATGCCAAAGCAAACGGAAGAATGGGCTCCATATATACAACCGCAACAGCTCCTAAAACTCCAAAAACAGGTTCTACAATAGCAGAAAGTTGTCCGTACCAAAAACTTTTTCTTCGACTTACCCCCTGTCGGCGCAGAGGCATGGCCACCGCAAATCCTTCAGGGAAATTTTGAATCCCAATTCCGATAGCCAAGGTGATTGCACCTGCAATTGTCGCTCCTTCAATGCCATGGGCCGCTCCACCGAATAATACTCCGACTGCCAATCCTTCAGGAATATTGTGAAGTGTGATTGCCAACACCAAAAGCGTAGTTCGGTGCCATTGGGTTTTCATCCCTTCTTTTTCGTCTTCCCCAAAATTGATGTGCAAGTGCGGCATTACTTTGTCCAATCCAAAGATGAATAATGCTCCAAATAAGAATCCGACAGCGGCCGGCATCCATTTCATGGCGGGATACATGCGTTCGGACATTTCAATCGCTGGCGCTAGCAACGACCAAAAACTTGCCGCCACCATAACTCCTCCGGTAAATCCTAGCATGGCATCCAAAACACCACGATTCATTGATTTGAAGAAAAACACTAAACTGGCTCCAGCGGCAGTCAAAAGCCACGTAAATGTTGTTGCATATAACGCTGCAAGAACAGGATCAATGTCAGAAAAGTATTGTACGAGTTGTTCCCAGAAAGTCATTTTATTGTGTCGCTCAAATAAAAAAGTTAGACAAATCTAACAATATTATCTATTCTTCCGAAATGTAGTGTTGCGTATAGAAATTGCGCAGATAGGTCTTGAGATCTTTCGGGTAGTTTCTTCCTTCTCTGTAAAGAACATTATCCAATTTCCACTCACCTTTATATAGTGTCAATACTAGGTGGTCTTGCCATATTTCTTTCGGAGAAGACGCATCATAGGCGTGACTGAATTCAACAGTTGCGATGCAAGACTCACCATCCTTCTTCAAATCAATGATTTTTACATCTTGATACCCTTCGTACAAACTTGCAAATATCTCCCCTTCAACTATTGCCGGTTTTTCTCCAGTTGGAGTAAGTTCTGCAGATTGCTGTTCAGCAGCTTTTACCAGAACACAGAGTTTCAGTAGTCCTGGAGAAAGAAATTCTGCCACGTCCAAATCCTTTTCTTGAAATCGGTAATCCAAAGCATAAACCGCCAAAACAACCCGCTTAATGTTGTCCTTATCTACTGCCGATAATTGAGATGTTTCGCCCCACCTATTTGAGTCTTCGGCCACCGAAACTGCTTTATCACTGGTGCATGAAAACATTGAAATTAAGAGCCCCAGAATTGTAAGAAAGCGCATGTAAATCGAGTTTGATGTAACGAATTTAACCCAATAATAACATTCACTCGGTTAACATAAGGTGTCGAACTTCAAGAATTCGTTATCTTTGCGCCAAATTTTAAGACTCTAATTTTAGAAAGATATGGCAACAAACAGAACATTTACAATGCTAAAGCCTGACGCAATTGAAAACGGGCACATGGGTAAAATCATCGATATGATCATTGATGCTGGATTCTCAGTAAAGGCAATGAAATACACGCAATTGAGCGAGGAGCAAGCACAGAAATTCTACGAAGTACACGCTGAGCGTCCGTTCTACGGGGAGTTGGTTGAATATATGACTTCTGGACCTATCGTTGCTGCTATCTTGGAAAAGGATAACGCTGTTGAAGATTTCCGTGCTTTGATCGGAGCTACAAATCCTGCAGAGGCTGCTGAAGGAACCGTTCGTAAATTGTATGCTGAATCTATTGGGCGTAACGCAGTTCACGGATCTGATTCCGATGAAAATGCAGAAATCGAAGGAAACTTCCACTTCTCAGCTGACGAGATTCACTAAGAACATTGAACTTGATGATATGAAAAGCTCCCTTCTGGGAGCTTTTTTTGTGTTAAATGAATTGGGATTGACTAAAGGAGTTCGGAATTAAAATTCGCGATTCAAAGCCTTTGCAAATTTACTATTTAGCCAATTGGCTAAATAGCTCAATAGATCAACGTCGTTTTTTCTTTGGAAACCACTACTTTTGACTCCAAACAAAACCTCATGAAAAATTACCAATCCACCGTTGCGGAACGCTTGATGAAATACGTGCAAATTGACACTACGGCCGACCCAACATCTACCACTTTCCCATCTTCAGAAATACAAAAAGACCTTGGTCGTGTTCTGGTAGAGGAATTGAAAGGTTTAGGGATTGATGATGCTGAAATGGACGAGTGGGGATATGTTTTTGCTACTATCCCGAACAATACCGACAATGCTAATTTGCCAACAATTTGTTTCTGTTCGCACATGGATACAGCGCCCGATTGTAGCGGAACGAATGTGAAGCCCATCCTACATAAAAATTATGATGGAACGCCGATTACCTTGCCAGATGATACGACACAGGTAATTACCACGGAACAGCACCCCTATCTGACCGAGAAAATTGGAGACGATCTGATCACTGCCAGCGGACATACATTAC
>JADFAL010000087.1 GCA_015665275.1 Flavobacteriales bacterium | reverse complement strand
ATTCTGAAAAACTATTTACGTCCACAGTAATGTATTTGTCAGTCGCTGCGTGTCCTGTCAATCCAGCCATTGCGTTAATATTACCATTACTGGTTTGTGAATGCCATGTAAAAGCACCACCCTGTCCACAGTTATCTGGGAAATTGGCATTTTCGTTCGGACCACTATATTTTGTACATCCAACATCTGCAAGACCATTGGTGATATCATCATTAATATTACCATTAGCAAATGCCTCCGTTCCCATCAACTGCCATTCTGCTTCTGTTGTAGGGAGTAGAACTTCCACTGGAGCACTTGGTGCAATCGCTGAAGTGATCACCCAGTGACGGTTATTAACAGAAACTTGAAAATTCGGATTCCCGATATTATTACAGTTGTCAATTAACAGAGGTGTCGTTTCTAAGTAAGATGTTGCCGTTACAGTTCCAAGGTTTTGACCATTGGAATTGATTGAAGCCACCAAATCTCCAGCAGGTGTTAAAAGGTGAATATATCCACCCTGATTCACTGTACATGTTGCTGTCTCTCCATCCCCTGATAAATTGTTGGATGGTACAGGTAAGGAAACAGTTCCATTTGCGCAGGCAGTTGCAGGACAGGTTCCATTAGCACTGGCAGCCACGAAGTAAGTAGTGGTAGTAGAAGGCGTAACGGATATACTAGCGCCTGTTCCAATTGGTGTGCCGCCACAATTATTACTAAACCATTCCCAGTTACTTGATCCTACAAGGGCTCCACCCTGAACTGCAAGCGTTGATGTTGTCCCAAGACATATATTACCACCTCCTGACACAGATGCAGGAGCTGAAGAAGGCTGGTCTACTGTTATATCAACTTGAGCGAGTGGTGCAGGACAAGGATTTACTGTATTATAAGTGTAGGTCAGTTGTAACTGTAGATAGTCACCCCCACATAAAGTGTAATTTATATTTCCAGTCGGATCTACACCTGTAAAATCTATAGATCCGTTGGCTGCCCATGCATTAATTTGTGCAGTAGTTAAGGGTACAACAGTTGTGATAGTGTTCCCACACTGATCGGCAAAGTTTCCTGTCCCTCCTGCTGTACCAGCTAAAGCTCCAGTTTCATCGTCAACCCGCCATTGCTCAAGATTAGTTCCTGTACCGTCAATGTCACCATATGTTGTGATTGTCAGTGAAGGAGTACCTACTGCTCCAGTGGGTGTTCCTGGGAAATTAAAGGCATTACTGGCACTAAGTCCAGATCCACCTTGAACTATGATTGTTTGATCGTAAGTTCCAGAGGTACCAGCATTGTTCTCACCTACATAGTAGGTTGTATTTGCTACCAAAGGCGGAGTAGTGAAACTGTTCCCAGTTCCAACAACATTAGTTCCGCCAGCATCTGAATACCACTGAACAGAAGTTCCTGATGTATTCAGCGTTGTAGTGTTAGATGAACAAATTTGAGTTACACCTGTTACGGGAAGTGCCGTTGGTGGCACAACAGTAGCAGTGACTGCGACGAGATTTGATTGACAACCCGGGACCGCTTCAGTTAGTAATAGGTTGTCCACAGCCATGTCGCCCGTGTAGGATGTTCCTCTTAAACCTCTAAATCGGACGTTAATCGCACCGGAGTAACCTGTTAATGGTATTGAAACCGTTGTCCACGGCGCCACTAAGGAAGTGTGTTGTTGACCAGATATAGCCCAAACTTCGGTCCAAGTAGAACCATTCCATGCTTCTACAGCCAACGTCCCCATTGATGCCCCAAACATATGATAATCAAATTCAAAAGTTGCTTGACCGGAAACTGTAAAACCAGGTCCTATCAAATAAGCAGTACCTGCCCCTGTTGATGTTTCGAGGTACATGTAGTTGTTACCAGCCGTTGGTGTTCCGTTGGTACTTCCCCCCGCAGGACCGGTATTAGTTGAGCCAGTTTGATTACTATCCATGTTCCAATATGGACCTGAACCCTGTTCAGTCCATCCAGTTTGACCATTTTGCCAATCTTGACTGTATAAAGTAGTAGGACTACCACCGGAAGCACTGTTAGCAACATAAACCGTGGAATCTGCCCAAAGTGCACCTAATGAAAGTGTATTTCCAGTACCGATGTTATTCGCGCCATTTGCATCACTATACCAGGTATAATTTGTACCACCTGAGGCAGATAACGTTGCAGAGTTACCACAAATTACACTAACGTTAGCAGCAGTTGGTGGTGTAACATTAGATGTTACGTTTACCGAAACAGGAACTAAAGTTGATTCACAGTTTGGTGATACAAATGCACCAACATAAAACGTTGAAGAGCTGTATAACGGGGTTGTAGTGTAAGATGCACCCGTACCCACTAAAGTAGTTCCAGCAGCATCGCTATACCAATTGTACGTGCCGCCTGGTGGAGTACCTGATGCGGAAAGTGTTGCCCCATTCCCACATGAAGTGGTTAATCCATTCGCAGATGGTGGGTTAGGTGTAGAACATGGTGGTCCACAACTACCCCAAACCATTTGAACTTGTGGTTTATTAGTGTTCGTAACACCAGGAGTCAATCCACAAGAACTTCCTGTTGCATCAGTCCAGCTATATCTGTACCCAGATGGAGTAGAATATAGTCTGCATTGACCCGATCCATTGTAACTAGGAGTTACTTGTGACCAACAAACTTCCACTCCGATGTTGTCTACACCGTTCCATGCAAAGGTATTATCAAGAGCGAGCATATCCCAACCTCCAGCTGTTGGATTGTAGGTAAACGTGTTCTTTACAGTTGTCCAACCACCCGTCCCTAAAGCAGCAGCAACATTGTTTGCGGCTACATGCTTCACTTTAACCGTGTAGCCTGGGATATTGTACAACGGTGACTGTGTAACAAACCAACCCATGTCTTGCAGACTACAAGGACCAACGATACCAGCGGCATTCAATTCCGCAGCGGTGTATACGAATTGTGAGACTGTCCTTCGGTACCAAATATTAACAGGAGAACTTGTAGTTGTTCCGTTAACAGCTGTTCCCGTTCCTAATTGAATAGTTTGGGCGCTGACGGGTAGTGAACCGAACAATACTACAGCCAGCATTGTTAATTTCGTTAAATTGTAAATCTTTTTCATAATCATCTTGTTTAATTAATAATCTACGTGGTCTAAACGTATTTGTAGAGAAGTCGAATAAGCATTAACTGTGCCAACGTTTAATGTTCATTGGGAGGTTTATAATATTCATCAGAAACTCTATTCTGTTTAAGTATATTCTTTTTCATTGTCCCAATTTGGTATTTTTTCTCTCTTTTTGGGATAGGTCACAGGTGTTTTACAGTTCACGCTGTAAAATAGATACAAATGCACCTGAATTAGGGCTTTTTATAGAACCATAGCCTTTGCGTGCATGTTTGGCAATGGGTTCCTGGCACGGACCTGAAGATTTTGAAACTTTAGTTACAACTGAAGAAGAAGCGTATGAGCTTGCTATCAATTAATTTTTAGAATAAAATGAGTGTTTTGAAGCATACAAGAAGTATGAGTTACAAAAGAAGAAAACCTAAAGTATTAGAGAAAACTTGATGTAAAATGACACTTACTTCCCTTTATTTAAGGCGTAAATGTTGCTTTACAGGCTCTTCAATTCTAAAAAAAATTCAAATTAAATTTGATGTAATAAATTTTCTACAATCCTACAGTGGGATGAGCTGTCATTCTGTTTAATCTTTTCATAGGCTTGTGAAGCAAAATGAATTAGATTTACAACGGAGACAGAGCATTAATTTGAATAAAAAAAAACAATAGAAACAAACATTTCAGAAATGTACCTTTACTTTAATTGAGAATAAGAAAAATGAATTTTTCGAATGTAGGTCAATCAAAGAACGTAAAGCACTAGAATACCTAACCGTTGTAGTACTAAATTCGATATCCGACACCGGAACGTAATAGCAACTTTTACTCGAATAGGTCTGTAAAAATGAAAGACCTCACCCTCAACAAAACAGGGAATTTATCCTGATTAGAATGGTCAGGAATTCGTTTAAGAAGATGGCGTGATACTACCTTACTAAAACTTCAAAATCAATCGATCGGATTTCAAACGATGCACCAACCAACGACGAATCTTGTATTGCTCTTCATTTGTCAGTGAATCGCTCACTTCAAAGAATACGATATCCGCTGATCGCGGCTTGTCTAATGAATCAACATATTCCAAAGAAGTCGCGTATGAGCATGATTGCAGCTGTGGATAAATGGACTTGATTTCGTTTAATAAGTACTCACCTTTCTTTGGTATCATGCGAAGACTATCCACCTGCTTTTCCTCCACTAGAAGCGCAGACCTTAAGCGATTGACCTCATTCTCCTTCGCACTCAGTTGCTCGTTGGAGCGTTGTATTAATCCCTGATCGCTTAACTTCAATCCTTGTTTCACAACAACCGTATAATCCTCTATTCCGAAGTCTCCCGCACGTTCTTTCAATCGTGATTCCGAATCTTTATTGATCTCATTTCCTGCGTACGTAAGAACAATTTTCCGTTCTTCTGGAATAATCTCATTTTTAAGCAAGTAATTACCTTCCCAAACACCTACGCGATTAACATATCGTTCAGCGTTATCTTGAAACTTCTCTTTCTCCACCAATGTAATCCCAAGATAAAATGCTGGCAAAACAGTGATCACCACTACTAACCCAATCACAATATTCTTATTCTTGATTTCTCTGGAAAGCAGGAAGGATTTTTTTGGCAACTTCAACAGCTGAGAAACAACCATCGCCGACAAAGCAATAAACACTGAATTGATTAAGAAAAGGAACATGGCTCCTGCGAAATAATTCAGATTTCCAATGGCCAAACCAAATCCTGCAGTACACAAAGGAGGCATCAAAGCTGTTGCAATAGCTACTCCGGGAATAACATTCCCCTTACTTTTACTACTTATTGCTACAATTCCTGCCAAACCACCAAAAGTGGCAATCAAAACATCATAAATCGTTGGACTTGTTCTGGCTAGCAACTCAGAATACTCTCCATGCACTGGCGTAACGAAGAAATAGACCGTCGAAGCAACAAGTCCTGCAGAAGCGGCAAATGCTAAATTCTTAAGAGAACGCTTCAGTAATTCAAAGTTATATGTCGCCACACTATATCCTACTCCGTTAATTGGTCCCATAAGTGGGGAAATCAACATGGCTCCAATAATTACTGCCGGAGAATTCATGTTCAATCCTACGGAGGCGACGAGAATAGCGAAAACGAGAATCCAAAGATTGGTTCCGCGAAATATAATCCCTTTTTCGATCGTATCATGGATCACTTCATGATCTTCTGCCTCATGCGTAAGGCGTAACAGCTTGAATAAGCTAGATAGCCAAGAATCTTCTTTCATCCTACATCTTATTTGGCACGCCAATCCCTAGCAAGCCCATTCCGAGATTAATTACTTTGGCAACATTACGGCTCATGACCAATCTCATGTTTCGTAAATCGTCGTTTTCTTCTTTTAAGATAGAAATACTTTGAAAGAAGGTGTTGTATAGCTTCGCCAATTCATACAAATAGTTGGCAATCAATGCCGGAGAATACGATGCTCCTGCTTCCTCCAATACCGAAGGGAATAACGAAAGATGTTTCAAAATTTCCTTTTCCTCCGGCTCTAGTGTTGCATCTTTCCACGGCTTCACTTCCCCTCCTTTTCTCAAAAGCGATTGAATTCGTGCATGCGTATATTGCATAAACGGTCCCGTATTTCCTTGCAATTTGATCGCATCCTCATCTGTTGGATCAAAAATTAATTTTTTAGACGGGTCTACTTTCAATAAGAAGTACTTCAATCCTCCCAATCCGATTTTAGCGAACAAGGCTTCCTGCTCTTCTTCTGTCATGCCTTCAATATGTCCACGCTCTTTTGTCATTTCACGTGCCATATCAACGATGTTCTCCATCAAGTCATCGGCGTCAACTACCGTTCCTTCACGGGATTTCATTCGTCCCATTCCTTTCGGAAGTTCGACCATTCCATACGATAGGTGATGACAATTATCTGCCCAGGAATACCCTAATTTCTGAAGGATTAAGAACAACACCTTGAAGTGATGATCTTGCTCATTTCCAACCGTATAGATCATTCCACTTAAATCTGGAAAATCCTTGTAACGATCTACGGCAGTTCCCACATCTTGTGTCATGTAAACCGCAGTTCCATCCGAACGCAATAATAGTTTGTCGTCAATCTTGCTATCCGAAAGATCGGCCCAAATAGAACCGTCTTCTTTTTGGTAGAAGATTCCTTTTTTCAGACCTTCCATCGTCAAATCTTTACCTAACAGAAAAGTGTCTGATTCGTAGTATAACTTATCGAAGTCAACGCCCATCGTTTTGTAGGTTTTGTCGAACCCTTCGTACACCCATCCATTCATGGTATTCCACAAAAGGTATACTTCAGGATCGCGCGCTTCCCACTTGATCAGCATCTCTTTGGCATCGCGTAATAAGGTCGTTTGATTTTTCGCAATTCCTTTTATCTTCCCGTTGATTCCTTTTACGGCTTCTTCATCCTTTCCTTCTCTAGAGGACATCAAGCGCTGAATTTCCTCAATGGTAGCATCGTCACTTCCGGCAAAATCTCCTTGCTCCCAAGCTTCCAAAATCCCAACAACTTCTTCGTTGGACTTCTTATCAAACTCTACGTAGTACTTTCCAACGAGTTTGTCGCCTTTCATTCCTGTATTAGCAGGAGTTTCACGCTCCCCTTTTTCGTTCACTGGAGAAAAGCGTTCCCAGGCCAACATGCTCTTACAGATATGAATTCCTCGGTCGTTGATGATCTGCGTTTTGACCACCTTATGTCCATTCGCTTTCAAAATCTCAGCAACGGAGTATCCAAGAAAAATGTTTCTTAAATGTCCTAGGTGCAAAGGCTTGTTCGTATTCGGAGAAGAATACTCCACCATCACCGTGGGCTTGGAGTTGGGTTCAATGAAACCGAATTTTTCGGAAGCATCCATGTTTTCTAGTTGCGACAACCAGTGCCCCCCACCAATCACAAAGTTTAGGAAACCGCTAACCACATTGAATCCTTCGATTTGATCCATGCGTTCTTGAAGGAAGTTTCCAATTTTCTCTCCTGCTTCCAGCGGAGAACAGCGCAATGCCTTTACAAACGGAAAAATGACTAGCGTTAAATCGCCCTCGACATCCTTACGTGTTTTTTGGAACTGTATTAATTTTTCATCAATTGCCTGTCCGAAAAGTTCGTCGGCATTTTCCAAAAGTAATTGCTTGATAGTAGCTTCCATTTATTTCTCCAGTTTGGCAACAGTGGCTTCCAACATTTCGAAAGCAACCTCTGCCATTGTATTTAATTTTTCGTCTAAACAAGGGTTCACTTCAACGAACTCAATGCATATTGTTTTTTCTTGTTCTGCAAATTTCTGCAAGAAGAATTTTGCTTCTTCGGGTTTCAATCCGTTGTCAACAGGAGTGCCTGTTCCATGAGATGTATGCGCAGGATCCATTGAATCTACATCAAAGGAAACATAGATATTATCACAGTCGTTTAGTTGATCCAACGTCGCAGCAGCAATAACTTCCATTCCCTGTTCACGTACATCCTCTACTTTGTAGTTGCGGATGTTTAATCGTTGCATGATTTCATTCTCGGGAGTTTCCGTATCCCGAACCGCGATGTAAACGATGTCCTCAGCATTGACTTTCTTCCCGTCAATTCCTGTGTTTTTCAATTCGACCCACATATCCGCTACTTCCGGCTCAGGATTATTGATCTTGCTTTCAAGATTGTCTTCGTTCAAGGCAGTCGCCAGAGGCATTCCGTGCATGTTTCCCGAAGGCGTTGTATACGGTGTATGAATGTCTGCATGTGCGTCAATCCAAATAACGCCAATGCGTTTGTTGGGGTGCGCCGCTTTAATTCCAGCTAGCGTTCCTCCTGCCGAACCATGATCTGCTGCAATTACCAAAGGAAACTTTCCAGCGTCCATCGTTTCTTTGACGGCAGTACTTACGTTTGTAAAAACCTCAACCAAAGCATCAATATGTTTTGCCGTTGGGTATTTATTTGGGCGATCCAATGCGTCGTTTTTATCCGCAATATAACGTATTGGAAACCTGCTAAAGAAATGACTCCCCTGGGCACGCGCTGCGGTCATCATGGCTTCTGGTCCTAATGATGCACCTCGTGTTCCAGCAGTAATCTCCGATTTATTTATCAGCAACTCAATTGTGCGATTCATACTCCTGATTTTGACCTACAAAAATAGCATAATTCGAAACGGAGGAAGTCCTTTATTCCATTACTTTTACACAAGTAACAAAACACAGCATTTCCGTTCTAATACTATGAAGCACCCTAAAATTCATCTCTCAGCATTGTTGATTTTCGTTTGTACATTAACCTGTGTATCTCCTTCTTTCGGACAAAAGAAAAAGAAATCATTCACGGGAATGTTAGAGTATAACATCGTGATGCGCGACACAGCGTTGCGAAAATTAGTCCATGCAAATGCTATGCGATTGTACACAAACGACACGTTGACGCGTATGGAAAACTTCTCGCCTCAATTGGGGTCGCAAACAACCATTCGCCATATGGAATTGAATAAATCGTATTTGCTACTAACGGTTAGAGATACGATGAACTTTGCCATCAAAACAGACCTGAACAAAGCGGATACAGGGCAGATAATTTCGAAGTATACTTTCGAGAAAAAATGGTTCAAAAAGAAGCATTTAGGAATGCGCGCAAATCGGATGATTGTAGATCACCCAGATTTTGAAGAACCGATCGAGTTTTTGTATCTCAAGAAGTTCTCTAGTGAATACCTGAACAACTTCGACAGAATACCGGGTTTACTGATCAAATACAGCGTTGCTACTCCCGATGGTGTATTGGATTACGAATTGGTTCAGAAACGTGACTATATGCCTGAACGTGACTTGTTTGGTGTTCCTGCAGACTTTCGAAAGGTGACTTTTGATGAGTTCATGGATTTCATGTTCCCAGAGAGTCAATCTCCTCCCGGTCAAAACTAACATTCCACTGTGTAAAGTTCGCCTCAGCGCTCGTTTCACGCCGTATCAATCCTGCTATCTTCGTCAGATATGAGCGTGGATAACGAATACATAGAAAAAGGAGCCGATGAGAATGCTCCCGAAGAAGCGAAAAAAGCGCCCAAAAAACGCAAGAGTCCGACGGCTTCTAAAAAGAAGAAGAAAAAGTCGAAATCTGCTATTGGAAAATACCTTGATCAAATAGATCGCAAAAAGGTTAAAAATACCCTAGGCGTGATCAGCGTTTTGCTCGCTGTCTACATTTTCCTTGCATGTTTTTCCTACCTGCTCACTTGGCAAGAAGATCAGAACCGCGTATTGAATAAAGGATTGTTCGAATTCTTATTCGACGGTAACGAAGAGCCTGTGGCCAACTGGCTCGGTAAATTCGGCGCTTGGATTTCCCATTTGCTCATCTATCGTTGGTTCGGAATTGCTTCCTTTGCATTTGCATTGATGTTGTTCATCTCTGGATTCAAGGCATTGTTCAATATCTCCATCTTGCCCATACAAAAAACAGTGACTGTTAGCGCACTTAGTATTGTTTGGGGGAGTATGTTCTTGGGATACTTCTCCAATCACGTAAGTTATCTTGGTGGAACCTTTGGATTCCAAATCAACGATTGGTTGGCGCTTACACTTGGAAGATTTGGATCATTGATTCTCATTTGTAGTATCGGATATGTTTTCGCTATGATTCTCTTCAATGTAAACTGGGCGAAGGTAAAAGCATTGTTCTCTGGGAAATCGAAAGAAGAGCCTGCAGTTGCAGAAGCAAGTATAGACGATGTGTTATCTGATGGTGACATGGAAGTTCAGAATGTTTTAGACGAAGATCAATTAGTGGATGATGAAGTTTCAGATCGCGTAGACTTGATGGAAGACAACGAATTAGAAGAAGAACCTGAAACCGAAGAAGAGCCATTATCAGAAATCATTGATTTACCATCCGAAGAAGAAGAAGAAGAAACAGCTGAAGAAGAGACAATCGAATCGGATGATGATTTTGCTGTAACGATTGCCGCTCCTAGCGAAGAGGATTCAGAACTTTCAGAAGAGGAAGTAAAGGAGGTCAACGATATTCAAAAAGAACACGGCGATTACGACCCGAAATTAGATCTTTCCACCTATGCCCTGCCTTCCATTGACTTATTGAAAGATTATGGCGGAAAAATTGGTACCGTCGATAAATCTGAATTAGAAGCGAACAAGAATAGAATTGTAGAAACACTTCAGAACTATAAGATTGAGATCTCCAAGATCATGGCTACCGTAGGGCCTACAGTAACGCTCTACGAAATTGTCCCTGCGCCAGGTGTACGAATTTCGAAGATCAAAAATTTGGAAGACGATATCGCATTGAGTCTCGCCGCGTTGGGAATTCGTATCATCGCCCCTATTCCAGGAAAAGGAACCATTGGTATTGAAGTACCGAATAGCAAACCAGAAATGGTAAGTATGCGATCGTTAATTGCCTCAAAGAAATTCCAGGAGTCGAATTTCGAATTACCGGTGGTGATGGGGAAAACGATTACCAACGAGACCTATACTTTCGATTTAACGAAAATGCCTCACCTTCTCGTTGCTGGTGCTACAGGACAAGGTAAATCGGTAGGTTTGAACGCCATTCTTGTTTCTATTCTTTACAAGAAGCATCCTGCTCAGGTGAAATTTGTCCTTGTCGATCCAAAGAAGGTTGAATTGACGTTATACAACAAAATTGAGCGCCATTTCTTGGCCAAACTGCCGGACGAAGAAGACGCAATTATCACCGACACAAGTAAGGTGGTGAATACGCTGAATTCCTTGTGTATCGAAATGGACGATCGCTACGACCTCCTGAAAAAGGCCCAGTGTCGAACGATTAAAGAATACAATGCCAAATTCATTGCCCGAAAACTGAACCCAGAAAACGGACATCACTACCTCCCTTATATTGTAGTGTTGATTGATGAGTTTGCGGATTTGATTATGACGGCGGGTAAAGAAGTAGAACAACCAATTGCCCGAATTGCCCAATTGGCACGTGCCATTGGAATCCACTTAATTGTAGCCACGCAGCGTCCATCGGTGAACGTAATTACCGGTATGATCAAGGCGAACTTCCCGGCACGTATTGCCTTCCGTGTACTTTCAAAAATTGACTCACGGACCATACTCGACGGTTCTGGAGCAGATCAACTCATTGGTCGTGGAGATATGCTAATCAGCACCGGTTCAGATACAATTCGCCTCCAGTGTGGATTTGTAGACACACCTGAAGTTGAAGAGATTTGTTCATTCATTGGAGATCAACGCGGTTACCCTGATGCCTTGTTACTGCCCGAATACGTTGGAGAATCAGCTGATGGTGGTGGTGGCATGGACGATGAAGATCTGGACGCCCTCTTTGCCGACGCAGCACGTATTGTTGTAATGCATCAACAAGGATCGGCAAGTTTACTACAGCGTAAATTAAAGCTTGGCTACAACCGCGCAGGTCGTATCGTAGATCAGTTAGAAGGAATGGGAATCATTGGGCCGTTTAAGGGAAGTAAGGCCCGTGATGTACTTTTCGCCGATGAAATGGCGCTAGAGGAATTCTTGAAGACTAAGGGGATTTTATAGACGCTAGACTGCTAGACCATACTTTTTTTGATTGAGATTAAGGTCTTCGATCTTGAGGCCCACTGAGCTTGCGTTGCAGCAAACTGGTATTAAACTGAGCTTTCCGAAGCATCAATGCATCAAGGTATCAAAGCATCAAGAAACCGAAGTAACACCATATTTCGTCAAGTTTCAATTCAGTTGGAATTTAGTCTTATGACTCTTACGGCAAAAGAAAGTTTAGAGCAAAAAAAAAACTCCGAGGATATAAACCCGGAGTAGAATAATTCGTTTTCAGTGAATAGCGGTTAGAACAAACATAATCGTTCTATTTCAATTTATCAATGGTATAAATACGGTATCGACTAAGTATAAATACGTAAATATCCATTTTTATTGCTAAATCAGTTAAATAATGGCCTGTCCTCCTACTGATACCGTGCCGGATTTTGTGCTGATAACCTAACCTGTCGGAGATACCAGTAGGATTCAAGGCAATTTCGTTCAATCGAAAGAAGATGATCTTGCGATGAAATCTTCTTAAAAAGTGGACTTGCAAGCATCCACCTCAAAGCTACATCTCGGGGAATTCAAAGTCAATGTTATATGTGCGAGAAACCCTAGGTAGTTCTACGTATTTTTTCAACAATGAGAAAAAAGAACCCTGCTGATACCGGACAAACTGAGTACATCGAGAGATAAAATAGAACGGTATCAGCAAGGAGTTCAAACGAGAAAACTAAACTACTAAATACGTGCATAGAGAGATTATCACTATGTGGAACTTCTCGTGCTCCAAACATAACCAACTCATTTAAAAGCCAGTGATGAATAAATACTGATTTTAATACGCGTTTATACGTATTTTTCAATCCAACTTACTTTCGCAATCCCCCCAGACACTCGATTGGCGCTGCCTTTTAGGGATTCCTTCCTGTCATTACTAGAAAATTCAGTCATTTCTGCACTCCAAAATTGATGAATGCTTATATTTAGGGGGAAAATCCTAAAACGCAAAAAATGCTTAAAGAGCCTATCTATCTAGTTCCTGTTGATTTCACCGAAGAGGCTTCAAGCGCCGTTCGTCTGGCGTTAGACTTGGCCCAGGCAAACAATGGGACCGCTTATCTTCTTCATGTTGTAGGCAAAAGTTCCGAAAAAGTAGCTGCCAGAAAGCAGTTTGCTGATTTTTTAGAATCATACACAAAAGAAGAGTTGGACTTGATGACTTCGAAAGTTATTGAAGGAGACATCTTCAACGACATAGGTAAGGCTGGTGATATTTTGAAAGCCGCACTGATCGTAATGGGAACCCATGGCGCGCATGGAATGCAAAAAGTATTTGGAAGCCGTGCAGTAAAACTGATCAGCAGTTCTGCTACTCCATTCCTAATCACACAAGGAAAGAAAGAAGTGGATCGCATTAAAAATATCGTGATGCCATTTAGCTTTGCGAAGGAAAGTATCCAGATCACCAATTTTGTAGGTGCTATCGCTAAGAAGTTTAACGCTACAATTCATTTATGTGGATTCCACGACAAAGACGATTGGTTGGATGCGAAAACAAAATCAAATCAGTTGGTGGTAAAACGCGCATTAGATGATATGAATGCTTCTTATGAAATTGCACACCTTCCGCCAAGCAAAACATACAATCAGGATTTGGTAGACTTTGCTAAGTCTATAGATGCGGATATGTTTGCGGCTGCATATTTCAAAGAAGGAATTCTACCTACCCCAAACAACTTTATTCAAGGAATGATTGAAAATGAATTGAATTTGCCGTTGTTGACAGTAAATGCTGAAGAGTTATCCGTAATTAACTCCAACTACAGCTTTATGACAGTCTAAAAAGACGGAAATCAAATAAAACAGAGAGGTATTCAACAAAGAATGCCTCTTTTTTTTGTTCGTTGATCGTATCTTGCGGCGCGGTTTTTGATTTGTTGCTGACGCTTCAACAAAAGTATTTGACTTACATACGAGAACACCCATCTATGAGAACACTTTACATTCTTGCTTCGGCACTCATTATTTGCAGTACTACTTTCGCGCAACACGAGTACCTCGATCACCCGGTAGACATACTTAACTACGACGTTTCTATCGAATTGGAAGATTCTACTGACGAAATTCGGGTGTACGAATTAATCACCTTCAAGCTTGACGCCCCCTGCGATTCGTTCTTCATTGATTTGTTTTCTCAAAATGACAGCACGGGAATGCACTTGTTTCCAGAGATTCTGATAGATTTTGAAAACACGAAGTTTCGTCATGAAAACGATCGCATCTGGATTCATGCCAAGTCGGAGTGGGAAGTTGGAAGCGTTCACGAAATCAAACTATTCTTTACCGGAGTTCCCGAAACAGGTTTGATCATTGGGAAAAACAAATTCGGAAACCGGACTTTCTTTGGCGACAATTGGCCGAACAGAGCACACCATTGGTTCGCGTGCATAGATCACCCATCAGACAAAGCGACAATCAAATATACAGTTGTTGCTCCCGTACACTACCAATGTATTGCTACCGGGAAATTCCTTGGCAGAAAACTAGTGAATGATGGCACAAAAATGAAGTACGATTTTGTTACCAGCATTGACCTGCCAACAAAGGTAATGGTGATTGGTGTTGCCGACTTCTTCTGGGATTTGTACAAACCAGATCCGGGGTTTGATGTTTCGGCTTGGGTATACCCTGAAAACAAAGAGGAAGGCTTGTCTGACATGAAAGTTTCTCTAGAAGTATTGGACTATTTCATAGAAATTCTTGGCGCCTACCCTTTCGAGAAATTAGCGAACGTACAGTCCACTACGCAGTTTGGAGGAATGGAAAACGCAGGAAACATCTTCTATGATGAAAATGCTGTAACAGGAGAAGGAACCATGGAGGCATTAATTGCTCATGAGGTTGCGCATCAATGGTTCGGAAACTCTGCCTCTGAAGAAGATTGGCCGCATTTGTGGCTCAGCGAAGGATTTGCAACTTACCTTACCGATTTGTACTTCGAGCAGAAATATGGTCGCGAAGTAATGAATGAGCGCTTGATTGGAGAACGTATTCGGGTATTGAACTTTGCAAAGAATTATGATCATCCTGTAGTGGATACTGAATATGAGGAGTTAATGCATCTTTTGAATCCCAATTCGTATCAAAAAGGAGCGTGGTTCCTACATATGTTACGCGAAGAAGTTGGAGACTCCTCCTTTTTTGCTGGAATTCGTACCTATTATAAAGCGTATCAATACGATAATGCGAATACAGAGGATTTCCGCAAGATTATGGAGAAGGTTTCCGAAAGCAATTTGGAACGATTCTTCCTTCAATGGCTATACACCCCAGGACATCCGATATTAGAAATCGCATCCGATATTAAAGGTAAAAACGCTGAAATAGCAATACAGCAGATGCAAGAGGACCACACATTTGAATTTGATTTAGAGATTGAAGTTATATTCAACAATAGAGAAACAGAGCTCATTTCTATTCCCGTTGACAGTAACAAAGAAACCTTTCAATTTGAATCTAGAGGAAGAATTAAGGGATACCGCATTGACCCAAACGTCAAATTGCTTTTTGAAGAAGTGGAGTATTAGTAGTTAATGGTGATCGGAACCCATTGTGCGGGCAACAAGTTGTGGGTTTCAGAGAAACTATTTGTCACACCCCCTTTTTTTGTCGTCACTTCAAATGTGATTTGATTCGTAGCACAATGCTGAGTAGCTCCGTATGCCAAGTTTGGTGGATCAAAAATTGTATCGGAGCAACCGACAGACGTCATAGTCCACTCTTGCCAGGTCTCTGGTCCGAATTTAAAAGTTACCCATAAAGAGTCATTCGCATCAAAACAATTTGCATTTGTCGCTCTCAATTGAAATGGGTACCATGGCTCTAATTCAACCCTGATCTTATTATTCCCTTGAGCACTTAAAGATCTTCTTGTTTTGACAGGCCACTCATTCGGCTGACCTGCCATGGCATAAAAGGGCGGATGTGCAATTGTCAGTTGGTGTCCCGTAGATCTTCGTCCAACTTTGTATTCGAATTTCAACTTTCCGTCCTGATCTGTACTCCCTAAAGATTTCGTTTTTTCAACCGCTTGACCAAGTAAAGGTAAAACATGATATTCAATTCCTACTGCTACTTCTAATGGCTCTCCTGTTACTGCGTCAACTACTTCCACCTTACCAGCTACCCAAGCCTTGCTTATTTTCTTGCACCCAATGCTGAACACACCAACTAGTGCGATAAAAATCAGAAGAAGTTTGGAAGCTTTCATACTAACAAAACTACTACTTTCTCAAATTGGTTGGAAATTCCCAGTTAATTCAGACCAAACTTGATCCCCATAAAGAAAGTTCTTGGTCTTAAAGGTCCATAAACATAACCCGCGTCACGATCTGCTCCCAAATCAAAATCGTTTTGGTAGTTGTTAAAGATGTTCTGAACACCTCCAAATACGCTCAGTTGGTAATCTTTCTGAAGTTGAATGGTATAACTCACCTTGATGTTGCTATCAAAGAAAGTAGGTGTACGCTCAATGATCGTCTGCTCAGTGTCTACATCAATTACATGCGGAACATCCATTGATCCAGTAACGGTTCCAGAATATGCAATCATCAAGTTTCTAATCGGCTTGTATATGATACTGAAATAACCATACGCATCCGGTGTTCTCAACAATCGATCTGTTACGGTTGAGGGCGCAGCATCGCTTGGATCTGCAGGTGCCCAAAGTTCTTCTGTAACGGCATAGCGCGTTGTCTGAAGCGTGACTCCTGATTGAATTAGGAATTTACGTCCATAGGCTATGTTCGCTTCCAGATTTCCTCCGGCTACCATTGCCCCTTCCCCATTTCGTTTGTCTATTACGGATACTCCGCTTGGCAATTCGGTTGCGGCCGAGAAAATGAAAGGGTTGATCAATTCCGTGTAGAAACCTTCTGCAACAAAATTCATCTGCCACTTCTTCACAATCTTGTCATAATTCAAAGAGAATTGCGCACTATTGGACCGCTCTTCTACCAAATCTGGATTGATGCGAATAAATCGTGCTGCCCCACCAACAGTTTCGAGATGCAAATCTTCGTCAAATGCCTGTGGGCCTCGATAACCCTGAGCAAACGAAGCTCTAGCTTTTAACCGTTTTGTAATGGCATACATCGCTGAGAACCTCGGAACCGGAACATTTAAGACTCTGTTGTTCTGGAATCGTTCGTTGTCTAAGTCGTAGACTCCCTGAATATTCACATTGTCGAATCGGCCTCCAAGAAGAAATGTTAGTTTGCTGATGGGTTTGTACTCAACCTGGGCGTAATTCCCAATTGTTCCAACCCGCTGATCAATCAATCGATTATAGCCTACCATTTCATCACGCACGTCGTTATAAATATACTCGGACCCCAAAATGAAGAGCAACTTCGGGCTCATTTCGTAATTATACTGAGCGCCTCCCACCAAGGAAATGTCATTGGAGTTTCCATACGCATTCAGCGCCAAGAGTGCATCTGTAGTCAGGGTATCTCCTTCGCCCAATACACTTCCACCGCCGCCATAATAGCTCTCGCGATCTACGGCCTGCAGCGATCCGTATACCGAAATCTTGTGCTTTAAGTTCTTACTCGCATGTTCGTAGGATGCATTCGTGCTGATAATTGAGTGATCCAGTTGCTCTGTCACATCCGTTTGATGCGGAAGCAAATCAAATTGGCTGCCGCCCCGTCGGAATTCGTTGATAAAATAAGAGCCGATTTTAATTTTATTGCGATCGTTGATATTCCAGAAGGCATCGAATCCGAAAGTATTATTCTCTAACTTGACAATTTCCGAAATTTCATCACCGTTGGCATCCCATTGATCGCGCATACGATTGAAACCGAAAAAGGTAATTCCTTTGTCTAGCTTCTCAGAAACAATAGAGCCGTTGATGTTGATCGTTCTGTCAGATGCCTCTCCGTTGATAAAAGCCTGATTCAACCCCAACTCAAATGAGTTCTCAACGGGATCTTTCGTGATGATGTTCACTGTTCCTGCAATGGCATTTCCTCCGTACAAAACAGAACCTCCACCGCGAACAACTTCTACGCGATCCACCATTCCAGTTGGAAGCATTTCCAACCCATACACTCCTGCCAATGCCGAAAATATAGGCCTGCTGTTGATCAATACTTGAGAATAGGCACCTTCCAACCCATTCATACGAAGTTGTGTGAACCCGCAATTTTGGCAATTGTTCTCGACGCGTAATCCAGGAGAGAAACTAAGCCCTTCGGCAATACTGAGCGATTGGGTAGCTTCAAAGGTACGTCCTGAAATCGTGTTGGTGATTACCGGAGAATTGTGTTTTTCAATTTCGCTGCGCGTCCCAGAGACTACCACTTCTCCGATATTCAAAAGATCGGGTTGCAATATAAAATTGAAGTTGAGCTTCTGCCCTTCGTCGATTTGAATGGTGTCTTTGAGTGTTAGAAATCCTGATGAGCGAACCTGCAGATCATAGAGTCCTGAAGGAATTCCTTTTAGCTCATACGATCCATTTTCATCGGTAACGGTGCCTAAATTGGATCCTACCAAAACAACCTTTCCAAACTCAATTGGATCTCCTGAAGCACTTGTTACGATGCCGAGAATGGAGGATTCTTGTCCATACGAACACCACATACAAAAGGTGCAAAAGGCAACAATTAAAGTACTATTCATCAATCTCCTCATCTTCCAACTCAATTTTTAGATAGTACAAATTTAAAAAGTTAGACTACTCTAACAAATTTATTTGAACATTCAATGAGTTTATTCGGATCTACTCAAGAAAATTACATGCATAAAAAAACGCCTGCCTTTTTTGGACAAGCGTTCTCTCAATATTTTATATTCGATTAGAATGAAAGCACTTTGAACTCCGTTCGGCGGTTCAATTGATGATCTGCATCGGCACAGTTAACACCATTTGAACATCCGTTCACCAATTCTGTTTCTCCATATCCTTCCCACTTCAATCGACTGGCGCTGATTCCGTTTTTAGTCAAGTAATCAACAACGGCCTTCGCACGGCGCTTGGATAGATCCAAATTGTAAGAATCCGATCCGCGTGAATCCGTATGTCCACCCAACTCAATATTCAAGGTTGGCACATCGTTCATTAGCTTGATTAAACGCTCCAACTCAGCAGTTGATTCTGGGCGTAAGCTTGCCTTATCCAAATCGAAAAAGATGTTTCTCAGAACGATCTTGCTTCCTACAGCCAATTGCTTCAATTCGATATTCTTCTCCACCTCCTGGAAAGCAGCTGTTGCTGGGATGTCGAAGTTTTCCGAATGGAACAAATACCCATCTTTCTTCACGGCGATCCCATAGTTTTTACCTGCCGGCAAAGAAACCAGATAACGCCCTGTCTTACTATTGGATTTGAAAGTTGCAATGGTTTGATTCGCTTCGTTGTCCACAATTTCGATAGACGCCTCCAACGGTTCTTTCGATAAGAAATCTGTGATTACACCTTTTAAAATAGTCAACTGCGCTTCTTTCACTTCTACTACTGGTGCAATGACACGCTCTTTGATAGGAGCCGTTGCTTCTGCCAGAAGATTGTCCTCATTATTCAACACCATTGGTTTCTCTGGCCCAAGAAATGTAATTACGTACAAATCGCGCAATCCCTCCGTCTCAGGCTGATTACTTGACGTAAAGTATCCGTGTTTTCCGTCAGCAGAAATTACAAAGAACACATCATCATCCGCAGTATTTACAGGGTAACCGATGTTTTCGGGTTGACTCCAAGTATTGGTTGAAGCATCAAGAACTGTTTTAAATATATCGTAACCTCCAATAGATGTATGTCCTTTTGAACTGAAGTATAAGGTTTTTCCATCCGGGTGCATGTATACGCCTTCCTCGTCGTATTTTGTATTAATGGTGGTTCCCAAATTAGTTGCAGGCCCCCACTTCCCTTTCTCATCCCGTTGTGTCATATAAATATCATGACTACCTATTCCTCCTGGTTTATTCGATACAAAATAGATCGTATTTCCATCGGGGGAGTAACATGCAGAAGACTCATGGTATTCCTTTGTATTTACATTTTTACCAAGTGATTCTGGCTTGCTCCATTCATCCCCGTTCAAAACACATTCGTACAAATCACCGGCATTGTTCTTGCGCCCTAAATAAATGATTACGCGCTGTCCATCTGCTGAAACCGCTGAAACGGCATCATGGTCGTCTGAGTTTACATTCTTTCCAAGATTTTCTGAAGGCGACCAACTTCCGTCCTCATTCTTGTACGAAATGTATAGATCCTCAAAATTTTCATTCAGAACGGGGTCGATTTTCCCTCCGGTTGAATTGTTACGTCTTGCGGTGTAAATAATTACAGATTCATCTGCTGAAATCACTGCACCGTACTCATTGTATTTTGAATTGATACTGGTTCCCAGATTGTCAATAAACACCCGAATAGGTTCCTCAATGACTTTCTTCCCGTTATAACAATGCTGAATTCGCATTTGTAATTCTTCTCGATACCATGGATCGGGATTGTTAATTACAACGGACTGATACTTGCTGTAGAATTTAATGGCATCGTCGAACTCATACTTCAAATGATACGCCTGCCCTAAATAGTAATTTAATCGGGCCTCAACGGAAGGGTTCAATTGGTATGCCTTCTCCAAATAACCCAACGCCTTATTTCTATCAGTTGAATACAAATAACAGGCACCTAACTTGAAGTTGAGCATCGCGTTATTAGGATTAAAATCGTTGGCTTTTAAGTACATGGGAATCGCTTCCTTCCACATTACTTCCGGCCCTCCAAAATATTCGTCTCCATCTTCTATGGATTTCACAGCTTCCTTAAGCTCTGCTTTCTTGTCTTTAAAATTGTCTTTGGTAAACTCTACGTTTTGAGCGATTGTCCCAAAAACAATAAAAAATGATACTAATGATACGAGTGTCTTCATTTTATTTTTTTTGGAATTATTTACAAGCTGATGCGTAGTTGTCAGCTCCTTCAGCGCCTAACTCTGCTGCTTTGGTCCAATCAGCACAAGCACCGTCTTCATCGCGTAGTAACTCTTTTGCGTTCCCACGATTTAGGTACGCATAGCCATACTCAGGATCGAAAGAAATGGCAGCAGAACAATCATCAATACAACCTTTGTAATCCTCCAGTTTGAATTTAGCTGAAGCACGATTGTTATAGGCAAATGCATAGTTCTTATTCAGTTCGATGGCTCTATCGAAATCTGCCAAAGCACGATCGTAGTTACCTGCATCGTAATGCGCACTTCCCCTGTTATTATAGGCAACGTAGTATTTAGGATCTACTTCTACTGCTTTGGAGTATGCCTTCACTGCTTCGTCAAAACGTCCTTTCTTTCGGTAGGCACTTCCCACGTTATTGTGCACAAACGCCAATTGATTGTCAATTTGGATCGCTTTAAGATAATCCTTGATGGCCTCGTCGTATTTCTCGAGCATACGTTTGGCACTTCCACGATCGCTGTAGGCATAGGCATGTCTTTTGTTGCGATTAATAGTTTCTGTGAAATCCGCAATGGCTCCTTCGTAATCACCTTCATTAAACTTGATCAATCCGCGGTAATAGTAAGGGCGGTCGTCTTCAGGCTTTGCTTTCATAGCCGATGCATAATCACCTTGGGCTTTATCTCTACTTCCCAGCGCTTCGTAACACTTTCCTCGCAGATAATACGCCTCTTTCCCTTCCGGGTCATTTAGTACTACATTAAAATCGGAAATGGCCTCGCTATATTTCTTAATTTCCATATAAGCGGATCCTCGATTCAAATAAGCTTGTGTAAATCCAGCCTTTAATTCGATGGCTTTCGTGAATGAACCGATGGCTCCTTCAAAATCATTGCTTTGAAATTGTTTGATTCCTTGGTTGTAGCTTTTATTAGCTTCAATTTCCTCAGCTCCAAGGATCGTAGCTTCTACGATGGTGTCTTCTTGTGCGCTCAAAGTAGCCGTAAAACCACAACAAACGACCACGGCGAAGAGCACGTGCTTTACTTTTTGCATAGTGTTTTTGATTGATAAAGTTTTCATCTCAGTCGCCCTAATTTACGAACTTTTCCGTTACCTCCCTTCATTTGATTCAGTTGGACTTGGACACAAAAAAAGGCCTTTGCCCAAGACAAAGACCTTTTAGGAAATTAAGGAAAAATTATTTTACAACGCTGAGGTTCAATTGACGTGTTGCATTGTCTCCGAGAGATACGGAAACGATGTACTGACCGGCAGCCAAATCGTCTGTTCCAATATCAAACTTATTTGCTCCAGCAGTTCCTTCGAAAGAAGTAGCAGAAACCTGTGATCCAAGCATATCAATTACCACTACCTCAACGTCCATTGCAGATTCCAATGAAACCGATAACGTAGTTGCTGTTGTAGACGGATTTGGGAACAATACTGCTTCGTTCAATGCCAATTCAACATCTTCTACTGAAAGTGATCCACAAGACATTTCTTGCGGTGAGAACCCTGCTCCAGCGAATGCCGTTTCAAAAGCTCCAACATTCGGAATTGGGTAGATATCTACCACTGCCAATTTCATATCGCTATCAATCAAGCAATACGTAGGGAATGCCGTTATTCCATATTCAGAAATGATCGCGTTTCCACCTCCTTCAATTCCTGAAACTGCAGGAGCCGGAGAAAACCCGCCTTGCGTAGCATACGTGCTCTCAAATCCAAGAACATCTGAATCGCTGTCTCCAGTGTCAATAGAAATACAGAACAAATCTCCTTCGTTACATCCGTATTTTTCGTGCAATTCACTGAAATAAGGTACTGTTGCCTGACAAGGAGGACATGATGTGAAGAAGAAATCGATAACAACCCATTTCCCGGATGCAGTGATCTGACTTAAATTGTGTGTTACACCATGAACATCAGTCAATGTGAAGTCGTTTACTGTTTGTCCAACTGAATAGGTGTTTACCTGCGCTTGTCCAGCGAAAGTAGTTGCGGCAATTACGCCTAAGGATAATAATAGTTTTTTCATGTGTTTGAGTATAAGATTCGCGGTCAATATACAAACATGTCTAATCCCAGCTAAATCGTTAAAGAACTGACTATTGCATCCCTAATAGGGCAGTTATTTCCCTATCGATCTTGTAGAGTTTAGACCACAAAAATGACGGCAACGCCAATGATCACGGGCGAAGCAAGCAACCGTGAAACGCATGAAAACATTCGTAAAAATCTTCACACGATATGAATCTCACGTGTGAATTTCAACATTGAAACGAGAAGATTTTATCCTTTCTCGGCGTTTTTGTAATAGCTCAATGCACCGGATGGGCATTTATCAATGGTATTCATTAACTCCTCAGAAGAAGCCTGAGAAACGTCTATCCAAGGGCGTTCATTCGGACGAAAAACTTTGGGAGAATTCTTCACGCATTCTGCCGCGTGCTTACAAAGTGTAGATTTCCACTCTACGGTGATTTCTCCGTTGCTATATTCTTTCATAACTTATTGATTAATGGTTGATTCTAATGTACGAATTAAACAAATGAGTTGCTCCTTCAATTCCGGCTCAATTTCGCCTTCCTTTACATTATCGTAAAAGCTTGGCACGCTCATGTGTCCAACAATATCTGCTCCTCTGAAAGGCATAATTTCAACGAGATGCCCTAACGAACTTGCTGCTCCCCTTGGCCCTGGAGAAGTGCTGAGGAAAACCGTTGGCTTGTTCAATAAGAACTTCTGCTCTAGCATCGAGAGCCAATCGAATGTGTTTTTAAGTACCGCTGCCATTGACCCGTTGTGTTCTGCCGCACTTACGATTAAACCATCCGCAGATTTCATTTTTTCCATTAGCAACGACATGGATTCTGGAACCCCCTGTTCGTTCTTCAGATCGACACCAAACAAAGGAGCCTCATAATCGCGTAGGGAAATCAGCTCAAATTCCACGGTTACTTCTTTCGCTAATACCTCCAACAGTTGATGATTAATTGAGGTAGAGCTATTACTTCCGGCAAACGCCAATATCTTCTTCATGCAGTTACTTTTTCACAAATATATCATTTTATTTACCATGGTATATAATTGCATTAAAAAATTATTCACTCGCAAAAATTACACTTCCTAAAACTTAATTTTTGAGATTTTCTCGTGGATTTCGCCGACTTCCATCACGGCTGCAGAACCATACCATGGATGTAGTTCCATGATCAATCTTCCTGCCTTAATAGCAGGGTCGGTCGCAGTTAATACCTCGGCCTCTTCTACGCTTTCTACTGCGAAAATATAAATACCTCTTAGATCGCCATTATCAAGAAACGGTCCTGCTAATACTAAGGTTCCTTCATCTGCCAACCTCCCAATATTAGCCATGTGCGCGGCTTGCAACTCCTGTGCTTCTTCTTCCGTTTGATCTCTATTTGGTCCGGATTTCAAAAAAGCCATCACATACGAGCGCATTCCGTAATCGTCTGCTCCTAATTTCTGAGCGTAAAGGGAATCGAAAACCACTGTTGAATCCTGCGCTTTTGCACCTGAAACAGACAACATGATCAGAATTAGTACTATGCCTCTACTTGCCATTTTTCATTCAATAAATCAACGATTTTTCGAGCCGTGTTACTGAAATATCGTTTGGTTCTATATCCCCCTACCCAAATTACACCTCGAATAGCGTTGGTAAGAAAGATTTCGTCAGCTACTAAAAGGTTCTGCGGAAGAATGTTACACTCGTATACCTTAATTCCATTCTTGATGGCCAAATTGATCACCTGCATGCGCATGGTTCCAGCCAAGCAACCTTCTTCCAATCCAGGCGTGTATAAAACGCCATTGCTAACTAAGAATAAATTCGCGGAAGTTCCTTCCAGAATTCCTCCTCCATAATTGCAAATCAGATAATCATCCAGTCCTTTCTCCTTAGCCGCCACTGCAGCCATCACGTATAATAGTCCGTTTTTCGTTTTGTAATTGGCAATGGGTGATTTATCCTTTTTTAGTTCCGTGAACAAATCAACTTCCAATCCTCGTGAATTCAACTGAAACGTATTGGTATCCATGGGATACACTTCTATAAAGAACTCTACTTCATTGGATTCAGGCGAATAGGTTCCACCACTAGCACGATCCAGCGAGATCCGGCATCTACCGCCTTCCGAAATTCCTGATTTTTGCAGTAAATCATTGATTTTTTCCTCAAAAAAGGGCGTGTCAAAATAACTCGGAGGACGCATCTTCAATTTCGTTGCGCCTTCAATCAAACGCTTGATATGATTCTCTAAATTAACGGGAGCACCGCTAAATACGCGAATACTTTCAAAAACGCCATCGCCATACAAATGTCCTCGGTTGCCCGCACGTAGTGTTGGCTGATCAGCCGATAGAATCTCTCCGTTATTGTTGACGTGTAGCATGTTTATCCGAATATAGCTTGAATGAATTCCTTTCCCTTATCAATATTAATAATTAATACGTAAAGAATACCAAACAATGCTCCTCCAATGTGCGCATCATGGGCAATACGGCCACCTCCTCGACGATCCATAAAGTATTCAAATGCCAAATATAGGAGTCCGAATAACCATGCTTTAATTGGAATTGGAATAAATAATAGTTGAAGTTCCATTGTGGGATTCCAGAGAATTGCAGCGAATATGACTGCTGAAACAGCCCCAGAGGCCCCGAGGGATTTGTAATGCGGGTTATCCTTGTGTCTTGTGAACGGAATGATCGTTGCGAACAATCCGCCAGCAATGTACAAAATGAAGAAATGGACCTGTCCCATTACGTTTCCGTAAGTATACATCAACCCTCCGTCCAGAATAAATGTATCTCCATTTGAAGGATTATAATAGGTGCCTCCGATTTGTGTTAGAAACATACTTCCTAGGAAATACAAGGAGAACATATTGAAGGCCAAATGAGCCATGTCTGCATGAAGAAACATGTGAGAAATAAATCGATCGTATCGATTGTGGTGTTTGACCTCGTAAGGGATGAACATATAGCGGCCTAAAATTTGCTCATTGTTCAGTGCCACTAACGAAATAATCACCGTGATAATTAAAATGATAGTCAGTATGTTTATGTCCATAAAAATTGGATATCTTCGAGAGGTTATTTATCAAACCACTGAAACGAAAATAACGATTTCCGCAGACTCAACTATGAAGAAAATAGCCTCGTTACTACTACTTGCCACACTTCTTTTCTCGTGTTCTGAAGCTAAAAAATCGAAGGAAGAAATTCAATCCTTTGAGCATCAAAACATTCCGATGACAGATAAGCTCAAAAAAGCGACAAAATCGGACTATCTAAAATCTATTGGTGTACCCAAACTTGCCCACAAATTTGTTCGTTCGTACTACGAACAACGCGGATTTAAGTCACGATGGAGCAAGGATAAATCCCTCACGGATGAAGGAAAAGCATTAAAACTGGCTCTTGGAAATAAGATAGCACTTAGTCTCCCTGACAATCGGTTTGATTTTGGAAAAACGGACAATTTTCTCCAAGACGAAATCTGGATAACGGCGGCCACTTCTATGGTTATCAATGATCTGGAAAACGGAATTATCGACTTTAAAAACAAGAAGCTAAAAAAGGTAGCATGCATCAGCCCTAGTGCTTTTGAGGAAAACGTAAAATTCGATGCGAATGCAGAAATTAAAGAGCAATTCATTGGATTTGGACCGGAAGACAGCACTTATCAAGTATTGGGAAAAGGATTGATTGACTTTGTGGATTTATATCCCTTGGACACCACTACCTTCGATGTTCGATCTGTGAAATACGATTCCACGGACGCCATTACAAAAACCCGATTGGCCCTTATTTCCAAAGGATACTTTCCCGCAGAGGTGAAAGATACCACAGGCGTTCTTGATTCCTTAAAGACTTTCCAGTTGCACAACGGTTTGAAACCCGATGGAGTGATTGGGAAATATACCTCCAAGGCCTTGAACGAAAGTACTTACCGAAAGGTAGAACGCATTATCCTAGCGATGGATAAAATCCGATCGGATCGTGAATATCCGAATAAGTACATCCGAATCAACATCCCGGAATACAAGTTGCGTCTGTTCATCAATGACTCCCTAAAAAGCGATCACAACATAGTGGTTGGAAAGTACGAGAATCAGACACCAAAATTGGAGTCAAAGCTTCGTAAAATTGTTGTGTACCCTTATTGGAACGTGCCTTACTCCATTTCGAGCAAAGAAATCTTGCCGGCATTGAAGTATAACAACGCTTATTTGGCAAAGCACAATTACAAAATCTATAAATCCGGAGAAGAGGTGGATCCGTTAACGGTAGATTGGAAAAGCATCCGTCAAAATGCATTTCCATATAAAGTTGTTCAAGACCCGGGAAGAGCGAATAGTCTGGGAGTTATAAAATTCGACTTTTATAATGAGCACAGCGTTTACTTCCACGACACTCCATCGAAAGGATTGTTTGGAGCAGATGTTCGGGCCTATTCGCACGGATGCATGCGAACACAGCATCCCGTAGATTTAGCGAAGGAAATTTTGCACAGAGACAGTTCACGCTACGCTGGCAACGAAATGATCCCCGATTCATTGGACAGCATTCTTGGTAGGCAGACAGATTTCAACTTTGCCATCAAGCTAATGGACCCCATTCCTATTTACGTAGATTACGTTACCGTTGCCCGAGAGAAAGATCGAATGATTGTGCATGTTGATATTTACGGACGTGATGAAGAATACCTGAAAATCATGCGTCAAAAATCGTGACATTCGCTACCTTTGCCGCAAACTTTTTTTCATGTCGGTAATTGTATCCCCATCTATGCTTTCTTGCGATTTTGCGAATGTGCAACGCGAAGTTGAAATGATCAATCGTTCTGATGCCGATTGGTTCCATATTGACATCATGGACGGCGTCTTTGTTCCTAATATTTCCTTTGGACTTCCCGTTTTAAAAGCGATGAAAAAATACGCTACAAAGCCCATGGATGTTCACTTGATGATTGTGGAACCAGACAAGTATGTTGAGGATTTTAAGAATGCTGGAGCCGATATTTTAACGGTTCATTATGAAGCGTGTCCACACTTACATCGATCAATTCAATTGATCAAATCGTATGATATGCAAGCGGGAGTGGCGTTGAATCCACACACAAATCCTGAATTGTTGAGAAGTGTAATCAAAGATTTAGATCTCGTTTTAATCATGTCGGTAAACCCTGGATTTGGTGGGCAGAAATTTATCGATCAAGCCTTTGAAAAAGTCGCAGAGTTGAAGCAGTTGATTGTGGAATCTGGTAGTTCTGCTAAAATTGAAATTGATGGAGGTGTAAACCTTGAGACAGGTCGCAGGTTGGTAGATGCTGGAGCGGATGCTTTGGTTGCAGGTAGTTTTGTTTTCAAATCAGACGATCCTGAGAAAACGATTACTGCATTGAAACAATTGTAAAGTGATCACCGACTTTTTCCTGGATAAATTCGAATACGATTTCCGTTGTAATCAGCGTTGGATTGAACGACTGAAGCAGCATGAAGATGAATTGAATACATTCATCATGAAATCGTTTTCGCACGTAGTCAATGTACATCACATTTGGATGCATCGACTCTTAGAAATTCCTTCCGAATCACATACTTGGGATATTCTTCCCATCGACTACTGGGAGAAACTTGCCCAAGAGAATCATCTCAAGACTATCGATTTTCTGGAGAAACAAGAAATCACTAACAAGGTGAATTACACCAGCGAAGAGGGAATTTCGTACGAAAAAGATATGATGGACATCTTGTATCATATTCTCAACCACAGCAACTATCACAGGGCTCAAATCTCCCGTGAACTGAGGACTCTGGACATCCAGCCTCCAGCTTTTAACTTTATCTCATTCCATTAATTCAGGCACGATCCTTGAACAGTACTATCAAGCGTAACAAAAACACCGTATCTTCGTTATCATGAGTATGAAAGTCGTAGTCATATCATTTTTTGCCTTAACATCCTTCTTCACTTATGCGGAAGGAAACCCTGTGCTGCAGGAAATAGAGCAAGAATTGGACAGTCTTTTAGACGTACTTCGTACAGCTGAAACAAATGCTGAGAAAAGTTCTGCGAACGCAGAGTTCAAGCAGTTAATGACACAGGCCTTAAATGAGCCAGGGGCGCTCTCCTACGATTTCACATTGTTGGAAACAGTCGGTGTAATTGATAGTCCCGATAAACAAGTTCGCATCGTGAACTGGAACGTTGAGCAAGAAGACTTTAGTCATACGTATCACTGTTTCGTACTCTATAATGATAATAAGAAAGATGAAGTGCGCGTAACCGAACTTGTTGACATGAGTTTCGGAATGCCTTCACAACCTACGGAGATTATCGATCATGAAAACTGGTACGGTGCTTTGTATTATAAAATCATTCCAGTAAAACGCGGTTCAAAAACCATATACACTTTGTTAGGATGGGATCACAATTCATCTTTGAGTCAAATAAAATTGATTGATGCGATGTACTTCACTTCCAGCGCCGTGAAATTCGGAAGCCCTATCTTTAAAATGGGTAAGAAAACGAAAAAGCGCGTCTTCTTTGAGCATTCCAAAAAAACAAGTATGTTCTTGAATTACGAAGCACATCGCGAGCGAATCATGATGGATCACCTATCGCCGGAGTCTCCCGCATTGAAGAATTTCAGATCGTATTACGTTCCAGATATGTCTTATGATGCCTTTGAATATGAAGGCAAGAAATGGGTTTTGAAAGAAGACGTTATTGGAATTAACGACAATATGATATCTAGCCAAAAGCAGGAAGTTACTGTAATGAACAACCAAGGTCAGCTAGAGAAAAGAATCGTAAAAACGAATTGGCAGAACCCAGAAGACGCAACAGCTCCGGCTGGAGGTTCAGAACATGTGGCAGTAACACCTGAGACTGAGGGAAGCGAAAACCCGGAAATTCAGAAAACGGACCGTCAAAAAGAATTGGATGCCCGCGTCGATAAAAAAGACAAGCGTAATCCAAACGACTTGAGTATTCTTGGCGATAAAAAGAAGAAGAAACGTCGCTGGTTCAAACGTAAAAACTAAGGAATAATCGCTACTGATTTCCTTAAGCAGTATCCATCCTCTCCCCCATTTTTTTCTTCATTTCCAACAGGCGTTGTAACATTTTACGGCTTGAAGTTGTTAAAATATTAACCACAAAGGGTCGTTTATACATTGTTGTGGTACACTTTTAAAGTCATTGAAAAAAAAGTATACCTTTAAATCAAAGCACTAACTATGAGTAAGAACCTCTATATCGTCCCTTACGATTTCACACCTGTATCAGAGAAAGCACTGGAATATGCACTGTTTTTAGGAGGGAAAGTTCGAGCCGAGATCATGTTACTTAACGTAGCAGTTGATAAGCCAAAAGGCATGCAAGCGAAAACAAAGCTGCAAGCGCTCGTAGAAAATACAAAAACGCCACCCGCTGTAGAATTAACGTACTCCGTTCGGGTTGGATCCATTTTCACTGATATTGGTAAGGTCACTAAAAAAGAACATGCCCAACTCATCATTATGGGAACACATGGAAAACGAGGATTGCAGTCGGTATTTGGAAGTCACGCCATGAAGGTAGTTACCAGTGTAGACTGTCCGTTTTTAATCGTTCAGAAGTCGACAAAAGTGGAAGATGTGAATAACATCATAGTTCCTATCGATTTAACAAAAGAAAGTCTTCAGATTGTCAATATTGCGGGAGACATGTCGAACATGTTGAATTCAAAGGTGCACGTGCTTGCCGAAGACCAATCGGATCAAATTCTTCATACACGCCTTCACAATCGAATTTCTATTGTAAAAGATCAATACGAAGAACGAAACATTACCCCTACGATTGAAATTACAAAGAAGCGCGGTTCCTATGAAAAGAAAATAATGAACTACGCCACGGCAAATGACGGCAACATGATCGCCATTGCATATCATTCCGAAAGTTTATTACCGCAATTTGATACCTTTGCTCAAAATTTGATGTGCAACAAAGCTGGAATTCCATTCTTGGTGGTTAATTCCAAATTGGCGTCATCATTGTATTTCTAGAAATTCATGAATTTAGGAGAGGTGAACACTTTGCGTGTTCTGCGATTCACTTCTGTGGGCGCGTATCTTGGTGATGCTGAAGACAACGATGTCTTACTTCCCAACAAATATTTAACAGACGATTTAGCTATCGATAGCGAGGTTGAGGTATACCTGTACCGCGATTCTGAAGACCGATTGGTGGCTACAACCGAGCGCCCACTTATCGATTTACACAGTTTTGCATATCTGCAAACGAAAGCCGTAAACTTCTTCGGAGCCTTTATGGATTGGGGGCTTGAAAAAGATCTCATGGTTCCATTCAAGGAACAAAAACTGAAATTTGAAGAAGGGCGCTACTATTTGGTGACTTTGCAATTGGACGAAGCCACAGACCGTTTGTTTGCTTCGGCCAAAGTCAGTCGCTATTTGGAGGAATGTACCGAAGATTTCGATCCAAAGAAAGAAGTCAATCTCCTCATTTGCGAACAAACAGATTTAGGCGTTAAGGTTATCGTCGAGAACAAATACTCTGGACTAATCTTCAACAACGATATCAGTCGTCCAGTAACTCCAGGCCAAAGAACTACCGGATACGTAGCAAAAGTAAGAGAGGACGGCAAGTTAGATGTCCGCTTGGACCCAACGAGTTTCGCGAAAGTTTCGGGTTCGTCAGAAAAAATCTTAGAAATACTTCAAAAGAAGAAATTCATTCCACTCACGGACAAAAGTCACCCAGATGACATCCGTGAATCACTGGCAATGAGCAAGAAAACCTTCAAACAAGCGATTGGAAACCTATACCGTGAACGCATTATTCGATTGGAGAAGGATGGGATTTATTTGGTGGAGTAAAAGAATCTAGACATTAGTCGCTAGACTATTAGACATTAGACATTAGACAAAAGACTTATTTTACAGTCGGATTAAGATGAGTTGGTAGTGAAACTACTTCATTTCGAGACTCTGTTCCAATTGTTCAATGTAATTTCTATGATCTTGTTTTTATCCATTGGAAAACGCAACAAATCTTCGAGCAAAATCAACAATCTCTAGCGTAGGCTGAGGCTCTCGAAGTCAAGCGAACATATCTTGAAATCTGATTAAAATTTTCTCGGAAGTTCACTTCGAGAACCTCAGTGAACAATCAAACAGAAAATCTACAACGACAATAATTCCCTAAATCGAATGGCTTGACGGCGCGAGATATCTACTGTTTCTTTTTTGCCTTCAATTTCGTGCTTCAATTCAACGCGCAAACCTCCATTGAACCAGTTCTCGACACTTTCAACCCAATCAAGATTGATGATAAATTTTCGGTTCGCACGAAAGAAATGTTCGGGATCTAGTCTGCTTTCGAAACTATTCAGAGATCGCAGAATCAAAGGGCGATTTTTACCGAAGTATACCTTCACGTAGTTTCCGTCTGATTCTAACATGCGTACTTTTGATAACTCAACGAAGAAACACTTCTCACCATCCTTAATGAACACTCTATCAGTACTTGTAAGCATTCGATCTTTGCGACTCGTACGAATTTCCGCTGCAGATTCAAATTCACTTTCTTCTCTTTCTTTCAGCTTTTCAATGGCTTCAGCAAGACGCTCCGGATCGATTGGTTTTAAGATGTAATCCAACGCATTGACTTCAAATGCTTTCAGCGCATATTCATCGTAAGCAGTAATGAAAATAACGTGGGGAATATTGTCCAGTTTCTTCAACATTTCGAACCCCGAAAGTTCCGGCATATTCACGTCCAGAAAAATCAAATCAGGATCGGTCTTTCGAATCAGTTCAATTCCTTCTTCACCGTTCTGCGCCTCCCCTACTACAGTTATTTCAGGGTACTCGGACAAGATTGATTTCAATTCCTCTCGCGCCAAACGCTCATCATCAATTACAACACTTTTAAACTCTCTCATTCTTAAAACACATTAATGCTTCTACAAAATTATCTGGCAGTTCGCGTAAAGCAAACGATGCATTATCACCGTATTGCAGTTCCAATCGCTTTTGAATATTCTCAATACCGACTCCTAGATCCATTACCTTACTCAGGTTTCCAGTATTCACCACCTTAATGCATACACGATCTTCATTGGAATAGGCAGAAATTTTGACAATCCCCCCTTCTTTCAAATTTGAAATCCCATGTTTAATGGAGTTTTCAACCATCATTTGTAAAGAGAAAGGTGGAACTTGGAAATCCGCTAACTCACTATCTATCTCCCACTCAACATTCAGTCGTTCTTCAAAACGAACGCGTTCCAAATCAAGATAACTCTTAGCTACGTTCAATTCATTCTCTAAGGAAACCAAGTTTTCTTTCCCTAAAACTAGCGACTGTCGCAATAGATTCGACAATGTTGTAATGGACTTTTTCGCTTTGATGGGATCGATGTCCACCAGCGCACGAATGCTATTCAAGGAATTAAACAAGAAGTGCGGATTCAACTGTGATCGTAAGTTCTTTAATTCACTTTCCTTATTACTGGCAGCTAGTTCGAGATTAGAAATTTCTTGCTTTCTCGACTTCTGGAAGAAGTGGAAGGTAAAATAGATCGCGTTCCATGACAACACAAGAATCAATACACCAATAATCCCAAAGATCATGCGCGGAACAGAGAATTCGAACTTCAATTCTTCAAGGAAACCAGTATAATAATCAGTTATGAAGTCAATCCCCCAAATGGCAAGTGCACATATCGTAGAAGAGATTAAAAGTCTCGGAATCAATGCGGGCAAACGCATATTTAACCAGCCCAACTTGATGAATACAAAACGTTGTACATGCGTTGCTAGAATTCCTGTCAGAATGACCAACACCCAATTCAAAATGTACAATCCAGTTAGTATCTTAGGATCACGGGAATAGTTCGAAAGCATAACAAGACCGAAGTATCCGGCCCAACCTCCTAATTGAGCCAACCAATAAAATCTCCGACTGTTCACCATACTACAAACATAAGAGCAATCTGTGCATCGACATGAAAAAAAGGATGATTGGAATATTAACATGTTCTATGGAGGTGTACAACTTTGGAATGTTTTTTGGCATATTTACAGCATGCGAGTCATCGTAATACTCTTATTCTTCGGAACTTTTTCAGCTTTCGGACAAAACTACTTCCGTGATCATTTTGGTGGTACGATCGGATTAGCGATGACCATTGGTTCTCACAACTCGAATATTGGCGTGAACCTCAACGGCTATTATACCGACTTCTTTTATCAAGTAAACCTAGGAACGCGTATTACCTTCTATCCAAATGCCTTCGGAGGAAGAAAGAACTATTGGGAAAGTCGAAGTGCCGCAGGAGTTATTATTGTTGGGGGCCGTGAAGATCGAGAAATCGACTTCGAATTGGATGGCTTGAATCATCAAACAAACAAGAACTTGGGAGTTGGATTCAACTACTTATGGTATCATGACGGTTCGGGAACCTCTCAAACTTCAGGAGGATTTGGATTTCATGTTCATGACTTTTCCATGTATCACGAAAACGACCTTTTCGGAGGACAGGGACGCGATAGATTCCGAACCGGGCAATTTCATTTCAGTTATCGATACCAGCGACATAAATTCACCGCTGGCATTCAGTTATGGACAGGAGAATCCAATTCAGCCCCTCTCATCGAAAACGGATGTGACGATTGCAAAATAGGCTACCGCGATTTACGAAACACAAAATTCGGCAAAACGAGTCACGGCATTTTCTACGTTGGTTGGAGGCAACAACACGAATACGGTCAAAATTCTGGAGTCCGCATTGGATTGGACAGTGAGCATGTTCGGCATATCTTCCAGAACAAACTCATCCACGATTTAGGAGCCTTCATCAACCGACCAACCCCGCATTATCCGATGCTTGACACAAATGGAAATCCAACGTTTAATGCAGCTCTAGTTCGACCTTCCAAACTGTATTTTTCCATTGGAGCAAATTCAGGTTGGGCTTACTGAATCAGCAATTTCCCCTGATACATTCGCCCATCCTTAACTCCCTGACAGAAGTAAATTCCGGCAGACAATCCTTTGGGCAATCGAAATGCTCCGTGAGCATCAGTAGTCAATGGAATCAACTTCCCCATATTATCAAACAGACTGCATTTCTCAAGATTATCTGGCAATATCATTACGCCATCAATGACATAAATCGTCAGGTCTTCCACCAACTCCTGCTCTTGAACAGAGACTACATCCCTCGCCACCCAAGTTTCGTCCAATCGCTGCAGCGTAGTTAGGCCTGTTGAAATATAAAAATCCGAAGAAGAACCAAAAGCCATTGCCCCTCTCCTGGCATCTTGCGGAAAGGAATTTAATGCATTCCATGTCAAATTGGTTAAATCCAAATAACGGAAATCGTTGCTGTAATCACCCAGCGTATCTTCCCCACCATAAACGAACAAGCGATCATTGATCAAGCTTACCGCAGGATAATTCATGGGGTCGGTTTCAATCTGTGTCATTTCAATCCAGAAATCAATCGATGGATCATAGAAGTAAATCTCTCCGCGTTTCGAATTGGTGGAATCAGACCCCATACCCACTATTCCAACGTCATTGTATTGCAATCCGAAGCCGCGCCAAACGCCTTCTCCCGGCATATCGTTCTTTTGAGACCATTGGCTTAAATTAAAATCAAACGCCCAAACTTCATTCGTTGCATCAGAAACTGCGGTTCTCCCTCCAACCACATAGAGAATATCGTTAATCACGAAAATGTGTGCTCCGGACCTTCCTTCAAACGGGCAGGGAATTGTAATTTTCGACCAAAGGTTAATCGTAGGGCTATACACCCATAAATCGTTTAAAAAATTTCCTTGATTATTTATCCCTCCAAATAAAAGTCCTGTCGATGCATATTCCGTAGCTGCCGCATATTGTCTTTTGGCCGAATCCGGTAAAGATGCGACGGCAGACCATTGTTCTGTAGTTACATCAAATGCATAAAAATCATTGGTAACCTGAAACCCCTCATCTCTTCCAGTTCCGCAGTAAGCAACATTGTTAATCGTAAAAGAACAGCCGTCGTCTCTTGATGTCGCGGGGAAGTTTGTAAGCTGATTCCAGTTCTGACCATAAGCCAAATAGATTCCCGCAAAAGAAAGAATTGTCAAAAATAGTCGCATGCTGTACTAACTGAAAATTGCCGCTTTTATTTTGAGTTAGAGGTAAACGGATTTAGAGATATTCACGCAGCCTCTTGAAAAATGTTCAAAACACAATCAAAATAAACGCTAAAAAAGACTTTTGGGTCTTTGTAAACTTGTAAATTTGCGTCCCGAAGTTACACTGCAAGCATTATGTCCAATTCTACCAAATATGTGTTCGTAACAGGAGGGGTTACATCATCTCTTGGAAAAGGGATTATCTCTGCGTCATTGGCGAAATTACTCCAAGCGCGTGGTTACACAACAACCATCCAAAAACTCGATCCATACATCAACATTGATCCGGGAACGCTCAATCCATACGAGCACGGAGAGTGTTTCGTAACGGATGACGGTGCTGAAACAGATTTGGACTTAGGACATTACGAGCGTTTCTTGAATGTTAGAACCTCGCAGGCGAACAACGTAACAACTGGTCGTATCTACCAATCGGTAATTAACAAAGAACGTCGTGGAGAATTCCTCGGTAAAACAGTTCAGGTAATTCCACACATCACCAACGAAATTAAGGAGCGTATCCAATTGCTAGGAAAAGATGGCAAATACGATATCGTGATTACAGAAATTGG
>JADFAL010000115.1 GCA_015665275.1 Flavobacteriales bacterium | reverse complement strand
GGATGGTTCATACGTCTATTTGCAATGGCATTTCGCATAATTCGATGCGCCGGATTGATTCCAGGAGTCACCCTAATTGGATCCAATTGCTGTGCAGACAATTGCATCAAAATAACGGTAGAGTCGGCAAGATTATTAACGGAGAAAGTCGTGTCGTCATAACCATTGAAATGCAAAGTAACTTCGTTGACATTGTCCATCAATACAAACATCCCAGCCAAATCGGCAAGCGAAGGCTTTCCATTGTCTGGAGTTACTTTAACGAAGGGAATCGGCTCTAATGATTCGTCATCAGCAACGAATAGGGTCTTTTGTCCGAAGGAGATGAACGTGAAAAAAAAGATGAATAGCGATAAGCTTGTTTTCATAGTTATCAAATATACTAGGATTGGTGGCGAAAACGTATAAATCGCAGATTTCGTGCAAGAAGTTCGTTATATTTATCTCGAAACCAATACCATGAGAATTCTTGTACTTTTCATTCTATTCTTGTCTTCTTTCGGAAGTGTTGCCCAAAGTACAGATCAGGATCCTTATCTGGAGCAGATTGGATACTATAATCGTGACAATTGGTCGTTGAAGGATACCGAAATTGTTTTTTCGATAATTGAAAAGGCACGTAAAATTGTATCTATTTAAGCAAAGCGCTCAGAACGTTTGTGTCGTGTGGCGTTGAGCATTTCTGAAAAGGTAGAGTCTACGGAAGGAAGAGGTAGATCTTATTTGGGATTGAGTAGTTCCAAAGTGTACCAAAATCAAAACGACTCGGCTTTATTTTATGTGAACGTTGCCAAGCCTATTGCTGCAAAAGGGAAGCTTCCGAGGTTAGTTGTTGGTTGTATCGATCAAGAAGCGATTGTATATGCATTTGATGAACAATACGACAAGTGCACAAAAACGTGTTTCGAAGCAATTAAAAAAGCTAAGAATATCGATAAAAAAGCAACCATGCGCTCTACTGCAACTTTAGGGTTTGCCTTTATGAAGCTTCAGGATTTCGATCGATCCAATGAATACAGTCAAACAGCATACAACCTCGCTATAAGTCATAAAGATACAGGGCTTGTTCTGAGCACTTTGAACGTACTTTCACTAAATAAAAAGAATACCAATCAACTCGAGGAGGCCATGGAACTTTTTGAAGAGAGCTTACAGCTTTCCCGGGAAAGTGGAAATATCCTACGTGAATCTCAAACGCTCTTCAATATGTACAATGTACTGAGCAAGCTAGGAGACAAAAAGAAAAGTGTTGAATATTTGAATAAAAGCATTGAACTGAGTAAGGGTAATGACACTTACACGGGAACTGCCATTAATTTCCATGCGCTAGCCTTCAGTTATTGGGAATTGGGCCAACTAAATAAAGCAGCAGTAGCAGCAGATAGCGCTATTGAATATGCCATTCTATCCAACAATTTTGAGGTGCTCTCTGCTACCTGCAGCAATCGTGGGAATATTGCTGGTGAACAGAAAGATTACTATACGGCTTGGGCCTGCATGACGGCGGCTTTTACCTATCAAGATAGTATGAATATTACGCAGCTCAATGACTTTGCAGATCAAGCCGAAACTGATTTTAAAGAGGAGGCAAGACTAATTCAGGATTCACTCAAAAACGAGCAACAAGAATTAGAACTAGAGAACAAAGACAAGATTAATAAGGAACGTCTCGCTTCTCGAGATCGTTTGATTTGGATTTTTGTGGGCGCAATTGTCTTGTTTCTAATTGCTGGATATTTTATCCTTAAAAGCAACCGACTCATCAAATCACAAAACGCTCTGGTGAATAGTCAAAAAGAGGAAATTCAACTGCAGCACTCGGAAATTCGCGACTCTATTGACTACGCGCAACGGATTCAGGCAGCAATGATCAACAAACGATCGGAGTGGGACAAACTAGGTTCGCACTTCATTTTTTTCAGACCGAAAGATGTTGTGAGTGGTGATTTTTACTGGGCGCACAACAAGGGCGATTTGTCTATTTGGGTAGTTGCTGATTGCACAGGGCACGGTGTTCCTGGAGCCTTTATGAGTATGCTTGGTTTCGGGTTCTTGAATGAAATTGTCATTGAACGGGATTGTTCTGATGCGGCTGAAACGCTCAATTTACTTCGATCTAAAATTATCGCGGCATTGGGAGAAAAGGGCGAAAATCAGGCACGCGATGGAATGGACGTATCCATATGTGTTTGGAATAGAAAAACGAATGAAATGCAATATGCAGGAGCCAACAATCCATTGTGGATCATTCGACATAAAAGTTCTGAAGCTCCAACATCAGTGAAACGCATTACAACCACGGAGAACAGCGCCCTGCAATTATTGGAAATTGAACCGGACAAAATGCCTGTGGGGTTCGTTGATGGTAACAATAAACCCTTCACGAATAAAACCATTCAATTGTTTTCGGGAGATACCATCGTGCAACTCACAGATGGATATGCCGACCAATTCGGTGGTCCAAATGGTAAGAAATTGAAATACGCACCGATGAAACGTGCATTAATTGAAATGCAATCCTTGCAATTCGATCAGCAATATGAAGTCCTAGCTCAGAATTTCTCCAACTGGCGCGGAGACCTAGAACAAGTCGATGATGTTTGTGTTGTTGCCGTAAAAGTGAGTTGATTGTACTTTTAGATGAATTAGATAAAGTGAGAACGTAAAATGCGCTGAGGGGCTCGTTCAATCCAACGTGAATTAGTGCAACTCATACAACGTAACCAGCATAATCAATACATCCGTCCACTTCGAGTGCCTGTATGGCTGTTATGTCTAATCTGTCGAGTCTATACTGTCTATCCAATAATCCGTAACTTTACTCCATCGCAACTACTCGTGACAATATCAATATTGTAAAGCATCTCTCCTTCTTCCGGATTTGGAATGTATTTGTGCTTTATTTTAGCTATTGGAACTCTCGAATTAGAAAAAAATCCAAGCATCGTGGATTGCCATTTTCTTTGAGCATTGAACCGACAACTGCGTGCAATTTGGGTTGTCCAGAATGTCCCAGCGGATTGAAACAATTTACACGTCCAACGGGGAAAATCCAACAAGATTTGCACGAGACGATGCTAGATCAGACAAAGAAATCTGTTTTCTACATTAACTACTATTTTCAGGGAGAGCCTTTCTTGCATCCACACTTTCTAGACTTGATCAAAGCCGCTAAAAAACGTTGCATTTATACCGCTACATCTACCAACGCTCATTTCATAACAAAAGAAAAGGCGCGAGAGATCGTTGCATCTGGCTTAGACCGACTCATTATTTCTATTGATGGATTGACCCAAGCAACGTACGAGAATTATCGCGTGCATGGGAAGTTAGAGAAGGTAATTGAAGGAACCGAACATTTATTGGCTGCCAAGAAAGAATTGAATTCCCATACTCCTCATTTGATCTTCCAGTTCTTGGCGGTAAAGCAGAATGAACATGAAATCCCTGAAGTTTTCAAGCTTGGAAAGAAGATGAATATTGATGAAGTGCGCATCAAAACAGCTCAATTGTATGATTACAAAAATGGCAATCCGCTAATGCCAGAAAACGAAAAATACAGTCGGTACAAATTACAATCGAATGGGACTTACAAACTGAAATATGCATTGGGGAATCATTGCTGGCGTATGTGGTCTTCTTCAGTTTTCACTTGGGATGGACAAGTAGTTCCGTGCTGTTTTGATAAAGACGCAAAGCACGTTCTTGGCGATTTGAAGACAAGTTCTTTCGAAGAAATTTGGCGTCATCCGCAATACCGTGCGTTCAGAAATGCTGTTCTAAATCATCGGGAGCAGATTGATATCTGTCAGAATTGTTCAGAAGGAACGAAAGTGTGGGCCTAGACTGTGTACAGTCCGTTTTTAATGGCGTACGTTACCAAACTGGCAATATTCTTTGTGTTGGTTTTCTTGTTGATCGTATTTCGATGCACCTCTACTGTTCGAACACTCAAACATAGCAGATTGGCAATCTCTTTATTTGTTTTACCAGAACAAACCAATTCTACTATTTGATGTTCTCTACTCGTAAGTGGATCCTGACTAAAGTTGTTCTTCTGAGTCTCATTACTCATAATCCGGTTCAGTAAGGCCTTAGAGATTTTATCATCGAAATAATACCCCTGCTCTTGTACTGCGTAAATGGCATCTACGACCTTATCGATATCACAATTTTTGGGCAGAAAACCTTTTGCTCCAGCCGCAATACTCTCTGAAATAAAACCATCAGAATAATGCATACTTACAACAAGCACTGAGATCTCAGGATATCGGGAAGAAAGGATTTTTAAGGCTTGATGACCGTTTAAGACAGGCATTTCGAGATCTAACAAGATCACGTCTACCTTCTTTTTCTTTAATTCATCGAAGAGTCTTGCACCATTCTCTACATCAAAGAGAACACTAATATTCTCCTCTGCATCCAACAAGGAAACAAGTCCTTGTCGCATTAAATCATGATCTTCAGCTATGGCGATTCGAATGCTTTTGCTCATAGTGCGATTACGGGCGTTTTGATCTCAATTTTTGGTGAATCCGGTTGTCTTTTTCTTTGGTCTTCCTGGTCTTGCCATTTTGTTTACTTTTTAAGGTTTTAATAATTCCTTGAAAGCATGCTTTCAAGTTAATAAACTATCAGTTAACTTTAACCTCTAGTGGTAAACATTATGCTGAAGCTTTACAGAGTTCAGTTACCCTATGAGTTACCCTCGAATAACCCATAGCTAGAACACCAGTATTTACTAGGGATATGGATGAGGTGTCGGACCCTCCGAAGTTCGAACTGTAAGTATGATCTCCTTGGAATCATTATCCTTAAACAACTCTCCTAATTCCTTTGGTGCTTTTCCCTCCAAAGAGTGCTTCTCATTACCGAAATCTATTCCTATCACAATGTCACCAACATGAATTTCACCGGACAACCAAGCTGAACTACCTGGCATTAATGCGGAGATTTCGATAACACCATTGTTGTTCTTTTTATAACTAATTCCGAACCGTTCTCGCTCGCTGGAAAGTTCTTCTTTAAAGTCTTCGTACTCCGAGTTGTTGAAATAAGCAGTATGAGGATCAAAAGTATTGGCTAAGGCATTCAAGAAAACCTCATCGAACCAGTCGCGGTCGCCTGAAAGCGATTCAAAATAAAAGGTGATTCCTTCTTGCACAGTTGTTTGCGCAGAGTCCAAGAATGCTTCTGGTTCGTTATAATTCTCTGCATCTGCCATTGCATCAACAGCTTCCGAAAGCGTTTGCAATTTTTGGTACGCTTGAATTTTTTCAGCTAACTGATGTTCCAGAACAAAAGTGTTGAATAAGGCGCTGTCGGTCGGAACATCAAAATTCATTGGATTTTCTTGTGCCTTCGCAACTAATCTTTGAGCTCGCTCAATCCCTTTTGACCAAATGGCATAAGTTGAATCGACAAATGCCGCTGCATCCATTCGGAAAGTGCCTTCCAATTGGTTAGACATATTGCGAATGGTTACAACCTCCTCTTCCGTAAGAATGATCTCTACGGGATCAATTGCCTCAAAAAAAAGTTCTTGAAAATCTTAGATAAAGGCCTCGTCAATTTTTCTAGGCATGAAGTGGTACTCATAGATAGCATCCAATAATCGGTCAATCTTAATATCAACCTTAGGTGAATCTTGGCTATACCCGCAGTGGGCAATCCCGAGCAAACAGATGAAGAAAGCGAATTTGAAAATCTTCATGCTTGTAAAGCTACAAGTTTCTTGATTAGTTCGGACTTCTAATGCATAAAAAACCCTGATGCTTAAGTGCCATCAGGGTTTATATAAAGTTATTGATGTTCTGTTTTTCTTACAAACCGAACGCCTCTTTGATCTTATCTACGTAGTCCAAAGCTTCCCAAGTAAACAATTCAACATCTTTGGTTACTGTTGATCCGTCTGGTGCTGTAAACGTTTTCGATACAACTTCGTTCTTACGCCCCATGTGACCGTATGCCGCTGTCTCCGAATAAATCGGGTTACGCAATTTCAATCGTTGTTCGATGAAGTAAGGACGCATGTCAAAGATTTCAGAAATCTTGTCAGCCATTTCGCCATTTGTCATATCTACTTTCGAAGTTCCGTATGTATCGATGAACAATCCACAAGGTTTTGCTACACCAATCGCGTAAGAAACTTGAACAAGTACCTCATCACACAATCCAGCTGCAACCATGTTCTTTGCAATGTGACGCGTTGCGTACGCTGCAGAACGGTCTACTTTAGAAGGATCTTTTCCTGAGAATGCTCCTCCACCGTGTGCTCCTTTACCACCGTACGTATCAACAATAATCTTACGACCTGTCAATCCTGTATCTCCGTGTGGACCTCCGATTACGAAAATTCCAGTTGGGTTGATATGGTATTGGATATCATCTGTGAACAATGCCTGAATTTCCGGAGTCAATTTTGCCTTAACTCGGGGAATTACAAGTGTTATAATGTCATGCTTGATTTTGTCCAACATCGCCGTTTCTGATGCGAAATCATCGTGCTGTGTTGAAACTACAATCGTATCAATACGTTGTGGCACGTTGTCATCGGAATACTCAATTGTTACCTGTGACTTCGCATCTGGACGCAAGTAAGGAATGATTGACGGTTCGTTGTTACGGATATCCGACATTTCCTGTAAAATCTTATGTGCCAAATCTAGCGCCAACGGCATGTAATTCTCCGTTTCACGCGTTGCATATCCGAACATCATTCCTTGGTCTCCCGCTCCCTGATCTTCAGGATTATCGCGCTCAACTCCTTGATTGATATCTTCAGATTGATCGTGAATAGCAGATAGAATTCCACAAGAATTTGCGTCAAACATATACTCTGATTTCGTATAACCGATTCGACGGATCGTTTCACGCGCAATGGATTGAACATCCAAGTACGTGTTCGTTTTTACCTCTCCAGCCAATACAACCTGACCTGTGGTAACCAAAGTTTCACAAGCCACTTTTGATTCTGGATCGAAGGCCATAAAATGATCAATCAATGCATCAGAAATCTGATCTGAAACTTTATCTGGATGTCCTTCTGAAACTGACTCAGAAGTAAACAAATATGACATATTATTCGATTTTCTTTTAGAAGTGCGAAAGTAACAATTTAATCTTAATCGCACCTGATTTTGAAGCATGAGTAGGGGTACGGAATACTTTTTGTTGTCTTCTTAAAAACGATCTTATGAAAACAATTTTACCCTTTCTGATTCTTTTCCTCCTAATTGGCTCTGCCTGTAGTAAAAATCAACGAAAAGTAAATCGAATTGACGGGAAATGGAATGTTGTAGATGCTGAAATACAGGGATTTGGGAACGCCGATCCTGACGTTATTTACGAGTTTGAATTTTGCAAATTGCGGCAAGATAAATTCTGTGATTTCTCCGTTCATAATTTCGAAACAGACGATTTAAGCACTGGGATTTATCGAATCAGTACCAGAGGAACAACACTGGAAATGGCTGTTTCAAATTGTTTTGGGTTCGAGTATCGGGAATACACTATCGTGCGGTTAACCCCTTGGAAAATGGTATTGGAAACAAATAACGCGTCCGTTGGGGAATTTTCACGACTGGTATTAAGGAAGGTGAAGTAGACTTTTTGCTTTTTGACTTTCGATAGAATTGTGTACTGAGGCTCCGTTGGATTGAGTTTATCGAAATCTCGAAGTGGACTGTTGGACATTTGGAACGAACGGATTGATTCGACTTACAGGAGCGATTCCTGCATTACTACCTCTGCTCAATATAACCTGGTGCGTCTTTCGGGATATCGAAAATCCATGTGTAATGGCCCACAAAGTGTGAATCAAAAAAGCCCATTCGGTTGTAATACTCCTCAGGAATATAGATTCGGTTCCGAGGAGATAATCCTGCTGCTTTTGTTTGAGGAGCGATTCCATCCAAAAGACAAGGCGCTGATTTCTTGTGTGCTTCGAAATCACTTCCAAATTGCCAAATCTCTTTCCACTCGTCTTCTCTCACCTTGCCGGTTTCAGCATTCTCCGCAGCAATGATATAGAATCCACCAAAGTTGATGTTGCCACGCATTTCTTCTATAATTCCAAGCGCATATGCATACCCCATGCTGTGCGCTACGATAAACAAAGTATCATTATCCGATTTGCTCGGGATTTCATTCAATAATTGCAAAAGATTTCTTCCCGCAATTTTCCCGTTATCTCTGCGCTCAATAAATCCTTTCTTATTCGGTTCCAAGGGTTGCGTTTCATAAGTTGGTACTTTCCGCTCCAACCCTAACCATTTCCATCCCTTTTTCTGATGTTTACAGACATGACGATTCTTATTTCGACACCGCTTGGGATACTTCAAGGAATGTTCCGTAAAGTCAATTAAAGTCTCATGATTGGAAGTTGTTACCGAATGGTGCCCGTCTGCATAGTAAGAAGCTGTAGCATTCAATCGTTTGGAGAACTTTAAATCGATTTCTCGATATGGGCGCCAATACTCGTAGCGATCATCTGAATGAATCACATTAGATGAATTCCTGAACTCCAATCCCTTTTCCCTAAGGTCATGGAAATTGTCTTCAAATGATCCACCAAGAGACGTAGGCCTGTAACCGTTCACAAATAGTACGATGCGCTCCGCCGGATCATCCAACTCCAATTTGTCGGAAATATTATTTCCCAGGTGATTGAATACGCGTTCCTCTATCAACTTGTTCTTCTCGTCGTAGTATCTGTAAACGAAATAGTGCGTTTGAACTGTGCGCCTGTAATTCAACGTTGGAAGATACAGGGTTTCCGAATCTTCCTGAAAACGAAGCGTTCGTTTCCCGTTCTTTTCATGCACCGTAAAATAGAGTACGGGTTTGCGTTTCTCAAGAAACCACTCCCCGTTGCTTTTTTTAATCAGGACCTCAGATCCAATCTTATCTTCTGCCTGTCGACGTAAGTTTTGGTTTTTGAACAATTCACGATTCGTCCGGAATAGCGATTCTCCTTCCAAACTATCAATCTTACCGTTGTGAACCTCGAACATGTAATATCCTTGGTTGACAGCTAAGAACAACAACCAAAAAAGAGCGGCATGAGCGCCAAAACTAGTAAGTCGCGTAATAAAACGGAAAATCCTTCTTTTCTTAATGAAGCCTACTCGCCGAACAACTCTTCTACGAATCCAGACGGAGCTTATAGCCATAACCAAAAATGACAGAATATGTAACAAACAGATAGAGTACGGTCCAATATTGAATAATTGATAAAACAGAAAGTTATCAATGTCTAAATAAAGTGAATAAGTATTTCGCTTAAAGGGACGCGAAACAGCTCCAAGGAGGTTGTCGCCTTTAACCTTGATGGTTCCGTCTTTGTTCTCCTCCCAAAGATAATAGGCGATAATTCCGTTGTTGGCACGAACATCCTCAAAATCGTCGTAGAAGGAAACCATTTCACCATTGGTACGGATCATAATCCATTGCGCATAGGTCAGATGCGTGCCCTGAAGATCCATAAGGTTTTGCGTAGCTCCTTTAGATGGTCCGTCTTCCTTCCATAAATCGTTGAATTGCCCGATCCCATATCCGAATTGGTGCGCAATTTCATAGTAAAGGTCTTTCGCTGTGCGTTTTACAAAACCAACCCCTTTGTTCCTGACCATATAGCCTTCAAATTCCGGCGAAACAAAATCGGCAACAATGAACATGTAATACGTTCCTTTATCCTTACCGAATTGATCAAAGTAATCGTCGCGTACCTCGATCATTTGTTCGGTATACTGATCGTGATTGACACTCGGGTTGGTAAAAATGCTGTCAATTTCACTGTTCAATTTGTAGCGTTTCTCAAACGATACGTCCAAACTGATTCCGGCTTGAGCATAAACACTATTGAGATAATGACTCAAACTGTCGTTTTCAAATTTCCCTGAGAGCGGAATCACCTTTACCTTGTAGGTAAGTTCATCGAAATTGATTACGTTCAAGGCGGTTTCCAACTCACCTTTGTAATACACTTTTAGCAGATAGCTGGAATCCGTTGCGGGCAATTCTAGTTCCAATGTATCACGACTAAGTCGTGTGAAATTCAATACTACATTGGTATCGGCAATTTCAAAACGTAATTGTGAAAGCGTGTCAATAGACTTGTCTAAAACAAGGTTCACATGATCTACGCTGCCGCGCAGCATGGATTTATAAGGAATGGGTTGTTTTAATGAGTCATTAAACGTGAGCACCTCGTAATTATCACGCCATTGGGAAATGCGATAATCATCAAATCCGAATTGCTGTGCTTCGCTGGCAACGAATCTTGCTTTAGGAAGCGAAAATTGGGCCCGCGCATTCGCGGACAACAAGAGAATTGTCGTCAGACATCCCAACCAAAACTTCCACTGCAAAAGGCATTTTCTCATACGTTAATTCAAAGATAGAAACGTGCGGAGAAGTATGGGTATTGTTTAGTTTTTTTATATGTCTTGCCATTGCCCATAATAAATACTGTTCTCTTTTTGTCAGAAACAGTCGCCACCTGGTTGGATTGAATTGGAATAATTTCAATCGTATCACTAAATTGGAACATCTGCTGATTCAGATAGCACTGAAGCACTTCATTTTCTATACGCTTCACAGAATTCCTTACAAAACCACCCTACAATACTGCAAGGTGGTTTAAACATTAATCCAAATTAATTATCAATCCTTCTCTTCCGGTTGATCAATAGAGAAGCGAATTCCTGCATATATATTCACACCAAAAATCGGCGCCCAAACACGGTTCGCATTGAAGGTATCACTGAATGGATTTTCCGCATCAATAATTGGATTCGGTTGGCGGTAATTCCCCAAGTTTTCCCCTCCTAAATAGAAATCCCAGCGCTTGTAGACGTGAGTTATCTGTGCATTAACGATGGCGAAAATTTCACTTACGTTGTCTTGCGATATTATCCCATTAGGAAGCATTACCTGCGGCAAACGTGCCTGTCCGAATACCGAAGCCGTAATATCAAATTCCCAACGCTTGTTTCTTGAAATATGTCCAAGGTTTGCAAATCCACGGTGGTTTGGAACCATTACTTGCTGCTGTAAAACTCCTCCAAAACTAGATTTTACATCCAAATATTTGTAGGCGAAACGCAGTTCAATTGTCTTAGACGGTCGAAATGTCAACTCTGTTTGAAAACTGTTGGAATAGGAAGTTCCTTCCAGATTTGCGAAAGTGATGGAAGACGTACTCAAATCTCGATCTACAATCAACTGGCTTTCAAAACGAGTGTGATAATAATCCAAAGTCAAGGAACCTTGACGCTTGAACAACTTAAATCGCTGCACAAAACTCCCACCGACGTTCCAAGAAACCTCTGGTTGCGTCTCAGAAGGAGCAATCCACTGCTGATTGTTCGCCAACAAGGAAATATTATCAATCATGAAATTGGGAACTCGCCATCCTTTTCCTCCGGTTGCTCGAAGATCCGTGTATTCAGACAAAGCAAACTTGTAATGCACACGGGGCGCATATTGAAAGCCGTAAAGGTTGTGGTAATCTCCACGAACTCCAGCTACCAATGAATGACGTGAACTTGTCATCGTATATTCGAAAAAGGCACCGGGAACTATTTCCAGCCGATCTTGTACCAAAGAGTCTGCTTGCTGAGAAATATCAATATAAACGCCGCTAAGACCCACTTTATATTTGTGGTCGGTATTTCCGAAAATTCCATCGTAAATGGCATTCACATAGCCGCGCTTTTCCTCTCCTGTAAATGTACGAGGACCAAAATTCGCATCTACTGATTGATACTTCAAGTTGTATACGACTCCAATAGAGTTGTACGGCTTTTCCATGAAGAATCCTGTCTTGGCGAAAAAGTCTATATGCTTCGATTCAACATTTACCAAATAGCGATCTCCAATAACATCCATACGAGACATCTGACCACCGGTTTTGGAATCCATATGAGCATTTACCCCAAATTGTGCCTCCATCTTCTCCCCTTCATAATTGTATCGGTTCAATACCGCCACATTAAATCCGTTGGGGAAATCACGAAATCCGTCATCATTCCGATCCATTTCAAGCGGCATGGAAGAGAAATGGGCAAACCATCCAGAAGACCATTTTTCATTGAGTTTAAACCCTGAATTGAAATTAAGTTCATTCCGACCCATGCCATTTACGTAGGCATTTAGATAAATGCGCTCCATTTGTTCCGGCTTTTTCAGTTCGAGGTTAATCAATCCTGCCATGGATTCATAACCATTTACCACGTTTCCGGTTCCTTTGGTTATCTGTATGGATTGAATCCAGGTGCCAGGAATGGCCCCAAGACCAAAAGAGCTTTCCAATCCACGCAAGTATGGGATATTTTCCATCTGGATTTGCGTATAAACTCCATCGAGCCCCATCATTTGAATTTTCTTCGCTCCAGATACCGCATCCGTCACATTAACATCCACGGAGGCATTGGTTTCGAACGATTCGGATAAATTACAACAAGCAGCTTTTCTCAACTCTTGCTCCGTTAGCTCCTCGACGTGCAATACCTTCATTCGAGATATATTTCGAGACGATTTCCAATAAGAAATAACAACATCCGGTAGCAACATATCGGAGAAGAGCGTAATCGCCATTCCTGTAAATCGATCTTCTTTCGTTACGATGATGGTATCGTTATAAAAACCAAAGGCCGAAACGACCATGGTATCTGGGAGTTCCTTAGGGAGAATTATTCGGAATTCACCACTTTCGCTAGTGATGTCGCGGAGCCCCGATTGCAACAATCGAACTTTGGCTCCGTAAACAGGTTCTTTCTTGCCATCGGCACCTTCTCCAAGGACTATCCCCTTGATTTGACCGTGCGCCGCACCGAACCAGAGTGCGCAAATAATAAAAAGTGTAAGTTTCATTTTGATTTCATTAATACGTTGAACTTTCGATTACATCCGAACGTCGTGTATCAAATCAACCATTGTTGGAAATCTGTGAGAATCTCCTTTCTGAGTTTCGGCGGAGGGTCTAAGCCAGAGGCAGTGCGTATATCCTTTGAGACAATTGGCGCGTCAACAATCCAAACGGGTTGTACTTCTGCCATCTCGAATGAAACGGCCTTTACTTGAACCTTGTTGAGAAAATCAAGTTTCACCTGAATCAATTCAGAACTGGTGCTGCAACAGTCATCTTCCGTAGCTTCTTGCTTCTTAGTGCAATGATCTCCACAGCTTTCTTCACCGTGGCTAGGATTCGCCTCACGCTTACAGCATTCGTTCTCTCCTGGCACGAAATAAGAGATATTCACTCCTTCTTCCGGGCAAACCTTAGAGAAAATGCTCACGCCGATACTTCCCACAAAAAGAAAAGAAGCAATGGCAACGAATACTATGGATTTTATCCAATTCACAATGCGAAAATACAGCAATTATTGTCAGAAATTCAAACGCTTTTCGTCTAATTCTTGGATTGTTTCCCGTAATTTTGTTTTAAAATCAGGTTTATGAAAGTGCCAGTATCTATATATGCAGAAATGACTCCGAATCCGGCGACGATGAAGTTTGTTGCCAACAAGCATTTGCTTGGGACGGGAGATTCTGCTCAGTTTAATAGCAAGGCCGAGGCGAAGGGGTATTCACCATTGGCAGAAGAATTGTTCAATTTACCGTTTGTGAATGGCGTATTTATTGCATCAAACTTTGTGACAATAACGAAAACGGACAACTTGTCGTGGGACTTTATCACGATGGAATTGCGTGAATTCATCAAAAATTGGATTGAGGATGGAAAGGACATCTTGGTTATGATGCCTCCTATTGCACCACAGTCAACAGATGAAAGCAAACCAACAAAAACGTATGAGCCATCTGAATTGGATGATGCAATTCGTGCTTGTTTGGATGAGTACGTGGCTCCAGCCGTTGCTAATGATGGGGGGGCGATTGACTTTTTGGGATACGAAAATGGAACGGTTAACGTTTTATTGAAAGGATCTTGTTCCGGTTGTCCATCAAGTACAGCTACGTTGAAAGGGGGTATTGAAACCTTATTGAAACAACATTTCCCTGAAGTAGAGGAAGTGGTTGCAGAAAACGAATAATTATGAAGAAGCTATTTTTGATCTTATTTCTTGGTGCATTGCTTGTTCCAACCTTGGAATCTTGTAACAAAGAGCGTGTTCGCATGGAAGTGATCAAAAATTGCCATGGAACCTTCCTACGTGATCGATCTGGAAAGGACTACAAAGTTTGTAATGATGACAAGCTAAGTTCGTATGCAACCGGCACCAAAATCAAAGTGACTTTCGACAACTTGGAGGAGTGCTTCGGACTCATTGAAGAACCGACATGTCCAGATGAATTTACTTTCGAAGGGAAGATTGAAGTGACCGAGATTTTTTAATCGTTTACTTCGAGAGCCTCAGCAAACGACGAGAGACCCCATTAGCTGCTTACGGGAGAATATCTTAATGCCTCTTCCATTTATTTGGGATAACGAGGACTGAGGTACTCGAAGCCCACTCTCAAATTTTAATTCAATTCTGTGTTTAATACCAGGCGAACATTGCGTCCAAATCATCTGGCTTGATCCACTGCCCCATTTTCTCCAATAGAAGGGCTTTCAAATCTTCCTTGTTATAAATGTCGTCCTTCGTTTCAGGGTAGGCTACTTTTTCGTCTGGAACTTCCATTACTTCGACTTCTTTGGCAAAGTACACCACACTTCCGTCTTCACTAGCTATGCCCAAAATAAGTCCGGGCAAATCACGGAATCCTTCCGGCCCGGAAACAGGTACGATATCAGGACAGAACCATGCGTAGATTCTAGTAGAATCATTCATTTGCCAAATAGCGCGAATTCCCTTGTAACCGTCAAACTCTCTTGATCGATCGGTAATCTTCCATTTGCGTTCAGCTGGTGTATCCTTCATATACGCTGGCGTTCCCCACAGGTTCATGGTTACCATGATTTCGTTGTTCTCCAAATCATGATGTACCATATTTCTCTGTGTCATGAACTTCATGAACCCTCCCTCTTCCACTTCAGGCTCAATGTAGGTGAATGATGACCCCTTCTCATTGAAAAACAGTTCGAAATTCTCTTTGCGAATCTTGTTTTTTTCTGTAATGAATTGCTCTGCACGCGGATTTCCCTTCAATGTTTTCTTCAGGTTGGTACGTCGTTCGAAGACCACACGACCTTGCGTAAGCTGCGCGAAAGAATTTGCCGTTACAACTAAACTGAATATTGTGATTAAAACTTTCATATCTAGAACATTTTAAAGTCCTCTTCAGGAGCTCGTCTGTTATTAAATCGTAATGTAACTTTCAGCAAGAAATAGCGCGAAATGATTTGCGTTCGGTAATCCGTGATTATGGTTCCCGTTACTTCACGTCTTGCGTTTACGTTTTGGTTGAAAATGTCGTTTCCTTGGAGTGCCACATTCAAGTTTTTCGTCTTCAAGAAGTTCTTGCTGAACTCCGCGTTCAAAACGAAGAAATCTGTGTTGAAGAACCCGTCTGCATCCCCTGGAATGGCATTTCTTGTATACGTTCCGTCTGTGCCTAATGTCCAACCACCTTTAAATCTCCATTTGAATCCAACGTTGTTCGTCAGTGTAGTAAATGGTGTTGTAGTTGCATTAAATGAGGTTGTGGTATTACTGTAGGAATAACTATTCTCTGAATAAATTTCCAATGAATCGTTGAAGAAACGGAAGGTGATTCCTAGGCTTGGTGCCACGGAGAAGTTATCTGTGGTGTTCTCCAAAGCCTCGATATAACTCACGCCACGGAAGAATGATCCTGTTAGTCCTGGTCGGAATTCAATTTTACGCCCCAGGATTGGCAATCCAGCCCCTCCGTAAACGTTAGCGATAATGTTTCCATCAACATTCACCGTTCGTGTCGTTTGACGACCAAAGTTGTCGTATGTGGTGGAATCTCCGAATGCATCTTGTGTAAGGATCACATTAGCACCAGACCAAATGTAACGTCCTGACAATGCTTCCCATTTGTTAAACATTGCATTGAAATTATGTACATAGTTTGGCTGCAATTCAGGGTTTCCTTCCAAGATTCGGTTTGGATTGGTGTTATCCGGAATCGGCTGCAAAGCTGACACATCTGGCTGCTGAGAACTTGTTCGATAATTGAATCGGAACTGTTTACTCATCGATGGACGGTAGCGGTATTCAAAAGATGGAAGAATGTTGGTCAAATTCTGATTGATGACATTTCCATTCTCACGATCCGTGTTATCCAAAACAATGTTACGAACACGCACACCGGCAGCAACTCTGTGCTTCTTGGGTTCAAAGATCAATTTCAACCCACCGCGATGCTGCGTTCTAACATTATCGAATAGGTTGGTAAGGTTGTCATTTGTATCTGCGTATACCCCAGCTGCATTTCGATCTAGTGTGATGATGTCCTGATTACCCGTACCGTATTCGAACAAATATTCTGCTTGCAAACGAAGCTTATTGGCAAGTGGTTCAACGTATGTCACCTGAGCGTAATGATTGTTAGATGCGTTATTATTGAACTTCTGCTGGTACAGAGAATCATTCGGGATTATTCCCCCTGTATACTCTGTGTAAGAATCCAGAAAGCTAGTGGTACGGTTGTCTGTCATTGACATATCGTATCGAACCTCTAACTCACGTTTTGGTTTTTTAAACTCGCGAACGAGGCGTGCAAATCCTCCTCCGCTCAATCCATCCGATTCGGAATTGTTGAATACTTCCGTTCCAATGGTTCGAACTCCAGTTGACGTGAAGAAATCCGAAATATTAGACGATTCAGCCGTTCTAGCATCAATTGAGAAGTTAGGCTTAATCTGAATGAACGTCAACGAATCAATTTGCGACTCAAAGTTCAAGTTAAATCGGTGCGATGTATTCAGTGTGTAATCACGCGTAGAATCGTCCGTGATATAAGATGTATCTGGCAAGATGTAGAATGAATTCTGAGCTGATCGTGCATCTAGTTCATCTCTGTAGAATGAATAATTTGCCGTGATTTTGTGTTGCTTTCTCTTACCGAATTTATCTGTGTAGTAAATCCCAGATTTGAATGTTTGCGGAATTCCACTGGCATTGTTCTGTGCACCTGGGTTCCAACGGTTACCTCCTGTACTTTCATTCTCCAATCCGAACTTTCGTGCATCTCCGAATCCGAAATTCGAACGTGGTGTATTCGATCCAAGCGCAAAAACTGAAATCTTCTGAGATCCGCTAAACTTATTGAAGAGCAATTCACCTTCGTAGAAAGGATTGGTTCCAATTTCCCCATTTATTGGTGTGAGTGCAAAGTCCGAAGCTCCGGAAATTCGACCGAAGTATCCTTTCTTGGCGTCTTCTTTGAGTCGTAAGTCGAGGACTTTGATTTTTTCATCATCTCCTCCAATTCCTTCTTCGTTTTCCTTTTCGTAAATCTCAACAGTTTCTACACCATCGGCTCCAAGGTTCTTTGTCGCAATTGTTGGGTCGTCTCCAAAGAATTCATCTCCATCCACGAGGACTTTCGCAATTTCTTCTCCCTGCGTGGTGATTTTCCCATCTTTGTCGACGGTTACTCCTGGCAATTTCTTCAGAAGGTCTTCTACCACTGCGTTCTCATCAACGTTGAAGGAATCAGCAATATATACGAGCGTATCTCCTTTGTAATAAATGGGATCTTTGTAGGCATATATGACAACCTCTTCAAAATCCTGTGATTTCGGAGGCAATACTACGGATGGAATTGTAATGTCGAAATTATCAGCTGCACCAAAAATGAAGTACGTTTTATCGTCTGCATCGGGATGGCTAATGATCAACGAGAATGTATCGAGTTCAAATCCTGAAATCTCAAATTGACCGTTCTCATCCGTACGCTGAAAATCCAATAACATGGAGTCGCTTACACGCACGGCCATTGCCAATGCGTTCTTCAATGGTTTAGTACCTGTTGTGTCATACACTGTACCTTTCACACTCATTTCCTGTGCAAAGGCGGATGATCCGAGGAACATGACCAACATTAATAATAGAAATCTGACCTTCATAATCTGTCTGCTACATTGTTTCGCAAGACAATAGTACATAATCTCTTTTCCTAGCTAGCGTTAAAAATGTTTAAAGGCGCAATTTGCCGCACAAAAGGGTCAAAGTAAAGGGTGAGATTATTCTTCAACGATCTCAATCCCAAGTAATGCTTGAAAGGTGAATCCCTGTCCGTCTGGCATTTCACGAAAGTCTACCTTTACTTTCTTGCCAACGTGTTTATCACGATTGCTAATCAGATCCTGAATCACTGGTGTAACTTGTTGAACCAATAAAGTGGTACTGAAGCCGTATGGATCTCCCTCGCCAACTTCAATGTAGATCAATCCTCCGATTCGAAGAACATCCAAGAAATTTGTTTGGAACTCTCCTTCTTGAGCTATAGCGCGCTGCGCCTTTTCAAAAGAACAGCCTATTGGACTTATCATCTGAAAGAGTTCATTTTCTAGGTATTCCTCAAATCTATGCCCACGTTTCTTAGAGGCAATTGGTGTTTGGCCCTCATAATAGGTTACGCGCTCATAAAACATCTCGCTTTCGCCTTCGCCTTCATTGTAGATTTCTTTCGATGCTATTCTTTCACCATCTCTGAAGTAATGAAAATTAGTTAGTAAGCTTCCGACATTTCCTTTTGTATAGCGTTCTTCAATCCGTAGGATGTTTGAAGAATCATCCAACAAAAGGTACACCTGATAGGTCTCATTGGAAAGATCTGGATTCTTCGCATAGTACATAGAACTGCCTATTAAAAGTGAATCGCTGGCATCAATAATGGCCATGTAGTCCTCATATTCTCCTCCAGTTCCGTCATCTACTCCCAATTCTTCGGGAGATTTCTCGTTCTTGGTTTTCTTGATTTCCTTGGCAGGTGTTGAATCGGAACATGCTGTCCACAAAAGTGCTACTGAAACAAGGATTAGGAATGTTTTGATTTTCATATTCAGGGGGCTTTTGAAGGATAATGTTTCTTCAAGCAAAAGTAACAAACTAATTCCGAGGTTAGAAAAGAGATTAGGGATTGTTCAATCTGTTGATCGGGTTCGTGTTTACGGACTCAATTACTAAAAAAAGGAAGAGAAAACTTGCAAGAACCATATCTGCACCTTATATTTGCATCCGCTTCCACTACTTGTGAAAGCAAAATATACCGCGGGATGGAGCAGTTGGTAGCTCGTCGGGCTCATAACCCGAAGGTCGTAGGTTCGAGTCCTGCTCCCGCTACTAAACGGGACAAATTCATATCATTTGAGTTTGTCCCTTTTTTATTCGCCTCTATATTCCCCGCCACCGCTGAGATAGCGGTGAACAGAGAATTGACTCTTGTGGTTCGATATTCATGTTTTTCATGGTTATACATAATCCCTTGCGGAAATAGCATTTTTTGAATGCGTCTTTTTTCGTTTAAATCTCCAGAAGCCCAAAGGGACGGGAGATTCAGGGCATCCTCTAGCGCGTTTTCAATCGCTAAATCGAGGTTCGATAGATTAAATCCAGAGTTTTCAATCTCTTGCCGGATTCCATCCAATTCGCTCTCAAATTGTCCTTTATATTTGGTGTATAATCCTTTGTCTAAATTTCGTCATCAAATGAGATGCTTTTCCTTGCAAAAAACACTTTGTTTAATTCAAAAGACAACACTAGTGGAATTGCTTATCCTCTTGTTTCGAATCCCCCTTGCAATTTAGCAATCTGTTGTGGTCGAAGATTGGTATGAGTCCTAAGGAATACCGAGAAATGGGTTGATTTATTATTTTGTACATGGCTCAGCCTTTGCAAAAGCAACGTTTTTTCTAATGAGAGTCCGGCAAATTTTGTTCGCACTAATTACTTGACAGGTCTCAACAACTTATTCACGATTAAAATCCAAGTTATTCACACAGCTTTTATCTCAGAGAATCTCAATTTTCTGCGATTTCCACACCAAAACCACTCAAAAACAGCTAAAAAAGGCTCCATTTTATCCCATTTAAGGCTCACTTTAAGTAGCCATGGTTACCGTTAAATTCCTTGAAACTACGGTTGATACAATGATAACGACACCTTGCCCGTTCTGTGAAATAAATTTTATTAAATTTGGCTAGATTTTAAACTTAGAATACGATTAAATTAACTTTTACAAACATGAAAAAAGTAATTAGTTCACTAGCCATTGCTGCGGCAATCACATTTGGATTTACCGGAGTAACATATGCTCAAGAAGATCAATTAGAAGGGCAGGATAGCACAGAAGTGGTTGATTCAACTCAGGCTGAAGATCCGGCTTCGGAAGCAGCTTCCCAAGTAGAAACTGCTAAGGATGATGAAACGAAAGAAGAGCCAGAATTGGGAATCATTGCTACAATCAAGCAAAAATTCATTCAAGGAGATCCCGTTTGGATGTCACCAGTATTGATCTGTTTGATTCTTGGATTGGCACTTTCAATCGAGCGTATCGTTTATTTGAACCTTTCAACAATCAACACGAAACGTTTCTTGGATGAGGTTGAAACAGCTTTGAAAAATGGAGGTGTTGACGCTGCGAAAGATGTTTGCCGTAACACACGTGGACCAATTGCATCTATATTCTACCAAGGACTCGATCGAGCCGATGAAGGTATAGACGTCGTCGAGAAGTCCGTTGTTGCTTATGGTGGAGTTCAGATGGGACTTCTAGAGAAAGGCTTGTCATGGTTATCATTGTTCATCGCTCTTGCGCCAATGCTCGGGTTCTTGGGAACGGTAATCGGTATGATCTTCGCCTTCGATCAAATTGTAAAAGATGGTCAAGTATCACCAATTACAGTTGCAGGCGGTATTCAGGTATCCCTATTGACAACAGTATTCGGTTTGATCGCAGCGATCGTATTGCAAGTATTCTACAACTACATCGTTTCTAAAGTAGACGGTTTGGTAAATGATATGGAAGATGCATCAATCTCATTGATCGATATGATGTTGAAGCACAAGGCAAACGCCTAAGCCTATCAGTAGTTAAGAAACTTGAAAAAAGATTAAAAATGGATACTAAAAAATTTGACTTGGCAATGAACGCCATCAAATACGTGATCGGCGCCATCGGAGCGTTCGCATGTATTTGGGTGCTTTCAACCAGCCCGGGGTCAGAAGCTACGGAAGTAGTGAAGGACCAATATGCGGATTCACCGCAAATGGGATTGGCGATTAACTATACAGTGATCATTATCGTTGCTGCCATAGTTGGAGTTCTTTTGTTCTTCTTGTTCCAATTGATCACCAACACAAAGAAAACAGCATTATCAATCATTGGAATTGTTGCTGCATTTGTATTGTACTGGATTCTTCGATTGATGGGAACATCTGATACAAACGAAAGCCTTGTATTAACAGATAACTACCATGTAAGCGATGCTACGTTGGATGCAACGACAGCAGGTTTGTGGGTAGTGATCATCGGAATCGTTTTGGGAATTCTTTTGGCGATTCTTGGACCTTTCCTTCTTGGGAAATACAGAAAATAAACATTTATGGCGAAGAGAGATATACCGGAAATTAACGCAGGATCGATGGCGGACATCGCCTTCCTTCTTCTAATTTTCTTCCTTGTAACAACAACGATGGAAAAGGATACGGCATACATTCGCTATATCCCGAAGAAGATTGATATTCCGCAACCTCCACCAGACATTGAAAACCGTAACATTTTCGAAATTCGAGCGAATGCCGCGAACCGTTTGATGATTCGTGGAGAGATTATTGAAAATCCTGACGACATTTCCGATCGCGTTTTGGAGTTCTACCGAATTAACCGAAGCTTGAGTGGAGAGCAAACGAAAAGTCTAATTCAGAATGAGAGTTACAAGGGATATGAATTCCCATTCTACAGTCGCGTGACCTTGGACCAAATTGTCAAAGAGATCGATAAGAATGAAAAGGACTTGGAGCGTGCCGAAGCAGATGAAGAGGAAGATTTTGTTGTGTTCTATTTAGATCTACTTACAAAGTGGCAGAAAAAAGAACAGGCAATCAAAATGCTTAAGGAAAAAGAGTTGGTAGAGATTCACCCGCAAGCGCACATCCGTGTGGTAGTACAGCAGGAAACGGAGTACAAACTCTTCGCGAAAATTCACTCAGAAATTCAAGAAGCATTGATTGAATTGCGCGATGAAGCAGCCATGAAATATTTCGGAGAATCGTATGCTAAAATGAGTAAGCGTCTGGATCAGGATAAGGAAGACAAAAAAGGTGACGGTAAGAAGATCAGAGCCATCGACGTATTGTTCCCAGAGAGCATTATTGAGGTGAAACCGAAAGGTTAATCTTCCTAAAACAAAAACATTTAGAGATGTCAAAGTTTAGAAAAGAAAATAAGAAAGGAGCACCAGGGGTAAATACCTCGTCCCTTCCGGATATCGTATTTATGTTGTTGTTCTTCTTCATGGTAGCAACAACTACAAAAGAATCAGATCCAACGGTAGATGTACAAAGACCGCAAGGAGTAAGTGCAACGGATTTAACACCGTACAAACAGCGCTCTGAGATTGATTTCCTTTATATTGGGGAGCCGCGTAACAAGAAACGAGCAGCTGATTTCAAGTTGGGGCATGCTTTGTTCCTTGATAACGTAGCACAACCACAACCAGGAGATCTTTATTCTACGAACAGTGTTGCAGATTGGAAGCTAGACAAAATGAACACGAAACCGTCGAATATGAACGAGCCGATCTCTAATGTGATCACTTGTATCAAAGCCGACGAAGGTGTGCCAACGATTCTAATCTTTGATATCCGAGACGCACTACAAGATATTGACGCCTTGAAAATAGCATACGCTGTAGAGGATAAGTCAGCATTTTAATCAAATCTAAGTTTATAAAAACCCCGGTCACTGAGGATTCTCGAAGTGCCGGGTTTTTTTTATGCAATCTAAAGCGCTTTGAACACTCGGTAATCTAGCTTGTCGAGATATCGAGAGTTAGCGAATTCACATGAAGCTCTCTCCCATATTCCAACTCAGAGAAAAAACCACACCAGCTTTAATCGAATTATTAGAGTCGGTTACCCTTGGTACCAATGGTGCGCATTACCGCCATTTGGATACGCGGGAACGCATTCATTCGGCAGACAATCCACTGCACCTCGTTATGGAGCGAAACGAACGTGCAATTGGCAATGTTTCTTTTTGCCGAAGAAAGAAAACTTGGTACGTGCGGTACTTCGCATTTGATAGAGTTATTCAAGGAACGGGACAGAAAAGATCGAAGAGCGGCCGCGGGAAGTTGAAACTCGAATTGCAGCACTTTTTTAATGAGGTGATTGATTCGGGACAGCTGCATGGAGAAGTAAATTCCTTCTATGCCTATATTGATCCAAACAACGAGAAAAGCCTCTGGATGAGCGAAAATTTTGGCTTCGACACCAAAGCTACCATTGCTACGCAAACTTTCAGTCGATCTCGTTTACCAAAGCAGACCAAGGTAGAACAGAGCAACGATTGGAGCCTCGTTTCTGAAATGATTCGTTCAGAATATGGGGATCACAATTATTACTTCGAGCATCATCTTCAACAAGGCCCTTTTTACATACTAAGAAATAAGAATGGTGAAATTGTGGCTTGCACAAAGGCCACCAAAGCAACTTGGGCCATTGAACGTTTGCCCGGTAAAATGGGAGGGTGGTTGCCAAAAGTAATTCCCTTAATCCCTGGATTGAGAAAAATTATTCGACCAAAAAAGCATTCGTTTTTAGTGCCGGAAGCAGTTGTCGTAAAGAACCACGATCCTCAATTGCTACAAGAACTTTTTGAAGGAATACTTGCTTTAGAAAACGAGCACTTACTGCTTTGGTGGATAGATGAAATTGCTCCATTGTACCGTGCAACGAAAGACGAAGTTAGATGGGGAATGCTGCACAAGTTGGTGGGCGTTAATAATGCGAACCTAGTCGTTAAGCACAACAAAGATTTCCATTATGATAATTCGATTCCGGTATACACCTGCGGATTCGATTTTGTGTAATTTTGACCTATGAAGTATTTGATAGTTGGTTTGGGAAATCCTGGTGCGAAGTACGAAAATACACGTCATAACATCGGATTTAAAGTGGTAGAAGCTTTTGCGAAGGAGTTTGATGGTAAATTCTCATTGGACAAACAAGCGGAAATTGCTACGGTCAAATTTAAAGGGAGAACCATTATTCTTGTCAAGCCAACCACCTTCATGAACCTTTCGGGCAAGGCGGTCAATTACTGGATGCAACAGGAGAAAATTCCTATTGAGAATGTGTTAATCGTTACCGATGATATTGCTTTGCCATTCGGAAAATTGCGCATGAAAGGAAAGGGATCAGATGGTGGACATAACGGATTGAAAGATATTCAAATTACCCTCAATTCTGCACAATATGCCCGTTTGCGCTTCGGCGTTGGAAGTGATTTCAACAAGGGCCGTCAGGTCGATTATGTGCTTGGCGAATGGTCGGCAGAAGAGAACGAGCATATGGAAGAACGCATCAATACTTCGAAAGAGTTCATTAAAGGGTTTACCACAATCGGCTTGCAACGAACGATGTCGAATTGGAATAATAAGTAGACTTCGAGTGCCTCAGTCTACGAAAATTGTACCCTGAGGCACTCGAAGGGTACATCTCTTCGGGGGAAACTAATTTTCCTCGAATTCACAACTATAATTCGCAGTTGAGTATGCGCCGAACATATCGAATTCTGTATATTTGAATCTTCAATATTTATCAAATGGAAAGAACGAAAATTATCGATGTGTTGCGAAGTGAAGCAACCGGAAGTGATGTCCTTGTGAAGGGTTGGGTACGATCGTTTAGAGCAAATCGTTTTATTGCTTTGAATGACGGATCTACAATCAAAAACATCCAGGCCGTTGTGGATTTCGAAAATTTCGATGAAGCCATTTTGAAAAAGATTTCTACTGGAGCAGCTTTGGCGGTTACAGGTACTTTGATAGCATCTCAAGGGTCTGGTCAGGCCGTTGAAATCCAAGTAAAGGAAATTGAAGTGTTAGGAGAGGCAGATCCGGAAGAACTTCGTAAAACAGTAATGCAGCCCAAACGTCACAGTTTGGAATTTCTTAGAGAACAAGCGCATCTTCGTTTTAGAACAAATACGTTCGGTGCCGTTTTTCGTATTCGACATGCTGTTGCATTTGCAATTCACAAGTTCTTTAATGACCGTGGATTCTTCTACTTGCACACACCAATTATTACCGGTTCTGATGCCGAAGGAGCAGGAGAAATGTTCCGGATTTCAACCTTGGACCCAATCAATCCACCATTGACTGAAGATGGAGAGGTAGACTATAAGCAAGATTTCTTCGGAAAGCAGGTAAACCTTACCGTATCCGGTCAGTTGGAAGCTGAGTTGGGAGCTATGGCTTTGGGGCAGGTCTATACATTTGGACCAACGTTCCGTGCTGAAAACTCCAATACATCACGCCACTTGGCTGAATTCTGGATGATTGAACCAGAAGTAGCTTTCAATAATTTGAAGGACAACATGGATTTGACGGAAGATTTCCTCAAGTACATCGCTGATTACGTATTAACGAATTGCGAAGATGATCTTCAATTCTTGCACGATCGCGAAGTAAAGGAAGATTCTCAGAAACCAACAGCAGAGCGAAACGAATTGAATTTAATGGATCGATTGAAATTTGTAGTTGATAACGAATTCAAGCGATTGACATATACAGAAGCCATTGAGGTATTGAAACGATCGAAGCCTTACAAAAAAGGAAAGTTCAAATACGATGTGGAATGGGGAATTGACTTGCAAAGTGAGCACGAGCGTTACTTAGTTGAGAAGGAATTCAAATGCCCGGTGATCTTGACAGACTACCCATCAGAAATTAAAGCATTCTACATGCGACAGAACGATGATGGAAAAACAGTAGCAGCGATGGATGTCTTGTTCCCGGGAATCGGAGAGATTGTAGGAGGTTCTCAGCGTGAGGAGAGATTGGATATGCTTCGTAAGAAATGTGGAGATTTCAATGTTTCTGAAGAAGAATTGGACTGGTATTTAGATACACGTCGATTCGGAACAGCTGAACACGCTGGCTTCGGATTGGGGTTTGAACGAATGGTGATGTTTGTAACTGGAATGACGAACATTCGTGACGTAATTCCATTCCCGCGAACACCGCAAAACGCAGAATTTTAAAAGAACGGCACGGTTTTCGTAAAAAATAAAGTACCTTTTAATCCGCGATTTAGTTTATGGCTTTAAAACAGACACTTGCACACAAATTGGAGCAACGACTCTCTCCACAGCAGATTCAGCTAATGAAACTGTTGCAAGTGCCTACTATGGAGTTAGACCAACGTATTAAACAAGAAATTGAAGAGAATCCTGCGTTGGAAGAAGGCGCTGATCGGGAAGACGAAGAATTTGAAGGCAACGAGGAGCAGGAAATCCGAGAAGATGAAGATTTTGACATTGGAGATTACCTTTCTGACGATGCCGATTATAAAACACGCGTTTCCAACAAAGGAAAAGACGACGAAGAGAAAGTAATTCCGCTTTCTGGAGATCAAACATTTCAGGAACGAATGACGGAGCAGCTGCATTTGCTCGGTTTCGACGAAACGCAGTTCATGATTGCCGTTACGATTATCGGGAATTTGGATGAATCTGGATACTTGAATCGTGAGATTGAAGCGATTGTGGATGACCTTGCCTTTTCATCAAATGTATCTACGAACGAAGAAGAAGTGGAGCATGTTCTTGGAGTAATCCAAGAGTTAGACCCAGCAGGAGTTGGAGCAAGAGATTTACAAGAGTGTTTGTTGCTGCAGATTAAGCGAAAGCAGAACGGCGATATCACAAAATATACAGCATTAAAGATTTTGGAAGATCACTTCGAAGAGTTTACGAAGAAGCATTACTCCAAGATTTTAAAGAAATTGGAAATCGACGACGAAGATTTAAAAGAAGCGATTGATGAAATCGTGAAATTGAATCCAAAACCGGGTGGTTCTATGAAGGAAGCATCGGGAAATTTCCAGCAAATCATTCCGGATTTCATCATTACGGAGAACGAAGGAAGATTGCAACTCGCATTGAATGGTCGAAATGCACCTGAACTTCGCGTTAGCGGAGATTACAAAAACATGCTGAAGAAGTACGCGGAAGGTGCCGTAAGTTCGAAATCCGACAAAGAAGCATTGAGTTTTGTGAAGCAAAAATTGGATGGAGCGAAATGGTTCATCGATGCGATCAAACAACGTCAGAACACTTTATTGCTTACCATGGACGCTATCATGACGTATCAGAAGAGTTTCTTCCTAACAGGTGATGAGACCAATATGAAACCGATGATTCTAAAGGACATTGCTGAGCAAGTGCATTTAGACATCTCTACAATTTCTCGTGTAGCGAACAGTAAGTATGTTCAAACGGATCATGGAATTTTCTCCTTGAAATTCTTTTTCTCAGAGTCGCTTTCTACAGATTCAGGAGAAGAAGTTTCTACACGTGAAGTAAAGAAAATCCTAAGTGAAGCAGTTGATGGCGAAGAAAAGCGAAAACCACTGACGGATGAAAAATTGGCCAATCTGTTAAAGGATAAAGGCTACAATATCGCCCGAAGAACGGTGGCGAAATATCGAGAACAACTAAATATTCCCGTAGCACGATTGCGCAAAGAACTCTAATGGAATTATTCTCTAAAATCGCATCTTGGGTTTTCCTACCGCTTTTTATGCCGGTTTACGCACTAGCGGCCGTAATGTTTATTCCTTCTGGGCATGCCTTCGAAGAAATGCAGATGTATTGCATGTACTCACTTGATGGCGATTGGAAGCGCATAATTTTAGTGGCTTACTTCATAGGAACCACCTTATTGCCAGGCATCGCATTTTTGGTAATGTATAAAACGGGAATTGTCTCAACACCTGAGATGGATGACCGCAAAGAACGCTGGCTTCCAATGTCAGTAACCATTCTTTTTACGGCCCTGTTGTACTTTTTTATGGCACGCGCTTTTGCACCTATTGACGAGGCTCCGAAGTACATTGAGAATTTAGCCTTGGCAGGAATTTTGGTCTCGCTGTGCTTTGTTCCATTAAACCGATGGAAGAAGGTAAGCGTTCACGCTGCCGGGGCCGGAATTTTCACAGGATTTTTGTTAGCGTATCTTGCGCAACACATGTATTTTTCCATTTGGTTGGCACCGCTAGCATTGGTAGTTTCTGGAACAGTTATGACGGCACGTTTGTACCTTGAAAAACACTCATTAACTGAGGTTTCAGTAGGATGGAGCGTAGCAACTTTTGTTACCTTTGCCGTAAATTATTGGTTATAATATATCGTTGGCAGGAGTTTTGCCGTTTTCAATACAAATCAAATATATGAAGAAGAACATTCTCCCATTTCTTGCAATGCTTGCAATTCTCACAGCTTGTGGACTTGTAAATGAAAAAAACAAAGGAAAAGGCTTTAACCTTTTTACCATTGAAGATGACAAAGCTCTGGGCGCTCAAGTTGCGGCAGAGATCGATGCGGATAATGAAAATTTCCCACTACTAGACTCTGTAGAATATAAGGAAGTATACGATTACATCTATGAGGTTCGAGACAACATTTTGAACTCAGGAGAAGTGGATTACAAAGACGATTTTGATTGGAGATTGCGCATCATTCATGATGATAGTACCTTAAATGCTTTCTGTACCCCAGGAGGATACATCTATATCTACACTGGAATATTAAAGTTCTTGGAATCTGAGGATGAATTTGCAGGAGTTCTTGGGCATGAAATTGGACATGCAGATATGCGCCATTCAACGCGTCAGATGACGAAAATGTTTGGTGTTCAGTCACTCATCAGTATCATTGCCGGAAATCGTGAAATGTTAGGGCAGGTGACTTCAGCTCTCGTTAACTTGAGTTTTTCGCGTGCTCATGAGAATGAAGCCGATGAACGTTCGGTTCAATATTTGTGTCCTACCGACTACAATTCTGCAGGTGGCGCAGGGTTCTTCGAGAAATTACAGGAGATGGGAAGTGAGAACCCACCAGAATTCCTAAGCACCCACCCGAGCCCAGATGGGCGCATTGAAAAATTCAATGAGCATAAGGAAACCTTGCAATGTGCGGGCGCGGAAACGTTCAAAACACGTTACGAGCAAATGATTGCCAAACTTCCAACGGAACCGTCAGCTCCTTCAACTCCACGATCAGGACGCAACTGATTATCAGGAATTATTTGTACATTAAGAGTCTTACTCTACCTGGAATAGCATGAAAACCAAAAGAACCTCCCTCAACGATATTGCGAAGGCGCTGAATGTCTCCAAAGCAACGGTATCCTTTGTCCTGAATGGTAAGGGGGATCAATTCAATATCAGCAAGGAAAAGCAGCGATTGATCAAAGAAAAGGCAAAGGAATTGTCATACGTTCCTAACTTCTTTGCGAAGAGTCTGCGTCAAGGCGAAACCAAGACAATCGGATTGGTATTACCGGATATTTCCAACCCATTCTATGCTGAGATTTGTAAGACGATTCAAGAAAAATTATACGATACGGGATACAATACATTCATTGTAAATACGAACGATGATGTAGAGTTAGAGAAGGCATTGATGCGTGAGTTGATTCAACGTTCTATTGATGGTATGATCATCGCTCCGAGTAATAACATCAAGCAGTTAATTCCAATTCTTTTGGAAACACACATTCCGGTAGTTTTTACAGATCGTCCGGGAGATGAAAATGCCGATTTTGTTGGGGTAGATAACCGCGCAGAATCTGAAAAGTTGATCAATTCGTTTACCAAGAAGCCAAAGCGTCTGTCTGCTTTGGTGCCATATCCAGAGAATGTTTCTACGATTCAGGAACGCATCGAGGGTACGAAAGAGGCGTGCGAGGCGGGAGGAGTTGACTATAATTACGTTGACTTGCCTGAAGATCAAGCAGAGGTCGATAAGTTGATTCAGCAAGAGTTAGATGCCGGAACGGATTCGTTTATTGCATTGAATAATAAATGTACTTTGATTGCGCTATCGGCTTTGAATAAGGCAGGTGTTCGAATTCCAGAAGACGTTCGTTTGATTTCGTTTGATGACAGCGAAGCATTCCAATACATGAATCCGCCAATTTCTGCATTGCGTCAACCGATTGTTCAAATTGGTTTGCAAACAGTTGATCGTATGTATGAACGATTGACGAAGTCGAAATCCCCGGGAGAACACTTCATTTTGGAATGTGATTTTCAGAAGCGTGAGTCGCATTAAGTAAATGCCTTAATTTCACGGTCTTTTAATGAAAAGCACTTTAGCTTTTTCTATTTGTTCTGGTCATCAATGCCAAGGCACAACAGAAGGAATCATATATCCGATAATTTCACCTACCGCACCATAATCGATTCCACCTCTTTTGTTCCGTCTGCTCCTGTCAAAACTAGTTGATACATTCCGGCCGCCAATTGAGAAGTTTCAAAGCTCAAGGAATCATCAGATGCATCTGTAAGAAGAATTTGCCCCATATTGTTTACCAATTGCACAGTTGCTGGTTGATTCATTTTTACGTGAACGATATTTCCGTCCTGATACACCGATTGCAATAACGAAGCATTCATGCATGCCTTCCCTGAAATCAAATCGGATGTTTCAAAGCTTCCATTTAGGTCCACCGCTTTCAATCGGTAATAGCGAGTGTTCGGATCTATCGTGGTAACGAGCACCTGATACGTTTGTTCCGTATTGGAGTTCCCGATAGCTTGCACGCTTGTTTCTGGATAGAAGATATATCCGTCATACGTATACTCCAACATAAAATGACTTGCGTTTTGTTCCGTGCTTGTTTTCCAAGTGAATACTTCTTCAGTTCCAAGACACTCCGAAGAGAAAGAGGTCAGCCCAACAGGAAGAATAACTACAGAACTTGGGCAGAAATACTGCTGATTGTTGAGTCCTCCAGTTGCAGCGGTTGCTCCCCAGTATACCAGACTTTGCCCACCAAATACGTTGTTGACGATGTCGTTGTTATACGTCAATCTGGATACGCCATCAAAGAATACTTCCAATGTTTGCGTAGTTGCATTCCAATCGATGATTACTTCATACGTTCCTCCGTCATCAATATTTCCCATACTTGTTTTGGCACAAACGGGGCCTGCGGCTGGCGCTGCGTTTTGATGATCACCATCAATTTCAACGGCAATATGATCACAGGCCATATCATAAATATGCGCTGGGTTGTCGTTGTCGTAAGTATCAAATTCGATGGACAGCGCGTTTGTCAATCCTCCGGCACCTAGCTGACCACCAGCTGTTCCACATGCGGTTGAAGCACTCGGTTGGAAAGTAAAGGTATTTCCATCGGCTCCATTGATGTTGTTTCCGAAGTAGTAGTCCAATATCAAGTTGAAATCAGTTGCAAAATCGATTTGAGAACCGCTCCATGCACAGCCTAGTTGTCCATTGACCGCCGCGGTTAGCTGAATACAATCATCTGATCCAACTGTTATATTTGTAGCGTTTCCATTTAAGGTCCAACAATCATTCGTAAGAACGGTCACAGATTGCGAAGTTGTAGCCCCACAAATGGTGTATTCCACCGTATATGAATTACCGGCCGTTCCATTAGTGAGTGCTCCTGTAGATGCGTTAATCTGTGCTCCATCTGTTGGAACGGGATTAAAGACGAACGTTCCTCCCGTGTCTCCAGTTATGTTAGCCGTAGCTCCACCACAAACAACAGTGAGCGCGAAGGCAGCATTCCCAGAATTCAATAATGTTACCGATTCATTTGTTGTAACACAGTTAACTGTATAATCTACGTTATATGTTGCGCCCGCAGTTCCATTGGAAATCGCTCCGGTAGTTGGATTAATTGTCGCTGCATCCATCGGTGCCGGATTGAATGAAAAAGTACCCCCAGTGTCTCCTATAATTGTGGCAGACGCTGAGAGACAATTGTTAGCTGTGAGATTGAATGAAGCATTTCCGACAATGGATCCTGAGGTGACATTATAGGCCATAGTGCCGTTGAAGGTTCCGTCGAGATTGCAAAAGTATTCGGTTACCAAAACGTATACAGTCCCTGTGAAAGTCGCTTGCCATGAAACATCGGATTGCAATCCACAATTATCATCGTTGTAGGCCAATTCTGTGATTCCGTTGGTCTGAAGAATAGTGATTTGTGTATCCCAAGTTGCTGTACCTCCGTTGTTACAAAAGTTGAAATTGTAGGTATCACCACAGTTTACATTGATTACCCAATAGTCTCCATTGGAAGTGTTTACAGTTTGGTATCCTGCTGTAGGTGTTAACGTTCCAGCGTTGATCTCATTGCCATCAAATGGACAGGTGAGAGCAGTTGTAGTAAAGAATAGTATAGCGAATGACGCCAGCAGCTTTGCAGTAGCCATAGTTCATTAGAATGCCGAATGTGTCTTTTACAACTCCCTTTAAATAGTAATAATCGTAAGAAATGTCATACGGATCATAGTCGCCTTGATAGTCCGGTTTCACTTCTTTTTGGCAGGATAAAGAAATAAGTAAAACCAAGAAAATAGGCAGAATAGCGTGCATATTGATAGAACGCCGAATACTTTGGAAACGTTGAATTTTCAAAAAAAGAAATCCGGACAGCAATGCCCGGATTTCTCTCTCTTTTCTATGTTATTTACTAGTACAGTTGAATTTGTTGCTGCATAGTTCCTTGATTTTTCAGTGTCACCTGGATGAAATATATTCCTGAATTTAGTTCAGGCGATAGGATGTTTTGTCCTGCTTTCAATGATCCTTTATTTAAACTCTGCCCCAGAGCATGTAGTAAGCTATATGTTCCTGAAATAGGCACTTCTAGGATGAAGGATCCGTTTGATGGGTCGGGATAAATAGAAAACTCTGCTAAAATTTAAGCTAACATAGGTGCTCGAGTTGCCTTACTGTGGTATTCTATGAAGTAAATGATGGATTAGTAGAACGAATTTATCGGTACCCGCCTCTATCCATGAAGATTATTCAACTACGTCAACTATCAAAGCATCATCCGTCTTCGTCACCTTCGTCAATCCATGTTTCGCCAATCCTTTGATGGATTTATCCCACTGCTTGTTTGAAAGTCCCGCTGCTTCTTTCAAAGCGTTAAGATCCATTGATTTCTCTTTCGAAAGAATATCGAAGATGATTTGCTCATTTTCGTTCAATTCCGGTCCTTGTGCTCCCCAAACCTCAGGTTTCATCTGAGGGAAGAACAATACTTCTTGAATTGCTGGATTGTTTGTTAAGAACATAATCAATCGATCCATTCCTATTCCCAATCCAGATGTTGGTGGCATTCCGTATTCCAAAGCGCGCAAGAAATCTTGATCAATAGTTCCTGTTGCTTCGTCGTCTCCTTTTTCCGCCAAGCGAACCTGATCTTCGAATCGCTCGCGTTGATCAATTGGATCGTTCAACTCAGAGTACGCATTGGCAATCTCTTTACCACAAACCATTAACTCAAATCTTTCCGTTAATTCAGGGTTGTCACGGTGCTCTTTACACAACGGTGACATCTCTTTTGGATAATCTGTGATGAATGTAGGCTGGATGTAATTCCCTTCACATTTCTCACCGAAAATTTCATCAATCAACTTTCCTTTCCCCATGGTTTCATTTACGTCGATGCCCATTTCTTTGCATGCGGCGAAAAGTTCTTCTTCTGATTTACCATTGATATCGTATCCAGTGAATTCCAAAATGGAATCACGCATAGTAATACGTTTGTACGGAGCTTTGAAGTTAATTTGATGCTCCCCGAAAGTACACTCGGTAGTTCCGTTTACTTCCATGGCACAATGTTCCAACAAGCTTTCGGTAAATTCCATCATCCAGTTGTAATCCTTGTAGGAAACGTAAATTTCCATCGCCGTAAACTCCGGATTGTGCGTGCGATCCATTCCTTCGTTTCGGAAGTTTTTGGAGAATTCGTAAACACCTTCAAATCCACCTACGATAAGTCGTTTCAGGTGCAATTCGTTAGCAATTCGCATGTACAATGGAATGTCTAAGGCGTTGTGATGCGTCTCAAATGGTCGTGCGGCTGCTCCACCAGCAATGGACTGCAATACTGGAGTTTCAACCTCCATATATCCAGCATCGTTGAAGAAGTTTCGCATTGCTGTAAACAACTTCGTACGCTTCATGAAGATCTCCTTCACATTCGGATTCACGGTCAAATCAACATAACGCTGACGGTACCGTAATTCAGGATCTGTGAAGGCATCATGTACGTTTCCTTCAGCATCCGTTTTGGGTAATGGAAGCGGTTTCAAAGCTTTACTCAAAAGCTTGAATTCTTTCACCGCCACAGTTATTTCACCCGTTTGCGTTTTGAATACCGTTCCTTCAACACCAACAAAATCTCCAAGGTCCAAAAGACGCTTGAATACTTCATTGTACATTGTTTTGTCCTCACCTGGGCAAATTTCATCTCGATTGAAATACACTTGGATACGCCCTTCGGAATCTTGTAATTCACCAAAAGAAGCTTTACCCTGAACCTTTCTTCGCATCAATCGCCCAGCAATTACAACCTCTTCGTTTTCCTTGAAGTTGTTCTTGATGTCGGCAGATTTATGTGTTACGGGGTACAAAGCCGCAGGATACGGATTGATTCCCAATGCTCTCAGTTTGTCCAAAGTTTCACGTCTCTGGATTTCCTGATCTGAAAGTTCTAGTGCACTCATATCGACATTTTTTGAAGAAGCAAAGATAGTAGAAATTAGATCGTGAATCATAGATTCACTCCTAGATTCGGCATCAAGTTGCCTTTTAGATCGGCTGCGCCTTTTAGACGCTTGGATGTCGAAAAGACCTTAGGTCGATCCAAAAGTATTGCGATCGAAAAGAAACCGCAGGTTTCACCCTAATTTCTAATTATCTTTGCCTTATGGAATACGAATCCTATCAGACTATTAAAGCGTTGCACATTATCTTCATGGTGAGCTGGTTTGCAGGGCTTTTCTATATCGTTCGTTTGTTCATTTACCATACGGAAGCCCAGCAAAAGGAGGAAACGGCAAGAAAAATTCTTTCGGATCAGTTTGAAATTATGGAGAAACGTTTGTGGTGGATTATCACAACACCGGCCATGATTCTCACCTTCGTTTTTGGATTCTGGATGCTCTTTGAACGATGGGACTATTTCTTTGAATCCCCAGCTGGTCGTTGGATGCACATCAAATTGGCTTTTGTGGGACTTTTGTTGGTTTACCATTTTGTTTGCCAGAAAATCATGTTTGATCTGAAAAAAGGCAAGTACGCATGGAAATCGAACATGCTGCGCCTCTGGAACGAAGTAGCGACATTGGCACTCGTAGCTATCGTTTTCATTGTGATGCTGAAAGATTCCATGAATTGGATCAAAGGAACAGTTGGCTTTTTTGCCGTTGCAATAGGTCTAATGATTTTGATTAAGATGTATAAACGCGTTCGATCCAAATCTTAACGAACAGGCACCAAAGGTTCTTCTTCGATATCTTCTGAGGGTGCCGGAGTTGGAACAGGCATTGGCTCCAATGCAGGTTCTAGAACTTCCGTTTCGGATTCTTTTAGTCTCAATAAATAAGCCGGATACATTTCTTGTAAGTACAACAATTGCCTTCTAGCATCTCCATCCGCACCAACTCTAGCCCTAATGTTCCTGTAATTTGTTTTGAATTTATCAATGGCTAAATCTCCTCTAAGCGAATAAATGATTTGAGCCAACTTTGTTTCGAATTCTAGAAGTTTTTCTTGTGGATAATCATCAGGATGGACGTATCTTATAACGGCCAATGGGCTAATGTATGGTAATTCTTGATCTTCTACCGCATCGAACGCTTTGAAACGCCTAACATGACGTTGAAGATAAAGACCAGCTTTCGCATCCGTTTCCGCCATTTTAGTGAGCTGATTGATATAACTTTGATATGATTCCCGTGTAAAACGAGTAAAGAATGGATAAGAAACTCCTTTGTAGTATTTATCATTTTTCAACTTTGAATATTGATCGGCGCTCAGTCTTCGATTGATCTCAAAAAACATACGAACTTCTTCGTCCAAATCATCCCAATCTGCGCTATCTCCTTCGATGGTAAATGATCCGTCAAGACCAATCACTATTTCCATTATGTTACGATCAAGTATTTCAATGTCCATCTCCGATCGTAAAATAAGCGGATAATCATTCGTAGATTCCGCAATGATATGCTGGTAGTCTTCCGTTACCGGAGCGATAAAATCATTCTTCTCGTTGTTGGCGGTTTCCTCCTTTTCAGATTCTCCCCCACAAGAACTAAGTAAAGTAAACAATGTCGCAGCCAACAAATGGTGAAACTTCATAGTTATAATGATTTGTACGTGTCTATAAAAATGTGAATGTTTCGCAATTCAAAGGTTTCTTTTCCTTGATTCCAGATGTAGATTTTAACTTTCTCAAAATCGTTGAAATGGTCTGGAATTTGCCCGCTAAACGATAACGACGTCCAGTTGTTGATTCCGGCGAAACGATCGTTGTAGAGAGGAATAGCATGGTAGTGATTGAAGTCCGAATCACTATCAGTCGCATGAATTACCAACGAAACATTTTCCAGTGGCTGTTTCGATTTCTTTTCCAACCAAACCCGGAAGTACATGCGTTCCGTCGTTCGATTCGCAGGTGTGTCGTATTCCACGGTTTGAATAAATTCATCGTTTGAAGTTATGCGTTGCACGTTTTGATTGTACGCTAAAATGGCTTC
>JADFAL010000085.1 GCA_015665275.1 Flavobacteriales bacterium | reverse complement strand
TTGCACCAAGAACCATTTTCCATCCGGCGACCACTCGTAGTATTGATCTCCATCCGAGTACGAATAATTGTATTTCTTTTCCAATATGGTGCGCACCTCTTTCGATTCCAAATTCAACACGCGAAGAACAACGCGCTCCTCCAAAAAAGCAACTTCTTTCCCGTCAGGAGAGAACATCGGTTGGAACGTTTCTTGGTCGGTTACAAGTACTTCTTCTTCCTCTAAAACAGACGAAGCATAGAAGAGTTTTTCGTCCTCTCGGGTCAATTTTACCTGATACAGATTCCAACTTTCATTTCTTTCTGCAGCAAATAATATAGATCTTCCATCAGGACTAAAACTGATATTTCGTTCTTGTTCGGAAGTGTTTGTAATTCGTTTTGTGTCAGAGTAATCTATGGATGTCACGAAGATTTCTCCATGCGCCACAAACGCGATCTCTTTTCCGTTGGGAGATAATACCATTTCGCTCACTTCGCCTTTCACATCGATTAATTTCTTCATGTTGAAATCTTCATCGTTGTTGATCTCAATGGCCAATTTTTGAGGTTCACCACCTTCCTGAAGCGTATATAATTCTCCATCGTAGCTAAACGACATTGCACCTTTGTCAGACATCGTAAGGAATCGAACGGGATGGTTTTCGAAGAAGGTAATTTGGATCGGTGTTTTGCCAGCAATTGTTTTCTTCCAAACATTGAAACTTCCCGATTTTTCCGATAAATAGTAGAAGGACTGTTCGTCGCTGCTCCAGATTGGATTACGATCTTCTCCGTTGAAAGATGTTAGTTGCGTATGTTCTTTTGTAACCGGGTCGTACATCCAGATATCACGTGTTACAGCAGAAGTATGGTGTTTTCGCCATTGATTTTCGTATCCCTTACGATCCTGGTAAATGAGTTTTGTTTTGTCTTTATTCCATGAAGCGTTTTCAGCCGGCGTGGTTAAGACTTGGTCTAGGTTTCCTTCGCCATCAATGGCATACAATTCACTCAAAACTCCTGATGGGAACTGGCTGTTCATATAAGAATCCAATCGGGTGGAAGTGAACAACAAGGAGCCGTCATTTTCAATTGCATATGGATAATCTCCTGATGAATGGAAAGTAATTCGTTCCGCTGCTCCTCCATTTGAAGGCATGGTATATACGTCGTAATTTCCGTAACGATTGGAAGCAAAGGCAATTGTTTTGCCATCCGGAGACCAAGTAGCCATGAAATCGTGGTCTTGATGCGTTGTGATTGCCTGGGCCTGTCCGCCTTTAGCACCTACAAGATAGATGTCGCCTTTGTAATTAAACGCGATGGTAGAACCATCAGGAGAGATGGCTGGATAACGCAACCACGTAGGCGATTGGGCAAATAGAGTGGTTAATGCCAATGTAAATAATATGGACAAACGAAGTTTCATAACGAAGTTGTTTTCAAGTGTGGGTTCAATTTAGCTAAATAGAATGATCGATATATTCGATTATGGATGAGTGGTTGCTAAGAATTAATCATTCAAGACCGGTATGGTAACCTCCCATTCTCTCGTTTTGCGGGCACCTGCTTTATTTAAGATCGCAATAGTTCCACTGAAAGTAGTGGTTTGATGAACTTTAGCACGCAAAGTGGCAACGCCATGATTTACCTCGATGATTCCATCTTGCACACATGTAACTTCAGGATTGTTCTCTGAGTCGAAGGCCGCCATTAATATTTTGATTTCGACTTCCTGCCCAGACTCAGCGCTACTTGGTCCGTATGCAAGAGGTAATATTTTGTCAAATCTATATCCATCGATACTAATACTACTTTTTATGAGACCCATTGCAGTTTTTCTTGCTGCCAAGATCCTAGATTCTTGAATACAAAGGAAATGTAAGGCTTGTTGCGCTGAAAATTTTTGTTTTTCTCCGAGTCTAGGGGTCAAAGAGATAAGTATTTCGAACAGTGTCTCCTTATCGTCGAGATGCACTTTCTCCAACAATTGACGGAAATACTTTGAATCGCTTTCGTCTCCCTTGAGTTGAATTCTGCTTATTTGACCAATAGAGTGACTCACATCGCGTTCCAGTTTTTGACCTACAAATCGAAAATGTGAGTTTGCACAAATTTTTACAAGCGCATCTCGATATCTAATCACACTCTCTAAAACAATTCCTGTATGAAAATAATCTTCTTTGTCTTGCGTGATTTTTTTTGCATCTATCCGTACAGGATATATTGCGCTAGGGTCGAGATTAGACAAAGCAGATTGGGTGCCAATTGCCGCCAGAATTTTACTTTTCTCTTCGTGAATGCTTTTAATGATTCTTTCATATCCTTCATCGATATCGTCCATTGCAGCGATTAGTTCATCTAAAACATTAATTCTTTTAATGTTCTTATCCCTTTGATTAGTAGCTTGTAGCGCTCCTTTTTCACCTCTCAGTGTATAGTAATAGCTATTCCCTTGAGAATAAAGGTTTCGTGAATTTTCAAAATAGCTATCAAATTGCATGCATTGTATTGTGGATTGGTTGGTGGTATCTTCATCAGAGGCACAAGAAAGCAATGATGTGGATGTGAGCATTATAAATGTGATAGCGAGTGATTTCAAAACGAATTTTTGCATAGTTGCTTTACTTTGCTGTGAAAATACTTCAAAAAGCACTTCAGAAATCAATCTTCAAACGGCAATTGATACACTATAGAAAGCTCGTGAGATACATTATTCCCATTACTCAACTGGCTTCGTTGCCAAGAAACAGAATAGAGACAACGTAGTTTTTGGAATAAATTCCATCCGCCGCCTACAGTCCATCCACCTCGAACGCGACCCCCGACAAATACATTGAGCCCATTTTCCCATTGCGCGCGAGCATTCAAATCAATTCGGTTAAACCCATCTACATAAGTGTAAAGTCCAGAAAAGATCAATTTATGACGGGTGCTGTATTCTGTCCTGCTGCCAATTGGAATTTCCGCCGAAATATTTCCGTAATAATGTGGTTTCCATGGTCCGGGTTCTAAATCCCCCCAACTTCTCAATTGCATGTTTCGAATTCCAAATCCCGCATAGAAATTGCCTCGTTTATAAGTAATTCCAGCATGCGTTTGTAAGTAATTTCTAGTGGACGGTGCATCAACTCCGTTTGTGAAAATTGTCCCGGATTCCGTAGTGTCCATTATTACCCCCGAGTGGACATAATTTCTGAAGGATGGAGCAATTCCAATTGCGAGGTGATGTTTTCCCGTGACGTTCCAATCGTAGCTTAAAGGTATTGACACTTCTGTTGTTTGGAGGTCGCCAGAAGCATGATTCACGTTGATTCCTGTCCCGAAATTTTTCTTCAATCGAAGGTTATAGAATCCAAAGTAATTGTGCTGAGCTCCACTAGATGGAATCCCCTGGTACATAAGTCCTCCCTGTTGTTTAAATGTTAAGCCAGCATAAGCAGGATTGTAATGAGAGTAGTTATTCCAGAATTGGTGTGGAACTGTTTCTTGTCCGAAAAGGGTGAATACGGATACGATAAATATAGACGTGCAAATAAGTCTCATGATCTGAAATTTAATAGTTAAATAAAATCAGGCTGTAATTGTATTGAGCGGTTTGGACGTCCGTCGAGAATTAAAACAAAACACGGTAAGGAAAAGTTACAGATCACGTCAAAGGTTTCGGTTAGGTCTTGATTTTAAGGGCGTTCAGACTTGGTGATAATTGTTACCTCGGGTTCTTTTCAATTTATAGACCTTTGAACAAATACAAACGAAATGGCAACAATTAAGTTAACAGCAGATAAATTCAAGCAAGACATTTTCAATTACGAAATCAACGAGGATTGGAAGTACGAAGATTCCGTCCCAGCGATTATTGATTTTTATGCGGATTGGTGTGGGCCGTGTAAAGCGGTTGCGCCCATTTTAGAGGAACTTTCGGAGGAATACGAAGGGAAATTGAAGATTTATAAGGTTGACACCGAAGTAGAGCGGGAGCTTGCGTCGGTTTTTGGAATTCGCAGCATCCCTAGTTTGTTGTTTATTCCAATGGGTGATAAACAACCAATGATGCAAGCGGGTGCTTTACCGAAAGGTGCATTTAAGGAGATCATCAGTAAGGAATTACTCGGTTAAGAATAGGGTGTTCTAATACAAAAAAGGGCTGTGTTACACAGCCCTTTTTTTATATCCGAAATTAGAGTATAAAATTCTAACCCGCTTTTTCTTCTTTAGCACTACCACCGGCACATTTACCTTCAGCGCACTTACCTTCTTCACATTTTCCGTGTCCGCATTTCCCGCTTTCACATTTGAACTTTCCGTCTTCACCGTAATGCGCCAAACAAGCATCAGTACATTCTTGAGAACATCCTTGCTCTTTGCAATATGCAGCACACTCGTCTTTCGTCATGTCCTTCATCTTGCTCATGTCGCATTTTCCACACATTGCGTCTTTCTTGCATGAAGCACCAGACTTACAATAGGCATCTTTCTTACAGCTTTTATCTGCTTTGCAACAAGCTTTCTTTCCGTGAGCTTCTTTGTCACAGTGTGCATCTTTCTTGCAGTGCTTACCACCTTCTTCAGCGCAGCATTCTGTTTGATGACCAGCTGCTCCATTAGAACCGTGACCACCATCTCCTACTGCTAACATTGGCGCAATTACCAACCCTACCAAACAAGTCAATTTGATCAAAATGTTCATGGAAGGACCAGAAGTATCTTTGAATGGATCTCCAACTGTATCTCCAGTTACTGCTGCTTTATGCGCCTCAGAACCTTTGTAGGTCATTTCTCCGTCAATCATAACTCCTGCTTCGAAAGATTTCTTAGCGTTATCCCAAGCACCTCCTGCGTTGTTCTGGAAGATTGCCCAAAGTACACCTGAAACGGTTACACCCGCCATAAATGCTCCAAGTGCTTCAGCTCCCATCACAAATCCAATAATGATTGGAGAAACAATAGTGATGATACCTGGCAACATCATTTCTTTCAAGGCAGCCTTCGTAGAAATGTCTACACACTTTTCGTATTCTGGCTCAGCTTCCCCTTCCATAATTCCAGGGATTTCCTTGAACTGGCGACGCACTTCTTTCACCATGGCCATGGCAGCTTTACCAACTGAACTCATAGCCATTGCAGAGAACACAACTGGAATCATACCACCGATAAACAAGGCAGCCAATACGTCTGCTTTGAAGATGTTAATTCCGTCAATTCCTGTAAATGTTACATAGGCTGCAAACAATGCCAATGCTGTCAATGCAGCAGAAGCAATCGCGAATCCTTTTCCAACCGCAGCAGTAGTGTTACCTACAGCATCCAAAATATCTGTACGCTCACGTACCTCTGGATCCAATTCTGACATCTCAGCAATACCTCCTGCATTATCTGCAATTGGTCCGAATGCGTCAATCGCCAATTGAAGTGCTGTTGTGGCCATCATTGCTGAGGCTCCAATTGCTACTCCGTAAAATCCTGCACAAGCGTATGCTCCCCAAATCGCACCAGCGAAAAGGATGATAGGCGCTGCAGTTGACATCATTCCTAGAGACAATCCAGAAATAATGTTTGTTGCTGCTCCAGTAGATGAGTTTTTAATGATTCCCATTACTGGACGTTTCCCCATTGCTGTGTAGTATTCTGTCAACATAGAGATCAAACCTCCAACGGCCAATCCAATCAATACAGAGTAAAATACGCGGTTGTATCCAATTTCTTTTGGTTCTTCACCGAAGAAGTCCATGGTCATTGTTTCAGGAAGCATCCATTTGATCACAAAGAAAGATGCAATCGCTGTTAAGATCAATGATCCCCAGTTCCCAAGGTTAAATGCACCTTGAACTTGCTTTTCTTTTGCGTCGTTGCTACTAATACGGATTACCCAAGTACCAACGATAGAGAAAATCAATCCAATTCCAGCGATAAGAACTGGCATTAGGATAGGTCCCAATCCGTCGAACTTTACAAAAGCTGTAGGATCTTGGATGAAAAGGTAGTTACCTAGTACCATTGCCGCAAGCATTGTTGCTACGTATGAACCGAACAAGTCAGCCCCCATTCCGGCAACGTCACCTACGTTATCACCTACGTTATCAGCAATCGTTGCAGGGTTACGTGGATCATCTTCTGGAATACCAGCCTCTACTTTACCTACAAGGTCAGCTCCAACATCGGCAGCTTTCGTATAGATACCTCCACCTACACGTGCGAAAAGTGCGATACACTCAGCACCTAGTGAGAACCCAGCCAATGTTTCAAGAACAACAATCATTTTCTCACCTCGAACTTCATTAATTCCTCCAGCATCCATTAATAGGAAGATGAAGATGGTCGACAATCCAAATACGGCCAAACCGGCAACACCCAATCCCATTACAGTACCACCTCTAAAGGCAACTTTCATGGCATTTGGAAGACTGGTCTTAGCTGCTTCAGCTGTTCTAACGTTTGCTTTTGTTGCGATTCGCATACCAATGTTACCAGCTACTGCAGAGAAAACTGCTCCGATAACAAATGCTACAACGATGAACATTCCCGCAGGAATAAGTTCCATAGCAGACAGTACAGCCAACGCTCCACCGGCAATGACTACAAAGATTGCAAGCATGCGGTATTCTGCTTTCAAGAATGCCAAGGCTCCATCAGCGATGTAACCAGACAATTTCTTCATTTTTTCACTTCCCGCAGATTGTTTCTTAACCCATGAGGAAAGGAAAAGCATATAAAGCAATCCAATAACTCCAAACGCTGGTAGTATGTAAATTAGATTCTGTTCCATAATTATTGTTATAGTAATTTGAGGGGGCAAAAGTAGATTTTTCCTTTATACTAGGCAAGTTTCCGTATTAAATAATAGTAAAGGATTGGATTCAGGTTTTAAATTTACACGGGCCGTTTTTCATGCAGGGAGTTTAAAAAAACGATTTACTGGCGGGTGAATGAGCCTTTACAAGGATGAAAACTTGCTTGAAATAGTATCTTTGAAACGTGAAAATCCTCATTGTTCGATTTAGTTCTATAGGCGACGTTGTCCTAACGACACCAATTATTCGTGCCATGAAAGCACAGTTGAAGGAGGTGGAAATTCACTATCTCACCAAAGTCTCTTTTAAGTCGATAGTCGCACCGAATCCGAATGTTTCGAAGGTGTTTTCAATTGAGAAATCCATAGATGAGGTGCTAACAGAATTGAAAGCGGAACAGTACGATTGGATTATCGATTTGCACAATAACATTCGTACAAAAGGCCTGAAATCGAAACTGAGACGCCCATCGAAAACGTTCCGAAAATTGAACTGGGAGAAATGGCTGCTAGTGAATGCCAAGATCAATAAATTGCCTGAAATTCATGTCGTAGATCGCTATTTCGAAACCGTTGCGCATTTGGGAGTACAACCAGATGGCAAACCGGGTGATTTTATTATTCAATCCGAAAATGAGGTCAATTTATCCGATTGGAATTTGGAAGCAAAGCGATTTGTGGCGATTGCCATTGGTGCGCAACACGCAACTAAATGTCTGCCGGTCGAGAAATTGATTGAGCTAATTCAAGGAATAGAAGATACTGTTGTTTTAGTGGGAGGGCCAACCGATCAAGGGAAAGCGAAAAGTATTATTTCCGGCTTGGATAAGGAAATCGTATCAACTGTTGGGCTATTAAATTTGCAGCAATCGGCCAGTTTGGTGAAGCAATCAAAGCATTTAATTACGCACGATACCGGAATGATGCATATTGCAAGTTGTTTTGATGTTCCAATGTCTACCGTTTGGGGAAATACGGTTCCTGATTTTGGAATGTACCCGTATCAACCCAAGCAGAAGAACTATTCCATTCATCAAGTGGAAGGCGTGAAATGCCGCCCATGCTCTAAAATTGGATCGGAAACCTGTCCAAAAAAACATTTTGATTGTATGTTGAAACAAGATATTTCGTCTCTTCTTGAGAGTATCAACAACTAAACTCATTTATCATGGAATCTCTGGATGAACCCACCAGTCTCAAATTTAACAGCGGAAACACCTAACCGCCAAATTTTAAAGTCATTGCTATTGCTGCCTGCGCTGTAAGTGTATTTTTAGTCTTTATTGATGCCTTGTATATTGGACTTGGGCTTTTACTCTTAAATGTTTTCGTTCTCACGCAACAGCAAATGGTTGAAATCAATGAGGAGAAAAACTTCGTTCACGATTATAGCCAACACCTTGGGTTTATCAAATTGGGAAAGAAATATCCGCTAGACAAGTACAATGTATATTACAGCGATGCCTTTATTGGAATCGGCGTGGGTGTATGGAAGGTCATTAAACTCAACCACCACGTCAAGCAATTATCACGCAATAACCATTTTCGGGAATCGATTGCGTGGCAAACGTGTGATCAAAAAGTACGATTCCCGAGCTGAAGCAAGCGAAGCGGCGCAAAAATTAGCAGATAGATTGAATTTGAAATACTTTGATTACGCTCCGAAATTAGTACGTGCCGTATTGCGTGGTGAACGAACGATTTAATTGCCTAGCCAGATAGTCTTTAGTCTTAAAGCGAAGCGGTCTTAGATCTTTCAATCTAGCGTCTAGAATCCTATTCCCCCATAAACAGCTTACGCAGTTCTGTAGCTTCGGTCGGCTTCATTTTTCCAGCCAAGATCAAACTCAGTTGTTTACGACGCAAAGCCCCGTGGAAACGTTCTATTTCTTCCTCTGTTTCCGGAACTAATTCAGGAACAGCAATTGGTCCACCATTTTGATCAACCGCTACGAAAGTGTAAATCGCTTCGTTGGATTTGATGCGCTCTCCCGTTAGGTGATCTTCTACGAAAACGTCTACAAATACTTCCATTGACGAAGAGAAGGCACGAGAGACTTTTGCTTCTAAAGTAACAATAGATGATTGCGCGATGGATTGCTGAAACGATACGTTATTAACTGCAGCTGTAACCACTACTCTTTTACAATGGCGGTGCGCTGCAACACTTGAGATTACATCCATCCAGGCAAGCAATTCACCCCCGAACAAATTCCCTAAAGTATTCGTGTCGTTGGGTAGCACAACTTTTGTAGTAATAGACAAGGTGTCTTTCGCTTTTACCGCTTTCATATCAGATGTTTTTGCAAAGATAGTTTTAAGATTAAGGAATGGTGAGTCTGGAATCATGAATAAGAAATAATGAATGTTAAAATATGGAGCGTAGTTGCTACGAAACTAACTCCATCAAAATAATTCTTAAAAAGCCGCCCATCCTTCACCTTTTGCTACTTTTGATTTTACGAAGTAAAATGAAGGTTACGGGATTCACATTTGTACGCAATGCTATCGTCTACGATTATCCTATTGTAGAGGCGATTCGGTCGATTTTGCCTTTGTGCGATGAGGTAATTGTGGCTGTTGGAAATTCCGATGACGATACCCTAAAACTCATCCAATCTATCGATCCACAAAAAGTGCGAATTATCGAAACTATTTGGGACGATTCTCTTCGTGAAGGAGGGCGTGTTCTAGCTATGGAAACCGACAAAGCTTTCAAGGGCATTTCTGAAGATTCGGATTGGGCCTTTTACATTCAAGGAGATGAAGTAGTACATGAGGAAGATCATGAGACGATTCGAAAGGCCATGGAGTTGTATTTGAACGAGGAGAATGTAGACGGTTTGCTTTTCGATTACAAGCATTTCTATGGTTCGTATGAGTACATCGGGTCGCCTACAAGTTGGTATCCTCATGAGATCCGAGTGATTCGGAATAAAAAGGAAATGTACTCCTACAAAGACGCACAAGGATTTCGTAAAGGCAATAACGAAAAGTTAAACGTGGTTCGATTGAACGCGAGTATTTATCATTACGGATGGGTGAAATCTCCGGAAGCCATGCAGAAAAAGCAAGAGACCTTTAACAAATATTGGCACGACGATACATGGGTAGAGGATAACGTGGAAAAGGCAGATTCCTACGACTACGACGATCAATTCAAAGCACTAGTCCCATTCAAAGGAACACATCCGAAAGTAATGCAAGACCGCGTTGCACGATTGAACTGGAATTTTCGCTACAACCCGCAGAAGCATCACTTAAGTGCCAAAGACAAATTGAAGAAGGTATTGAAACGGCTAGGAATTGAAGCCAACTATGCCAATTATAGAATCGTTAAAGTGAAACAAAACTGAGGAAATTCAGTACACCTTATTTAAAAGAAGAACAATGGAGATGAAACAACTGATCGAAGCGTTCCCAGCGAATATTACAGAAGCGCTCGAAATTGCACAGAATTCAAGTATTTCAGGAGATTACGGAAATGTTTCCAACATTTTGATTTGCGGAATGGGCGGATCAGGAATTGGTGGAAGTTTGGTTCAAACGTGGTTAGCCGATGAATTAAAAGTGCCAGTATCCATCGCCAAAGATTACTCGATTCCCAACTTCGTAAACGAGAACACACTCGTTATCGGATCGTCATATTCAGGAAATACAGAGGAAACATTAAGTGCGATTGAAGAAGCACAGAAAAAAGGAGCCAAAATTATCGGGATTACTTCCGGTGGAAAAATGGAAGCTTTATGTGAGTCGAACGGTTACGATTTCATAAAAGTACCTGGAGGAAATCCTCCAAGAACGGCACTGGCGTACTCGCTTGTTCAATTGTTGCACATTTTTGCTACAATCGGAATGTCATCGGCAGACCGACTGAATGAAATGGCTGCGGGACGTGATTTGATCGTTGCGGATTCGGAAACCATTCACATGAAAGCCAAAGGATTGGCAGAGCACCTGCACCAAAAGGTAGGAATCATGTATGGTACTACTGCGTATGATCCAGTTTTGGTTCGTGCCAGACAGCAATTCAACGAGAACAGCAAGTACCTGAATTGGACAAATCCAATCCCAGAAATGAACCACAACGAACTTGTTGGTTGGGGCGGTGGAGATCGTCGTTTCGCACCGGTATTCTTCAAGACGCAAGGAAATCACCCGCGTAACGACAAACGAATCGAGATCACGCGAGAAAAAATCGCTGAGAAAACAGCTGTATTCGATATCCACGCGAAGGGAGATTCTCAAATCGAACAATCACTTTACTTGATAAACATTGTTGATTGGGCTTCGTTCTACCTAGCAGCACTAGATGACATTGATACAATTGACATCGCTGTTATTGATTACTTAAAAGGTACGTTAGCTAAATTTTGAGTACACCCAAGGTTCACTACCGCGATTTGGGGCTGATTGACTACAAAGAAGCCTGGGAGTATCAAGAAAAGCTTTTCAAAGGAACGATCGATCAAAAGATTCGCATTCGAAAGGAGGAATCCGAGGTCCCCACTGAGCATTATATGCTTTTCTGTCAGCACCCTCATGTATATACCCTCGGAAAAAGTGGCGATAAGGAGAACCTCCTTCTGGACGATACTGGACTTAAAGAGCATCATGCGACGTACTACGAAATCAATCGCGGGGGAGATATAACGTATCACGGTCCGGGACAACTCGTAGTTTATCCCATTTTGGATCTCGATCATTTCTTTACAGACATTCATAAGTACATGCGCTTTCTGGAAGAAGCAGTGATTAGTACGCTTGCAGAATATGGTATAAAAAGTGGAAGAGTAGAGGGGATGACAGGTGTTTGGATCGAAGGCGATACAGAACGTGCACGAAAAATTTGCGCGATGGGCGTAAAGAGTTCGAGATGGGTAACCATGCATGGAATTGGATTCAACGTCAATTCGGATTTGTCATATTTCTCACATATTATTCCGTGTGGAATTGAAGATAAAGCCGTAACTTCTTTGGAACAGGAGTTGGGCAAGACACTTGACCTCGAAGAGGTTTCCAACGTCTTAAAAGAAAAGCTAGCTGATCAATTCGGATTTGCCTATCACGTTGAATGAAGCATCTCAAAAAAATATTGCGTGTGATTGTATTGTTTGTTGTGGGAATTGTTCTGGTTGTAAATGCGATTATCATCCTCACGGGGCGATTTTACATCTACAGGGGAATCAAGGAAACGTATCTAAAAGGACGTACCGGACCCACCATTTATGATTTGGAAACATTCCACACGCGTAAAGTCGATAGTGGCAGCGGAAAAGTATTCGAGTTTCCTAAACATTCGAAATACAACACCCAGAAAATACCGGATGATTTACGTCAATACATTGAAGAGTTGGATACAAAAGCATTGCTTGTTGTCAAAAACGATACACTCATTTATGAAGAGTATTGGGATGAACACAATCAAGGAACCTTATCGAATTCATTCTCGGTTGCGAAGACTGTTGTAGCCATCTTGGTGGGAATCGCCATCGATGAAGGGTATATAGGTGATATCGATGATCCTGTATACAAGTATATTCCGCAATACAAAAACGGATCACGCGACAAAATCACCATCAAGCACCTGCTGCAAATGGCCTCAGGTTTGAGTTGGACCGAAAGCGGTGTCAATCCCTTCTCAGACAATGCTGAGTCCTATTATGGGACTGATTTGGATGGTTTGATATTACGCCAGAGACGCGAATCGGAACCAGGGAAGATGTTCAAATACCAGGGCGGAAATTCGCAGTTGTTGGCCATGATTATTGAGAAAGCAACGGGAAAAAATATTAGTGACTACGCCTCCGAGAAAGTTTGGTCCAAACTAGGAATGGAGGAAGATGCCTACTGGAGTTTGGATGCAAAAAACGGTCAAGAGAAAGCGTTCTGTTGTTTGTATGCGCAAGCCAGAGATTTTGCCAAAATTGGGCGCATGTTCATGGATGGCGGTAAATACAATGGAGAACAGATTATTCCACGTTGGTATTTCCTGCAAATGACCAAGCAAAATGATTTGATGACCGAATATGGATTGCCGAATTATCAATATGGTTACCACATCTGGACCTACCGAGGAAATGCAGATGAGGTTTTCTACTGTCGAGGTATTTTAGGTCAATATATCATTTGTATTCCAGATCGAGATTTGATGATCATTCGATTGGGAATGAAACGTAAAGATGATTTTGTAATTCCAGAGCACTTGAAGGATGATAAGGAATATGTGGAAAGCGTAAAATATCAGGTGGGGCATTGCCTCGGTCTGTTCCAATACATCACTTTGGGTAAAATTCTTGCCTCGGAGACGGCAGCGAAGTAATGATTGAACACTCAACCCGTTCATTTGTACAGTAATTAATATAAATTACCACTAATGAAACTTGGAATTAAAATCGCAACGCTTATTTTCTTTATTTCGGGACTTGTATTTTTCGTGGGGTATCAATCCGGTTACTTTTTTCCGAATGAAACTCAAGAATCAAATGAACTTATTGAAATGGATCCTAATTCATCAGTCGAAGCCATAGACGCAGATGAAGATACCGTAAGAACCGATAGTACTATCTTTAAAGCGGAACCTAAGCTAGCGGAGACTGAAACTAAAAAGGCTCTGCCCAAAACAGTCACCTTGGATGAAGTAAGTAATGAGTCGTTACGGATGTATAGTTCCAAAAGTGCTCCAGTTCACATCCGAGAATTACACCCTGACAAGGGATTACGAATGTCTAGTTCGAAATCCATTCGGGGACGAAGATCATACTCGGACATATTCAAACCGATAACTCAGAAAGTCCCGCCAGCCAATATTAGCAATGGACATTACTTGAATTCCCCCGAACTAGATTCAATCCCAATTTTTGATACGTTGAAATAATGGAGGTACTATTCGCATTATTCGAAATCGGGCTTGCATTGTTTTTTCTGAGCCTGCTTTTCATCCCAATGGAAAAAGTGTTTCCTGCTCAAAAAGGCCAAAAGGTCTTTAGAAAACATTGGGCAGTCGACCTATCGTTTTTCCTTGGCCAATATCTACTCTGGCACGGTTTGGTCTCGTACGCATTAGGTGGATTTGAAGAACAGCTACAACAAGTTTTTCCCATTTCAATTCAACAAGCCGTGGCATCTCAACCAATGTACTTACAAGTGGTTGAGGTTATCCTTTTTAGTGACCTTCTCATCTATTGGGGGCATCGATTCCAGCATAACAACAATTTCCTTTGGCGATTTCACAAGGTGCATCACAGCGCTGAAAAGCTAGATTGGCTGGCAGCGCACAGAGAACATCCATTGGATACTGTGTACACAGTCGGGTTGATTAACCTTCCCGCCATGATCATGGGATTTCCATTAGAAACCATTGCTGTAGTAATTTTCTTCCGGGGAATTTGGGCCATTTACATTCATTCAAATGTTCGATTGCCCATTGGGCCCTTGAAATATATCATCGGTTCGCCGGAGCTCCATCATTGGCACCATGATTTGGAAAGAGATCGAGGGAACTATGCCAATTTATCCCCCTTAATGGACATAATGTTCGGTACATACATCTGCCCAGATCACGAGCCGGAAGCCTTTGGAATCAAAGAAGAAACCTTCGGAAAGAGTTACGTGGAACAATTACTTCAGCCTATTGTTCCGGACAAGCATTGGCAAAAGGTTAAATCCAAGTTCCCGCAATCTCCCCTTCAAAGAACTGCTGATAATTCTGGGAACAACCGTTGAAGTTCGTACTTTTACCGTCCAAATTGAAGGGATATGCGTGAGGAATTAATGGGACCGAAAGTTGAGAACGTTGGCGTAGCTATTGTTCAAGGCACGAGTGAAACGGGCGATAAAATCTACAACGCATATCTTCTAAACCTTCGCGAGGATATTATGGAGGGAATCATCATCTCCAGCAAAGGCTATGGAACCAACGCCAATACAGGTGAAAAAGTTCGTACCTCGATGCTTCGACATTCCTTGGAAATTTTATTGCCTCAGGAAGCAGCGAAGATTGAACCCATTATGGAAGAAGTTTTCGGATTAGCGAACGAGTATTGGGTAAGTTTCTATGTAGACAGTACGATGTACGATAAGAAATTTGTCTTTCTACCCGAAACCATTTCAGAATCCAACATGAAAATCATCCCCGTTCTTGGAGAAAAAGGTGTTATGATTCTGTAAGCTTCCGGTTTAAGCACCCCGTCCATCACAGGCATTTTCTTATATTTGCGAAATGGTTAACACCAGTTGCTTTAAAACTCTACGTATGTCTGTAAAATTCTCTCATAAATCACTGATGATCTTACTCTTAGTGGCTGCAGGATTTTCTGTGTCTTCTTGTTCTGTAGGAAAGGAAGAAAATAAGGAAAAGGATGAAATCGACCTAGAAGATTACTATGAATTTCAAGTAATGGACATGTCAAAGTACGGGATTCATGCGTACATCCATTTACCAGATGAGACAGCGAACATTGGAGCGTCTACCAAGCCAGAGATTTCGCACCCAGAAGATCACATTTGGCAAATCGATATCGGTCAGAATTTTACGTTGCATATTGAAGATATGGCCAATGTCAAAGACAATATTAAGGAGGAAAAGAAAGAGTTGAAGCGTAAGGACTTTTTCAAAATCAAGTACTTAATTGATGATGCTGACATGATTCTTTATCAACGTGAGTTGGTAGTGAAAGGATCAGACAGAGCCGCAAAAACCGTTGGTGTTGAGCATAAATCATACCACGTTTTCGGACAAAAAACGGTTGACGGAATCACGTACGTGTTGGAGAGTAGAGAAGAAGGATACGAGAAGAATATTATTGAGATGATGGCAAAATCCATCAAATCATTCAAGCCGAAATCAGGGAAATAAATTCCCACAAGTTCATGGAGTTAGTTCGAGAAAATGTTCTTGACGTGCTAGGAGCCGTCATGGAGCCAGACCTAAAAAAAGATATTGTTTCTGCCAATCTGGTAGAAGAACTAAAAATCGAAGAAGATACGATCTCGTTGAGGGTGTTGGTATCAAATCCAGCCATGCATGCGCGTCGTCGTATGCAGGAAGCTGTTGAGTTCAATCTTAAGAAAAAGTTTGGAAAAGATATTACTGTCAATTGTGAAGTAGCCGCTATGCCAGCCGAAGCGAAAGAAGTACACCGTAAAATCTTACCTGAGGTAAAGCACGTGGTGGCAGTAGCTTCCGGAAAAGGAGGTGTTGGGAAATCTACTGTTACGGCTAACCTTGCAGGAGGATTGACGAAAGCCGGGTATCGCGTTGGTATTGTGGATGCAGATATTTACGGTCCTTCGATGCCTACCATGTTTGATGTAGTCGAGGAGCGCCCGACCATGTTGGATGTAGAAGGGACCCCGAAAATTAACCCGGTGGTAAGCTACGGTATCAAACTCCTTTCCATTGGTTTTTTCACAGAGCAAGACAACGCAGTCGTTTGGCGCGGGCCAATGGCTTCTAAGGCGTTAACGCAAATGTTTACGGATGCTTATTGGGGTAAGTTGGATTACTTGCTTATCGATTTGCCTCCTGGAACTGGAGATATTCATTTGTCCCTTGTGGCAGATGTTCCATTAGATGGAGCCGTTGTAGTAAGTACACCGCAAGAGGTGGCACTGGCTGATGCGCGTAAGGGAGTTAACATGTTCCGTTTGGAGTCGATTAATGTTCCCGTAATTGGAATTATAGAGAATATGGCCTGGTTCACCCCGGCAGAATTACCTGAAAACAAGTATTATATCTTTGGCCGCGATGGAGCGAAGAATCTCGCTGCTGGGATGAATGTTCCTTTCCTTGGACAGTTGCCATTGGTACAGAGTGTTCGTGAGGCAGGAGATGTGGGTAGGCCCGCTGTATTTCAGGAAAACAGTCCGATTGCCGATGCTTTTGATGAATTAGTTCGTACCTTTGTTAAGGAAGTAGACCTCCTTAAGTCCAAATAATATGGCATTAGACAAGAAACATATCGAAGTGAAGGTGATGGAGGCGTTGGATCAGCTTCGTCCATTTTTGAAAGCTGATGGTGGCGATATGGAATTGGTGGAAATCAAGGACGATGCAACCGTAGTTGTGCGCCTTTTGGGTGCGTGTAGCGATTGTTCTATGTCAATGATGACGCTAAAGGCAGGATTAGAAGAACAAGTGAAGAAAGCTGTTCCTGAGGTTCTGAAAGTTGAGGCTATCAACATGCCAGAAATCGCCTGATTTTATCCTAGTACAAAAGCCGTAATTGCTGCTGCGAATAGGCAGACAGTGAAAATCAACAATCGTTTTATATGTAATGAATTATCCATGTGGTTAGTTGTATAACCTTGCAACCGAATTCGGTTACATCGTTCATTACAAGAACGTCAAAAATGTTTGTTTAGTTTGCTGATGTAACTACTTAGTTGTCAACAAAATTCGGAGTTATTCACAGAATACAGCGGATTATCTTCATTCCCGATCCAATTCTACAATGATCAATTTTTCTTCTGTTGGCAGAGCAATGGCGTTTTCATTAATGAAAGAAACGCGGTTCATAGAAAAACCTCCGGTATCATAAATTTTTTCTTCTCGAAAACAACCATTTTCGTAACCATCCAAGAGAATTACACCTTCGTTTTGGTTGTAATAAATGATGTCTTTTGTGCCGTCTTCACGAAGATTAAGGGTGAAATCACCAATATTTAATCTGCTAAAGGTAGACCTTCGCATAGTACAATATTGATTTAGGTTTAAACTTTTGTCAAAACTTGCAGTAAAAATATACCAGTGCGATTGAATTGGATATTCTTCGTCTGAATCACCTCTTAGTCCTAAACGCTCCATAGTGATGTACAGTTCACCTTCTTTCGCGATAATATCGCGGATGAGCATGTTGTTATTAACTACCATGCCCGTACATTTATTTAGAGAATACTTTCCATGAATTCGTGCTCTCGGTAGAACTGAAAATTGAATGTCATAAAATTGTTCAGAGGTTTGAATCACTTCTTTTGAATTTATGTCAATATCGCGAAGCTGTATAGACACTAGAATTGATGGATCACAGAGTTGTGAATTGCGTTCTTCAAAAACTATCAATGTGAGCGTATCTAAATTTTTGAATACAGTATTTACCCTATTAATATTGCCTACTAAAGGCAGTGCGCCTCGCTCAACAGTATTCGTACTATCAATTAGTAAATAATCCAAAGAATCAATTGATTCTTTGGAAGCATCATAGTAGAATAAGTAGCATCCATTATCCGTATTATGCACACCGCTAACAGCAAAATCCTTATAATACATGGGCATTTTCATGCTGAGTGATTTGGTCATTTCGCCTTCAAGATCAAAAATTTGCAACTGTACTTCGCAGTTTTTCCAGTTGCGGTGCTCTATGCTATATACTCCAAATTCCTGTCTGCCATACGTGTTCCCTATGAAACCTGAATTCCATAAGAAATTAATATCGTTCTCTGAAAAACTAACCTCCTTGCTCAATTTCAAAGGATTTCGATCGATGTAGACCATAGTACTTTCTTCAGCTCCCCTGAAATTTGCTCCGATGATCAGGAGCACTATTCGATTCTCAAAGACTTCGAAGTTTGTACGAAATTGATACTTCGGCGAGAAGGGTTTTAACTCCGGTAATTCCAGATTCGCTAGTAGTTCATATTGATGATTGTATTTAGAGATTTTCCCAAATCGATTTTCAAGAGAAAAAACCAAGAAGTACTCTTCGTTTGAGAAAAATACCTCACCATCCTGTATACCATTAATGGTTGTCACGTGTTTAATATTCTCAGAAGATGTAATAGTTTGAGAAATGGAGACGAACGAAAGGAAAAGAAAGCAAAAAAGAACGGTGGATTTCATTGTTATTTGGAATTAATTTTGTGAAGGTTGTTAGGGATTTACCAATTGAAAAAAAGCTGCTCCTTTCGGAACAGCTTTCTTGTTTTATTCATTCATTATCTGACTTGCTTACTTCGCAGCATCAAAGTTTTCAGCTACTTTGTCCCAGTTTACCACGTTGAAGAACGCGTTAATGTAATCTGGTCGACGGTTTTGATAATTTAGGTAATATGCATGCTCCCAAACATCCAATCCAAGGACAGGAGTTCCTCCACAACCAAGACCCATTAGCGGGTTGTCTTGGTTTGCTGTAGAACATACTTCCAATTTTCCGTCAACAACACACAACCAAGCCCATCCAGACCCGAAACGTGTTGCAGCAGCATTTGAAAATGCTTCTTTAAACGCATCAAATGATCCGAAAGCAGAATCGATTGCAGCACCCAAATCTCCTGAAGGAGTTCCACCTCCGTTTGGTGACATTACTTGCCAAAACATGTTGTGGTTGTAATATCCACCTCCGTTGTTTCGAACAGCACCGTTGTCTGCGCAATTCGCAAGGATATCTTCAATGCTCATTCCAGCAAAGTCAGTTCCTTCGATTGCTCCGTTCAATTTTGTTGTGTATCCGTTGTGATGCTTAGAATGGTGGATTTCCATCGTTCTTGCATCAATATGTGGTTCCAAAGCATCGTATGCATATGGAAGCTGTGGTAATTCAAAAGCCATAATTATTGTTTAACTAGATTCAGTGTAAATGTAACAAAACACCAAAGATTGTAGTATTGGCGTTCTTTATATTTTCATCAATTCAATCTATAGATAATATAAACAAGACTTTAGAGACCTTTCGGACTATCGGTAAATACTAGCTTTTAGCTATTTACCTGGGTTAATTCTGTCGATGTATTTTTCTTGGGAAAAGATTGTTTTCTATTCGAATAATGAAGACCTTTAAACTATGAATATTCTGCGCGTTGACCTCCCAAGGATCGTCGTTGTAGGATGCGGATTCGCAGGACTGAAATTCGTACAGACGATTAATTCCAAACAGTACCAAATTGTGCTGTTGGACAAGAATAATTATCATACTTTCCAACCTTTGATGTACCAGGTCGCCACTTCTGGTTTGGAGCCTGATTCCATTACGTATCCCATTCGTAAGATTTTCAAAGGAAAGAAGCGTTTTCATTTCCGAAAGACAACCGTGGAGCGCATTGATACAGAAAAGAAGGAAGTTCATACGACAATCGGTCCTATTGAATACGATCATCTCGTGGTTGCTTTGGGAGCTACAAATAACTTTTTCGGAAACAAGGACGTAGAGCGTTTTGCCGTTCCAATGAAGTCGTTGGTGGAATCATTGCAATTGCGCAGTATGATTTTGCAAAATTTCGAAGAAGCGTTGAATTCCAGTGACCTTGAAGAACAGAATCGATTGATGAATTTCGTCATTGTAGGCGGTGGAGCGACAGGAGTTGAGCTTGCAGGGGCACTGGCCGAATTAAAAGAGCACGTGCTTCCAAACGATTATCCAGATTTGGATATACGCCGAATGCAAATTCATTTGGTGGAAGGTTCCGATGCCGTTTTGGCAGCGATGAGCGATAATGCCTCAAAGAAATCCTATGATTTTCTCAAGAAGTTAGGTGTGAATATTAGGTTGAGTACGCGTGTTCAGAGTTATGACGGTGAAATTGTTGTTACGAACAAAGAAAATTTCGCTTCGAAAGCAGTCATTTGGACGGCAGGAGTGAAAGCGAGAGCACTTCCAGGATTGGAAACAGGCGGATCGGAGAATGGGCGGATTTTAGTGGATGCGTATGCGAAGGCAGTTGCACATGAAGATTTGTTTGTCATTGGCGACATGGCGGAAATGCGCTCTGAAAAAAATCCACGAGGCCATGCGATGCTCGCTTCGGTTGCCGGTCAGCAAGGGCATTGGTTAGCGAAGAATTTCAATGCGCTGGCAAAAGGAAAATCAACGAAACCATTTACCTATAAAGACAAGGGGACGATGGCAACAATCGGTAGGAATAAAGCGGTTGTGGATTTGAAAAAAATCAGTTTTTCCGGATACTTTGCTTGGCTCACGTGGATGTTTGTCCATTTGATGCTATTGGTAGATTACCGAAATCGTTTGATCGTTTTCATGAATTGGGCGTGGCGTTACATCAAATACGACCGAGGTTCTCGATTGATCATTCGCGAGTACAAACGCAACTCACCCGATGAAAGGGAGGAAGAAAAGGAGGAGGAAATGCCCATTTAGCTTCCAAGAATAGCGGTTAACATTGTGTTTTCCAGAGACTATTATTCAATGCCTCCGTTGAATTTATATGTATCTTCATGGGGTTAAATCAGTTCTCATGATGAAATTCTCCATTCTCGTTGCATCAATTTTTGTTGCGTCGTCGCTTTTTGCTCAGGACACTTCCAGAAATTATCTAGTTCACGCCGGCAAAGGTGCGTCAATGCTTTCTGGAGATTTGCGCAGTAATGTTGTTGAATTCTCAGGTGATGCAGCTACTCATTTTGATGGTAAAGCATACGTATTAGTTCAGTTTAATGGAATTCCTTCAGATGCACAAAAAGAAGCGTATGCATCCTATGGTTGTGAGTTAATTAAGTATATCCCCAATTATGCATGGATCGCAAAGGTGGATACAAACATTTCACAGAATGTACTCTCTGCGCTAGATGTTCGGCATATTATGGCGGTACCGTTGGAATGGAAAATGTCAAATGAAATGATGTCGGGCGTTGTTCCAGAATATGCGGGAAACACGAGCGAGACTAAGGTCAATGTGTTGTTTTGGGAGTCAGCTAAGAATGAACTTTTGGAGACTTTGTTGTCTGATTACGAGGTAAACATAGATCTCATAAAGGAAGAGCGCGCCATGGTAACCCTTACGGCGAACTTGGAAGAATTGATCCTATTGGCAGAGCATCCTTTGGTGCAGTACATCGAGTTTGTTGAACCGCCAATTGAATCGGAAGGAATCAAAGAGGAATCGGAACGAATAATTAGTACATACATTTCTAACAACCCGGGGAAAGGCTATTATTTTGATGGCTCTGGAGTTAATATTGCAGTGGACGAAGGTGGAATTCTAGATACGCTAGAAAATCCAAATTACCGCACGAGAATCGATCGATCGTATGAAAATGGCACTGCTGTTGGTGGACACAAAACAAGTGTGTCTGCAAGGATGGCAAAGGCAGGGAATATCGACCCAAGAGAGCAGGGAACGGCTTTCGGAGCTACCTTATTTTCGGGTGGCGTAGGAACTTCTGAAGCGGCAACAAGCAATATTGTTATTACCAATCGATCCTATGGTTGGGGATGTTCATCCAGCACGGAAACGTACAATTCAAGTTCGTACAATTATGATTTTGATGTAAGAAATAACCCAGAATGGATCATTACGCACTCTGCAGGAAATGCTGGAAGTAGTGATTGTTACGTTGGTACTGCCGGTTGGGGAAATATTACGGGATTGCCTAAAATGGCCAAGAATATTTTTGCAGTAGGGTCTTCTAATAACGACGGCGTTTTAACAGGGTTTAGTAGCCGAGGACCAGCGAAAGACGGTCGTATTTTGCCGCATATCGTATCTCCCGGGCCGGGCGGAACATCACACGCTTCTCCAAATCTTGCAGGAGTGTTTGGTCAATTGAATCAGGCATATCGATACTATAATAGCAATATTACTCCGGAATCAGGTCTGTTGAAGGCAATCATAATGAACACCGCTGATGATATGCAAAATCCCGGTCCGGATTTTCAAACTGGATTCGGTCACGTGAACGCACGACGTGCATTTGAGGTGGTTCGATTGGGCCAGCACGAAAACAACTTCGCTTCACAAGGATCTTCTCAGCAGCACTCAATTACTGTTCCAGCCAACGTGAAAGAACTCAAAGTAATGGTCTATTGGGTGGATTGGGAAGCAACAGCAGGAATTACAACAAGATCACTAGTGAATGATTTGGACATTGTTCTGCAAGATCCAACGGCTACGAACTATCAACCGTGGGTCTTGAATCCTACGTTCGATCCGATTCTATTGGATCAAAATGCAGTCCGTGCCACAGACACATTAAACAACCACGAGCAAATTACGATAGACGAACCGATTGCTGGAAATTATCAGTTAACGGTAACAGGAACGATGGTGCCACAAGGACCACAGTTGTACTTCATGACCTACGAATTCGTGATGGATGACATTGTGGTAACGCATCCGCATGGAGGTGAGAAATTAGTACCCGGCGAAACAGAACGACTTCGCTGGGATGCTTCTGATAGCACTTTGACTTTCGATATTTCGTACAGTAATAATGGTGGGACATCATGGTCGAGTATCGCAACTGGAGTTGGACAAGACAGCAGGTATTACGATTGGACGGTACCACAAAATCTTACCGATCAGGCAATGATTCGTATTGAAAGAGGCACAACAGCAGGAGAAAGTGATGCGCATTTTAGTATTTCAGAACTCCCAGAGAATTTGGAATTGGTGTGGTCCTGTGCCGATTCTTCACTGTTTATTTGGGATGATTTTCCAAACGCAGATGGGTACATAGTATATAGGATCGTTGGAGATTATATGGATTCCGTGGCGTATACCACAAATACTTCGATGGTCTTGAACGGTCTTTCCCTGATCGAATCGGAATACGTTGCCATTGCAATGGTTCAAAACGGAGTAACCAGTCGTCGTGTAATCGCTATTGAAAGAGAACCGACAGATTTGAACTGCAATATGAGCGATTTGGGCGCTTTGGAGATGCTAAGTCCTGGGGCAGAAAGTCTTCCGGATTGCATGTCGAGTGCATTGAATATTGAAATTAAGGTTCGGAACTGGGGCGTAAACGCAGTCGACTCCATTCCTGTAGCATATCGCATTAATGGAGGCCCGATTACGCAAGAAGTTATCTATGCAACGATTCCAAGTGGAGGCGAATATGACGTTCAATTTTCGGGAAATACAAGTTTAAATTTAGGTGGAAATAATATTGAAGCTTGGACAGAGTTTGCTTCAGATGCAATTCTAATGAATGATACAATTTCAGATTCGGTTTGGGTCTATGCAAGTTCAAGTTCAGGACCCAACATCACTGAGATCTTTGACAACTTCACCAATTGTAGCACAGCTTGGGATTGCGAACTTGTTGATTGCGCAATGCAAAATGGATGGCACAACGTTTCGAATGGTTCTGGTGATGATATCGATTGGCGCACGCATAGTGGCGCCACCGGATCGGGAAATACGGGCCCATCAGGAGATCACACTACAGGGAACGGAAAGTACCTCTATTTAGAAGGTTCCGGCCCTTGCGTAAATGTAACGGCACGGTTGCATTCTCCATGTATCGACCTTTCAGGGGTTAATCAAGCAGAAATGACTTTTTGGTATCATGCTTACGGTGCTGCGATCGGAGAATTGCACGTGGATGTTATTGCAGACGGAGCACTTATTGAAGATGCTATGACTCCTGTAATTGGTGAACAAGGCGATCTTTGGATTCAAGCCTCTGTTGATTTGTCACCTTTTAGTAATCAACAAATTGTGGTGGTGATTCGCGGAATCATGGGCGGCACATGGACTTCCGATTGGGGAATTGATGATATCAATATTTCTGTGGCACCGATTGCAGACTATTCGGCCAGTACAACACAAGTTTGTCCGAATGAGACTGTGACGATGACCAATAATTCGTTGTACGGATTTGCTTACGATTGGAGTTTTCAACCAAACACAGTGACGTATGTCAATGGAACTTCAAGTTCTTCCAGCAATCCTCAAGTAGATTTTAATGCTCCAGGTTGGTACACAGTTCAATTGATCGCCTCGAATGGTGCAGGGGATGATACGCTTACGAATATTGATTATATCTACGTTTGGGAAGATCAACCAACGTTGAACCCCATTGAAATTTGTGATGGAGATTCTGTCATTGTTCAGGCCAACAATAATGGAGTACCTGTAGACGGCTATTTGAATGGAGCGCTAGTGAATGCCGGAATAGTTTCCTCCTATTATTTCCCAACAGCTGCAGTAGGTGATGAAATTTACTTTGTTTACGCCATCAATAGCCAGTGTACATTGACATCGGATACAGCGACTGTTGTTGTTATTAATGTTGAAACGGGAATAACACAGAACGGGCTTCAAATTGAAGCGGTCGCTTCCAATGCACAATATCAGTGGCTCGATTGTTTGAATGGATATAGCCCAATTGCCGGGGAGGTCAATCAAAGTTTTGTTCCAATAACTGATGGTGAATATGCCGTTCAGGTAACTGAAAATGGATGTATAGATACTTCTGCATGTTTGGTATTTAACACAACATCGCTGAGCGAAATAGTAGTAGAGAACATTCTTTGTTTCCCGAATCCTACTACTGATGAAATTACAGTGCAGTTTGAGCAAGTAAAATCATCCGTGGCGATTGAGATTTATTCGACATTGGGACAAAAATTGCACTCGGAACAGTTTGTCAATACTTCAGAGGAAACATTGGTATTGCCAGATGAACCTGCTGTGTATTTGTTGAAGATAACAACGGACCTTGGCACCAGTATTTTACGTGTGGTAAAAAAGTAAACTACTTCAGAACCAAAGCAATTCCATTGTTGAACTTCGTGGCTTTTGTATAGGATGCAGGGATGATGATCTCAAAATTTCGGTTCATAAATCCGCGTTTACCATTTTGGGTGAAAGGAATTCTATTGGTTCCGTCAGCTGGCATTAGCGTTACATCTCCTACATTAATTGGATTTAGATTTGCATCGAAATAGTCCTTGGGTGTATTTGACAAAGACGCTGGTTCAGCGGTGTGATGTACGCCACAGATGTACCCGTCATTTGAAGGGTCAGCATATACTGTCTCGTATTTCATTTTTAGGACTACTTCTCCATTGGTGTTGATCAATCCTTTGTTATCCGAAGATTCAACAATAGCATAACCGCTTTCGTTAAAGGTGGTGGCATAATCATAAACTCCAGGAACCACCATTTCGTTTTCCAGATTGCAGTAGCCCCAACCTCTGCGATTCGGTTTGGTCGCAACTGCCATCAGCCCTTGTCCATAATTCTGAAGGGAACCGTAGGTTGGAGTGAATTGAACTTCTCCTTTTTCATTGATGAGAACTGTTTTTCCTTTGACCGAAACTCTGCAGTAACCATTATGAAATGAAGAGTGTCCAGGTTGCTTGTACTGAAATGGAATTACAATCTTTCCTTCCTTATCGATGAATCCATAGATTTCGGAAGTTCCTGCTTTGGTTACACAAGCAAGGCCAAATTCGGTGTCGAAAGTGGAACTTCCGAGATATTGACAAGGAATAACTTCATTGCCATCGCGATCGATCCAGCCCATCAATCCGTTTTCATACACTGCAATTCGATCTGCATACCCATCCATGATGTACCCGACTTTTGCATATGGTTTGGTCGGGATTACATTTCCCAGCTTGTCAATCAAAATCCAGAATCTTTATTCTTAACCCAAGCTCTTCCATCAATGAAATCTTTCGCCTTATCGTATGTACAAGGAATTACCACCTGTCCTTTTGTGTTGATGTAGCCTTTCCCTCGAACCCATTTGTTGTTCACAAGGTTGATTTGTTGGATTCGAGCCATACCATCACTGAACTCATAGACATATTCTGCCTCAATTTCGAACAGGATATTTCCGCTAGTGTCTATGGCTTGAAATGTTTTATTTGCCGCGCTAGAGAAGAAGGAGCACAGCAGGATGGTGGATGTTAGTAGAAGTTTCATTTTGAATGTGTTGTAGGATGAAGATAATGAAAAATGGAGGAGTTCTGAAGATTGGATTGTGATGAAAATTCTGAACTTCAGCCATATGACTATATAACTAAATGGTTATTAAGGAATATGGTTATTTCTAGTAATTGCCAGAAATTCTTCCTAACTTATTCTATAACCTAACACTATTTATTATGGCTTCTATACAACGAACCGGGTTCTCCCGAGATTAAAACGACTTATCAAGAATTTTCAAAGCACTTAGGCATCCCGCGCGCATTGCTATCGTAGAATACCTTCTACAAAATGAAAAAGTGATTTGTAAAGATATGACATATGATTTTCCTATTTCGCAGCCTGCAATCAGTAAGCACCTTCAAGTGCTGCGCGAATGTGGCTTTCTCGGATATGAGAAAATCTCAAATGCTACCTACTATATTGTCAATCCAATATTAGTGAATTACGCTAAAGATGAGATTACGAATTTAAGTCAGAAGGCAAAGACCAACCATCCCGATTTTAGTGGGATAATTTTTCAATCTTCCGTATTTACAGAATACTTTGCAGATTAGACAAAAACTACCGAACAACCTTCAACTAAAACATTTCAAGTAAAGGTCAAAATGGACGTATTTGGTTCCTTAAATGTAGTTGCCCGGTAGTTTTCTTGTCTAAAAATTATTTCAATAGCCAGCTACCGCCGACAGACATTACGTTGTTTAGTGCGAGGTACTCTTCAAAATTCTCACCATTGATTCCGCCTGTTGGACAGAAACGCACATCTTTAAAAATGCCACTGTATGTTTCCAATGCTTGCGCACCACCAAAAAGATGGGCCGGGAAAAACTTGAAGAATTGCCATCCCGAATCAATTCCACGGATAATTTCGCTTGGAGTTGAAACGCCAGGTAAAAATGGAATCCCGCTAAAATCAAATTGCTGAATCATTGAACTAGTTAGTCCTGGACTTACCATGAAATCCACCTTAAGCTTCACGCAATTCAGAATATCGTCCGGAGAAACAATCGTTCCAACACCCACCTGAAATTCGTGCCCGTACTTCTCCTTGAACAGCGCGATGGCATCCCACGCAATGTCATTTCTGAGAGTGATTTCAATGCAAGAAATTCCCTGTGATTTGAGTTTTTCGTAATAAATATCCACCTCTTCCATCTTAGAAATAGTGGCTACAGGGATTCTGCTATGATTTTTGAGTACGCTTTCTATATTGTTCTGTATCATCATCTTCTTTTTAGAGGAAACTTGCGCCTGTTTCACTGTTGGAAATTAGACTACGCATCTTATCAAATAGTGGTCGGCCGTGTGATTGATTTTGGTACGAAACGGATCGTGATGGTCGACTTTCAAGATCATCAGCGTGACATTTTAGTACGCCGTTCACAGCATCCAAAGTCATCTTGTCCCCGGTTTTTACTTTTCCGATAAGTCCGCCACAAGCAGCTTCAGGTACTACGTGAATCGCCGCCGGAACTTTTCCAGATGCACCGGACATGCGACCGTCGGTAACCAAGGCAACCTTAAACCCGCGCTTTTGAAGAACGGTAAGAGAAGGAGTCAACTTGTGTAACTCAGGCATTCCTTTTTGCTGAGGTCCTTGGAATGGAATTACGGCAATGAAATCTTTGTCCAATTCACCTGCCTTGAATGCTGTCAATAGATCATCTTGATCATCAAAAACAATAGCTTCAGCTTCCACCACATGATTTTCCGATTGAACAGCAGATGTTTTAATAACTGCATTTCCAATGTTTCCTTTCAAAACCTTTAATCCTCCGGTTGCCTGAAACGGGTTGTCTACAGGTCGAACGATGCTTTCGTTCAATGATGCCTCTGGTCCTTCACGATAAACAATTTCACCGTCTTCTAGTTTCGGTTCTTGTGTAAATTGCTTCAACCCTTTTCCAATAATTGTATTAACATCTTCGTGCAACAATCCATTATCTAATAACGTGCGCATTACGAAGGCCATTCCTCCTGCAGCATGGAAGTGATTCACGTCTGCGGCACCATTTGGATACACTTTGCATAAGGACGGAATTACTTGTGACAACTCCGAGAAATCATCCCAGTTGATAATGATTCCGGCAGCACTAGCAATAGCGATCAAGTGAATCGTGTGATTTGTAGATCCACCGGTCGCTAATAACCCAATGATTCCGTTCACAATGCTTTTTTCATCTACAATCTGACCGATGGTTGTATCGTAATCTTTGTTTCGGATATTGTTCAGTAATACCTTAACTGCATGACGGTTCAATGCATTTCGCATGGGGGCTCCAGGATTAACAAAACTTGACCCCGGTAGCTGCATTCCCATGATTTCCATGAGCATTTGATTACTATTGGCAGTTCCGTAGAATGTGCATGTTCCAGGAGAATGATAGGAATCGGATTCTCCTTTTAGTAATTCCTCTCTGGTTATTTTTCCTTCTGCAAAATCCTGACGAATTCGTGCTTTTTCGTCATTTGAAATTCCGCTAGGCATTGGTCCTCCAGGAAGGAAAAGTGCGTGGTAATGACCAAAACTTAAGTTTCCGATCATCAATCCGGGCACAATTTTATCGCAAATTCCAAGATTAACCACACCGTCGTACATATCGTGAGACAATCCAACCGCTGCTGAAAGTGCAATTACATCGCGACTTAGTAAAGATAAGTCCATGCCTGCTTGACCCTGTGTTACGCCGTCGCACATGGCAGGAGTTGCACCTGCAACTTGAATCGTTGCATTCATTTCTCGGGCGTATCCGCGCAGTTCATCCGGATAGCGTTCGTAGGGTTTGTGTGCTGAAAGCATGTCATTGTATGCTGTAATAATCCCAAGGTTGGGTTCAATTCCCTCTGCGATTAAAGGCTTCTCATGGGCATCGCACCCTGCAAATCCATGTGCAAGGTTTCCGCAGCTTAACTGACCACGCGTCTTGCGGTTCTTGAAATTATAATCATTTGCAGCAACATATTCTGAACGCGCTTTTTCGCTGCGTTTTCGAATTCGTTCTGTGATTTCTTCAATCTTCTTATGTACCATTATTCAGAGTAAAATAGGTTAATGTTCGGGCATGTTTCAAGTGCCTTATGAATCGGTAGTTGCAGCGGTTTGTTCTCAAGTACTTCCAATTTCTGAGCGCCAGTAATTATTAATGCAATGTTTTTAGCATTTCGAATCAGTTCCATTGAGCACGTGATTCTTTGTGTAGGGTGTGCCGGAGCGTTAGTGTTTAGAAAATTCTTGTCAGAACTGAGTGCCGTTTCCGATGGGGCATCGCCCGGAAAAATCGAGGCAGTGTGTCCGTCGGGTCCCATTCCGAGGATAACCAAGTCAGTTCTATCTACAAAATGCGCATATTCAGAATCGAGAACACTCAGATTTCTTGAATAATCCCCAAGATCATAGACCATTCCTTTAACCGCAGACTCAGGTGCATTTGAGAAGCAAGATCGGATCAGTTGTTCGTTACTGAATTCACTTTCAAGTCCAACGTATCGTTCATCTACAAGACCAATTTCCAGTTGATCTAAGAAGGAACAATCTTGGTTCATTTTGCGATAAGAGGGCCCTGGTGTGCCTCCGCCAGAGAGCAATATCCGAGCGCTTCCGTATGAATCTACCGCCGATTCCAATAGATTCAAAGACCACGGAACAAATGCGTCAACTAAGGCTTCTGTCGATGCAAAATTTTGTCTCATTTCGGTGATGTTTTCCATTGGGTGCCTTCTTCCATAATATCATCCCCAGGTCCCCATGTTCCTGATTCATACAACTTGAGTGGAGTTGATTTCTTCCAGTGATTCGTAATCGACTCAATCCATTGCCATGCCGCCGCCAATTCATCGTAGCGCATAAACAAGGTTTGATTCCCTCGAATAACGTCCATGAGCAATCGTTCGTAGGCATCAGGCATGCGATCTTTGAAAGAATCAATAAAGTCGAGTTTCAATGAAATCGGCTTAAATCGATACCCTCCCGGTCCAGGGATTTTACTCAACTGTACAAGCTCAATACGTTCTTCGGGTTGCAGTCGAATGATTAATTTATTGCGCAATGGATGTTGAGAATCCTGAAATATATTGTGTGGGAGTTCTTTGAAGTTTATAACAATATCAGAATAGCGTTTTTTCATACGCTTCCCAGTACGGAAATAGATCGGCGTATTTTTCCAGCGCCAGTTGTCGATGTATGTTTTCAACGCAACAAAAGTTTCCGTTTCAGAATCGTATGCATCTATATCCTCCAAATAAGAGTTGAGTTTTTTTCCGGTTGATGCGCCGCGGGTATATTGACCACGAACGATGTCCGTCTCCAGTGTTTCTTTTGTAAAAGGTCGCAACGATTCAAGTACCTTCTGCTTCTCATTTCGAACCGTATCTGGATCCAAACTTGATGGTGGTTCCATGGCAATCAAACACAACAATTGAAGCAAGTGGTTCTGAATCATGTCCAAAAGTGCTCCTGTCTTGTCGTAATATCCGGCGCGTTTTTCCACACCAAGACTTTCGGCAACTGTAATTTGAATGTTTTCAATGTTTTCGGCATTCCAAGCGCGTTCAAACAAGTGATTTGCGAAGCGCAAAACCATTAAATTCTGTACCGTTTCTTTACCGAGATAGTGATCAATTCTGAAGACTTGTCGCTCTTCGAATGCAGACATGATAATGTCATTAATCTCTTCGCTAGATTTCAAGCTGTGACCCAGTGGTTTCTCCAGTACAACTTTGCTATCATTCTTGCTGAGTCCAGTTTCCTTTAAGGCAGTACAGATCTCCGAAAATGCTCCAGAAGGTACTGAGAAATAGAAGATAGCTTGTCTATTAGGATTTGCTTCAAGATGCTTTTTCATCTCGGCATAATTCTCCGCATTGTTCTTTGGAATCTCTAGAATAACGAGGTGTTTGAAAAAAGCTTCCACCTTTTTCGAATCAACTTTTCCAAGGAATTTCTGAATTTCAGCGAGAAACTCAGCGCGATCTTGTGGAGATCGGCTAATGCTATAAATTTCAAAATCAACCTTCAACTGTCCATCGGCATAACGATGAAACAATGCGGGAATGATTTTTCTTTTAGATAAATCGCCATTGCCTCCAAAGATGACTAAGTTGAAATCTTTGATCTGTGGACTGTGTGTTTGGTTTCTCATGAAAATGACTTTGTTCAAAGATATATACTTTTTGTAAAATATACAATAAGATATTTTTTGTACATTTGAAGAAAGCAAACCTCAAAACACGAACACAAACATGCTCATTGTAGTTGAAAGCGGGTCAACGAAAGCAGATTGGATGATCCTACATAATGGTAGTGAAACTATCTCGAATACGAAAGGGTTTAACCCTTATTTCCATTCAAAATCTGATATTCTAGAGGCTTTAAAGGCGAATGATGTACTTGATGCAGTAAAGGATGATGTGCAGCAACTGCATTTCTATGGTGCTGGTTGTTCAAGTCCAGAATTGAATGCTATTATTGAAAGCGGATTGTCACCATTTTTCAGAAATGCTATCATTACCGTAGATCATGATTTGAACGCAAGTGCATTTGCTTGCTATAATGGCGAACCGGAAATTGCTTGTATTCTTGGAACAGGCTCAAACAGTTGTTTCTATGATGGTGAAAGCGTGAGAGAAGAGGTTCCAGCATTGGGTCACCTTCTGGGAGATGAGGGGAGTGGAAATTACTTCGGGAAACGCATGCTCGCAGATTACCTTTACAAAAGATTTCCCCGTCCAATGCACGATACGTTTGAAGATATGGGGTTGACTAAAGCGTCTATTGTTGAACGAGTATATCAAAAGCCAGATGCGAACGTATTTATTGCGTCGCTGATGCCTGTATTGATTGATAACAAGGATTTACCTTACTCTCAAAAGCTTATTCGAAAAGGATTTCAGGAGTTTATTGATGTCCATGTGAAGTGTTTTGAAGAGTACAAAACGTGCGAAGTGAATTTTGTGGGGTCTATCTCGGATTTACTGCAAGAAGAACTCCACGCCGTCTGTAAGGATAATGGAATTCGAATTGGGCGTATTGTGCGTCGACCTTTACAGAACTTGGTCAATTACCACGTGAAATTGCTTGAAAAAGCTTAAACGGAATTACGAATATTTATGAAAACTGAACGGATTATGAACGCGAGAATAATTGCTTTTGTAACTGGACTTTTTGTGTCCTCAACACTGCTAGCACAAACCAATAAATCGTTATCAACACCAAAGATAGAAGCACAGGTAGAAGCGGATCTAGCTAAGATGAGCATAGCGGAAAAAGTGGGACAAACGTGCCAAATCACATTGGACGTTCTCTTGAAGAAAGATGACGATGGAAAGCTTATAGAGCCCGTTGAGATTGATCCCGAAAAAGTTCAGGAAGCAATTGTAAAATATGGCGTTGGTTCTGTTCTGAATGTTGGGTGGAAAACACTTTCAATGGAAGAATGGAACGGCGTAATGGAAGGAGTACATGCTCCGTTTCAAGACAAAGAATCAAAGTCTCCAGTATTATATGGAATTGATGCCATTCACGGAGTCAATTATACGATTGGAGGAACGCTATTTCCTCAAGAAATTGGTTTGGCTGCAACATGGAACCCCGGATTGGCCATGCAGTTTGGACAGGCTACAGCATATGAAACACGTGCGTCTGGAATTCATTGGAATTTTTCTCCAGTTTTAGATTTAGGACGTCAACCCTTGTGGTCAAGAAACTTTGAAACGTTGGGCGAAGATCCATTTCTAGTATCAGAAATGGGAAAGGCAATCGTATGTGGATATCAAGGAGATGGAGGTATTAATTCAGAACACGTTGCGGCTTGTATGAAGCATTTTGTTGGATACAGCAATCCTTCAACCGGACGCGATAGAACTCCGGCATGGATTCCGGAAAAATACATGCAAGAATTGTATTTACCACCATTTAAGGCAGCTGTGGAAGAAGGTGCATTAACTGTAATGATCAATAGTGGTGTGGTGAATGGCATCCCAGGGCATGAGAACTATGAATTGTTGACCGAAACCTTGAAAAACGAATGGGGGTTTGAAGGCTTCGCTGTTTCGGATTGGGAAGATTTTATCATGTTGCACACCGTACATCGCACAGCAGAAACGCTTAAAGATGGAATCATCAACGCAATCAATGCAGGGGTAGATATGAGCATGGTACCATTGGCACCACAATATCAGGAGTACTGCAAATTAATGATTGAGGCAGTAAATGAAGGAAGCATTTCTCAAGAACGTTTGGATGATGCGGTACGTCGCATCTTGCGTGTTAAATATATCGTTGGATTGTATGAAAAACGTATGAATCAGGCAAAGGAATATGATGATTTTGGTTCTGAAGCAATGCACCAATTGGCACTTGAAAGCGCGCTGGAATCCATCACCCTGCTGGAGAATGATGGTGTATTACCGTTGAAGAAAGAACAGAAAGTTTTGATTACGGGCCCTACTTCAAACAACTTGATTTATTTGAATGGAGCTTGGACTCATACGTGGCAGGGTGATAATCCGAATTTCAATACAGAAGGCCGCCTTTCGGTTAGAGAAGCAATTGAGACACATGTCGGAAAAGAAAATGTGCTGTTTAGTCAAGGTGCAGAATTGTACTTGGATGAAGGATTCGAAGCCTCCAAACTATCGGGCCGAGACGATTTTTTATCGAAATCAGCGCAGTCTGATGTGATCATTCTGTGTCTTGGTGAGTTTCCTTCAACAGAAAAGCCTGGTGATATTCGTTCGTTGAATTTGGACGCTGCACAATTGGAATTAGCTCAAATGGCCTATGCTTCAGGAAAGCCTGTCGTGCTTGTTTTGTTGGAAGGTCGCCCGCGAATTATTCGAGAAATTGTGGAAGATGCTTCTGGAATTGTTCAAGCATATCTTCCAGGAGATTTTGGAGGAGAAGCATTGGCGCAACTTCTATATGGAGAGGAGAATTTCTCTGGTAAATTGCCTTATACGTATCATAAATACGATGGACAGATTGAGTTTTATGATCATGCGAGAAGTGTTGCACGTCACAAGGCCAATCATTTCGATGCCTTCGATCCGCAATGGGAGTTTGGCTACGGACTCAGTTATACGACTTTCGAATATTCGAATTTAACACTAGATAAAACAACAATTGGAGAAGGTGATTCAGTGGTTGTTACAGTAGATGTTACAAATACGGGAGATCGAGAAGGGAAGGAGGTAGTTCAACTCTATATCTCGGATCACTTTGCGTCAATGACTCCTGCAGTAAAATCATTGAAAGCATTTGAAAAAGTAGTAATAGGTGCAAAAGACAAAAAGTCTATTAAATTTGTAATTGCACCTGAAGATCTTCAGTTTTATGGCAAGGATGGTAAGTGGATAAGCGAGCCGGGGACATTCAGTGTAAGAATAGAAACGCTTTCTGCAGACTTTGAATTAAAGTAATTGTAATGTCCTACAAAATAAAATTCGATCATTTCTTTTCGTATTCCTTCTCGCTTGACTGCGCCATTTTTGGGTATAAGGATGGAAAGATTCACGTGCTCCTCATCAAACGTGCTATGGAACCCTATTCTGGTGAATGGGCCATTCCGGGAAATCTCGTTTATCCCGATGAGGACCTGCCAATTGCGGCGAGTAGAATTTTATCAGAACTTACAAAACTGACTGATGTAGAGTTGCACCAAGGACAAACATTTGGTAATCCGAATCGACATCCGCAAGGACGTGTAATTACCTGTGCGTATTTTGCATTGGTTCGCATTGATGATTTGGTGGCTGAAGCAGATTCGTGGGCAGAAGAAGTGCTGTGGGCCCCTATGCACGAGCTTCCTTCATTGGCGTTTGATCACAAGGAGATTGTTGAGTCTACCTACGCAGACCTGCGACGTAAATTGCAATACGAACCAATTTGTTTCGACCTTCTTCCTGAGAAATTCACCTTGAATGAAATGCAGCAATTGTACGAGTATGCTTACAATGTAGAAATGGATAAAGCGAATTTCCGTAAGAAAATTAAGTCCATTCCTTTGATTCACCTAGAGGAAAAACAAAAGAACGTAAAGCACCGTCCGGCGAACTTATTTAGCTTCGATGCAGACCGATATAAGCAACTGGTAGAAGAAGAAAACTACCTATTCCGAATGTAAAAACGTTAAAAAACAGTCATTTCTGGAAAAAATTCCTTCATAGATTTTACTTATTGTAGTATTTACAATATATTAGTGTATCAAAAAAAAATTTCTATGAAAAAATTCTATACACTTGTTGGAGCATTACTGCTTTCCACTTCTATGTTTGCTCAAAATGATGTTGAGGCAAGCGCAAGCGATAATTGGATCGCATATATGAACGTTACCGATTTACCAGCAGATGGTGGAGCGTATCAATTTGGATCACCTTGGGCACTTGCTGATGTTCAAACTGTTCTGGATGTACCGAATAACACTATTACGTTGCAGCCAAACTTCAATACGTATGCTGACAATCCAACGGATGCATTTTGGGTAAACCAGACGACTATGGAGGGGAACAAGCAAATGGAGGCGTCTACTTTTGTGGAGCCAGGTCCATCTTTTAACGGACAGGATTTGACATTCTCTGGTTACGTTTTGTCTCATACAATTGATGCTGAGTACGAAGGGCAGTTCTTTGTGAAAGCATTGGACTCATTGAATGGGTATTCGGATGCATTGAACGGGAACTACATTCAAACTTTACCAATGAGCGGTCAGTTCACTTTAACTGTTCCAGCTTCTGAATTACCAACTGGGTTATTGATCCAGTACGGATTCACAGTTACTGGACCAAATGCTAATCCATTGGAAGAAGCAACACTTGGAAGTATTGTAATTGGTGAACAAGATGTAACAGGAATTGAAGAATTGACTGTGGAGGCATCGGCATATCCTAACCCAGCAACGAACGAGTTGGTATTATCAAGTGACGCAGCAATCGAATCTTTTGAAATTATCAATGTTGCAGGTCAGGTTGTATTGACTGGTGAAATGAACAAAGCAGACGTTTCTGCATTGAACGAAGGATCTTACATTGTGCGTGTGAATACTGCTAAGGGATTGGCAACTACACGCTTCGTAAAAAAATAATTTTTTGTTTTGTTAATTTAACGGGGGAGGCCTGACCTCCCCTTTTTTTTGGCTTATGAAACTTCTAGTAGCTTTTTTATTTTTACCGATGCTGTCTTTTGGACAGAATTGGGTGCAGATTTGGTCGGATGAATTTGATGGCAGTAGTTTGGATTTTACCAAATGGGAACCTGAAATTGGAACCGGCACGTGGGGATGGGGTAATAATGAGCTGCAGTATTATACCGCAAGTCCGAACAATGTCTTTGTAGATACCGGATACTT
>JADFAL010000003.1 GCA_015665275.1 Flavobacteriales bacterium | reverse complement strand
AAAAAAATAGGAGGTTGTCTCTCCAGCCGATTAATTCTATTTACAAGCTTCCAGTAAGGGGCTCTTCTTCCTTGAAAGGCTGAATATACTTGATGTAATGTGAAGGTCTTCCATTTAAATCATAGACTGTCCATTCACCAATTCGATAACCATTTTCATCCAGAGGACCCATCTCTTTTATACATGGATACTGCTGTTGGGACTGATGATAAAAGTCAATAACGCCGTGATTTAAATCTTGTTCTTCATTAAGTACAAGCCCAAATCTTGCTGCCGCATTTGGAGCGAATCCTTTGAAATCACTGATGCGCCCTGACATGTATTCCACCTGCAACGAATCAAATGATAGCTGCAAGGTTTGAATATCCTCATTATGCAATTGCCATGCTAAATCATTACCAAAATGCGGATAATCCTTTTTAAGATAATCTTGTGAACTTTCAACCTGCGCACTGTAAGAATTTGCAGTGTACTCATTGTAATACTTCCAGTCACCTATTTTGTCATACTTAACCAAAGTGGGGCCTTGATTCAAACTACCAAAACTCCTCATGCCTGGGCTCAGAGAATACGGATCTATGATTTGAAGATGCGAAACGAAATCAGAAGATCCGATAATCTGATTTGAAAATACAGGCATGCCGCTTTCTGTATATTCTGGCGCACCATCCCTCGCGGTAATAGCAAATGTATTTAGTGCAGTTAACTCAATATCCTGAAACCATTGTAAGCGACCTGTAGGATTTGAAATCTTCTCTTTCCCCTTGGCTAAAAGATATCCAGAAAGCGAATAAACTTCTGTTTCCAGAGTAATTGAGTCAATAGGTTTACGCACCCATTCAATGTCCCCTTGTAAATCGTAATTGATTTTTTGAACTGCTTCCCCACCTTTAAATGTGATGCGCTCTATCACATTACCTGCACGATCATAACGTGTTCTGACTCCGTTCAATTTATCGTTGCGCCAGTGCTCTGTTCGACACAAAATAGTGGTTCCTTTATAGTATTCCTTCCAACTTCCTGTGCGATTTCCATTTTCGAAATACCCTTCAATCCAAGGAATTCCATCACGATAGTTTTGCACCCATTTTCCATGGAGCACATTGTCTTTCCCCTCTCCATAACACCATATAGAAAGCAAACCATCCTTAGAAGGAGCATCCATTTCCTCTCCTGCAAAATTTAGAGAAACGACGGCCGGCGCTTGTGGAATTTCTGTTCTGTTGGGTTTTGAGCGAGCAAACGGATCATAGAAATCATAAGCACCCTGAATTAATTTTAACTCGTCGATAGTAAAACCTGAAAATGCCTGCCATTGAGGCAAAGAAGCATCGTCAATTTCTTTTACCCAAGCATAATTGTTTTTCGCGGCAATGCGATGCGCCACATCGTCAAAACCTGTTTCCATTAGAAGGTATCCCACAGCACAATGTGTGTTATGTTCATCGATAAATACAGGAATCCGCTCTTTTCGGTAATAATTCATTGGAAACAATCCTCTGTCTTTATATGATTCTAAGACTTTTATTAAGCTACTCCGTGTATCCAATTGCGCGCAAGTGAGCTGCTCTGTAGGGTTAGATTGAAGGATCTGTAGCACCTTGGCTAAGTGCGTTTGGATGTATTCTTTGTCTGATTGAAAATCCATCTTGTTGCCAAAATCTAGTCGAGTTTCATACGACTGCCAATTTAGATTGAATGCTACAAGTTGGTTAAACAAGTTTTCTGCACGTGCTGACAAGGTCAAACCTATGCAGACAATCGGGATCAATATCTTTTTCATAATAATTTTAGTTCGAATCAACTTCTGGTACACACTAGGTTCCAATTAGTTCAAAAAAAGGAGCCTCCGACGTATCGAAAACTCCTTTGTACCTGAACTCTGCTCTCACAGAATTTACCTCCTGTACCAATAAAATGTCCTTTTTGAGAGAAAGTAACAATACAATGTGAAAATTCTTTATTGCAACAGATTTGCATTATAAAAAGTAAATGTTGTACTTTTGTAACGTGAAGCGTAAAATACGTACATATCTCTCCGTTGTCCTGCTGCTTTGTTTAGCGGTTCAATTTACACCTATTGCCTCCATGCACTCCCACGAAGAGAATCATGGAACTTGCGAACATATTGAGTTGGATCAACAAGACCATGTATCGGATTCGGATTTCAGTTTTGAATCTTCTGACGACTGTGACTTGTGCGATGTACTTCTTGCCTTGAACGATGAACATCATTCATTCGATCAAACAACTGAGCTTACCTTCCACCACTATAATCGCTCTGAGAGTTTGATCGTAAGGGACTTCGCTACAGAAGACCTTTCCAACACGATTAGAGGTCGTGCCCCACCTGCTGTATAAGCTCCTTTCAGTACGACGAATTGGCATTGATGTACCCTTCTAGGGCATTACTTATGTCCATGGTTATTAGTGACCATTGCATACTACTGAATTACAAGTCCTAAGGACTTTTTAAAAAATCACCCAGTTTAAATAGTTATCAATTCGGCATTTCCAATGCAACAATTGACACAAATTTTAGGATCATTCCTTCTTTTATTGCTTAGTATTCCAGCGATTGCTCAAGACAATTGTACTCTTGAGTTATCGGGCTATGTTTTGGATGCACACAATGAGAAGCCGCTGCCCAACTCGAAGGTGCACATTCGTGAATTAGACATTACTGTTTCTGCAAATGCAGATGGATTTTACGAAATAACAGGCTTGTGCCCTGGAGAGTACTTAGTATTCTGCAAGCACATTGGATGTGATGCCATCAAGGATACCGTTCTCATTACACAAAGCACACAACTCAACTTCTATCCGGAACACCATTTAGATATTGATGAAGTAAAAGTAGCGGCTGATAAGGAAGCTGATTTTTCCCAGAAGCCAGAACACATGACCGAACGAGAACTAAATGAATCCCGCGGTTTGTCTCTAGGGGAAGGTCTTGCTAAACTCAACGGGGTTGGAAAGTTGTCAACGGGTAATAACATCGTAAAGCCTGTCATTCACGGAATGCATAGCAACCGTATTTTAATATTGAACAACGGAGTTCGTCAAGAAGGACAGCAGTGGGGAAATGAGCATGCTCCGGAAATAGACCCATTTATTGCTGGTGATTTAGCGGTTATAAAAGGTGCCAACAGTGTTCGATATGGCCCTGATGCTATTGCAGGTGTCATTCTAGTCAATCCAAAAGAGTTGAAGAAAACTCCGGGAGTTGCGGGTGAATTGAACCTAGTTGGTTTTTCGAATGGCCGCCAAGGAAATGTTTCTGCCACATTGGATGGAAACCTAAGCAAGTTGCCAGCGCTACGTTGGCGGGCTCAGGGGAGTTTAAAACGAGGAGGAAATGTGCAAGCACCGGATTACTTCCTAAAGAATACAGGAGTTTTTGAATACAACTTCTCAGGCGCAGTAGGATGGTTCAAACCAAAGTATGGAGTTGATATTTTCTATAGTCAATTTAACACACAAGTTGGTGTTTTCTCAGCAGCGCATATTGGAAATCTTACAGATTTACAAGCAGCATTTGAGGCAGATCGTCCTTTGGAGGAAGCAGATTTTACTTATGAAATCGGCCGTCCTCGTCAGGAAATAGAACACGAATTATTCAAAGCTCAAGGATATTGGCTGACAGGAGAAAAAGGAAAGTTAACCTTTAGGTACGCGCGTCAATTCAATCGCAGAAAAGAGATTGACAAGCACGTTCCTTTGAACGATTCACTGGCAGCCTTAAATCTCCCTGCCCTACGTTTCAACCTTACGACGCACACAGGAGAAATCGCCTGGAATCATAATAGAACAAGAAACTTCAAAGGAATTATCGGTGTAAGTGTAATTCACCAAGGGAATACCTACCAAGGACGGTTTTTTATTCCAAATTTTCGAAAAATCGGTGGTGGACTCTTCTGGATTGAGCAATGGAAACCGAAAGATTCGAAACTAGCACTAGAGGCCGGGGCAAGATTCGATTACATATATCAACGCATCTATATGTGGGTGAATGATGAAATCTTTTCACCGGAGAGAAATTTCATGAACGGAAGTGGATCACTAGGTGCATCATACAGAATCAATAAAAAAATGACAGCACGTGTTAATGCCGGATCAGCTTGGAGACCGCCTAGCGTAGCTGAACTTTATAGTGATGGATTACACCATGGTGCTGCAGGAATCGAAAGAGGAGATGCTTCATTGGTTACTGAAAAGGCACTTAATTTCACAGCCTCTTTGGAGTATAAATCGGATAAATTGAATTTCCTTATTGATGGGTATTACAACATCATTGACGATTTCATCTACTTGCGCCCCACCTTGGAAACCGAACTCACCATTAAAGGGGCATATCCCCTATTTGAATACACGCAAGCAGATGCGCATTTGAGAGGAACGGACATTACAGTAAACTATCTTCCTTCGGAAAACTGGTCGTTTACAACCAAAGCATCAATCCTGAGAGCATGGAATTTCTCGCAAAACGATTATCTGATTTGGATGCCATCCGATCGCTTTGAAAATAGCTTAGAATACCGATTTAAAGACAGCAACAAATTGGCTAATGCATTTGTTTCAATATCGGTAGTTTCCGTGTTAAAGCAAAAACGAGCGCCGGAAAACAGTGATTTTGCTGCCCCCCCTGAAGGATACACCTTACTGAATGCAAGTGCAGGAATGGATATTCCAGTGAAGAATCAATTCATTACAGTTGGAATAAGTGCCAACAATATATTAAATGTGCGTTATCGCGACTACATGAATCGTTTCCGCTATTTCACAGATGAAATGGGCACAAACATCTCGCTTCGCGTAAAAGTCCCTTTCACATTACTTCAAGCAAAATCAATACACGAATAAATTTTAATTAATCCCAATAAATCAAACAAATGATGAAAATGAAAACACAAGTGAAAGTTGCCGCCGTACTCGGGTTGGCATTAGTTGCCGGATTAAGCAGCTGTAAAAAAGACGATGATTTGGTACCTACTCCGCAACCAACAATCAATGAGGGAGAAGTGATTACAACCATGACTTTGACTTTCGTTGACGATGCAGGTGTGCAGCCCAATGTTACTGCTACATTCCGTGATCCTGATGGTGACGGAGGTCTAGCGCCTGACATCTTTGATGATATCGTATTGCAAAATGGAACGGTTTATAATTGTTCCATCACTTTGTCGAACGAAACAGTTACTCCTATTGAGGATATCACTGCTGAAGTTTTAGAAGAAGATGACGAGCACTTTTTCTGTTTCTCTCCTTCCGGAGCTGACGTAACCATTGCACGCACCGATAGTGACGGAACATTTGAAGTTGGACTAGAAAGTCAGTGGACAGTTGGTGCTGCGGGAAGCGGAACTACTACAGTTACTTTGAAACACCAGCCAGGCGTTAAAGACGGAACATGTGCTCCAGGAGAGACGGATGTAGAAGTAACCTTCAACACAATCGTACAATAATTAACCTAACGAAATAAAACATGAAAAAGTCAATATTAGTCCTTTCAGTTGCTGCGGTTGTAATTCTAGTAGTAGCCGCTTGTAGCAAAACAAACCAACGTACCAAACGCCTAATTAAAGCAGGTGAATGGACAGTAACGGAACTCTCAGTTGACGGAACCAACGAAGCAGAACTTCCAAAATGGGACATCACGGATTGTGATCCATATGAAGCAGTTTGCATTGGAAAGTGGGAAAACGAAGAGGGTGGTCACGCAGATTTCGCTTGGCAATTCAATAACAACGGGGATTCCTTCATAATTTCCCACCAGGCCGAAGAAGAGCACGAAGGTGAAGAACACGATCACGCGGCTGAAGAAGCTGCTGAACAAGCATACAACTTTAGCGGAACGTATACAGTTGATGAACATAGTAAAACGAAAATGAAGTTTACCACGACTAGTGCTGTTGGGTTTCCCGGACAGTCAGTGGTAATTGTAATCGAAAAGAAATAAACTCTAGAGAGAGTTTGTAGTTTAAATACAGTTTAGTTAAGGCGTTTCATTAGTTTGAAGCGCCTTTTTTTATCTGCAAAAAAAAATAACTTAAACTTTTAATCGATTGACTGAATCTTTCTAAGTTGACTGAAACATTCTAGGTTGACTGAGGCTGTTTGGTTGACTGAGGCTCTCGAAGTCAACAATTGAATGGAATAAACATCACGTGAGTCTTGAATAAGGAAGAATCACGTTTCCCTTCAACCTTCTACTTTTCACCTTACCAATAGTTAGCGTCTTTCGTATAAAAGTGAAGCGATCTAATATCTAACGAAATCAACACTTTGCCTTCGCCTTCTTCTTTCCTATTCGGTTGCGATTCTCCATGTTCTCGATATAAGGACGGATCGAAGGAACTTTACAGGCCGTTTGACCAAGATCCACCTTCACCTCTCCTATTCTATCTCCCATGGCTTTGCATTCTTCAGTCAATTCAGGATATGCCCCACCAGCCGCTATGATGAACCCATTCATAGTATAACGAACACGATTTTCCGCATCATGAATTTCTTTCTCAGCTTTCGCCAACAAAGTCTTCACGGCTTCCACATCATGACCTTCGCTTTTCTTCGTTAAAAGGAAACCTGAATATCCTGCCCAACCAACCACTTGCAATTGAGGATCATCGGATCGAATCCATTCTGTAGCTATTTCAACGCAATTTGGATGCTCTGCTACATTCCAGGCCACAGCATATTCCGAAACCATATACCATGTCGCATCTTTCGCCCATTTCACCAAATCTTCCTTTGAAAACTCTCCGGGACTGGCGATCAAACCAGCTAAATATTGCGCATCTCCATTGCCGGTAGCATACAACTCGATCGCTAAAGAATGATTGTTTCTTTCTTGTTTCTCGATGGGCTTCATATCGCCTACCTTAACACCAAACATATTCTGAGGAGCTCCGTGCTTGGAAAAAATTTTACGCGTTTGCTCACTGCCCTTGCTTTCAAGGTAGTCCATTACTTCCTGTAAATTCATATGGAATTATTTTATCCCCGCTGCTTTGAGACACTTCTTCACTTTTTCCTCGTGAATATATCGTTCCTCAGGGGTTTGATTCTGACTTTGCACAAGAAAAGCCTTGCACTTACCATCAACATACTCCATGCGCTCTAAGACTTTGTCAAACTCGGCATCCGGAATATCTTGAGAGAGTGCTTTATTGATAGAGTCATTCTTAACAATACATGTGCAGAAATCCCATTGCTCTCCGTATTGCTCTTCAATCTTCGCCATATTTTCCAAAAACTCTTCTCGATGTTTCGGATCAACGGTATCCAAATTGTACTCTGATTCAATTTGAAGGGAATCTTTCTTTGCATTTAACGAATCTGCTGCATTTTCCAATACGCCATCGGCGTGATGATTGTAATGGTGCTCTCCAGAATGATCATCGCAAGAACGCATAGACATTCCGATGAAGTAAATACCAAAGAATAAAAGAAGTCCGGAAATTAGATACCTTGTCATCATAAATACACACCTAAATTTACAATAATCTTATTTGGATTTTCAATTTTTTGCGTTTGTTTATTAACAAAAAAAGGCCTCCTATATAGGAAGCCTTTCATTTCTTTGAATTCTGTTATTTACTCTGAAGCATATTTTCAGGAGAATTTGAAATCGCGCTTTTGTCCAAACGCAATTTTCCACTCTCTACTGAAATCAAAATAGTTGCCTCGTCAATAGCAAGAATTTTCCCGTGAATCCCACCAAGAGTAACTACTTTGTCACCTACAGATAGATTCTCGCGGAATTTCTTCAACTCTTTCTGCTTTTTCATTTGTGGACGAATCATGAAGAAGTACATCACGACGATCATCCCGACTAATAAAACTATGTTACTCATTTTTTTCTAGTTTGATTTTGTTGTTCTACCTATTATTTACTTACAATAGTTCCTTTGATTTTCAATGTATGCGTTCTGGGCGTTGTGTTCGCCAAAACCGTCACTGATTTATCTACACGAGATCCGTTGATTTTATCCGTATCTACACTTGCAATAATTTTCCCTGTTTTCCCTGGGGCAATTGGATCTTTTGTAAAATCTCCAACCGTACATGAACAAGCAGGACTCACTTTCGCAATCACTAATGGCTTTTCTCCCGTATTCTTTACGATAAATTCTGCTCGGATCATCTCACCCTTCACTACTTCTCCAGCGTTATAAACCCTCTTTACCTCTAATGTAGTGCGGTCACCAACTGCTACTGTTGTATCGTCATCTCCACACGATACCATTACTGTTGACAGCAATGCTATAAATAAAAACTTCATATGCTTAATTTTTTAATCCGCGCCCGGCTTTTTGAATCATCCCTTGTCCTTCTAAGCGATCAATCGCTTTGTCCAGAACCCCGTTAATGAAACCGTTGCTCTTTGGCGTGCTGTAAAATTTAGAAATTTCAATGTATTCGTTAAGGGTTACCTTGGTTGGAATATTGTTAAAAATCTGTAATTCAGTTATGGCCATTTTCATTAAGATGATGTCCATACGCGCAATACGATCCAATTCCCAGTTGCTGGTAAGTTCGTCAATGAGTAGTTCATTCTCAGAATCCATGGCAATTGTCTTGCGCAGTAATTCACGAATGAATTTCTGTTCGTCCTCTTCGTCTTTATATAAAGGCAAGATTGGGTTAGAACCTTCTTCTTCGAACGATTTGATTGTTTTCAATACCATGCTGCAAACAAGATCGATATCGTCCAACCAGTGAATGCTTAACTCTTCGAAGAAATTGTAAAGTGGCTCATAATTGGCGATGTCTGCCTTGAATAATGCCACCATAAAGGCTTTGTCTTCTTCAAATCCCTTCTGATCGTTGTTCATGTATTCGAAGTACGTTTCTCCCTCGCGCATATCGAGATACATTTTTCGGAACAACTCCTGCTTCTCATCTCCTACCCAGTTAATCTTAAGATCTTCTGAATGCTTACGCAACCCCTCATGTTTGGTAAGAATCTCAATTATCTGGCTATCAACAAACTTGCGGTTGGGATTGAGATCTTCATCCGTTGGACGCATTTTATTCTTGCCTTCCTCCAAACGGCGTTCTCCTTGTCGCTGCAACTCTTCAAAAGTGAGCAACAAATAAATGTACAACTCGTAAATACGGTCTACCGCCTTGAACAATTCCTTTTCAGAAATCGTTGCCTTTGCATCTGTTGATTGATAATAGGCATACAATGCTTGTAATACCTTAACCCGAAGGTGTCGTCTGTTTAACATGAAAAGAGCTTACAGCGGTAATTTTACTTTTCCGATAGATGCAATACGCTCTTCGGCCATTTTGTTGGCGATTTGGTACGTTGGCACATTTTCAGAAATTGATCGCTTTACAATATTTGAAATAGTTCCGTAGATTTCGTCTGCTTTACCCATTGCCCATTCTGGCGACAAGCCTTTCACTTCTGAATAACAGTTGATAACTCCTCCAGCGTTCAATGCGAAATCAGGTGCGTAAATCATACCACGCTCCATCACCGCTTTTCCATGAACTGATTCGTTCTTCAATTGGTTGTTCGCCGCACCAGCAATGATGGAACACTTCAATCTGCTCAACGTATCATCGTTTACTGTTGCTCCAAGTGCACATGGCGCGTAAATATCCATATCGATATCGTAGATTTCATCCAATCCAACAACTTTCGCTCCGTAGGTTTCTGATATGCGCTTCAATGTTGGTTCGTGAATATCCGTAATGTATATATCTGCTCCTTCTTTCGCCAATGACTCTACAAGGTATTCTCCCACGTGACCAACTCCTTGAACAGCAACTTTCTTTCCACTCAAAGAATCGCTACCGAACTGCTCTTTCGCACACGCCTTCATTCCAACGTATGTTCCGTGAGCCGTTACTGGTGATGGATCTCCACTTTTTCCAGGAAGACCAACAACGTGATCTGTTTCCATACTAACCCACGTCATGTCTACAGGTGAAATTCCTACATCCTCTGCAGTAATGTATTTTCCACCAAGACTGTTCACAAACTTCCCGAAACGACGGAAAAGTGCTTCTGATTTCATGGAACGAGCATCTCCGATTATAACAGCTTTTCCTCCACCAAGATTCAATCCTGAAATAGAGTTCTTATAAGTCATACCACGAGAAAGACGCAATACGTCATTCAGCGCTTCCATTTCATTGGTATAGGTCCACATGCGCGTTCCTCCCAAAGCAGGTCCTAAAACTGTGTTATGAACGGCTATAATTGCTTTGAGACCGGTAGCGTTATCGTTGCAGAATAGCAATTGTTCGTGGTCATATTTGCTCATTTGAGCGATTACCGGATTATCGGCGAGGTTCGTATCCTCAATATTTTTTACTTCAAACATATCAAAGCGATAAAATGTCTTTGTCAATTATGTAACTTTGTAACGCCTTACAAAGTGGGGCAAAAATAGGAAATTAATCCAATGAAGGCACTCAGCTATCTCAATAAATATTTCTTGAAATACAAGTGGCATCTCATCTTTGGGATACTATTTATAGTGGGTACCAACTTCTTAAAAGCGTACCTGCCTCTATTCTTTCAGCAGACCATGGACGATTACGAAGTAATGGACCCTGCCAAGACCGACGTTTTATCCTTTACTACGCTCGTATTCCTTAAGTACATGGGAATTGCATTGGGTGCAGCGGTATTCTTATTCTTAACCCGCCAAGCCATTATTATGATGTCACGTCGGATTGAATTTGATCTTAAAAACGAAATCTACGAGCAATATCAAAAACTGAGTTACACCTTTTACAGAAGGAACAGTACGGGCGACCTCATGAATCGTATTTCGGAAGATGTCACCAAGGTTCGAATGTATTTAGGACCCGCGGTTATGTACACCATCAACTTAGCCATTCTCTCTTTCTTCGTTATATGGAATATGGTAAGCATTAACGGCTATGTTACGCTTTTGGTGTTGATCCCACTTCCGATCATGACAATGATCATTTATTTGGTTGCCTCACGTATTAACAAAGCCAGTGGTGTTGTTCAAAAGGAGCAATCGTTTATGTCGACATTGGTTCAGGAAACCTTTTCGGGAATTCGCGTAGTTAAAGCATATGATCGACAGGATGAGGTAGTCGATAAATTCAACCAAAGCGCTGACGCATACAAGAAGAAAAACATGAAGCTCGTTTTAATCAACTCGCTTTTTATGCCAACCATTTTCATTTTGGTTGGATTGAGTACCATACTTTGCATCTATATAGGTGGTGGATTGGCCATACAAGGCGGAGCATCAGGCATGTCCGTTTCCCAAATCATTTCCTTCATCTTTTATGTAAATATGCTCACTTGGCCATTTGCATCCGTAGGATGGGTAATCTCTTTGATTCAACGCGCTGCGGCCTCACAGGAACGCATTAATGAATTCTTGAACGAAGAACCAGAGATTCAAAACCGATCAGAAAAACCACTTGCTTTCGATCATAAAATTGAATTCAAGAACGTTTCGTATCGTTATCCTAACTCAGGAATTTTAGCAATTAACGACGTATCATTCGTATTAAAGAAAGGCGAAACCCTTGGAATCATTGGCCGAACCGGAAGCGGTAAATCCACGATATTGCAATTGATCACACGTCAGGTTGAACCTGACTCCGGCGTCATTCTAATTGATGATATACCATTAAATGAAGTAAATCTGAGCGCCTTGTTAGATGCTACCGGGGTTGTCCCGCAAGATGTATTTTTATTCTCCGATACTATCAGAAACAATATCGCATTTGGTAGTCGAGCAGATAGCATTTCGGACGAAGAATTAGAAGCGGTAACCAAAGCCTCTCATGTTTATCACAATATTGAGGAACTCAAAGATGGATTCGATACGCTTCTGGGAGAGCGGGGGGTCAATCTTTCTGGTGGACAGAAACAACGAGTTAGTATATCAAGAGCACTTATTCGCAATCCCCAGTTACTTATTCTTGACGACTGTCTTTCAGCGGTCGATACAGAAACGGAAGAAACCATTCTCCGCAATCTGAACGACATGGATAGGGTAACTACTTTGATTGTCAGTCATCGTGTTTCGTCTATTCGAAATGCACAAAGAATCATAAATCTGTCTGAAGGGAATATCGCTGAAGAAGGAACGCATGAAGAATTAATTGCACTCAATGGAATCTATAAAGACCTGTATGAGAAGCAATTGCTAGAGGAAGAGAATCAGGGGTGATCCAATTTGATTTCTGTACTTCTCGTTAATTTATGTACCATGGTTTTTATTGCGTCAATCAAAAAAAAACTTCATATTTGTTTAAACGCTACAAGCTAATTTAACTCGGGTTATGGGGTATGACAAGAACGACGAAATCTATTCGAAAGTAGTCAGAGCAGGAAAGAGAACCTATTTTTTTGATGTCAAGGCGACAAAGGGTAATGATCTTTATATTACACTAACGGAAAGCAAAAAGACATTTGTTGACGGGCGCGAATCCTATCAAAAGCATAAGATATTCTTGTACAAGGAGGATTTTGAGAAGTTTGAAGATGGATTGAAAGATGTCTTGAACAAAATTGCCGAACTTCAGCAAACAGATCAGTATCAAGATGCTTCGTCTTCTTCAGAGAACTATTCTGAAGTGTCTTTTGACGACCTTTAATCTCAAAGAGATTTATTAACAGCGTATCAACAGAATTTTCGTTGATAACTACTTCTATCGATAGGTATGGATTCGGTCTATTTACCCTATCTTTAGAGTTCAATTTTTCGTTACAAGAATGGCCAAAATAATTGCAATTGCAAACCAAAAAGGAGGCGTTGGTAAAACGACCTCTGCTATCAATCTCGGGGGCTGCCTCGGTGTATTGGAATACAAAACACTAATTGTGGATGCAGATCCGCAAGCAAATGCAACTTCTGGTGTAGGGTTGGACCCAAAAAACTCTCGAAATATTTACGAGTGCCTTATCAATGAGGCGGATCCTACCGATTTGATTTATCAAACGGAGAACCCGAACCTAGACATTCTTCCTTCGCATATTGACTTGGTTGGAGCCGAATTGGAAATGATCAACATGCCGAATCGCGAGCACAAATTAAAGTTCGCGCTGGATAAAATTCGGGACAAGTACGATTTCATTATTATTGATTGCTCTCCTTCCCTTGGTCTGATTACCGTGAACTCACTCACAGCAGCAGATTCAGTGATTGTGCCAGTTCAGTGTGAATATTTCGCTCTTGAAGGCCTAGGAAAGTTGTTGAATACCATCAAAATTGTTCAGGGCCGATTGAATACGGAGCTGGAAATTGAAGGAATCCTCTTGACGATGTACGATACGCGTTTGCGTTTGGCAAATCAAGTGGTTGAGGAAGTAAAAATGCACTTTCAGGAAATCGTTTTCGATACGGTTATCCATAGAAATACGAAGTTGGGAGAAGCTCCAAGTTATGGCGAAACGATTGTTATGCATGATGCCGCTAGTAAAGGAGCCATCAACTACTTGAACTTTGCGCGCGAAATATTGCAGCGTAACGACATGACAAAAATTTCAAACGAAGACAAAAAACTAAAGATTGGCGATGAGCTCTAATACGAAAAAACGATCTGCTCTCGGTAAGGGACTCGGTGCCCTATTGGAAAACTCTGAAACGGACATCACATCGTCCTCATCAGGTAATCCAGGTATTGTTGGTTCTATTTCAATGATCCCCATTTCTAATATCGAGGCGAATCCATTCAACCCAAGAACAAACTTTGAGAAGGATGCACTTCAGGAATTGAGTACTTCCATTAAATTGCATGGTATCATTCAACCGTTGACCGTGCGAAAGCTAGGGCGCGACAAATACCAGTTAATTTCTGGAGAACGAAGATTCCGCGCAGCACAATTGGCGCGTCTCGCAGAAGTTCCCGCATACATTCGCATCGCTAACGATCAGACAATGTTAGAGATGGCGTTGGTAGAAAATATTCAGCGTGAAGACTTAAATCCAATCGAAGTTGCTCTCTCCTACCAGCGTTTAATAGAAGAATGTAGTTTGACCCAAGATCAATTGAGTCAAAAGATTTCTAAAAGCCGTTCGAGTATCACTAACCATCTGCGTTTGTTGAAACTTCCTGCTCCCATTCAAGCGGGCGTAAAGGAAAGCAAAATCACCATGGGTCATGCACGTGCTTTGGTTTCTGCTGGTGACGAAGACACACAAGTGGAGTTATTCAACCGAGTGGTGAAGGAAAAATTAAGCGTTCGAGATATCGAAGCCATTCTTCGCGGTGAAGAAATACAAGAGTCAGCGGTAAAAGCCAACGAGGAAAAGCCAAAAAATTCAAAAATCGCAATAACCGAGAACGAGTATACGTTCAAGGAGCATCTTGGAGATCGTCTTTCAACGAAAGTAGAAATACGCAAGTCTCCAAACGGTAAGGGAAAAATCGTTTTAAACTTCAATTCAGATTCAGACCTCAGCCGCATTATGGAACTTTTGAACAAAAAATGAGGCTACTCCTTATTTCTATTCTTATCGCTATCAGTTTTAGCAGCCTTGGACAGGAAGATTCCACTGTTGTTCAAGACACAGTAACCCATTCAGTTAGAAAAGCAACTGTTCTTTCTGCAGCGCTTCCCGGTGCCGGACAGGTTTACAATCACATCGCTATGCCAAAAGGCAAGAAAAAGGCCTTCTGGAAAGTACCGCTTATTTATGCCGGATTGGGAGCGATGGGCTATTTTATTATAAACAATCAAACAGAGGTTCTTGCGTTGCGCAAGCAATACAACCTACTGGATAGCGGTCAACCGCAATCTGCTGACAGTGATTATTTAATATACGGGACAGATCAATCTGCATTGCTAACACTACACGATCAGCGAGCGCGATCGCGAGATTTTGCCATTATCGGATTCGTGGCCGTTTATGCTGTTCAAGTTTTGGACGCAGCGGTAGAAGCGCATTTCGTGAATTTTGACGTTACAGAAGACCTTTCACTTCGGCTTTCTCCTTCTATAATCACCCCACAAGCCGCTGGCATCAAATTATCTCTTAATTTTCACTAATTGAAGCCACTGGATTTTTGAAAATCGTATTTTTGCTCACACCGCACAATTATGAATATAGCACTTATCGGATACGGAAAAATGGGACGCGTCATTGAGACTATTGCAGAAGAACGTGGTCATACCATCGTGGCAAAAGTAAACAGCGAATCCCGTATCGAACATGTTGATTTTTCTCAGGTCGATGTTGCCATTGAATTTACCGCGCCCGCTTTGGCTGTTAAGCACATTCATCATTGTGTAAATCACCAAACGCCTGTCGTTGTGGGAACCACGGCTTGGGGAGCGCAACTGGATGAAGTTACCGAGTTCGTTAATTCGAATGAAGGGTCGCTCTTACACGCCAGTAATTTCAGTATTGGTGTAAATATCTTCTTTGAGATCAATCGTCGATTGGCTTCCTTAATGGAACAGCAAACGGGGTACGAAGCAAGCATGGAAGAAACACATCACCTTCAAAAGCTGGATGCTCCTAGCGGCACTGCCATCACTCTTGCAAACGACATGATGTTCGAGAACAAGAACCTTTCTTCTTGGGTACATAAAGAAGATCAAACACCTAAAGTAAACCGTGGACAAATCGCCTTAACCTCTTACCGAGAAGATGGTGTTCCCGGAACGCATAAGATTCAATATCAATCCGACATTGATACAATAGAAATTCAACACATTGCGCACAATCGACGTGGTTTTGCGCTGGGCTCAGTGATTGCTGCTGAGTGGCTTTTCACGAAGAAAGGCGTATTTACAATGAAAGACATTATAAGCTAATACCATGGATATTACATTCTTTTATCTATTCCTACTAGTACATCCGTACCTCGCTATGTGGTGGAAAAGCTTCGAACAAGCCGAACGTAAACAATGGGAAGCTCTTGTGCCGGGATATAACTATTTCATTGCGTTCAAATTGGGCGCACAAAAACCCTGGTGGTCCTTATTGTTGATTTTCCCGGGCGTGCACATTGTAATGTGGTCCGTAGTAAACCTTTCATACATTCGTCGATTTGGTTACTTCAGCTTGATCGACACTGTTCAGGGAATCTTCTTCCCATACATCATCATGTATAAGATTTCGCAATCGGGTGATAAAATATTACCGGAAACGAATTGGGCCAATAGTAAAGAAATAGCTGAGCGCGAATGGGGAGATCATTTGGCACTGTTCCTTGCGTTGCCAGTTATAGGTCACGTTATTGCACTTGGAATAGGCGCAGTATCACGTCCAAAGCCCGGAAAGAAAACAAAAGTTAAAGAGTGGGGAGATTCCATCTGGTTCGCTTTGGTAGCTGCTTTGGTCATTCGTACTTATGTATTTGAGCCTTTTAAAATTCCCACAGGATCCATGGAGAACACCTTACTAGTTGGAGATTTCTTGTTTGTAAACAAGGTGGCCTACGGACCGAAAGTTCCCGTTACTCCTGTCTCCTATCCATTGGTGCACAATACTGTTCCGTGGATTAACGTCAAGTCGTATGTCGGATTGGAAACTTCTGAATACACACGAATTCCAGGATACTCTGATGTGAATAGATATGATGTGGTTGTTTTCAACTATCCTGCTGGAGACACTTCCATTTATGATCCTCGAATGCCCAATGGCCTTATGGGGCACAATTATCACGACTATGTAAATTCCGAAGCTCTAAGACTTTGGGAAGAACAGTCAACTGAATGGAACCAAGCAATGCGGAAAATTAACCAATTGAGGATAAACAATACCCTCACAGCTTCCCAGGATTCGTCTATTCGGAACAAAGCTCTCGAAAGCTACTTTGTTAATATTGAAAACTGGAGGCAAAACGCCCGTGAACTAATTGCCAGTGGGTACACTATGCAGAATACGTACAACGGCCCTGAATTAATTGAACACAAAGGGGTAATATTTAGACCTGTTGATAAACGTGAAAACTATATCAAACGCTGTGTTGGGCTTCCTGGAGATTACCTGGAGCTTAAGAACTCTCAACTATATGTCAATGGCAAAAAGGCGCCTATTTTCCCAAATCAATTGTTAAAATATGAAACAAGTGCTCAATTATCCAATCAGAGCGAAGCATGGGAGAAATATGGCATTGACACTTACAATTTCAATCAATACATGCCAATACCAAAGGATGGCCGTCCGTACGTTCTGGTGAATCAAAAAGGATTGGCAAAATTAAAACGAGACCAAGCAGATCGAGATTCTGTTTATTTCAATTTGTACAGATCTCCGCCATATGAAGACAATATGGATAGTATTCCTCCTTTGGTTAAGCTTCAAAATATGCGATTCTTCCCGAATGACCCAAATATCTGCAATACCGTTACAGATTTCAAGAAGTTCAGGATTCCAAAGAAGGGTGCAACAGTTACTTTGACCAAAGAGAACATTGCTTATTACCGACGCATCATCACAACGCATGAAGGCCATTCCTTGAAAGAGAACAATAATGGTACGTTCATGATTGATGGAAAGAAGACGAACAAATACACGTTCGCAATGAACTATTATTGGATGATGGGAGACAATCGATTCAACTCTACGGATGCGCGCATGTGGGGATTTGTTCCAGAAGATCACATTGTTGGTAAAGCTTCTATGGTTTGGTACTCTAGCGGTCCATCTGGTGTTCGTTGGGATCGTATTTTCATGGGAATTAAATGATCCCAGTATTTCCGACTACCTATTTCGGTAGCATCATTTATTATCAAAATTTAGTCAAACATTCTAATGTCCTGATTGAAACGAAGGAGCATTTCCCGAAACAATCGTATCGCAACCGATGTGATATTCTCAGCGCGGATGGCATTTTATCGCTTTCTATCCCTGTGAAGAAGCCGAACGGTTCTAAAACTCCGACAGATGAAATACAATTGGCTAATTACGAAAATTGGCGCGCAAGACATTGGAGAGCCATTAAAACCGCGTATCAGAGCGCTCCGTATTTTGATTATTACGGAGTTGAGGTACACGATTTGATCTTTCGAGAAGACGAACTGCTTATCAACTATAACGATGCGATTACATACAGTATCTTCAATTGGTTGGATTTACCCGTGAAACTTGATCACACTTCAGCGTTTCATTCCGTTCAGACAGATGATCCGAGAGAGATTTTAGTGGACAAAAACAAGAATAATCAATTCGAACAAAGTCCATACATACAAGTCTTTCCTTCTGAGCAAAGTTTTACACCGAATATATCTATTTTAGATGCTATAATGTGCTCAGGACCTCTGGCGCGTAATTTGTTACTACCTACAAAATGATTGACATGAAAATTGCTTATCTCCTACTCTTTCTTACACTTTCTGGAACCAACGTTTTTGCTCAAGATTATAAAAGCAATGTGCTGTTCTACAACGTAGAGAATTTGTTTGATACGCTGCACACCGAGGGGAAAAACGATCAGGAATTTTTACCTGATGGAAACCGAGAATGGAATTCGGCGCGATATCAAGAGAAACTGGATCATATCAACCAAGTCATTAACGATTTGGACAACCCTGTCATCATTGGATTGTGCGAGATTGAAAACAAAGCAGTTGTTGAAGACATAATAAAGAGTGATGATTTGTCCGGAACGCATACCGTGGTACACCACGAAAGTTTGGACAAGCGAGGCATTGATAATGCGATTATTTACGACAGCACAAAACTGACTTTACTAGAAGACGGAATTGTACGGTTTGATATGCCAGAAGGAAGCTCTCCAAGTAGAGATATTGTTTGGGCAAAATTTGAACACGGTAATGAACAATTGGTTGTGATGGTAAATCATTGGCCAAGCAGAAGAGGTGGACAAATGATCAGTGAGCCAAAACGTTTGGTAGCCGCAAATGCCGCTGGGGAATTCATCGATTCATTGCAAAACGATAACAAGCACATACAGATCATATTTATGGGAGACTTGAACGATTACCCTACAGATCGTGCGCCGAAAATGATTAGCCAACGATTGACACCCTTGATTACTGAAAACTCAGGAGAATATGGTGGTACCAACTGTTATCGTGGCGAATGGAACATTCTAGATCATATCATGGTGTCGAAATCTGCGACAAAAAAGAAAGGATCTATTTCCGTAGACAAAAAGTCTGGGGTGATTAACGAATTTGAATACCTATTGGTAGAGTACAAAGGAAACATCATTCCATTCCGCACGTATGGAGGTGGTAAATACTTGGCCGGCTATTCGGATCATTTGCCAGTAAGTGTTGAAATTACTCTGAAGTAGGCTTTTTAATAATGTCGGCTTCTCGACATGCTCGAAGACCTTTCATTTTGGTGACGGACATCGAGCCTGTCGAGATGGAAGGACTATTACTGAAAAATGGGTTAAACCTTCACCTTAAAAGCATCTCCGTTCACGGTAAGCATTGGCAATAGATGATCGTTGTCCAACATAACCTGAATGAAAGAATTCGGAGGCGGAACGATGCTGTTCTTGAAATAAGAAGCGGCAATGAGATCTGCATTCACCTTGAATAGGTAATCCGATAATTCCTCCTCAAAGCTCTTATCTTTGGGCAAATTGACGATTTCACAAGACAATCCGCGCTTTTCCAGAAATTTTCGGGCTGTTTTTTGATTCTCCAACGATTGCTTATTCTGCCATTCTACCTTATCGTAGTATCCTACCAAATGAATTATGGATTCGTACTGCTTAGCGAATTCAACCAGTGCATCCAGTACGAAAAGGGTATCCTCCACAAAAGAGAAAGGCATTACGATGGTATCTACCTTCTCTAGTTTCTGCTCTTTTACCAACAACAAATATGGCGTAGACGACATGGCCACCATCTTCAGTGCATTGCTTCCTAGAAGTCGCTGCATACAAGACATACCGTGTGTTCCCATTACAGAAAGGTTAGCACCAAGAATCTCTCCGGCGATCGCAACGGACTTATAAAGATTTCCACGCAGCACTTTCACAAACACACGTTTACGACCTTCTTCCGATAGATTCCGCACCATGTCATTCATTTCACTTTGCGCCTTCATCTCTTCCATTTCCGTTTTCGCAATGTGCAGAAGATACACCGTGCCATTATTTCGCTTGGCCAAAGAAAGTGCCATAACAAATGTACTCTCTGCGATTTCAGAAAAATCGTATGGGACAAGGTAGATAGGGCTCTTGAGCATATTGAATCGATTTGAGTTGAGTTAACAGTTCCTTTAGAGTATACATTCTTGTTGAATTCGTGTATCTTTAATAGAGATAATGAAGTACATCCTTTGCATACTAATGGCGCTCAGCAGTTTGAGTTCGTTCGCTTCTCAAAAGGACACCTGCAATTGGATTTTCATCTACTATGCACCTTACGACAATGACCTATCTGTTTACGCTGACAGCATTTTAAATCAGCTTTCTTCGGCATCTAAATACGATAATATTCGGGTGGTCTTTCAAGTAGATAAAGAGGATACCTTGGGCATGTACCGATATACGATAGGACCTAATGGTATTCAAATGGACTCTGTAACGACAGAACTTAGTACTTCAGGCGCAACGCTGCAAGCGTATCTGGATTGGGTGAATCAAAATTTCCAATTCGAACGTTCTGCACTATTCTTTCTAGATCATGGTGGCCGATTGGACGAGGTTGGACAAGACCTCTATCCTGATTCAACTTTCTTGAAGATAACTGACATCCGAAATGCCTTGCATCATTTCAATGAAACGAATAACAAATTGGTCGATCTCATTTATTTGCAAGTTTGTGCCAAATCTTCTATTGAACCCTTGTATGAATTACATGACGTTGCGGCCTATACGCTTGCTTGTCAAAAACTTCTCGGCGCACCCAATTTCTATTATAAAAACCTCTTAAAACACGCACATCAAAACCCTGAGATTACTGGGCGAAACATTTCTAAAATTATTGCAGTTTTTGACCGAACAAATATGTTCGAATCGCTCACCTGTATTAATAATTCTAAGTTTGAAAAGGTAATATTGGAATTTTAATTTTTAGTCGAAAAACTTGAGAAACGGAGAGAAATCGTCTTCAGCCGAGCTCCTATAAACTTTGACTATGCAACCGATCGCTATTGGGGTTTGATTGACTTTCTGGATTGTCTGGATTTAAAACGAAATTCTGAGAAAAAAGCACGGGACCGCATAAAAGCAGGTATTACCGATGGATTAATTGAATTCAAGTATGTTGACGCAAGTAAGACGGATACCTATTCTGGAATTTCTATTGCTGCTCTAAGCAAGGATCGAATTAAGGCCTTTAGCCATATGCGTTTTTATGACGATTTCGGATTGGATCGTTTACCCATTCATTAATCTATGAGAATGATTTTGTCAAAAGAGGAAAGCACTTAACCCCATTAAAACCAACACGATAACGCCTTCAGCTATCTACTTTTTCCCCATTCACTTTTTCGCCTCAATATTATCCTCTGGGCTGACGTTTGCTTCACCGAATTCATACGGAAGTCGTTCTCTCCAAAGCATTTTCTTATCGATAGACTCAAACTCCCGATAGATGTAGTAAATGAAGTTGTCGCGGACAGCAATCTTATCCACGTAGCGGTACTTCAATTTCACTTGTTCCTTCACCTCTCCTGTTTTCGTGTCAATCAACCCGAGGTAGCTAAACCCAGAACGATCGTAAACTGCATAAATCTTTCCTGTTGCTTCGTCTTGAATCAATTGTTTGTCCCATCCGGTAGATTTCGGATTGTAGTGATGGCAGATTTCTACGCTATCAATGGCTTCCCCCATTTTATTGAAGGTATACAGCTTGTCTTTGTAATAATCAAACAAGAAAAGGCTGTCATTTCGGTGGAACATCGGAGCATAAACCTCCTTGTAATAGATCGATTGCGTGAAGTAATTCGCCCCCACGTAGATTTCGGCATCCACACCTGTTTGAATCTCTAAATTCTTTGCCCATAACTTCGTTCGTACATCGACCCATTTGTATTCGGAGCGATACAGTTCCATCATCAAATCATCTTGCACCTCCATTATTTTCTTGTACGAAGAATCTAGCTGATCAAATACGAAATAATCAAATGCCGGATAATCTGGATTGAAATTCGAGAAGTACATTTTGGTAGCATTCGTATCTACTACAGGAGCTACGTAGGTCATGTAGTAATCCTTCGGGATCTGAGAAATCCCAACTTTTTGTCCGTTGCGTTGAATTCCGTACACCATATCCTTACAAACCACATGCGGGTTCCCTCTGAAATCGTGAATTAGTTCTTGAGCCAATTTGGGCACCTGAAAATTGATGAGTTCTTTCTGACCGTCATAAATAATCAACTCACTTCCTTTCTTCAATCGCTTTGGATAGGCTAGCAACAGGATATTCCCATCATTCATCAACTCAAAATCCTCTACATGCAGTCGTTTCGACACAAAAATTGTATCTGGAACTCCTGGAGGATAAATATGAATGTCACGAAGTTCCTTAGTTCTAAGAAAAGACATTTCAAACGTGAATTCTATGGTATCCGGAGCGTTGCGTGGAATCTTCTTCTCATAGCTGGCACTAGCATAGAAAGAATGCGAAATTTTGAAATCGATGTTGGTTCCAAGTGGTGCCTTAAATTCAATCTTCCCTTGCATATCCGTAGAACGAAACAAGGAATTCCCACCAATAACGATAGTGGCATTTACATTCTGTACCGTCTCTTTTTCCGTTTTACTGACTACGGTTACGGACACAAGTGTAGAATCCTGCGCCTGAGAAATTAGCGTACTGCAAACAAAAAGAAGGAATATGTAATGTCGTATCATACTTTATAGATGCACACTTTATGGAATTTACACAAAATTAATGCCTCAAATTGATTCGAAGATATGTTTTTACGAGTTAAAGTGAAGTTTTTGAGGTGATTGATATGTTGTACCTGTCACCCCTAAAGTCCCCTCAAGGGGACAGGGGATTTAGGTTCAATAAAAGCCGAATCAAACTGAATGGAATAAAGCCCTCTTCCCTTGACGGGGAGAATTAAAGAGGGGTGACATATAAGAAACGCCCCCCTAAAGGGGACAGGGGATTTAGGTTCAATAAAAGCCGAACCAAACTTAATGGAATAAAGCACTCTCCCCTTGATGAGGAGAATTAAAGAGGGGTGACACATTAGAAACGGTCCCCTAAAGTGGACAGGGGATTTCAGTTCAATAAAAATTTAACCAAACTCAATGGAATAAGGCCCTCTCCCCTTGATGGGGAGAATTAAAGAGGGGTGACAGATTGGAAACGGCACTCTCAAGGAGGCATGGAAGATCTTCCCCACAAAAAAAGGCCGGTCGTCGAGCATGTCGAGACGCGGCCTTTATAATGTATGTTGTTAAAGCTTACGCCTCAGCATTCATGTTATCCAAAACGCTCATTACGTTGCGAACGGCAACTGCTGATTCTTCCAACATTACTTTCTCTTCTTCGTTCAAATCCAACTCAATAATGCGCTCGATTCCTTTTTTACCTAGGATTACTGGAACACCAAGGTAAATGTCGTTCATTCCATATTCGCCTTGCAACCAAGCACAAACTGGGAATACACGTTTTTGATCACGAACGATTGCCTCTACCATTTGTGCAGCAGCAGCTCCAGGAGCATACCATGCAGATGTACCTAGCAATTTCACGATTTCTCCACCACCAAACTTCGTACGCTCGATGATTTCGTTCAATTTATCCTCAGCGATCAACTCTGTTACAGGAATACCTCCAACTGTTGTGTAACGTGGAAGTGGAACCATTGTATCTCCGTGACCTCCCATCAATACCGCCTGGATATCTTTTGGAGAAACATTCAATTCCATTGCAAGGAATGAACGGTAACGTGCTGTATCCAATACTCCTGCCATTCCGAATACACGGCTTGGATCGATTTGTGCCGTTAAAAACGCACAATACGTCATAACATCCAATGGATTCGAAACACAGATGATTTTCGCATCTGGTGAGTGCTTCACTACATTCTCAGTAACTTGTTTTACGATCCCAGCGTTCGTCGCGATTAAATCATCACGAGACATACCCGGTTTTCTCGGAAGACCCGATGTAATTACAACTACATCCGATCCTGCTGTTTTAGCATAATCGTTTGTTGAACCGATTGTTCTTGAATCGTAAAGATTGATTGGTGATGTCTCCCAAATATCCAACGCTTTACCTTCTGCGAAACCTTCCTTGATATCAAGAAGTACAATCTCGTTCGCGATTTCTCGGTGAGCCAGAACATCAGCACAAGTTGCACCAACGTTACCTGCACCAACTACAGTTACTTTCATGTTATTTTATTTGAACTATTATATACTTTGCGAAAGGCACGAAATTAATATAAAGTTGAGAGAATCAGTCCTTATTTTGACTATTTTTTGGCGCCGTTAAAAGAATTAGGCTGAGAAAAGCAACCGCTTGAAAAAGCTTCCGTCTAACCAACGATAACAATGTGGAGAACAAAGAACATTTAAAGGAAATCATCTCGAGGTGTATACGCAAAGATCGCCGCGCACAGGAAGAGTTGTTTCGCCTTTATTATGGGAAAATGCTCGGAGTCTGCATGAGGTACGCTCGTGACAGGGATTCGGCAGAAGAAATGCTCCAGGAAGGGTTTATCAAGGTCTTTGACAAATTAGAAGGTTTCGACTACAAAGGTTCTTTTGAAGGATGGATGCGAAGAATTATTGCAAATACGGCAATTGATCAAATCCGAAAATCAAAGAAAGATCCGCTGCTTACCGACAAGGATGAAGATTTCAAGTTGGGTGCTGAGGATCGTGTTGTAGAAAAAGAAGAACAAGAAGCGCTGGAAATTAAAGCGGAAATAGCCATGGAAGCTATTCAAAATCTTTCTCCAGCATATAGAGCTGTTTTCAACTTGTATGTAATGGAAGAATATACGCACAAGGAAATTGCCGAAATTCTTGGAATCAGTGAAGGAACCTCTAAATCTAATTTGGCCAAGGCAAAAATGAATTTGAAAAAGATTCTGAACGAGAAGTTTCAGAATGTAGAATAAGAATGAAAGACGCATTTGAAAATAATCTGAAGCAAAGCCTCGAGAATTTCGAGATGCCATACGATAGCGCCGCTTGGACAGCGATGCAATCGCGTATGGATGCTACTGCTTCTACTCCATCTTTGGAAGACAAGATGAAGGAAGGATTGAATGCGAATGAATATGCATACAATCCTGCAGCATGGACGGCCATGAGCAAACGTCTTGACAAAGGCGCGAAAGGTGGATTCAAATGGTATTACGCAGCGGCAATTGTCGGTGCGGCAGCTATTACTACAGTGTTGCTTTGGAATACCGGATCTGAGGAAGTAACTACCGATCAGAAAACAGAGCAGGCAGAGCAAAATCAAACGAGCGCGAATCCATCGAAATCAAATAAGACTACTTCCAATTCAAATGCGGCGAACAGTGCTGTAACTGATAACACTGGAAATACGGTTGCTCCTAACGATGGAAGCGATAGCAATCCTCAGAACGCAGGTGGACAAGAAAATGGCATTGCCAATCAAGTGGCGTCCAATTCAAATCTAGCAGAACAAGGTGGTTCTCAACAGGCAAGTAACAACGGCGGTTCCAACCAAAGCACACCGAACAATTCGGGAACGTCTAACGGTGGAAACAATTCTACAATAACTACGGTAACAACACCGACAGAATCAAGTGCTTGGAAATTTATTGCTCCGGCAATTCCAGAAACAGTTTGTGAAGGAACAACGATTCAAGTTCAGAACGATAACGAATACCCGATTGTAATTAGATATCCAAACGGATTGAATTGGGTAGGACGCGAGAATCAAGTAACGAACTTAAATCCTAGCGTAGCAGGAACCTATAAGGTAGGATACTTACGAAACAATCGATTCAAAGAGAAAACAACGTTTGTGGTGCATGAATTGCCAACCGCAGAAATGGATTTCGTCGATCTTTCACAGAAGTACTTGAATGGATTGCCAACTATTGAAGTTCGATCTACATCTGAAGCAGCTGCTTACCGATGGGATTACGAAAACGGATCTGTTGAAGGAATCAACGCTGGATTGCACTTCTTCGATGTCGGGCTGCACTTGGTTCGTTTGACAGTGACAAACGAAAATGGATGTTCTTCAACGGTTGAAAAGCCAGTAAATGTAACAGAAGATTACAACTTGATGGCCATGAACGCCTTCTACCCTACTGGTAACGATCGTACGACGAACACCTTCATGCCTTACGCATTAACGGAAAGAAACGTAGCATTCCAAATGATCATTGTGGACCCTAATGATGGGCACACACTGTTCGAAACTTCGGATGCCGCAGAAGGATGGAACGGAATTGATCAGCAAACTGGATCATTGGTTCCATTGGAAAAAAGTTATATCTGGAAAGTGACAATTATGAACCCTGAGCGTGGTGAAGATCACGTGTATGCAGGAACGGTATTAACACTTCCACAGTAGATTTTTAGTACTACTACAACTACTAAAACTAGCTAAACTTAAGGAACAGCCGGTATCTCGATTTCGATCGAAGACCGGCTTTTCTTTTGGGCATATGTGTGCCTTAGTTTAGACGGTTCGTTGCGTATAGTTCTCCAATTTGGAATGCTATGTGCCCTTTTTTCTATATTGATGGCGTTATAGGTAAGTTATGTGTAATGAAGAGAAGTCTCAAAATATCCCTCATATTGACAGTTATCATTATTCTCATGTGTCTAGTTGCATATAATTGGTATGTTGCTTCAATGACAGAGAATCATGTAATTGAAGTTGAGAAATATCGGATTGATCTGAGCATTAAAATGGAAGAAACTTTTTTGGATGCGCAAGACGATTATAGTTTCAATGTGTGACGTCAGCAAAAAGTGAACTAGAACGAGCTTAAACAGGCCAAACGAAAAGAAAGCGAACTAAATGGTTGGGTAATAGATCATAATTTAGAGAAAAAGAAAAACGGAGATTATTATCGCTCGCCTCTAAACTTTTATCTAAAAAATGGATTTAGAACACTCACAACTGATAGACTCGAATTGGGTAAAATTTCCGCTGTAAAAATAAAGTGGAACAATGAATAGAAGACTTCTTCTTTGTTCGTAAAAGCAAAAATCACCCTCTTCCCCACCAAACCTCAGGATGCTCAGCAGCCAAAGCTTGCTTCTTCTCCTCTGTCTTTCGCACAAACTCCTTCGCGGCCTCTGATTCTGGATGAAGAGAACGATGCGCCTTCATTTGATGAATTGCTTCTATTTCTTTAATCAAGGCTCTGGTTTCAGCAGAAAAGAAGAACTCTTTGGCATATTCATAAACAATATCAATGGCATCATCACTAGGGTGCACCAAATCCTTCTTGAAGAAGCGATAATCTCTTAGAACGTCTGTAACGATCTCGTAGGAAGGGAAATAGTCTCCGAAATCTTCCAGTTCCTGACACGCAATCAGCAGTGGCGCCTTATTTCGATTATTCTCGATAATACCATCTCTGACATGTCTCACAGGGCTTACCGTAAAAACGAATTGTACGCTCGGATTAATCGCTCTTATTTTATCTACGACCTTCTCCCATTCCTTATAAATCGATTCGGGACCGTTCCATTGCGTTAAGAATTGAGATTGTGGCTGTTTGTGACAGTTTGCAACAAGTCCGGCTGATTTATGCACATAACCGAATGCCGTACCAAAGGTAATTACGATCACTTTTGCCGAAGTCAAAGCTTCTTTCAATTGAGCGAATGCCTTGGCCATATTCTGAGCCAATTCTTCCTTTGTATACCCACTTACTTTGCTGGATGCACGCCAATCGTACCATATTTCTCCTGAACTAACGGCTTTCGGCGCGTGATTTCCCTCCAATGCATCAATAATCGACGTCGCTATTGCAGACGGATGAAACAAAGTCCCTAACGGATTGCTGCATACCTTGAATCCAGCACGCTCAAATTTGGGAGCTAAATTATCTGAGAAACAGCTTCCGAGAAGTAGAATGGAATCTCCATGCTTTAGGGTAGTATCCCCTTTCGGAATTTGAAAATCGAGTTGAAATTGCATCACGACATTAATGCACGTGCGTTTTCTAGTGCCGCATCGTTGATTTCATCACCACTCATGAGACGCGCCGTTTCTAGCAGTCGTTCTTTGTCGTCCAATTCTTGAATAAAGGTACGGGTGATATCATTTACCGCTTCTTTACGAACCGCTAAGTGTTGGCCTCCTTTCGCTGCGACTTGTGGCAAATGCGTAATTGCAATAACCTGCATACTTTCGCCCATATTCTGAAGCAATTGCCCCATTTTCTGTGCTACGTCGCCGGAAACACCTGTGTCAATTTCATCGAACAATACCGTTTGGAGTTGTTCTTTCTTTGACATTAAGTTCTGCAGTGCCAGCATCACACGTGAGAGTTCTCCTCCACTGGCAGCCGAATGAATGGGAACAGGTGGCATTCCTTTGTTAGGACTAAATAAAATCTCCAATTGTGAACTCCCCCATTTGGACAATTCATCGGTTTCGGTCAATTGAAATTCCAAAACCGTATCGGGTAATTTCAGTGCATCCAAGGAAGAACGAATCGCTTCGGAAATCTTCGGAGCATTGGAAAGTCGGTGTTTGTGCAATTCCACGGCACGCTTTTTCAATTCCAGCGCTTCTTGAGAAATAACCTTTTCCAACTGATCCAATTCGTTCTTCAAGGCATCCAAACTTCTCGTGGAACCTGTTAATTCATTCTGTAATTCGATCAATTGCTCTTGATTTAGCAGTCTATGTTTGAAAAGTACTTTGTTGAACGCATCCATTTTTTCGGCGAATTCCACCAATTGTTCCGGATCGAGTTCTTCTGTTTCCAAACCAGTTTGTGCGTCGCCGCTGATATCTTTCAATTCAATGCGAACACTTTCCAAGCGCGATTTGAATTCTTCCAAACGCTTATCGCCTTTGATGTCTTGCAATCCCAAGGATAACAATCGGTTCAAAAGATCGTCGATTCCTGAATCACCGTCAATTGCTTCCATGATTGCAGCGTACGCCGCCTGAACATCCTGAGCGCTTTCTGCCTGATTTAATTTGGATTGAATCTGTTCGTAGTTCGTCTCCTCCAACTGTAAGGACTGAATTTCCTCCAATTGAAAAGAATTGTAATCTTGCTTCTGAGCAGCTTCAGCGTAGGATTCTTTAAGATTGTTCAGCTTGCGTTTGTTCTCCTGATGATGGCGGTATTTCGCTTCGTACTCACTGCGCCCTTTCAAATTACCTGAAAGAACATCTAGCAACCGTAATTGATACTCCTTGTCCTTTAATTCCAGCGTATTATACTGTGAATGGATATGGATCAACTTCGATGAGAACTGCTTCAATACATTCAACTGAACGGGAATATCATTGACAAATGCTCTGGAACGACCTTGTTTGTAGATCTCTCTTCGAACGATTGTTGTATCGAAATAATCGAGTTCGTTTTCTTTGAAGAAGGCTTTGAGATCGAAATTGCGAATATCAATTTCCGCTTCTACCACCGATTTATCTCTAGCAGCACCAATGACTTGAAAATTAGCGCGCTCTCCGAGAATTAGCTGTAAAGCGTTTAAAAGAATGGATTTACCAGAACCCGTTTCTCCAGTAATTACCGTAAATCCGCTTTGAAAACGAATTTGGGCTTGCTCAATTAGCGCAAAATTGTCTATGCGCAGTGATCGTATCATCTAGTTGAGAATCTCCTGATATCTTGATGAATTGGCTGGGTCGATACGCTTAAGAAGTCCAACGATTTCGTTCTTCTCCTTCATTTCTGCGTCTTCGTACATGCTCTTCAACTCGTTTGATTTGGCTTGAACAAAGTTGATCAAGTTTACAGAGTTGGGGCGCGTTGCCACAACCTTCACCAACTTATTCATTGCTGTGTAAACAGACTTTCGAGCGCCCTCACGATCTTGGTGCAAGTTGTCGATTCCTTTTCGATGATACTCGTAATTGCATTGACGAAGCGGCGAGAATAATTCCTGAAGGATATTATCCACCAACCAGAAGCGGTTTTGTTTTCCTTGCTCGTTCGATTTCCATCCTTCTCCTCCTTGACTTTGTGCGTCTGCAACTACTTGCTGCGCCTTAATGAAGTGTGGCGTTCCTCCGTTTAAAGAGAACGAATCATAATCCATTCCAATAACGAAATAGGCGTAGAAGGCTAAAATGGAACTCAAGTTGTCCGTGAACTGACCTGGTCTATAAACGAGGTTTTGTACGTTATCACGACTAAATCCAAACGTTACGTCATCGTCTTGAAAATTAAAAATGGTTGTGTTGTAACTCGAATTGAAAGCAGGGCGTGAAGATTGTACTTGAATAAATCCTCTAAATACGCCTTCCGAAGGGATTTCGCGAATTTGGATTTGCAAGTTGCAGTTGATGCGCTCTTCTACTTCAAACTTGTCTTGTGTCCATGCTTTGTTGTTCATGAATTCAAAAACCGTTTGCTCCAATTGATCTAGAACATCTTGTTCTACGGTGGTGATATCCAAATTGACATCGGTGATAATGGAAACCTGACAGTTCAATTCCTGTGCTTGAGAAACTCCCAAACTCAGCACCATCGCAGTAATCACACTCAATAACTTCATTTTGTTGTGTAGTTTTTAACGTAGTTCGCAATATCTGCGGCTACTTCGGTCTTTGATTTTAACTCAAATTCCCGCAGATTATTGTGGTTATCTAAAATACTTATTTTGTTTGTGTCAACACCAAATCCCGCGCCACTATCCTGAAGGGTATTTAGCACAATGCAGTTTAAGTTCTTCTTTTCAAGCTTTTTTCGACCGTTCTCCAATAAATTCTCGGTCTCTAGAGCGAACCCTACCAACAATTGATCCGCAGATTTATTCTCACCCGCCCACATCAAAATATCAGGATTCTTCACCAGTTCAATCTGCAAAGCATCTTCTGATTTCTTAATCTTCTGATCTTCAACTTTGGCTGGGCGATAATCAGCAACAGCTGCTGAAAAAATTCCCAAATCGCTTCCTCCCCAGTTTTTTTGAACGGCTTCCAACATTTCATTCGCACTGGAGATGTTCGTTACTGTGATTCGGTCGTGCGATACAGATTCTTTGGTTGGTCCGAGAATGAGTTGTACCTCCATTCCTCGATCTGCAAGGTTCTGCGCCAAAGCAATCCCCATTTTACCGCTGCTGTGATTTCCAATAAATCGCACCGGATCAATAGCTTCATACGTCGGTCCGGCGGTGATTAGTGCCTTCTTACCAACGAACCATGGGTCTAATTGACGTTCAAAGTAATTTTGAATAGCGTCTACTATAACCTCTGGTTCGGCCATACGTCCCTCGCCTTCTAGTCCTGATGCCAATTCTCCTGAGGTTGCAGGGATAATCTCAATTCCGAACGATTCTAGACGGTTTAAATTTTCTTTTGTCGAAGGGTGCGCGTACATGTCGAGGTCCATCGCTGGAGCCACCATTGTATTGGATTTCATAGAAAGCCATGTTGCCAATAAAAGATTGTCGCACGTACCATTGGCCATTTTGCTCAAGGTATTCGCTGTGAGCGGCGCAATAACCATTACATCGGCCCACAATCCGTATTCCACATGATTGTTCCAGGAACCGTCGTTCTTGTTCCAGAACTCAATTCCTACAGGATTTCCTGCTAGTGTGGATACGACAAGGGGGCTTATAAAATCACAAGAGGCAGGAGTCATAATTACTTTGACTTCTGCCCCATTCTTTTTCAATAAGCGTATTAGGAACGCGATTTTGTAAGCCGCAATTCCTCCGGTAATTCCGAGAAGGACGCGTTTACCTCGCATGTTTACTGCTCATCTTCGTCCACCTCTGGATTGCGAACGTAAATTTTATCCCCTAACAATTCTTCAATAGCGATTGCTACTGGTTTTGGTAGACGCTCGTAGAAACGTGAAATTTCAATCTGCTCACGGTTCTCGAAAATCTCTTCCAAGTTGTCGGTTGTAGAAGCGAACTCTTGTAACTTCTGTGTCAATTCTTCTTTCAAAGAAACGTTCAACTGATTAGAACGCTTAGACAACAATACAATAGACTCGTAAATGTTTTCTGTTGATTTTTCTAAATCAATAGTATCACGTGTTACAGTTGTTTTCTCTGCTGTGCTATTCTTGAAGCTCATATATCTGTGTTTGCTTAGTTCTTATTTGGCTTTTTAGCTGCCAATTCCCTTTCCATGTCTTTGAGTTCTTCGATCATTTTTTCAAAACGACCTAACTCTACAGATTCTGGGAATTGGGCTACAAAGTTATTATATCTTTCAATAGTATTGCCGATTCGCTCTGCTTTTTTATTGTCTATACTATTCTTAGCTAGCAAATATGAGTTCTCAACGGCAATTTGTAATACTTGTTCTCTGTAACGTGAAATTGGAAAATCCTCGATAAAGGTTTCTGCGGATGTCACAGCAGCGTTGTAATTCGCTGTCTTATCGTACAATAAAACCGCCTCGTAATCCTTCTGCTCCAATTTGAAACGCAAGCCATCAATGAGCGTATTGCACGAATCAACGAGTTCTGACTGTGGATATTGATCGATAAAAGTTTGCAGGTCTCTAATTGCCAATTCCGTGTCCGTTTTATCCAATGAAGGAGTTGGTGAATTATTTACAGAACACATTGCACTTAAGAATGATGCCTCCTCCCCTTTGGCTGAAAAAGGGAAGCGTTGCGGAAACTGCGCCAAATAATATCCTGCCATGTAGAAGTCGTTCGAATAGTAGTATGCCGTTCCAATTCTGAAATACGACAACTCTCCTTCTGCTCCCTTCGGCATTCGCTGATAGATTTGCTCATACAAAGCTACTGATCGCTGCAAAGAACCTGTTCGGAATTTTTGTTTACGAATAGCTCCTTTCTTCTCAATTGCTTTTTCCGATTTACGATACTTAATCTTTGGAGTCACCCCCGCCTGATAGTATTCATCGGCTATTTGAATTTTCTTCTCGTAATCATCGCCTTTCAAGATTTCATTGTATCCACTGCACGAAGCAAACCCTAAGGTTATGCTGGCAATTAAGGCGCTATATAAGATTGATTTCATAGGGGAAATACGCTATTTTCTTTGTTTTATTGTTACCTAATTCTTAGGTTGCGACCAATCTGAAGAACGGTCGTGGGACGAATTCCGTTGAGTTGACACAAGCGTGATACCGTTGTTCTGTTTCGTGTCGCAATAGCCGACAAGGTGTCTCCAGAGCGAATTCTGTAATATTTACCTCCGGAAGCTGCACTACTAGCAACGTTGCTTGTATTCGCTGATTTGTGCGCTCCTGGGCGGAATGTTCCTCTGTGAACCAGTAAATTTTCGTTTCGAACTTCTTTGTTCTCGAAATCGATAATAGATTCTGGGTCGATTGGAATATCGTAGAAACGTACTTCAAAATGAAGGTGTGATCCGTAGGAGTGCCCTGTATTCCCACCCAATCCAAGCGCTTCGCCTGGCTCAATAATTTGATTCGGTACCACCAAATGCTTTGAAAGGTGCGCGTAGAACGTCTCTAAACCGTTGTGATGACGGATAACAACCAAGTTTCCAAATCCACCGTCGTTGTATTTCGCATAACGTACTTTACCGCCCCATGCTGCTTTTACGGTATCTCCGGTTGTCAAGTCAATATCAGTTCCGTTGTGCATTCTACCTCTTCTCCATCCAAAATGCGATGTAATCCTTCCGTTGAATGGCATGTGAAACGCATTATCAAGACTGTCGGACTCTTTATCTTCCAGACAAATCCATAGCGTATCTTTAATTTGATTTGGGTCATTGCCCAGATTGGATGTATAACACACATCGATATCCCAATCTTGATAGAAGTTGATACTTGAATCCTCCTGAACCAATTGATCGAGATGTTTGTTCATGACACCATCAAAATTCAGGTCTTCTTTATACATCCATGTTCGGTTTGAGAAGATATACATCATTCCGTTTTCCGATGGAATACTATCAATAATTTTTTGCGAATATCCCACTGATAGATTCAGAAGGAAGAAAGAAATTAAGAAGAATCGCATAGTTCGTGTATTCTGGCTATTGTTCGCTTGCGCGCCAAAGATAAGCATTTGGTCCTAGTTTTCGGTTTTATTATCTGCAACGTCTAAGACCATAACTCGGTAAAATAAATCTTCGTTAGGCTTGACGTACTCTAAATATCCTTGATTTCCATAGGCTTCTTTTGAAGGAACATGGATCAACATAAGATCTGATCTTTTAGCGTTATTTAACGCTTTCTTTAGTCCTGGAACCAGCCCTGGCTCTCCAAATCCGTAATTAAAGGGATTGTTCAATTGCTGGGAATCGTAATACAAGGGATGCGAAGGACTTGAAATGTAGCAGTGAAAAGCAATGCGCTTGCTTGGGCCAAAGGCGTCCGTATTCTCATCATTTTGAGCAAACATCCAAACGCGCGTTCCATCAATTTCTCGATCGGCCTCTTTGATCCCCATAATGTGCATTTTGACAATGTTGTTAGACTTCGCTGGCATCACTCCTTTAATTTCCTTGTCTCCTCGCGCCAATTGATATGGAATGAATACTTCTACGTGATCTCCCAATCGTAACTCGCGCAATGCGAAATCCCAACTTGGCTGCATTTGAAAACCGACCATAAACGGCACACTTTCTAATTTTCTCATTGATGCAGCGTCGATGGTTTTACCGTTTTCAAGATTCACCTGATAATTCAGTTGGATCATGTCGCCATCTTTCACAACGGCTCCATCTCCGTGCTTAAACCACTTGATTTTCATACCGTTACTCAATGTCATCTCATCTATTACATCATACTCTTCTTCCAAGTCGATTTTTGTAGAATCCTTAATTTCTGCGCCAATACGTTCCGGTTCCTCCACTTTTTTCTGTGCAGTTTCCTGAGGTGCTTTCTCTACTCCATCTGTTTCGCAAGCTGCAAAAACAGCCAAGAGCGCTGTGAGGCTGATAAATCGTATCATTTGTTCTTAATTCCAATTAGTTTAATATCTACTACGAGTGATTTCAATGGCGGAATCTTGTCAAAATCACCGAGCAATCCCTGACCAAGATGGCTTGGAATGATCAATTTTGCTTCGTCTCCTACTTTCAATAATTTCAAAGACTCCTGAATTCCGGATTCAATATCGCTTCGATCCACGCGGACCTCTTCGTATTCGTCGCTTTCCGTTTTATAGCACAATTCACCAGTCAACAAGCTAATTTCGTACTCAATCTCTGCGATTTCATCCGGTTGCGGTGCTGCCCCATTCCCTTCTTTATAGATCCAATATTGCAAGCCGGTTCCCGTTGTAGTCATTTGCCAATCCGGACGCATTTCGAGGTATAATTGAATATTGTCTGCCTCCTTTTGGGACAAGCTGCGATTAAAATCACTGGATTTCTCTGTGTTCCAATTTGTTGGTTGCTGTTGCTGCTTCTTTTCTTCCGAATCTCCACAGGAAACCACCCACAAGAACAATGCTATGTAGATCCACTTATTTGACATAATCCGGAAGAACTGATTTGAATCGTGCAAGGGTAGTATTCATATCGTCAAAACTCACACCGCCTGCTGCAAATTTGTGGCCACCACCTTGAAAGTGATCTCCAGCAAGTTCATTTATAGCCGGACCTTTGGATCGAAATGAAATTTTAATCTTCCCATCTTTCTCTGCGAAAAACGCCGCCATTTCTACTCCTTCGATGGACAATGCGATGTTTACCAAGCCTTCTGTATCTCCTTTTATATAGTTGAATCTTTCCATTTCTGCCTCATCTAGCGAAACAATGGCCGTTTTCATTTCGGGAATCAATTCGAGCTTTTCGGAAATGGCATACCCTCTCAATTTCAACTTGTCCAATCGGTTTCCATCGAAAGTATTTTCGTGTATAGCTGTATGATTCAGCCCTGTTTCCAACATTTTCGAAATGATCGTGTGTGTTCTATCATCGACAGAGTCAAATCGGAAAGATCCTGTATCTGTCATAATGCCTAGATACAAAGGTTCCATCATCTCAGCTGTGATTTTGCTAAAATTCCCAGAAGCCTCAATCAATTCAAAAATCAATTGTGAAGTGGACCCTACCTCAGGATGTGAGACTGAAACGTCAAAAATATTGTCTGGATTTAAGTGATGATCAATCATGATCTTCGCTGCAGATGCGCTAGTAAGCAATTCTCCCATATCATTCCCCAATCGACCTGCGCCATTGTAATCCAATGAAAAGATCACATCAGCATTTGTCATGGCCTCCTTTACTGCGGCTGTATCGTTCTCGAAATCCAATATGATATCAGAACGCTTTGCCCAGTTCAAAAAGTTAGGACAGGGATCGGGATGGCAAATTGTAGCTTCTATTCCCAGACTTTTCAGGAATCGCGACAAGCCCAATGAACTTCCGATGGAATCCCCGTCTGGTGATCTGTGGCTCGTAATTACTACATTTTGGGCTTCACCCGCTAGTTGTATTATTTGATTGGCTTGTTTCAAATTTCCTTTGTTGATTTCGTATTGTGCTTAAATTCTATTCTTGCTTCGAAATTCTATATTCACTTCGAGAGCCTCAGTGTACATAGAAAAACTTTCTTATCAATCGAAAGTCTCAGTGTACCACTCAAAAATTAAGATAAAATGCGTTCTGTTTCTTGTTCGATGCGTCCTTGCAAATCCGCTGATATTGGATATAACGGCCTGCGCATTGTTGGTTTCATGATTTTTTGTTTTGTTAACGAAGCTTTCACCCCTCCCGGATTTCCTTCTTCAAATAACATATGCGTAACGGGTATATGTTATTTGAAG
>JADFAL010000113.1 GCA_015665275.1 Flavobacteriales bacterium | reverse complement strand
AGGACGTTATACAGTTCGCGTATTTGCATCAGATACAGTACATTCTAAAGGATTAGTGATTATCGAGTAATACTCGGAATCCAAGAATATGAAACCCTGACATCCGAAAGGATCGTCAGGGTTTTTTTATGAGCCTAACTGTTACATTTGGTACTGCATTAATTGTTTTGGAACGGGATCGTATAACGCATATAGTTGTCTAACAAAATGGTGCTGAACCGTTTTAAATCGAACAATTAGTGGGTTTTTAAAATAGAAAACGCGAAATTAGGTGTTCTATTAATTTAACTTTTCTATTATGGGTAGACTAATACTTAACATACGCATGGCAACTCTCGCCATATGCGTAGCATTAACCGGAATCGGTTATGCTCAAACGTACACATTTACAAACGCTACCGGGACAGGGGCAAATGGCCCTACTCAACTTATGACCGATGCGGAATATGCCGGGACATCACTTGATGGTAACGTAACAGTAACTGGAGGTATTCAGTACTGGACAGTACCAACGAGTGGTTCATACCACATAACTGCTTACGGAGCACAAGGCGGTGGAGCGTTCGGAGGTCTTGGCGCACAAATTGAAGGTGATTTTCTTTTAACTGCTGGTCAGGTAATTCGTGTTCTTGTTGGACAGCAAGGAGAAACACAAGCTGGTCAACCAGAATCTGTTGGTGGAGGCGGAGGTTCCTTCGTAGTATTGGATCCAGCATTGTTACCTTCAGACATCTTAGTTATCGCCGGAGGTGGTGGTGGATCTGCAAGTAATGCATTCGCAGCTTCAGCAGATGGAAGCATCACCAATGATGGAAACAACGGAGTTGTTGCAGCAGGTGTTGGTAATCCAAATGGTGCCGGAGGAACTACGGGTAACGGAGGAAGTAAATCAGTAACTGGATGTTCTCTTGATAGAGGTTCAGGTGGTGGTGGTTTCCTAACTGACGGTGAAAGCATTTGTCAAAGCGTTGGAGTAGGTAATGGCGGATCGTCATTCTTAAACGGTGGCGCAGGTGGTACAGGAACTGGACCAGGAGCCATTGGTGGATTCGGTGGCGGAGGCGCTACTTGGCAAACTGGATTCCGCGGAAGCGGCGGCGGTGGAGGATACTCCGGCGGTGGAGCAGGCCAAATAAACAGTGTTTCGCCAAACCACGCAGGTGGTGGCGGTGGTTCATTTAACGCAGGAACAACTCCATTAGCTACAGTAGGTGTACAGTCAGGAAATGGTCTTGTAGTTATTACATTGAACTGCGTACCAGGAGTTGGAACGTTATTGGCGGATACTTCTTCTTTACCAGACTTGACAGCGGATTGTATCTTGGAAACATGGACTCCTCCTACAGCGACTAACGATTGTAACGCAACGTACAATGGAACGCCGGATGTTTCTCTACCAATTAATGCGGTAGGAACTACAGTTGTTACATGGACATACGATGATGGTACAAACATCACAACGCAAACACAAAACGTAATCATTACAGGAATTGATACAGCACCACCAGTGCCGGACAACCCGAACTTGATTACTTTCTCGAACCAATGTTCATTTACGCCTGGAATTCCAACTGCAACTGACTTCTGTCAAGGTGTGATTAATGGTGTACCAGATGTAACGTTCCCTATCACAACGCAAGGAACAACAACAATTACATGGACGTATGATGACGGATTCGGTAATACCGCAACACAAACGCAAGATATTATCATCAATGATATATCGGCTCCTGCTCCAGATGTAGCAACATTGGCAGATTATGAGGGGTGTAACGAAGCTACACCAGCAACGCCAACGGCAACAGATAACTGTCTTGGATCTATGGACGGTGTGCCAGACGTTACCTTCCCAATCACAACGGCAGGAACAACGGTTGTAACTTGGACATATGATGACGGAAATGGAAACGTTACCACGCAGACTCAGAACGTTATCGTTTCATTGATTGACCTTACTGTTAGTAGTATGGGAACTCAGTTAATTGCGAACCAAACAGGAGCATCGTATGTTTGGATTGATTGTGGAACAGGGCAACCAATTGCAGGAGCTACTGGTCAAGGATACCAACCAACCGTTACAGGGCAGTATGCAGCAATCGTTACCACATCAAATTGTTCTGATACAACGGAGTGTGTACTTGTTGACTTCACAGGAATTGACGAGTTGAATAGCGATTACATCAACATCTACCCGAACCCTACGAATACAGGTGTATTCACTGTAGATTTCGACGGAGTGGTTGATCACATCACAGTTGTTGACGCTCTTGGAAGAGAGGTAGCTGTATCAGTAGACCTTACTACAGGTGCTGTTAACGGTTCAAACCTTGAAGCAGGACGTTATACAGTTCGCGTATTTGCATCAGATACAGTACATTCTAAAGGATTAGTGATTATCGAGTAATACTCGGAATCCAAGAATATGAAACCCTGACATCCGAAAGGATCGTCAGGGTTTTTTATGGAGCGCAACGAGTTTCACTTATTACGACTAGAGAAATGCGCTGTATACATTGTGAATAAACAGTAAAACACCGTTAGCAAAAAAGCGGAATGATAATTGATTTATTGTTGTCGTATTGTTACATTAGAACCTCTAAACTACAAACACATGCTCAAGCTTTGCATCGCAATTACGCTATGTATCTCAACAATTTCATTTGGTCAAAATCATGAAGAAAACTTCACTTCCGTGAATACGGTTCAGGGAGCAGTTGAATATGCGAAAGGTTTTCGTGAAGTATTCACCGGAATTGTTCACTTTGAGAAGGATGTATTCTTTTTCGATGACATTGATACTAGCAAGCTCGACAGCTATGTAGGGACGATGCATAACACCATTGGAAAGCGCACTAAATTGATTGACGATTCGATGTTCAACATTGTGAATGTGCAAGTGATAACCTTGGATTTAACGAAAATCGCTCCGGAAACGGCGGAAGTGCTTATCGGGCAAATGAAAAAACTGTTGGATCGTGGTGATTCGTATTGGGATGTTAAAAAGCGTTTTTCTCACACATCGGCAAAATGGTCGAGCTCCCCTCAAGTTGTAGGAGATGTTACTGAATCGTATGCAATTAGTGAAGAACAAATGATCAAAGGCGCGTATTATCAATGGGAACGTACTGGTGAAAGCATTGGATTTGTTGTTGTTGACAAAGCACCACATCTCGTACCAGGATATTACACCCTTTCCTATAGAAGTCGTACTAGTAACTTCTAAAGAAATTGCGCAGCATCACGATTGGCGTTAAATTTGTAGATTCGTTACTCATGCGCCTTTTATATTTACATATTCTATTTCTCTTTCTAGCAACTGGAACGTATGCTCAGGATTATCTGTCTCGTGCTAAAGAAATACGGAATATTGATGAGGCGCGGCTTTTTGCGGACAGTTTGCCTCAAGTGGTGTTGGGGTTTATGCATGATAAAATGCTCAATGTGGACTATCAATCCCGTAAGGATGAACTTAAGCCTGGGGACACCTATGAATCAGGTTCTTATCACGTTGTTACTATTGATGAAGGGGCAAAGGAAATATATCGCTTTCGGTTGTTAACCATTTCCAATCAAAACTCTCCAAATGCCAAAGACGAAATCAAACGCGTATTTGAAAAGCTAAACGAAGGAAGTTCGTACAAGGATCTTTTCGAACAGTATGCGCAAAATTCTGGCCCAGATACAGACGCGCTCGGTGATGTAGGCTGGATTGATTTGGATTACTTTGTAGACAGTTTTCAAGCGGCAGTAAAAGGAAAAAAGAAAGGCGATCGTTTTATTGCAGGTGATGATGCCACGGGATGGTACAATATTGTCGACATGACCCACAATTCGAAGAAGATGAAGGGGCATTATGTATTACTTATCCCAAATTCGAATCCAAATAACTATTTCAGTAATATTGATCACGAGAAGAATATCTCGAAACTAAAGAGCAGTGAAGACCTCAGAGAATACGTGAACAAGTATCCAGGAGATGTGCAATTGGAGCTGTTGAACAACACTTCAAAACGCGATTTATTCCTACGATTCAAGGAAGAACAAGAGCAAGATAAAAAGAATGCGACGATCATTCCAGGGGATCAGAGAGCCTATAAATTTATCAAAGACACCTCTGTACAATTGCTATCCATTCAATATGTCTATCTGGATGGCTCAAGTATTTCTCGAGACGAACGATCGGAAGCAATACATGATATTTATGATCAATTCCACGCAAATGTGCCTTTCGATTCCATCGTAGAACAATATTGGCCCAATCACAATGGACTTAGTATTCTTAGAAATATAGAATCGGGGTTGCTTGCAGATGATCTCGTAGAAAAAGTACAATCTACAACCGTAGGACAATTGTTCGTGGCACGTGTAGGACAATCCTATTTTCTGGGAGTTCCATTGGAAAAACCAAAGCAATTAAAGTCCACCCTGGTAATTTCCTACCCCAAATTAATTGAGGAATGAAAAATCTATTATTCGCAATAGTCATTTCAATAAGTGCCGTTTCGATTTATGCTCAAACCAACATTTTACCAACCCCCTCTTTTGTGGAATATTCGGAAGGGCAATTTGTTCTTGAAGGGAATGCTTTAACAATAAAGAGTGGCACATTCACCAGAGAGCAACTTCGGGTTCTGGAAACTCATTTCAACACGCAAGGCATTCAAATAAAAGAAACGGATTCCAATCCAGTTGTGACCTTTTTTCAAAGTAAAGTGGTACTCCCGGAAGCTTATGGAATTGATGTGGGAGACAACATTCGAATTTCATATAGTGCAGCAATGGGCCAATTCTATGGAATGGTCAGTCTATTGCAACTAATCGATCACTCCGAGGAGAATGTCCTGATTTTGCCAAAAATTAAGATAGAAGATGCGCCCCAATTTGAATGGAGAGGCTTACATATGGATGTCAGTCGTCACTTTTATACGGTGGAAGAAGTCAAAGATTTTATTGAGACGATGGCCATGTACAAATTCAATACCTTTCATTGGCACTTGACGGATGATCAAGGGTGGCGTATTGAAATCAAACAGTATCCAAAGCTAACAGAAATTGGAGGCTACCGCGATAGTACCGTAATTGGGCACTATACAGATACTCCGAGGCAGTATGAGCATAAAAAATACGGAGGTTTTTATACCCAAGAGGAAATTAAGGAAGTAGTGGCTTTCGCAGCAGAATTGCATATCAATGTTGTACCTGAAATAGAAATGCCGGGGCATAGCAGAGCCGCTTTGGCAGCATATCCTGAATTGTCTTGTACTGGTGAATTTCAAAATGTTCCGGGGCTCTGGGGAGTTTTTGATGATATCTACTGCTCCAAAGAAGAATCTATTGAATTCTTGCAAAACGTACTGGATGAGGTGTTGGAATTATTTCCATCAGAATTCATTCACATTGGTGGAGACGAAGCGCCAAAAACACGCTGGAACGATTGTTCAAAGTGCAAGAACGTAATGGAACAAAATGAACTGCACGATTCCCACGAACTTCAGAGTTACTTCATCAAACGAATGGACCAGTATCTCACAGAAAGAGGACGCAAACTCATCGGTTGGGATGAAATTCTAGAAGGAGGATTGTCGCCGAATGCAGCGGTAATGTCGTGGAGAGGGGAAGCCGGAGGAATTGAAGCTGCAAAACAAGGACATTCCGTAGTGATGTCGCCAACTTCCTACTGTTATTTCGATTACTACCAAAGCAGTCATGAGTCCGAACCTTTGGCCATTGGAGGATTTCTTCCATTGGAGAAAGTGTATGAATTCAATCCAATTCCAGCGGATTTAACAAAAGAAGATGCAAAGTTCATTTCGGGCGGACAGGCAAATGTTTGGACTGAGTATATTCCAACCTACGATCAGTTAGAGTATATGGTATATCCAAGAGCATTGGCACTGATGCAGAGTTTATGGTGCCAAAAGAAGCCTGAGTATTCTGAGTTCCTAAAGGTATATCTAGATTTTCACGAATCGTATTTAGAGGAACGTGAAGTAAATAGAGCTGCATCCATTCATATTCCCGAATTGAAAATTGAAAGAGCACATGATGGTGTGGCATATTCCTGGTGGGGGCTAGACCCAAATGAAGAGTTTGTGTTGGGCGACTCGTACAATCATACTTTGGGCGGAATTTTCTATATCAAGAATGGTGAATCAGTTCAATTCGATCGCGGGAACGGTTATCATAGTTTAATGCTAGAATACAATGGAGATCAGCAAATTACATACAATCTGCATGAGTCCGATATTTTGGGTGCCGAAACTGAAATGAATCCAGCTCCCCATAAAAAGTACAATCACAATGCGAGCCTGAACCTCGTAGATGGAATTTTGGGAACTGAGCGCTGGAAAGGAGATCAATGGTTGGGCTTCAATAAGCCGAATGTTGAAATGATAATCGATTTGGATACAATTACCAGTATTGACTTCTTTACTATCGGTTTTTTAAATCAAAATGGCTCGTGGATCTACCTCCCAGATTCAATGAAAGTATCTGTGTCTGATGATCGTATAGAGTGGACTAAAGTAAAGGAAGTTGCCATTGAAGGGGATGAAATTGTCAATCGAATAGAGTTGCAATTGAATACAACTGGTCAATATGTAAAGGTTGAAGTCATTCCTATGGAAAAAATACCAGAGGGTAGAGGAGGAGCGGGTTCTACCCCTTGGACTTTTATCGACGAAATTCAAATATTTACAAAATGAAATTAGAACTCTGTGCAGCTTCTTTGGATGCCATTCGCTTGGCGAAAAAATATGAGTTTGACCGTATTGAATTGTGTCAGAACCTGGAACAAGGTGGAATGACGCCATCGCCAGGTATGATTGAATATGCACTCGCGGTAGGATTGGAGACACATGTGTTGATTCGTCCAAGGCCAGGAGGCTTCTTTTACGATGAAGATGAAGTGGAGATTATGCTGCGCGACATTCGGGAGTGCAAAGCCATCGGAGCGCACGGCGTGGTTGTAGGAATTTACAATGAAGATGGTTGGATCGATCGCGATGCCTTAGAAAAAATGAAACGCCAATCGGACGGAATCGAAATGACATTTCATCGCGCTTTTGATGATCTGGTTCGTTTCGAGAAAGGAATGGATAAATTGATCGATTTAGAATTCAATAGAATTCTTAGTTCTGGTTTAGCAAGAAACGTAGATCTCGGACTGAAAAATTTGATTGAAATGCGCGAATACGCAGCTGGAAGAATTGAAATTATGACGGGAGGAGGGGTAAATGCTTCCAATATTGCACGTATGCGCGATGAAGTGCAACCAGATGCGATTCATTTTTCTGGAACGCAAAAAGCCGTATTGGACGAAGATTCCAAGTTTCGTGAAAACGTTTTGGCCATTGACGAAAAAAAGTTGGTACGAATCCTGCAGGAGTTCGGACGAGATGTAAGAATTTAATTGGAAATACGTTATTAAAATATGCGATACTTAATTCTCTTTTTTCTATTCCCAATGGCTGCCATCGCTCAAGAAAATTGTGGCGAAACTCCTGCGTTTAATCAGAACATTGTGGATTTGGCCAGTGCCAAGATCAATAAGAAAGTTGGAACTGGCGAATGCTGGGATCTAGCGAAAATGGTATTGGATGAAACCGGTGCTGATTGGGATGGATACGAGAATTTCGGAGAAGTTATCAATCACAAGTCAGAATGCATCTATGCCGGAGACATCATCCAGTTCAAGAATGTGAAAATTACTTGGGAAGACGGTAAATATACGTACGAAGAGGAAATGAAGCATCACACGGCTATTGTTCATGAAGTCAAATCCGATGGGAATATTGTTTTGATTCATCAAAATACCGGACAACACGGCAGAAAGGTAGGGACCACGCTCTTCCGCATAAACGACATGAAAAAAGGAAAAATAACTGTGTATCGACCTCAAACTTCAACGGAGTAACCTCGATCATCGTAATTCACATCTCGGCACGTTTTATTACAGTAAATCATAACTTATAACTCTACCTTCCACCTTCCACCTTCCACCTTCAACCTTTTACCTCACACTTACATCGTGGGCTGAGGCACTCGAAGCCCAACCTTCCACCGTATCCCTAACTCAAACCCTATCGAGCACATACAAAATCAATTCCTTCATAGCGTCTTTATATCCGCTAGAGAACTCTTTATTCGGTCGATTCGCAATCCCAAGGCAAATAGTTCCGCATTCATGCCCTAAAGCACGACCAAGTGAGAATAGCGCAGAACTTTCCATCTCAAAATTCGTAATTCTGTAGGAATCGCTTTGGAATGAGGACAGTAGGTCGTTAATATGACCGGTTCTATTCTTTAATCTCAATTGACGCCCCTGAGGACCGTAGAATCCGCTTGACGTAACGGTAATTCCATTTTCGGTTTTATCAGAATCCAGTAGAGAGACAATAGAGTCCGAAGCTTTCGAAATATACGTTCGTACATTCTCGGGAAACGAAACGTAATCGGAAATTTCTTTGTTCAAAGCAGTTTCTTCTGCATCAAAGGGTACTTCATAGAAATGAGCGACATTATCTATACCGAAAGCATGCGTAGAAAGAATGTAGGAATGCACGGGCACCTCCGGATGAAGAATTCCACATGTGCCAATTCTAATCAATCGCAGTGACTTGTGTTCCGGTTTGTCTTCTCTTTTATCCAAATCAATATTAGCTAATGCATCGAGTTCATTGATCGTGATATCAATATTATCTGTTCCGATTCCTGTCGACAAGGCGGTAATGCGTTTGCCCTTGTAAGTCCCAGTGATACAATAAAACTCTCGGTGTTGAGACGTATGTTGAACGGTATCAAAGTAACTCGCGACTAATTCTACACGGCCTTGATCTCCAACAAGAATGATGGTGTCGGCAATATCTTCAGGTGCTAATCCAAGATGATACACGTTGCCTTGTGCGTCTAGAACCAATTCTGTTGGAGGATATTGCATTGTGTTGATTTGTTTTTCTGTACGCTGATTTTCAAACTAAGTTACTAGAAAATTGAAAATATGCTTTCCCTTTCCTACCTATATTTCCCTCAAGGGGATAGGGTCTTTTTCGTTCAGATGCAATTTGGTGATTTGTATTCCCGCCTCCCTGTGAGGGAGGTGCCGGTGGCGGAGGGTGATTGTATCAATATTTGTGATATCAGCACGTCACTTAAAAATAAGGCACAAAAAAACTGGACATCGAGCGGAGTCGAGATGCCCAGTTTTTACTATTTCTAATTCGATTAGTTTCCTGTAATACTTCCGAATACCTTCTGAAGTAGTTCAGATACTCGAGCAATTGGGTCTTTACGAATCTTATTCTCTTCTTTTTCAACCATCGTGAACAATCCAGTAATAGCGCGACGTGTTACGTAATCACCCAAATCAGTGTTTACTTTGTCGCCACCTGTAAATGTCATGGCCGTATTGTACTTCTCCGCTAATGGATTCCAGTAATCTGTCAATTTCACTTTCGCAATTGCCGCATCCACTTTGGGACGGAATGCTGTAACCAATTGATCTGTTGTTTTTCCTTTTAAGTAGCCGGTTGCTGCACCGTCTCCACCGTTTAAAATACCAAACGCGTCTTGGATGGACATCGAAGTAATGGCATTTTTAAAGATAGGCATGGCTTCTTTACTTGCTTCTTCTGCCGCACGGTTCAAGGTTGTTTCGAACTTTTCAACTTGTCCGTCCAATCCCCATTCCAATGCCTTTTCTTTTACTTTGATCGCATCTTCTGGGAAAGGCAAACGAATCTCATTATTCCCAAGGAATCCATCTGTTACGGAGGTTAAATCTACCGCATTGGTGATTCCAACGGAAAGCGCCTCTTTTAATCCTGAAGCAACTTCACTTTCGGTTAAAGATGGTTCAGAAGATCCGCCGTCTGTGGTTAAAAGATCATTCGCAGCAGATTCCAAAACATCACATGAAGTGATGACAAGCGCCGCGACTAGGGTAATAGGTATAAATAGCTTTTTCATCTTCATTTTTTTCAAACTTACTAAGTATTAAGCAAAGAAGGTGCCAATTCCGTTTTTTTAAAGAGAAGAGAACTGTAAAGGTCCTTGTGGTCAACACTTCAAATACTCTCATGTAAGTTAAATTCAACATAAGAGCACAAAAAAGCCCTGATCATCAAACGAAGTCGAGAGCAGGGCTTTAAAAAGTAGGTATTGTATTTTATCGAATCAAGTTGATTGATCCGCTGTATTCCAATTTATCATCATTGTAAGGAACAGCTACACGAGCTACCCAAGCGTAGGTTCCATCTTGGACAGGAACACCTCCATACGTTCCGTCCCATCCAACACTTGGATCGCGTGACTCCCAGATGATTTCTCCCCATCGGTTGAAAATCAATAGCTCGAAGTTGAATTCATCAATTCCAGCTACCTCTACTTTCCACGTTTGGTTGAATTCGTCGCCGTCCGGTGTAAATGTATTTGGTGCGTAGAACAATACATCTTCAACAATGTTCATTGTATAGGTGATCGTATCACGACATCCCAATTCAGTTTCTACCATCAAGGTAACTGGGTACTGTCCAACTTCTCCGTCAGGGAAAACAAACGTTGGAGTTGTAAGGTTACTGCTTGCCGGTAAAGAGAAAGGAGAGTCCCATTCCCAAATTATTACATCCTGAGAGGATTTATCCTGCATGAATACTGATGTCTCAAAAATGGTTGCAGGATTGCTCGAGAAGAAGAAATCTGCCGTTGGGCGTGGAAGTACGCGCATGATGTTTAAGATCGTATCCGTGTAAACACAACCGTAAATCGAAGTCACAGTCATAATCAAATCGTATTGACCCACATCGTCAAAGAAGAAAGATGTGGAATCGTTTCCGTTTTCTAAAGCAATGTATTCGTCTGTCCCAAAATCCCAGTAAGTAGTGGCAATTTCACCTCCATTCACAGATGTGTTTTCAAACTCAAATGGATTCGGAACACATTTTTCGTACATATCAGGAACAGCGTTCGGTTCAATTGGAGTAGGGAAGGTGATCATTACGCATTCTTGATCTGTTGGAGATCCACAAGCTTCTGACAGCGTAACACAGTATTCTGTATTCGTAACTGTCGGGTCAACGGTGATTTGATCTCCAGTTCCAATAACACTTCCTCCTTGTGACCAAGTGAACGTGTAAGGAGACGATCCTCCAATTCCGGTTACATTCAATGTGATGTCATCTTCTGGACAGATTTGTGTATTCGGAGTTAGGAAGTTAATGTCTAAAGCAGGTGGCTCGTTCAATACACCGTTAACAACAACGATACATCCGTTCGCATCCGTTACCGTAATCTGATGTGGACCTACGTAAAGATCGTTGGCCATGTTTGTTGAAGACACCGAGTTATCCCATGAGTAGGTGTAAGGAGCCGTACCCTGTGTAACATTCAAGGTGATCATTCCATCATTTGCACTATTACATGTTACATCGCTTTGAGCAATAATAGCTGCCGTTAATGCAGGAATTTCAACGACATCAAGAACCACAACACCTGCACATCCAATGTCAGAAATAATCGTACATGTATATTGTCCTGCTGTCAAACCAACCGCTGTTTGTGTAGTTTGTGCCAAAGGGTCATCCCACTGATATGTGATGTTTCCTAATGCCGGAACCATTTCTGCGAAGGCCGTACCATCGTTTCCTCCGGCACAACTAACCACTGTAGTGCTTCCTTGGAAAATGGCTGGAGTGTCATCTACGAGTACCGTTGCTGAACCTGTACAACCAAGAGCATCTGTAATAATAACAGTGTGGTTACCAGTAAGTACATTGTTCACAGTAGGGTTTGGGTTGTTACCTAAGGTCGTCCAGTCATATGTAAATGGCCCGGTTCCCGCACCTGCAGTCGCAGTTACAGACCCTTGCCCCGAAGTACAAATATCAGGAGTAGAGGTTGCCGTAACAGTTGCTGATGTTGCTGTGATAAATGTTGTATCCGAAGCTGCACCAACTGAATTGTTACAAGAAGCGGCACTTAAAGCCAAGTAGTAACCTGTAGTTCCTGGTGGCGGACTCGGGATATTCAAAATTCCATTGTTATAAGGGAATGTTTGTCCCAATGTGTTTTCCCAAACATACGTACTGTTTGGACTTACGATTTGAAGGTACGTTCCATTACTTACAGTATATGACGAAGTATTCGTAGGGGAAACCGGTGTGTAAATTTTACAATCGTTTACTGCGTTCCACTGTGTGTTGTTTCGTCCTGCCGTTGTTGAAGCAACTGTTCCTGGTGCGTTTTGCACCCCTTGAATAGCCAAACCGCCGTTCCAACCTGTGGCAATTGGTTTGTATCCCAAGTGCATTTCAATAACGTTGGATGTTTCGTTTAAAATCAATCCCATGTAGGTACATTCTCCACCTCCTCCAAAAGCGAGGATATCTTTGTAAAGAATCACGAATTGACGGTTGGGAGCCATACCAAAAGTTTGGTACATGATTTCTCCATTTGGAGATGCAAAAGCACTGGGATTAATATCGTGATACGCAGGCATTATTGCGTTATTGGCTTCGTTAACAGTAGCTGAAGGAAGCGGAGTTCCATTTAAGGCCCATGCACAATATCCGTTGGCATTTGTTAGATCGAAACTGACAACTCCGTTGGAACCAATAACACACTGGTTGTAATTAGTACCGTAGAAACTGAATGGGAAACCAATATTAACCGCAGCACTGTACGAATCGTCCGAAAGTGTAATAAAGGTTGCGTTGTTCATCAAAAGGCCAGCAGCAGTGCCCGGGTTACAATCCTCAATTGTAACGGCTTGCCCTAAACATACAGATGTATCATTTCCCAAACACAGGTTTTGTGCATTCGAAAATGACGCCGCGGCGAAGGTGAAAGCAAGGGTAGTAAGAATATTTTTTGTTCGAAACATATCGCTAGTTGTAGTAAATCTTTTGTCGATTGTTGTCTCTTAGACGAGAAGCCAATCAAATAGTTGCTCTGGTAGGAAAGGTATTTTTAGCATCTGTTGATAGGCACAAAGATACGGAATCCCCAGCCCGTTTGCGAAATTTAGACCTTCTGAACTGTAGACTTTAGCATTCCAAATATCGATTGCATATTGGAATCCTGATCTTAAAAATTAATTACTTTTGTCGCTCGACTTAAAACATTTCTAATGTCAAATAAATATCAAGCTCAGATAGATGCTTTCATGGAAAAAGTGAAGGCAACTCAAGGTCACGAGACGGAATTTTTACAGGCAGTGCACGAAGTAGCAGAGGCAGTAATCCCTGTGATTGAAGAAACTCCAAAGTACAAACAAGTGAAAATTTTGGATCGCATTGTTGAGCCAGAACGCGTAATTATGTTCCGCGTACCATGGTTGGACGACAATGGTGAGGTTCAAATAAACCGTGGGTACCGTGTTGAATTCAATTCAGCAATTGGACCGTACAAAGGAGGTTTGCGTTTTCACCCATCGGTGAACTTATCGATTTTAAAATTTCTTGGATTCGAGCAAATTTTTAAAAACTCGTTGACTACACTTCCAATGGGAGGTGGTAAAGGAGGTTCTGATTTTAACCCGAAAGGAAAATCAGATAATGAAGTAATGAAGTTCTGTCAGTCATTCATGACGGAATTGCAACGCCACATTGGGCCGGATACAGATGTGCCTGCTGGTGATATCGGCGTTGGAGGTCGTGAGATCGGATACATGTTCGGTCAGTACAAACGTTTGCGTAACGAGTTTACAGGTGTTTTGACAGGTAAAGGATTGAACTGGGGAGGATCATTGATTCGTCCGGAAGCTACAGGTTACGGAACAGTTTACTTTGCACAGGAAATGTTAGCGACGAAAGATGACAGCTTCAAAGGGAAAACGGTTGCGATTTCTGGTTCAGGTAACGTAGCACAATATGCTCTTGAGAAGGTGATTCACCTTGGAGGTAAAGTTGTGACAGTTTCTGATTCGTCAGGATATGTTTACGCAGCAGACGGTTTCCACTCGGAGCATTTGGATTTCTTAATGGATTTGAAAAATGTACGTCGTGGACGTGTGAAAGAATTGGCAGACAAATTTGGATTCGAATTCTTCGCAGGTGATCGTCCTTGGTCTCAAAAAGTAGATGTGGCACTTCCATGTGCAACTCAAAATGAATTGAACGGAGACGAAGCACAAATGTTGGTAGACAATGGTGTAATGGCAGTAGCTGAAGGCGCAAACATGCCTTGTACTCCTGAAGCAATTGCAGCGTTCCAAGAAGCTGGAGTATTGTTCTCACCAGGAAAAGCGTCAAACGCTGGAGGTGTAGCAACTTCAGGATTGGAAATGTCTCAGAATTCACTACGAATGAACTGGTCGCGAGAAGAAGTAGATCAGAAGCTTCACTCTATTATGGTTTCAATCCACGAAGCTTGTGTGAAATATGGTAAAAACGACGATGGATCAATCGACTACGTGAAAGGAGCCAATGTAGCTGGTTTCGTTAAGGTAGCAGATGCAATGATCGATCAAGGGTTGGTGTAAGAACCATTCTATTTAAAATATCGAACCCTGACATCTAATAAGATCGTCAGGGTTTTTTATGTCTTACAGTTGCCCGTCTGAATGGTATCGCCCTTTTTTATAGACTTTAACTTTCAATAGAATGCCGTCTTCATCGTAGGTGTATACTTTGCCTTCCCAGAACTGATAGTTCTTGAAATTTCCATCAATCAGAATTTCATGTTGCTCATTGTATAATTTTTGATATCCATTCTTTTTCGGTTGCTTGTGAACGCATTGTACACATGAAGAGAGTATTGAATCTTTTTCTATGGATTGATACACTTCCTGCAAAAGGAATGGATCTCTTTCAATGCTACTAGTATCAATTTGGTAAATGGGGTGGAGAAAGCTTAGTCCGAGAGAATCTCTCTTTTCAGTTGTTGACCAGCTACAATCCGATTTTTCCAGAATGCTGCCTCGAAGATTTCCCAGGGGTCTTGATTTAGTGAAGGTGCCTTCCTCAACTAAAATACCTTCTTTATTAAACTTCTGATAAGGTCCCGAGGGTCTGTTATTATGATAGGTGCCCCTTAATTTAGGTGTTTTTCCGTCATAGTAATACTTGATCCAGATTCCTTCTTTCCGATTGTCTTTGTATGAACCTTCTTCTATTTTTCCATCCTTGGGATACCCCATTTCAGGTCTATCTTTTCCGTAATAAACCCACAAGCCTTGTTTACGCCCCTGATCATCAATTTGATTGATGGTGTCGTTCTGCGCCAATGCAACCGATGCAATTAGAAGGGATGATATTATAAGTAGCAATGTTTTCATTTACAATTGCCCGTCGGAATGATATTGCCCTTTCTTATACACCTTGACCCGAAGCAAAATACCGTCCTCGTCATAGATGTATACCTTCCCATCCCATAGTTGATTATTTTGGAAATTTCCGTCAAGGAATATCTCGTCATTCTTGTTGTAAAGCTTCATATAGCCTTCTTTTTTAAGAGAGCTGCTTTTTATTTGCACAGAATTTACAGTTGGTAAGGAGTCTTTTTCACTGTCCAAATCTATTTCGTGCACATTCATCCAATTATTATGAATTGAAATTGAATCCAGCGTAAAGATATTATTCACAGATTCCTCATAAATTAATGGATTCTCAGGATTTACTGGTTTTATGTTGGGACCGCAGCCAGGTGATGCAGGTATTGGTCTATGTTCTATGGAATCTATTTTATTACAGCTATCTGTCGAATAGATGATGGTTTCCACAGAGCGAGGTGAACTCCTATACACACATAAAAATCTAGACATTTATTATCCTGGTAGTAGAAAAATGAATCCACTGTAGACTTACCTTCTTTGTCATAGATTCCAATAAATCGGATCAGACCATTTTCCAAATACCGATGTACAGTATCGACGTAGTGCCCTTTATTAAAAGTCCCAATTTCGCTGATACTTCCGTCAGGAAAGAACTTCGTGTACTTACCGTATGGACGATTGTTCTTGTATTCCCCTTTCAATTTAGGAGTAAGCCCATCGTTATAATATTTGATCCAAACGCCTACTTTTCTATTTTTGACGTAATTTCCTTCTTCTATTTTTCCCTCCGCAGGATAATCCATCTCAGGCCGATCCTTTCCTAAATAGACCCAGTATCCATTTTTCGGTGGAGGATTGCAATCGGTTGCTCCATCTTGTGCACTTCCGTTACGCAAGCATGCAAAAATTAAAAAAAGCAGTAGCAGGGACCTCAAGTCCTTAAGATACTGATTTTAATCTTTAGCACCCAGCATCATCCTTCAATTTATCTGCCCATTCTTGCCACTTGGCTGTTTCTTCTTCAATGGAATCAGGGTAAGGGCCGGCAACGAATGAAATAGTACATTCTCCGGATTCTGCGTCTTCAGATACCATAAACTTGTAGGATGAATGATGACCATCAATGATATAGTCAATGTGCATGTACAGATTCCCCCAAACGTTGGCAACATATCCTGTTCCCATATCGTTTTCTTTGGAGTACTTCAGGTTGATATCCAGTCCATCGTACCAATCCGACTTGGTCATTTTCTTTTCCTTGAATTGATTGGCGAGATCTTTAGCAAAATCAGACTTTGTGAAAGCTTTCCAAACTTCCTTCTTTGTCGCTTTTATAGTGAATTCCTCATAAACAAATGGAGCTGGTTCAAGTCCTGTAATTTCTTCATCCGAAAGGAAATCAACCTGCCCGTACCAAGCCGATCCGTTTCCGCCATTTGGGAATCGATATCCAACAATGGTGTCTTCATCGGCAACAAATGCCTGAATAATTACAGCCAATTCCTTCATGTCGGCGTATGGATGATCTACGTAAGCCAAAGCTGGAAGTTCAATATCCAAGGCTTTTGCTTGTGGGAATTTTACAGGATCTAAATACATCAATGATAAACCGCTTTGCGCCTCCCATTTCTGAGGCATTCTTCCACTTACAACTGGTACTTGATCAAGTTTCGTGATGTCCACAGGCTCAAACCCAAAATTGTCTGGACAGTACCAACCACCGTATTCATGTGCTTTGGAATACGGGCTTTCATCTTCAGTTGTAGCCTCGACTTCTTTCTTGTCAGTTTCCTTAGGTTCATTTTTAATCTCTTGAGAACAAGCTGAGAAGATAAGCGATAACGCAAGGGGGGTAACTAGAAATGGAATTTTAATCATGTTGTTGGATTGTCTATTAAACTTGATTCAAATATTGTTATTGCTTTTGATACGACACGTGAATAAGTGTAAAAGAGTGTAAATTTTCTTTAGACAAATCTTCATCCGCGCAGTGAATTGGTTCATATAAGTCGGTTTAATCCAATGCTTTTGTGTAATTTACTGCCCTAACGCTTACATTTTGAAAACACTACTACTCTTTATAGTCCTCATCTGTGGGACACAATTTACATATGCCAATTATTGGTCGCGAAAAGCCGACTTCGGAAGTTTCGGGCGTCACCGAGGTGTTGCCATTGGACTAGGCAATAGAGTTTATGCTGGAACTGGTCATTTAAATGGAGATGGCTCGGATGAATGGTACGCAGAATGGTGGGCATACGATCCTGCCACAAATAGTTGGGCGCAAAAAGCAGATTACATTGGGAATAATTCAAACGGCGATCAGGATTTAACCGCCATTGCTATAGATGGTAAAGCGTATGTAGGAATGGGGCAATGGAGTAATGCAACACACTTCTGCTATGATCCAACAACGAATATTTGGACACAATTATCCAATGCTCCCGGAGATTGGTTTACGAACACCGATCCATTTGTAATTGATGGAAAAGGATACTACCCGAGCTATTTGAGCGCGACCGATTCCTTGTATATGTATGATCCTGCTTTTGACTCTTGGAGTGTGGTATGTGCTATGCCTTCCAATGTTGGACACAGAAACGGAACCTTTGTTGTTGACGGGAAAGGATATTATAAAATCGGATTTTCCTTTTACGAATTTGATCCGTCTATCAGCGCTTGGACGGCAAAGGCTAATTTTCCCGGAACAGCGCCTAATAACAATATAGGACTTTCTCAAAATGGATACGGATACTACATTGGTGGCTATTTGGGTTGGGGCGATATGTATCCGGAAGTATGGCGCTACAATCCTAGTCTTGATTTATGGGAAGAACTACCTGACTATCCGTTTGCTAAAAGAAGATGGGCGGTAAAAGCCAAAATAGGCGATCGTTGTTATATGGGACTCGGAACAAACGGAACCAATTTTGGTGATTTTTGGGAGTTCGATCAATTCGCGAGTGCAGAAGAGTTTTCTATAGAACAATTTAAAGCATATCCGTCTCCAGCCATTGATTATATTAATTTCAAATCCGAAGTGCTGCAGCACTTTGAAATTGTGATGTACGACATGACTGGGCAGCAAGTAGGACGAGCAGCAACAGAGAATGGCGAAATGAAGTTCAATCGAAATGGCTTGCCTTCAGGAACGTATTTGTATCAGGTAGTGCGACATGGAAACGTATTGCATTCGGATAAGGTGGTTTTTAACTAGTAAAAAGTTAAGAATCAATTCTCCCAAAAAACCTCAATCACCCCATTCATTTCCGGGGTTGATCGTAAAGAGATGCTTTGAATGGCATTTCCATCATCGATATTGATTTGGGTGGTGGTAGGAGGGATGCTTCCAACATCTTCTGAGTACATTTCAATAAAATTCGGTTGACCAGGAATAACGGCAATTTCAATGATGTGCGGTTTGCGACGCAATCGATAATCTTCCAGAATCCATGTTCCGTTATATTTCAACGAAATGATGTCTCCATCTACTTGCCGGTTGTCCCAGACTTCAATTTTGATGGTTTCTGACCTGACCTCCAATCGGTGCTGCGTCTCCGACGTTCGAATCTCTCTTCGTTTATCAGACAATGCAGGTTCCGAGGGAAACGGTATTGTAGGTCTACCGTTTAGATCAGGAGTTGGTTTTGTTTCTGGTAATGGCTGCGCAACAAAACGGTTCATTTGTGCTAGCAGTTCTTTTTCTTCTTCAGCCTTACCAATGCGCGCCAAAACAGCGTTAAATTGTCCATGGTTTGGTGTCTCCATTCGGTCTCTTCCAACTTTGGTGGCATAATGAAACCATCCGCCAGCATATCCTTCACCATCTTTCATCGCTACGCACAAGGTTCTGCCCACTTCCCATTGATCCGACCATTCGCAATAACCAGTATTTGCATTCAAACGTAAGATGGCTCCGCTCCACAACCCCATTTGTCGTAAAGTCAATTTTGTCTGCTTTGAATCTTCCTTGTGACACCATGGTCGCTGCGTACAATTTGTTTCCATCCAAACATAAGTCATCCGCATAGTTTGACGAACCAGGAGCATCAAAAGATTTAAACCAATCGACTTCCCAGTTTTTATTCAATTTCACAATGGCCATGGTTTTGTTTCCTTTTCCGGGAATGAAGGTTCCTTTGATATTTAGTCCGCTGCCATAAATACTGAGGCCTACATAGATGTTTCCTTTATCATCAGCGATCATAGATGATGTTGCGCCACCAGCTCCTCCTAAATAGCAATGCACCTCATTCGGTTCTCCGGTGTTCGGATCGTACTTGCCAATAAATGGATGAATTTGTCCGCCTGTTGATCCTACGGGACGCACACTTCCTCCAACATTACCCGCCGACATTTGTGTTCCGCCATCGATTTTCTCTTTTGGGTTGTCGGTTCCTTCTTCGATAATATTCGGTGTATTTATGTATCGGTAATTACCAGAAATGAGCAAGTTTCCTTCGTAATCGTAGGTAAAGTCACTCGCTGTTACGGCACCTCCAGCGCCTCCGATGGATTTCCCCCAAAGAGGTGTCCCGTCTGAATCGACCAAGGCAATATATTCCGAATATTGACCGGATGATCCGCCGGGAATTTTAGATTCACCAAAAGTTCCACCGCCATGATTTCCCATGAAGTAGCATTTTCCGTCGTCTCGAGGCAAGACATGATAATTGTGTAAACGCGTTCCAAGACCGCTGTATGTTTTACCTAAAAGTAGTTCTCCACTTGGATTGATTTTGGCAAGAAGTACGCCCGTACCCTGAAGCACTGCTGTTTCACCGTTTATAAATTCAATGTTGCCTTCAGCACTCGCTGTGATCCAGATGTTATCGTGCACGTCTAACTTCATATCGTGCATGTACAAACCGGCGTCAGCAACTGCAAATGAATGTATCCATTGAATTTCTTTATCTGCTGAACATCTTCCAATAAACAAACTGGATGAGGTAGCCCCAGTCGCTCCTTTAGGTTTTGGTCCTCGAAACGAGTAATCCCCGAAAGTGATTAGGCTATCGTGCGATCCACAAAATGCAACATCTCCATTCGCAAAAATGTCTACCTCTGTGATTCTGGAAAGATGAACTGTTTTACCATGGAGCCCCCAAACCAATGAATCTTGTGCATACGAGAGTGTTGAACCAACTACGAATAATAGGCTAAGGAATAAAAGTCTCGATACGTTTCGAACCATCACAAGTGTTTTCAATTATAGATACACCATGAGGATGCATTGGTTCACTATTTTGCACAAAAAAAGGGCTCCCTTTCGGAAACCCTTCACCCTAAATTTAAGCCAAGGTCTAACTACTCTTTGAGTAACTTAACCGCCTTAAGGTCTCCAATACGTACATAATACATTCCTTCTTTCAATGCTGAGATGTCAATGTCAGACTGAATTGCATTTGCGTCCATAGCAATAACAATGCGACCTGCCTGGTCCATCACTGAAATGGTTTGACTGAGGTACGCCTCGTCAACTGTAATTGTTACGAAATCTGAAGCTGGGTTTGGAGCAATAGTTACTCCTGCCAATTCAAATTCGTTAATTCCTGTATACTGAACCGTCAAATCGATAGTGATAATTGAATCACATCCAGCCACGTTCATGATTGTATCTTCGTAAATCCCTGAAGTCGTATAAACAGTTCCGCTAGGTGCTGTGTACGTGTCCAGTACAGATTCTGTAATAGAAGCTGTTGTAGGTGATGCAAACGTCAAATTCAATGTCGCTGTACTGTCACATTCTCCTGCATTTTGAGTGGAGTATGTATACGTACCTCCCATTGTATAGGTTGTACCGTTCCAGTCGTAGGCTATAGTATCACAAACGACCACATCTTCTGTAGAAGAAGCCTGACAAGGAGCTCCCAATTGTACATCGTCGAAATAGTAGATTTTTTCTCCTGCAGTAGCTCCGTCTGTTCCGAAGTTGAAGAAGATCGAAACCATATCGTATGTGTTTGCAAGGTTGATCACTGCTGTTCCGTTTACTTCATTGTTGAAGTTGAAAATCATTGTTTCCCATTCCCCGGAAGTTGAAGTCATTGTTTCCGTTTCAACGGAAATCGTAGGATTGGTGTGATCCTCTGCCTTCAAGCGGATTGGAATTCCAGCATCAGGTGACCAAACACGAACTGAGATTGTAGAATCTGTAGCTGAGAATGGAATTGCTGATGCGAGTCCAGCGGGTGTACTAACTGTAGTACCTGCCCAAAGTTGAGCGGATTGTCCTTTTGTTACTTCAGAAACAGTGTTGTTCGGGTTGGTTGGATCTGCAATAATTTGGTGCACATTTCCTCCAAAATCGGTCAAAGTGTAATTTACAGCGGTGTCTTCAAATGTCACAGGTAGATCAATTTGATCCAATACTGGACCTGCAGAAATTAATTCAATATCATCAAAGTACCATGTGAAGTTGGCTGTTCCATCTCCCACAGTTCCTAAGTCCATGATAAGTATAATTTTTTGGTACGACTCAGCCGTATTAATTGCCGTAAAATCGAACGTCATTTCTTCCCATGCGTTAGCAACAGTTGATGTGTATGACTGCTCAAAGGAAATCGCACCGTTAGTAAGGTTTTCAACTTTTAACAGTACCGTACGACCAACTGCTGGAGACCATACTTTCATAGTAAAGATCTTATCGGTAGTAAAGTCAATCGGGTTGTCCATCGTAAGAAGAGATCCCCCCCAAGGCTGACCAGCATTTTTGATCATGCGTCCAACGTTCGCGCTGGTATTAATACCAGACATATCAGGATTTGCAAGAACGGATGCATCTCCACCATCAAAGTTGGTGAAGTTGTAAATTGTCGGATTTCCTTCGAAATCGATAGGTAGAGACAACTGTCCAAAGCTAGTAAAGCTTAGAGTTGTAAGTACCAAAAGTATAAAGTGTTGCATATGAATTCGTTTAGATTTTGGCCAAATATAGGTTGTATTGATTGTTTTTACACAATTACAGGAAACATATTCGAGGTAAAATGAAAATTCTAGGCAACTTAATGTATGAAATACAATATCTATTGAATATTGATGCTGTCCGCAAAAGTATGGCTCAACCTCCCATAGGCTATGAGATTCTGCAACGGCGGTGAACGAGGGAAGTGTAGTTTTTTACTATTGGATTGCTATGCACAGTAAATTTTCCTTAATGGGAAGATCAATTTTAAAATCTTCACAACATACAACCTCTTTTGTTAGCTTTGCTAAAAACACGGACTTATGGCAGTTCTTGACAAAAGAGCAATCGAATACAATCGAACCGGATTTAGTGATGACGAACTCATTGACATATATAAGAAGTTAATGAAACCGCGCCTCATCGAAGAAAAGATGATGATTTTGTTGCGACAGGGAAAGATTTCCAAATGGTTCTCCGGTTGGGGACAGGAAGCAATTTCAGTAGGAACTACGTATGCAATGTACAAGGAAGAATACATCTTTCCAATGCACAGAAACCTCGGTGTTTTTGTAACGCGCGAAATTCCATTGAATCGATTGTTTGCTCAATTTCAAGGGAAAATGTCAGGTTTTACCAAAGGACGTGATCGCTCATTCCACTTCGGAACGCAAGATTATAATATTGTTGGTATGATTTCTCACCTAGGGCCGCAATTGGCGTTGGCAGGTGGAGTAGGTCTTGCTTCAAAGTTACGTGATCAGAAAAAGGCAACTTTGGTGTTTACTGGAGACGGTGGGGCGAGTGAAGGAGATTTTCATGAAGCGTTGAACGTAGCCTCCGTTTGGGATTTGCCCGTGATTTTCGGAATTGAGAACAATCAATGGGGATTGTCGACACCTTCTCGAGAGCAGTTCAACTGTGAAAACTTTATCGACAAGGGAATCGGATATGGAATGAAAGCTGTTCAGGTGAATGGAAATAACATCCTAGAAGTAATCACGGTAATGCGTGAGTTAACCGAGGAGATGCGTAAAGATCCAAAGCCAGTTTTGTTGGAATTGATGACCTTTCGAATGCGTGGGCATGAAGAGGCCTCTGGTACGAAATACTATCCTGAAGGATTGCAAGACGATTGGAAGGCATATGATCCGATTGATGCGTATACGGCATATTTGAAAAGTGAAGGCTTGCTTTCGGATGCATTGGAAGCGGAAGTGGCGAAAGAAATTAAGAAAGAAATTCAAGATGGGTTGGAAGTGGCTTTCGCCGAAGAGACGATTGAGCCAAACCTGGAATCTGAGTTAGAAGATATTTACGCTCCGTATGTTCCTGTTGAAATTGAAGCGACGGGAAATAAGACAGAGAAACGTTTTGTAGATGCAATTCAGGATGGTTTGCGTCAAGCGATGGAACGCCACGATGATCTTGTAATCATGGGGCAGGATATTGCCGAATACGGAGGCGTTTTCAAAATCACGGAAGGATTTGTAGATCAATTTGGAAAGGAACGTGTTCGAAATACGCCTATTTGTGAATCTGCCATTGTAGGCGCGGGACTAGGACTGTCTATTGCGGGAATGAAGGCGGTGGTAGAAATGCAGTTCGCTGATTTCGTAACCTGCGGATTCAACCAAATTGTCAATAATCTTGCAAAAATTCACTATCGATGGGGGCAGAATGCTGATGTTGTGGTACGCATGCCTACTGGTGCCGGAGCAGCGGCAGGACCATTCCATTCTCAAAGCAATGAAGCTTGGTTCTTTCACACCCCAGGATTGAAAATTGTTTTCCCATCTACACCATACGAAGCGAAAGGATTGTTAGCTGCGGCCATTGAAGATCCGAATCCGGTAATGGTTTTTGAGCATAAATTCTTGTACCGTAGCATTCGTGAAGAGATTCCAGACGATTATTACACAGTGGAAATCGGAAAAGCGAAAACAACGCGAGAAGGATCTGATTTGACCATTGTTACGTATGGTTTAGGAGTGCACTGGGCGAATGAATATGCTGACAATCATTCCGATCAAAGTATCGAAGTGCTTGATTTGAGAACTTTATCACCATTGGATACAGAAGCGATTTACACAGCCGTTCGAAAAACCGGTAAGGCCATTGTACTGCACGAAGATTGTATGACTGGAGGAATTGGTGGAGAAATTGTCGCGTTGATTTCTGAGAATTGTTTTGAGTCTTTGGATGCGCCCGTAAAACGTGTTGCATCGTTGGATACACCTGTTCCATTTGCCGCTGATTTGGAGCAGCAATTCTTACCAAAGGATCGATTGGACAAGGCTGTTGACGCGATTATCAACTATTAAGGGGTCACATATTTTTAACGATCTTACGAATCTTCGTAGGAATAGGATAACCCAATTGTAATTCGATCAACTCGAACACATTCAGTTGGCTTTGCGTAATTACTTCAGGAGTTCTGCTTTTATCCGTTAGGAATGCCCGTACTACTGTGCGACGATTGCCATAGTACTTCGCTACTTTTTCGATATCTACCCCCAGCGGATTTTGATCCGAATTGATTTCTAGTTCTGTCATTATCAGTGAATAGTGGTGTATTTCGAAATTAGGCAATCACTGGAAACACACACTAGAATAAGTACGCGTTTTTTTGCAACAATTACCTGAAATAAATTGCGGGTATCCCTTATTAAACAAAGGTTTTAGACAAAAAAAAGTCCCGACAAACCATTGGTCTATCGGGACTCGTTATCATAAATACAACGACTTAGTCGCTAATCTCTGTATATCCTGGAAATTTTGATTTGTTGTAAACAAACTTGGAATCTGAAACGGTAGGATTCGCAGTGTACTTCGTTAACTTGTATGTCATGCGCGTTCCGTCTTTCATTTTAACGATTACCTTTTTAAGTTCCTTACTTGTTTTAGAAATGTAAATCACAATGGTATGATAATCAACAGAACTTGCATTTTTCGGGTACAAGTAAATCATGTCAACCTTCTCAGAGCCAATGGTCGTTTCTTTTCCGTATTTGTTTTTGAAACCACTCTCCCAAAGTGTCATCAACTTTTTCGGATTCAACATTTCGTCATCATCCTCATCAGCATCCGTGATGTAAACTGTCTTCTCTTCTTTAATCACAGTCCAAGTCTTCGTGCCGTTTGAGATAATGGTGTTATCGCCGAAAGAACCGTAGTATTTCTCGCCTTTAACCCATCCTTTTCCGGTTTCATTCTCATCCGTTCCTGTAGAAGAGTTCTTAATGTTGACGCTAAACTCTACATAAGAGGATTTATGCGTTTTCATTTTTTTCGATAGCTCATCAAGAATGGCTTGTGACTTTGCGTCCTGACCGAACGAAGCAAATGAGACTAGAGTAAATAATGCAAGTAATAATTTCATTTCATTATAATTTCTGATGCAAATATCTAAAATTGTGCCAAACTATGCATTGGGCACTCCTTCATTAATTTCATTTAGAATTCCATCCAACGTAATCGCGTGAATATCGTGTTTTCCCTCAAATTGATGGGTAACGAATTCCTTTTTTAAGTAAAATTTAACCAACGTCTCCTGTGCCTCAGCATCATAAAATTCATCTTCAGTACCTATGGCAAAGTGCTGATTATTGGCTTGTTTGATTTCTTCTTCTGGATGCAAGTCGGGCGGGAATACACAGGCCCATAAGATCATCGCGTCAAACTGAACGGTATCTTTATGATACCATCTCGCTGCCGTGGCTCCACCTTGAGAAAAACCAAGAATCAACTTTCGTTTTGGTTTAAATTCACTTGAGATGTGCGCGTCCAATTCATTCAACCAATGAATGTTATCTGAAATATCATCTTCCCTTGCTTCTTTGGTCATCCATGATGCTCCCACCCGGCCACTCGATCCTTGAAGATAGAAACGATGCATTCCTTCCGGGGCAACAACAAGCATTTTATCGAACAACGGACGAAATTTTCGGATGAAGTATTGGGCTTGCTGACCGTATCCGTGCAAGACGTACAAAACAGTATCAAATTCCTGAGAAGGGGAGGAAATTTCATAGCGAAAAGTCTTCGCGGAGGTCAATTTTTGTTCCATGAGCGACAAAGATAATGCTTATTTTTCGGCGCGATTATTGCTGTAAATGCTCGGAAATCGGACTTAGTACGTGCTTTTGAAACACTTCATATTATTTATTCTCCTTTTGCTTTTTACAGGCTGGTCTCATAGTCAAGAGGTTACAGTTGTAGATCGATTGACGCAAAAACGGATTCCAGGAGTAAAAGTATTGTGCAAATCATCGGATCAACGATTAATTGCGAACTCAGAAGGTCGCTTCCACCTCGAATCTTTTAAGGATTGTGATACCATTCAAATCATCTATCCGAACTATGTGGTTGCGGAATATGCGTATCTCGATCTTCGGAATATCGTAACGGTAGAATTGGAAGAAGTTCAATTGAATGTAGAAGGCATTGAAGTCTCGGCATATCGTTGGGAGTATGACGCCCATGAGATCCCCAATCGTGTGACGCCAATTGATGTGAAGAACGTGACCTTAGAAAATCCGCAAACCACTGCCGATTTATTAGCCTCTAGTGGATATGTGTACGTGCAAAAAAGTCAGATGGGTGGAGGTTCACCGCAATTACGTGGATATGGGACAAACCGCGTAATGCTCGTTGTAGACGGTGTTCGAATGAATAATGCCATTTTTCGATCAGGAAATCTTCAGAATGTTATTGTGATCGACCCGCTTTCGTTAAGCGATGTTGAAGTACTCTTTGGTCCGGGATCTGTGATGTTCGGAAGTGATGCTATTGGAGGTGTCATGGAGTTCGATACTAAAAAGGCTATTTATGCGCCTGACTCCACTCGAGAGTTCGTTCAGACCAATGTGTTCTCCAGATTTAATTCAGGCAGTAACGAAATTACCGGGCATGCTGATTTTTCTTACGGAAATAGTCGCTTTGCGGCTGCTACAGCAGTCACTTATTCGATGTTTGGTGATTTAACGGCTGGGGCAAATGGAGATAGCGCATTTCTTCGCCCAACGTATCAAATGGGAGATCAAACCCTAATTAACCCAAATCCGCGTCAACAAATTAGTTCTGGATACGATCAGTTCAATGCATTACAAAAATTCAGTTTCCGTCCAAAGGATAGCGTAGATTGGGAATATGGTTTCTTGTATTCAACGAATTTTCAAGATGTACCTCGTTACGATCGCTTGATTGAAGATGCAAATGAGGATGGTGAATTGGATTTTGAAGAATGGTACTACGGACCGCAAGAATGGATGATGCACCGCCTAGCATTCAAGAGTTCAATCAAGCATCGGATGTATGACAATATGCGTATTGTTGGAGCCTATCAAATGTGGAAAGAAAGTCGCAACGATCGTAGGATGGGAAGCGACAACATTCGAAGGCAGTTGGAACGCGTGGATGCTTATTCATTCAATTGGGATTTGGAAAAGGAATTGGGCGAAAGTACTGATTTCTTCTACGGATTGGAAAGCGTTGTAAATAGTGTTGGGTCCAATGCATACCGCGATTTTGATGATAATTCACGTGTGACAATAAATCCGCGCTACCCGAATGGTTCCTTATGGCAAACCCACGGTGTTTATGCGAATATCAAACACCACTTAAACGAAAATTGGATTGCGAATGCAGGTGTCCGATTGGCGATGTTTGGCGCCAATGCAAAATTTGATACCACCTTGTTTGCCTATCCGGTAACGGAAATGAGTTTGATGAAAGTGGCTCCGAGTGGGGGAGTGGGGATTGTCTATCGTCCGTCGGTAAAAACAAAATGGTATTTCAATGCATCCACAGGATTCCGTGCACCGAATATTGATGATCTTGGAAAAGTCTTCGATTCTGAACCGGGAACCGTTGTGGTTCCAAATCCTAATTTAACTGCAGAACATGTATTTTCAGGTGAAACGGGGCTTGTTAAAGTATTTGGTGCAAGAGTAAAATTAGACTTTGCCGTGTATGGAACGTATTTGCAAAATGCGATGGTGCGTGAGGCGTTTGAGTTTAACGGACAAGATTCCATCGTTTATGAAGGAGTGCCCAGTCAGGTTTTGGCCATCCAAAATGAAAGTCATGGATATACGTATGGAACGCAAGTAGGACTTGAGTGGGCAATCGTAAAAGGATTGACTTTCGCTTCCACACTCAGTTTCCAAAGAGGATTTACCTTTATTGAGGATAGCGCAGTGTATTTTCCAAAATCGCAGGTGGCTCCAACATTTGGAAGAGTTTCGCTTCGATACAAAACGCGTCAATTACGAGCTGAATTCTATTGGGTGTACAATGGAGAAGTGAGTCACGAACGATTCCCGCTTACAGAGAGAAATGAGCTTATTTACGCCGTAGACGAACAAGGAAGAGTATTTACACCGTCTTGGAATACCTTCAATGCAAAAGCTTCCTACTTCTTCAATAAGCACCTTTCAATGACGCTCGGTTTAGAAAACATTACCAATCAATTGTATAGAACTTTTGGATCGGGCATCTCAGCCGCAGGAAGATCATTTATCGGCTCGGTGAAAGTAACTTTCTAGAGGGGTCTTTTTCCAAGACTTTGGCAAGCTCAGTGCGTCGCAGCTCGAAGACCTTTAATTTCGGTTAATTAGTATGGTACTTCCGCTTTTAACTTTCCGCCACCATCAACTCAGAACTACTTCGGAATCGTATAATATTTCCGTGCATTTGGTGAGTAATGCCAACGACGAAACTCTTTGTCAGATGGAATAATTGTAGGTGAATAATAATAAGTCGAGTCTAGATTCGGAACAATCATCTCTTCCAACTGAGCTTCGTATTCCACTATATCATTGAAATCATTCATCGTCCCTTTTTCAATACGAACATCATAAGCAACCGTGTTTTCTGTTCCAAAACGGTCAAAAATTACGGCTTGACAAACTTCTCTAGGTTGCGCCTGTTGAATCGTGTAGAATTTTCGACGCTGCATGTTCCGAACGCGATAATCGACATAGAAGTCTGTTTGATCTGTTCCAAGAATTTTATCGAAGGCGAGAACTAGCTTGAACATGGGAGAAGAGGGTACGACAATGCCATCCGATACCTCCTCCGAAGCGCCGTCGACAAAAAAGAAGTGATTGTAATATCCCATGTACCCAACTTCTTGCATTTTCTCGACTTTGTCTTTTGCCAGTGCTTCATTGAGTGCACGGTCCAATTGATTTACTGTAATGAGGTAGTCATCCTGACCATCACCATTCAAATCTTGTTTGTACCAAGTAGAATCGAATTTGTCGGCTGCCGTGATATTCAATTGGCTTTTGATCTTCAAAGCTACCTTCGTTTCCAAATCATTTGCTTCAATTTCCCCGCCAGCCTTAGGTTTCTCGGTAGGCGTTTCACTTTCTTTATCAACGCAAGCTGTTAAAAAAATCAATCCCGTTACTATCAACCAATACTTCATAAAACCAAAGATAGTGCTTTGTGTGAATTGTGTTACCTTCGTTTTTATGCAGGTAACGATTGAGCCGAGTTGGAAAAAAGCGCTGGAAAATGAGTTCTCAAAGCCCTATTTTGAAAGTCTAGCTTCATTTGTGAAGTCTGAATATCAGAGGTATCCTGAAAGTATTTTCCCAAAGGGAAATCAGATCTTCCGAGCCTTTGACGCGAGTCCAATGGACAAAGTCAAAGTGGTAATCTTAGGCCAAGATCCGTATCCTACCAAAGGTCATGCTCATGGATTGTGTTTCTCGTGTGAGCCAGATGTACGTCCCTTGCCGAAAAGTCTGAATAATATCTACAAAGAGCTGAAGGAAGATTTGGGAATCGAAATTCCTGAGAGTGGCGATTTGAACCGATGGGCGGAACAAGGCGTATTCCTCCTCAATGCTTCGCTAACGGTTCGTGAAGGTCAGCCCGAAAGTCATGCTGGAAAAGGCTGGGAATCATTCACAGATGCAGTGATTCAAACATTGAATGAAAAGAAAACAGGTGTTGTCTATTTACTTTGGGGAAGTAAGGCACAACGCAAGGCTGAAAATGTTAATTCCCAAAAGAATCTGGTGTTACGCGCTCCACATCCTTCACCACTATCGGCCTACCGAGGTTTTTTCGGGTCGAAACACTTCTCCCAATGCAACGCATATCTCGAACAGCAAGGCCTGAAGTCTATTGAATGGTAAACCTTCCACCTTCCACCTTCAGCCTTCCACTTTCAACTTTCCACCAATTGCACAATTCGTAACGCATAACTTTCGATTCATAATTCATTAAGATTATCTTTGCGCCATGAATTTACAGAACGACTTGATCCTACGCGCCGCACGTGGAGAGTCTATTGAGAGATATCCAGTGTGGTTAATGCGTCAGGCAGGAAGAATTCTTCCCGAATACAGAGCTGTGAGAGCGTCGCTTTCCGGTTTTAAAGAATTGGTCGAAACGCCAGAGCGCGCCGCTGAGGTGACTATTCAACCCGTGGACTTATTAGGTGTGGATGCCGCAATTATCTTTTCTGATATTCTAGTTGTCCCAGAAGCGATGGGATTGGAGTATCAAATGGTTGAGAAAAAAGGCCCATGGTTTGAGAAAACAATTCGTTCTAAAGAACAGTTTGACTTGCTGGATAAGGATATCGACGTAGAAGATCGATTGAGTTATGTAACCGAAGCAATTAAAATCACAAACAAAGAATTGAACGGCCGGGTTCCCTTGATTGGATTCGCCGGTGCTCCTTGGACCATTTTCTGCTATATGACAGAGGGACAAGGCTCGAAGACCTTCTCTGAATCACGAAAAGTTCTTTACACCAATCCGACTTTGGCACACGAGTTGCTTACTAGGATCACGGATGTAACCGTTCAGTATTTGAAGGCTCAAATTAAAGCCGGTGCACACATGGTTCAAATTTTTGACTCATGGGCTGGAATTTTGGGTACGGAACAATACGCCGAATTTGGGTTGAAATATATCGACATGATTGCCAGTCAGATAGACGAGGTGCCAGTTACACTGTTCTCCAAAGGTGCTTATACATCAATGGAAGCACTTGCTGCGATTCCTTGTAACACTGTTGGTCTTGATTGGAACATGGATGTTCAAACGATTCGAAATGCCGTTGGAGAAACGAGAACCTTACAAGGAAATCTTGATCCATGTGCACTGTACGCGTCTCATTCAGAGGTGGAACAACGAACGAATAATATGCTGGATTCTTTTAAAAGTAAGAGACATATTGTTAATTTAGGCCACGGTGTTTATCCGGACGTTGATCCCGAAAAGGTGAAAACATTTATACAAACAGTAAAAAGCTATGAAATTCAATACTAATATGAACTGGAAAGCAATTGTATCATTCTCTTTTGTAGCCGCGAGCTTCTTAAGTTTCGGACAAGAAGGAGAGAATCTGGTACCAAACGGAAGTTTTGAGTCGAAAGAAAAGTCGCCCAAACGTCTAGGTTCTATCGCGAACGCAACCGATTGGTCTTCTCCAACTGGAGTTCGTGCAGATTATTTTACACCGTCCAAAGTTCAGGACATCGGATCTCCGGACAACATTTATGGTTCAGAAGATGCGAAAGATGGAAGCAACTACATCGGATTAACGGCATTCTCCTACGGTAATAAAGTGCCAAGAAGCTATGCCATGACGAAGTTGGAAGCTCCCCTAAAAAAAGGATTGAAGTATTGTGTGAAATTCAATGTTTCCCTATCGGAAGCTTCGAAGTATGCGAGTAACAACATTGCAGCTCGTTTCACAAACAAAGCCTACAGCACGGAAGCAAAAGTTCCAATGATCACCAAGGAAATGGACGAATTGTTGATGCATTTCGATAACGACTTAACAATTCAATCGGCTCGTTACAATTGGTCGGAGATTTGTGGCGTTTATACAGCGACAGGTGGAGAAAAATTCATCACACTAGGAAACTTTATGTCAGATGAAGATACGAAGTACGAGCGTATGAAGAAAGACCCGACTTCAAAGGCGAAAATCATCGTTGCTGCGTATTACTACATTGATGATGTTTCGGTGACAATGATTGACGAGGAAAACGGAGAGAAGTGTGATTGCGCGGTAGAAGAGGCAGGAGATACTTTCTCTGCAATGATTTATCAGCGTCAGTTTAACATCAACGAGGATATGAGTGATGAAGATAAAATCGAAGAGCATGAGATCTTCTTCGCATTTGGTCGAAATACACTGAGCTCTGAAGGAAAGGTTTCTCTTGATTTTATCGCTGAGACATTGAAGGCAAATCCTGAAATGCGATTGGAAGTTCAAGGTCACAACAATGATGAAGAAGATGTTGTTGGAGCCGAGAAGGAGAAATACGCAAGTATGGACTCTAAACGAGTTGCGGCAGTGATGCAATACCTTGTTGATAAAGGAATTCCAGCAGGAAACATGTTGTCATCACAAAAAGGAAGCACAGAGCCTCATCAAGCCGAAGAGGGTGTAACTGATGAAGAAATGTTACAAGCAATGAGTCGCCGCGTAACGTTCAAAATACGCTAGGCGTCATCTAAACGATATCAAAACCCTGACATCAGAAATGATCGTCAGGGTTTTTTATTTGGGGCAACCTTCCTTCTAAGACTCCGACACCCCATTATTACACTTCACAACTCACAACTCACAACTCACAACTCACAACTCACAACTTCCAACCCTAACCCTGACTTCGAGTCACCTTCCACCTTCCACTTTCCACCTTCCACCAATGCAACTTAGTTGTCGGTATTCATGATTCCTTTTTATCCCTCGGCTTTCTTGCCCGCCTGACTAGGCTTCAGTTTTAGCTTACGCTGCTTCCTCAGGAGGTCAATTGCTACCACTTTTTCTTGTGAATTTCCTGTTGATAAGAAATGTTAAGCCTTTGAAAATGGCCCCAAATTTGCTTATCTTTAATAGGAACAAACAATGTTGCCTATGTTTGATGATGATAACCACGAAGGCTTTGAAGATGGAGAACTAAAATCAGATCTCGATCGATTTGAAAAGCACTTACAAGGAGAATCTATTGGTTTCTTGGACAGCGACCGCTGGGAAGCGATGATTGATCATTTCCTCATTGCCGGCCAATATGCCAAGGCTTTGAAATGTGTCAATGAAGCACTAACTCAGTTCTCATATAACAATACCCTACGTTTACGAAAAGCGCAAGCTTCTTCAGCAATTGGAAATTTGAAAGAAGCCATTGGTATTTTAAATGAATTGGAGCGAGAAGGAATAGAGGGAATGGAAGTACTTCTTACCAAAGCTTCTGTTTTTAGTCAATTGAAGGATTCGAAGAACGCGATTCGCTACTTCAAAGAAGCTTTAGCAGCTGCTGCTCCCGAAGATCAGGATGAAATATACCTGGACTTAGCAATGGAGTATCAAAATGCGGGAGAAATGCAGCGCGCAATCAACGTACTACGAGAAGCAATTAAGCAGAACCCGTCGAATGAAGGAGCGATTTATGAATTAGCATTTTGCTACGATCAAACAGGAGATTTTAAGGCATCAGTGCAATGTTACTCTGATTTTATTGACAACAATCCGTATTCGTTTACAGCATGGTACAATCTCGGTAATGCTTATGCGAAGAACGAAAATTTGGAAAAGGCGGCCTGGGCATACGACTATTGTCTACTCATAAATGATGGCTTTGGTCCTGCATATTTTAATTTAGGACACACTTATTTGACCTTGGAACGATACACTTCAGCAGTGACGAATTTCGAGAAATGTATGGAGTTGGATGGAGATGATCCACTCGCATTGAGTTATATCGGTGAATGTTATGAGCAACTCGGCGAACTTGGTCGTGCAAAAGAGTATTATAAGAAGTCATTAGAATTAGCTCCCATGCTTCCTGATGCTTGGTTAGGCTTAGGAATTGTTGAAGATCTTGAAGGCCGTACGCGCGAAGGAATTGTATTGATTCAAAAAGCAGCGGAATTAGATCCTGAAAATGCAAGTATTTTTCATGTATTGGCGGGGGCCTATGAAAAGTTAGAAGAGACCGAAAATGCGCTGCAGAATTATCAATTGGCCCTCGATATCGAGCCAGGTGATGAGGATTGTTTGTTAAATTATGTAGAATTATTAGCAGTCGCTTCCGTTCAAGAAGCATTCGATTTTCTAGAGAAATTTGAATTGGAAAACACGAACCACTTTATTGGAGTGTTGAAGGTCAGCTTGTTATGGAGGCTAGGTAGATCAGAAGAATCCCTTGAACTTTATAAAAAATGCCTTTTGGAAGACCGCGAAACGGCATTACAGATTTTTGATCTTGACCCAACGTTGAAAAACGTTCAGGAATTCTTAATTTTGGGCGATCAATAACACACCTATGAATTTCGAACTTCCATTCATACCTGAACGCACTGCCAAACCAAGAGAAGCAGGCGTTACCATGATGATGGACAAAGGCCTTAGCCTTCGGGAAACCGAAAACTTTATCGAAGCAAATGTTCACCTTACGGATATCGTAAAGTTTGGATTTGGTACTTCGTTCGTAACACAAAACTTAGAAGAGAAAATCAAGCTCTATCAAGAGGCTGGCATTCGTCCCTACTTTGGTGGAACTTTATTCGAAGTATTCTACGCTCGTGGAGAGTTTGAAAATTACATGCGCGTTTGTGATAAATACAATTTGGATCTTGCAGAAATTTCCGACGGTTCAATTATCATCGATCATGATGAGAAATGTGAGTTGATCCGAAGAATGGGCAAGGACCGCACAGTATTGAGTGAAGTGGGATCGAAAGATTCTGGAATTCTCATCTCGCCAGCTAAATGGATCAAAATGATGTCCACAGAGCTTGAGGCAGGTTCGTGGAAAGTGATTGCAGAAGGACGTGAGTCTGGAAATGTAGGCGTTTTCCGACCAAACGGAACAGCACATACTATGTTGATCAATCGTATTATCGCTAAAGTCAATCCAGACGATATTCTATGGGAGGCACCACAAAAGAATCAGCAAGTTTGGTTCGTTAAATTGTTTGGTGCCAATGTGAACCTTGGTAATATCGCTCCAAACCAAATGATTTCATTGGAATGTTTACGCTTAGGATTACGAGGTGATACTTTCTTTGAATTTCTTCCAGATGACTATGCGGAGCGTTTGAAGCAAGTCAATACGGAGGACGACGACATCGAAGACGAAGATTAAAATGTTTCGTAAGGAGCGAGAAATAAGTGGCCATGCCGGCGCAATCTACTCCTGTACATTTGACGGATCTTACATTTATTCAGGAAGTGCTGACAAATTCGTTGCGCGCTGGATTCCTGAGGAAGGTGTGCAAGACAAATTCGCCATTCGTTTCGAACATTCTATTTACGCAGTTGAATATACTGCACCCTATCTTTTGGTAGGTCGATCTGACGGAGGGGTTCATGTGTTTAATGCGGAAACGCGCGTAGAAGAAAAGTATTTTACGCAACACACGAAAGCAATCTTTACCATATCGGTCAATTCAAAGAATTCTCAATGCTATGTGGCGGATGCCGACGGAAATGTCAGTATTTGGGATCTTGATTCTTGGGACCTCCTTTTGTACCTACCCTTAAACTGTGGAAAGATTCGTGAAATTGCCATTTCATCTGATGGTTCAAGAATTGCCGTTTGTGGTCAAGATGGAACATTAAGGATTTTCGATACGGACACATTCAACGAAATATATACCATCGAAGCACATAAGGACGGAGCTACATCGGCTTGTTTTGATGGAGATAGTAACGATCTTTTATTCTCAGGTGGAAAAGATGCCATCCTACGCTTATGGGATCTGCCATCGGGAGCCTGTTTGAAAGAAGTTCCCGCGCACAATTTCGCCATATACAAAATCATGCAAATCGGTAACACCTTGATTACCATTAGTCGAGATAAGACAGTAAAGGTGTTCTCGAATGAATTACAATTCATCCAACGCTTAGATCATAAAGAGGGAGGCCACAAACATTCAGTGAACGATGCAGTTCAAATGGATGAGAAACGTTTTGTTACCTGCGGCGATGATTCCAAAATGGTTATTTGGATGAGAGTTGAATCCTAAAAATGCTGGATTAATCAAAGAAACCAGCGGTTCAATCATTGGATTGAAGTTCTGTTTCGTGCTTGTGACAATACTTCTTATACTTAGATCAAAGCTTGCTTATGAAGACAATATTCACAACAATTTCAATCTTATCTATCTCATTTTTGTTCGGGCAAAATGTAGATTATTTAGGACATAACAATACGAATGTAGCATTGGACCGAGAAGGGAACTTCTTTTACAATGGGCTCAATAATTCAGCCGGATTCGAGGTGCCGATTGGATCGGGACAGCATTATGTAGGTGAAACTCGATTCTATTATATCGGCAAGGATGTAAACGGACAAATTCTTGCATCAATGGGTGGTAACATGAGTCTTGGTTCAGATGTCGCCAATGGACCGTATTCACAGAGTAGCACCTCTAGTTTGTTTTGGCAAAATAAGTCTTGGCAAATTTGTCAGGAGGAAATTGATATTTATACAACTTGGTGGGAGGCGTGTCAAGGCCCAAATCAAGATCCTCAAGCTTGCGCGAATGGTCAAGTACCTACAAATGCATCATTAACTAGAATCTATGATTGGCCTGCACATGGAGATATCAGCTTAGGTGAGCCTTATTGGTTAGCCCCTTTTTTTGATTACAACAATGACGGAATGTACAGTCCGAACGATGGAGATTATCCAATTATCAAAGGTTGCTGTGCAACATGGCGTATTGAAAATGATGAAACACCTTTCGCACATGAAATTTCTGGTACAGATGCTTTAGGAATTGAAATGCAACATATGACATATCAGTACAGAAATTACGGATTGCTCAATGATGTAACATTCGTAGAAGTAATCGCAATCAATCGCAGCAACCAAACGTACTACGATTTTTCTTACGGTATTCATACGGATATGTTTGTAGGAGATGCAACGGACGATTATGTTGGCTCGGATTCTTTGAAGAATCTCTACTATGTTTATAATTCGAGCGATACCGATGCCTTGCTAGGAGTTGATCCGGGAGTGATAGGGATAGTAGCTTTGCAAGATTCTCTTTCTAGTGTGATTAATTTCGATACACAGAATAACATCAATGATACATGGGATTTAATGAACGGAAATTACCCGGGGACGGTCGATATTCTGGACGCGCAAGGCAATCCAACTTCGTTTTTGTATCACGACAATCCGAATATTCAGGGAGGATATAGTCAAGAAGTTCAGATGAACGCATCTCCTTCCACACAAGCATTTATTGCATCAAAGAGAGGTGTGTACGCTCCAGGTGATACCTTAAAGCAAACCTTTGCGTTCGTATATGTCAATGCAGGAAGTCGTTTGCAAAGCGTTGATGCCATGTATCAAGCGGCGGATGAATTGAATGCGTTTTACGATACGATTCAAAATGCTCAATGCGAAGATGGCGTCCTTTCAGTAGCAAACATTTCAGAGGTAATTGAAGTACAATTAATGCCCAATCCTGCTTCTAGTTACGTGGATATAGTGCTAGACATACCCGGAAATATCGATGCATCAATTCTCGATATGAGTGGAAAAGTACTCGAAATGGAAGAAGGGAAAGGTATGGTCACTTTCGATATTTCTGGATTGTCAAATGGCACTTACTTCGTTCGCATTGAATCGGGTGCTTCAATAGTTACGAAGAAGTTGATTGTAGATCATTAAAAGGTAAGAAGTAGAGGTGACTCTATAAACGGCGCGTCCAAAACGCAGTCTTCCAGCGCTTTTCTGAATTGTAGAACAACGTACGATGTTTTAAGTAATGCGTCCAAATCTGATCTATTTGAACAGAATATATATTGGATAAATTTGCCTTGAGACCTCGGTTTAGGATCAAATCACGCAATTGCATAGCGCTTGCCATGGCATTAAAAATTCCTTGCGAAGAAAGTGGATCAAAACTAATGGCCGCCGGAGCCAATGATTCTCCAATTCTGTCTTTTGGTTCTAATAGTTTGTCGAGATCATTCGATACGAAAATGAGTACGCGTTTGCTTTCCTCAAACAAATAACCCTCAACAAAGAAGCGGTGATAGAATTGGATGGAGCACGCCTATCGCTTTCAGCAACCGATGAAAAAGGCTACACGCTCCATATCTCCGAGCCTTCTGAAGGTCGAGAAACCAATTTAAAAACAGAAGCTCTAGTATTACGTCAAATTGCTTCTGGTTTGATAACTATCGACAAGGCAATTGCGAATAACAAGGTATTCATTTGTGGTGAATTCAAGGATGTGCTAAGCATTTATAAACTGGCCATTCTTTTAATGAGAGAAGGGGCGCTTTTGCATCCTTTGCGAATGTTGTGGGCCGAGTTTTTATCTACTTGGAAAGGAAATCAATCGCCGCTGCCATTTGGCTCGTTTGAAGATCAGAAAGCGAGGTATGGCAGTTATGTAGATTCTATTTCGGAGGATGTTTTGAAGGTGGGTTTGTAGAGGGTGGAGGAAGAGGAAGTGTGAACTGGATCACCTCAAATTTCTAAGTACAAAAAAAGGTCTCACTTTCGTAAGACCTTCTTGTGGGGAATACTGGATTCGAACCAGTGACCCCCTGCTTGTAAGGCAGGTGCTCTGAACCAACTGAGCTAATCGCCCAATTTTACT
>JADFAL010000065.1 GCA_015665275.1 Flavobacteriales bacterium | reverse complement strand
CCTTGGGTAACTTTTTTCTGTTATCTGCATCAAATGACCACTGCCCGTGGAATGGTGCTCCCTTCGAATCGACAAGAATCTTCAACCGTTTTCGCTGCTGTTGATAGAATGTATGCATAAACGGCCGTTTGGTTCCCTCGAAATACTGTGAAAATTGGCTTTTAGTAGTCAAGAATCCGGGCGAATCGATTTGATGCAGAGCAATGGATTCTGTATTGCAAAAATGACTCAAGCGCGCTTCGAAGAAATGATCTTCTATGTCATACGTGACGATCTCTTCAACCTCTGGATACTTTGTAAGAATGGAATGCAAACGATCTTCATAGGAGAAGTCACGTTGAAAGTCATCCAATCGAATATATTCTAAAGTATGGTGTTCTCGGATATGATCCGCATGAGACCGCATTGCTGATAGAAACAAAATCAGTTTGTGCTTGTGGTAGTTATAGTGTGTGCAAAGACCATAGTCTTCGATCATCACGAAAACTGTTTGTTCATCTGGTTCTAGCAATTGATGATCTGGAAACAGACAGTTCCCTAATAGCAATGCAATTCGCTTTCCCTTCATTTCACTCTCTCTTTAAATTGCAAGATAAAAATAGTAAGAATCGCTATATCTATACCAATCGACTAGAGTAAAACATTATAGGATTCCAAGAGTTTTCACGAAGTTCTGGGCGTTGAACGGGGAAAAAAGCGCTATTTTTGAATTTGCGGCAGGGTATTTGAATTCCGTGCAGCAAATACATAAATAAACGTAACATGAAAAAACTAGCATTACTTCTTATTGGATTTACATTTACACTTGCTGCAGTAGCTCAAGAAGAAGGGAACCCAGACGACGGAAAGAAAGTTGCTTCTCTACAATTGGAAGACATGGAAGGAAACGTAGTGAATACGGCTGATCTTGGTTTCGAAGGCCCCGTAATTATTAGCTTCTGGGCCACATGGTGCTCACCTTGTAAAAGAGAATTGAATACAATTCACGAAGAATATATTGATTGGCAAGAAGAAACAGGAGTTAACCTTGTTGCTGTATCTGTAGATAATGAGCAAACAAGAGGACGTGTTCCGGTTTATGTGAATGGTGTTGGCTGGGATTACTTAGTATTGATGGATCCAAACGGAGACTTCAAACGTGCTATGGGAGTGAATAATGTTCCACATACATTCTTGCTAGACAAGAACGGAAACGTAGTGTATTCGCATAACAACTATGCCTCTGGTGATGAAGAAGAGCTATACGAGCACTTGTTGGAACTTACTGAGGGCGAAAAGGAATAAACCAAAGAATTGAACACACGTTCAACTTACCTATAACTACTGCGAAACTTATAAAACTGCTTAAATTGATGAAAAAACTGACGATTGTCGGACTTTTCGCTCTGCTATCTACGGGTGCAATGTCTCAAGGCAACAACGGAACCATCACGGGTAACATGGAAAGTATTTTCCAATACCTGAACGAGGATTCTGTGATTAACGCAAATCAGCCTCCTGAGAAAGGGTTGTTGAATTCTTACATAAACGTTTTCTACACGAATGGTAAGTTCAAAGCCGGAATTCGAATGGAATCGTATCTACCAAGAATTCAAGGATATCCAAACCGTTTTTCAGGAACAGGTCTAGGAATGCGGTACGTGGGGTATGAGAATGATTTCATTGATGTTACCATAGGATCTTTTTACGAGCAGTTCGGGTCCGGTTTGATTTTTCGTGCATTTGAGGATAGAAACCTTGGGTATGATACATTTCTTGACGGCGCACGTGTGATTCTCCGTCCGCGTGATGGTGTAAAAATTAAGGGAGTTTATGGCCTGATGCGTTTCTCATTTCAAGACGGTCAAATTGTACATGCTCCGGCAATTGTTCGTGGTTTCGATGGGGAAGTCAATTTGAATCGTGCAATTCCAGCGTTAAAAGACAAAAAACTGAAAGTAACGCTTGGCGGATCCTTTGTAAGTAAGTTTCAAGAAGACGATAGAGAAGACTTAGTTCTTCCGGAAAACGTTGGATCTTATTCTGGTCGCGCGAAGTTCAGATATAAGGGATTCACCCTTGATGGAGAATACGCAATCAAAGAACAGGACCCGTCTGTAGATAATGAATTCAATTACAACTACGGTCATGCCGCATTGTTCAACGCGGGTTATACACGAAAAGGATTGGGAATTTCCGTTTCTGCTAAGTCAGTAGATAATATGAGTTATCGTTCTGATCGAAATGCACAGCTGCAAGATGCATTGATTAATTTCTTGCCGCCAATGAACAAAATTCACACCTACAACTTGGTTGCTTCACTTTATCCTTACGCAACACAGCCTGTTGGGGAAATGGCCTTTCAAGGGGAGATTTTGTACACAATTCCAAGAGGATCAAAACTTGGTGGTAAGTACGGAACTACTGTAAACTTGAATTACTCCACTGCGTACGGTCCGAATAGAAATGCCGTTACACAAGATATGATCGATTCCAATCGTGTTTTCTACGAAACAGGCTTGTTTGATATGGATGACAGCCTTTATTGGCAAGACATCAATGTTCAAATTTCCCGTAAGTTCAACAAGAAGCTAAAGATGAAATTTAGCTATTTCAATATCATGTTGAATAATGACGTGGCTAAGGTTGCTGAAAACGCAAAAGGGGTATTAAGTACCAACATTGGAGTAATTGAGGCAGGATATAAGATCAATAGAAAACATTCACTTCGTGCAGAATTGCAAGCCTTATTTATAGCGGACAACAAGGATGGTGAAATCAACGATCAAGGGAATTGGGTAACGGCTGTACTTGAGTACAATGTATCTCCAAACTGGTTCTTCAGTGTGATGGATCAGTACAATTATGGAAACCCAGTTGAATCGCGTCAAGTCCACTATATATACGCATCTGCAGGGTATATTTATGGTGCTACACGAATAACAGCGGGCTATGGTCGCCAACGTGCTGGATTATTTTGCGTTGGAGGAGTATGTCGCTTTGTTCCTGCATCGAACGGATTGACATTATCAATAACGCACAGTTTTTAAAATAGAATTATGATGAAGAAGGTATTATTAGTATTGGCGGTTGGAGCATTTCTATTGGCTTCTTGTGATAAAGTGGAACAGCCGTATGGACCAAGTGTTCCTCAAGGAAGTTACGAATTATACCCGGATGGAGATTCTGCGCATTACGCTCAGAATGCGTGGCCAACGTTCCCAGCGAACACAAGCGATGATAGAAACGTACTATTAGAAGATTATACGGGTCATAAATGTACATTCTGCCCAGCCGCAGCTGCGGAAGCGGAGAACATTAAGGCTGCAAACTCTGGTCGTGTAATAGTAATGGGAATTCACGCTGGACCTAACGGAACGGAGAACTTGCAAATGGAAGATGCAACATATTTCGGTGTATTTTACAATTACATCTCAGAAGCTTTAGGGCAGCATTTTGGTGTAAATTGGCCGGGAAGTAATTTTGCGGGAAACCCTTATGGGGCGATAAGTCGTAAAGATAATGGAAATGGAACGCCTATGGAAGGACCTCAAACATGGGCGAATTCTGTAGCTGATATCATCACAACGAACGACAACAAGGTTCGATTACAGGCAATGTCAAATTATTACACAACTACGAAAGGCTTGTTTCTACACACAGAAATTGAGGTAGTAGATCAATCATTGACGAACCCATTGAATATTGTCGCTTACCTAGTTGAAGATTCTCATGTTGCGCCACAACTTGACGGGAGCACGACAGTTTACGATTATGTACACCATGATATTCTAAGAGAATCTTTAGATGGATCTGTTTGGGGACAGGAATTGGATGCTGAACACCTAGACAATGGAAAATACTACTTCAACTACATTTATGAAGTACCGGATGCTTATGACGATACGAACTCTCATTTGGTGATTTTCGTACGAGACGATGTTACAGAAGAAGTATATCAGGTAATTAAGCACGATTTCTAAGAAGGCATTATCTGAAATTATAAGATTACAAGAAGCTCCAAAGAATTGCCTTTGGGGCTTTTTTTATGTCAAGAGGCCTGCTTAATTTACATGAACTATGAAAAAGCTATTATTATTTGGAGCGCTAGGGGCTCTTCTATGTACATCTTGTGAGAAAGTTGAAACTCCTTCGGGTTCTTCAGATCCTTTCGGGGGAACAGATCCATATGATGTACTTTACCCCAACGGTGATTCGGCTCATTATGCGCAAAATGCATGGCCAGTATTCTCAGCTAATACTAGCAACGAGAGAAATGTCTTGATAGAGGATTATACTGGGCACAAATGCCAGTTTTGCCCTATTGCTGCTGACACTGCGTACGCGATTAGGGCGTCAAATCCCGGGCGCGTTGTGGTTATGGGAATTCACGCCGGACCTAACGGAACTGAGACCTTTCAATTAGAGAATAACATCTTTAACGGTATTTATTACAATGCTCTTTCTGAAACCTTAGGTCAGTATTTTGGTGTACAATGGCCAGGAAGTAACTTCATTGGCAATCCATATGGTGCAGTTAGTCGACGTGATAATGGTAGTGGAACCCCAATGGAAGGCCCACCAAATTGGGCAAATTCTACGAATAGTATTTTGCAGACTAATGACAACAAAGTGCGCTTACAAGCAGCCTCGAATTACTATCCAAGCACAAACGGTTTGTTCCTTCATACAGAAGTAGAAGTTGTTGACCCAGCGCTCACTAATGAATTGCGCATTGTTTCTTACTTGGTGGAGGATGAATCGATTTCACCGCAATTGACCCCAACAGACACTCTTTTCAATTATTCTCATAAAGACATCCTCCGAGAGTCAATAGACGGGTCCGTATGGGGTCAAGAATTAGACGCTGAACACCTGGACAATGGAAAATACTACTTCAATTACATTTATGAGGTACCCGAAGCGTATGACAATACAAGTTCTCACGTAGTAATCTTCGTTCGTGATGCAGTTACAGAAGAGGTGTATCAGGTAATCAAACACGAATTATAGAATCCAAAACAACTTCTTGTATCATTCACTATATCAGCGTGTTGTGAATAAAATACTCAGGCCCTGTGGATAAATCCTGCAGGGCTTGCCATTTGTAGGATTTCACAACCGTTTGTGGTTTTTAACAGAATTTGAGATAATAAAACCCCGTATTTATTGTTATATTAAAGTCCATTCTAAAAACCACAAGTTATGCTTGAACTCACAAAGAAAATTCTGCGCAACGTAAGTTTCGACGCCTTATTATTTCAAAAAGAGCTCCACAAAGCTTTAAAGTGGATTACAGATGCTGAGGAGGTACAGCGTTTCCAAGAATGGTGCATCACCGAATTCGGAACAACGTATCCCAAGATTATTAAACGGGCCTTTGCCCAATCAACAACAAACTAAATGAAAGTCGCCTCGAAAGGGCGACTTTTTCGATTTATTAGGTTACCCTCCTCCCTTGAGGGAGGGTGCCGCAGGCGGAGAGTGACAAATTGCCACTGCAATTCTCGAATCCCGTTTCAGTTTAAATATCAATCTTTGAATATCCTCTTACTTAACCCTCTGCCTTCAGCACCTTCGCCAAGGTAGGAGAGGTTTTATGAAAGCGCAAGAACCATTCAACTTAATTCCTTCTCTCATTCTTTTATCTTTGCTGCGCAACAAATACGCTATGAACGATAATAAGAGGGGAATTCATTTCCTATTCAGATACAGAAAATTGTGGCTTTTGTCAATAGTTCTGGGAGCTTTAATGGGTGGCGGAATCACCTTTTTTATTGCCCCCAAGTATATATCAACAGCCATCGTCTATCCCTACAATTCACAAACGCGTGAAGATTTGGTCAGCAATCCTCAGTTTGGATTTGAATTTGAATCAGAACAATTGATGCAATTGCTTAATTCGCAATCCATGCGGGACCGAACGATTGAGAAATTCAAGTTGTACGATTACTATGGAATTGATACGAACGACAATTCTTGGAATTCGGAATTGACAGAACGTTATGTTAAGGACGTAAGTATCATGCGTTCCAAATATCTTTCAGTTGTAATAAATGTAACGATGAAAGATTCCAAACTAGCCGCTGATATTGCAAACTTCCAAATTGACGAAGTAGATAATTTCCGCACCTCCATCTTCGAGGAGAATCGAAGGGCCGATTTAGAAAAATCCAAGGAGAAAATGACAACGTTGGGAGAAGAGCTAAAAGGGTTAGCCGATTCTATTTATGCATTGAAAGGTGGAACAGACGATTTGTTGTTCAACTTCCTAGAGAACCTCAACAACGAAGACTATGATCCGGCAGTATTTGTTGATTCTCCAGAACTGGAAACCCTAATTGTTGACTATCGATTTAATTATGATCAATTCATATCGGCTCGCAACGATTACGATGAGAAGCGGCAAGCGATGGAAGAACCTATTCCTTCCGTTTATAAAGTTGATAGAGCCCAACCTAGCTACAAGGCAGTATCTCCTTCGTATCCTATCAACACAGTCTTAGGAGCTTTGGCTTTTTTCGCGCTGGTATTCGTTGTTCGATATTCGATCGAGAAGTGGCAAATACTTAAGCAAGAAGCTTCGGTGTAATGCGAATTCTCGGTATAGGAAAGAACGAACTCTTTGCGTTATTGATCGCGCTCATAGTCCTCTTGGGATTGTACAAATATTTTGGGAGCGTGAACGCCACTGCAATAGGGGCTACCATCCTAGCTGGAATCGTTTTGTCATTCTATTTCGTTTTAGAAAAAACCTATTTGTTTTACCTGCTTTTGGTGTGCCTCATTCCTTTATCCGTGGATATTGGAATTGTAGGCGAAGCACAGGTTAATAGCCCATCAGAAGTCATGATATTGCCATTGTTGGCAGTTTTAATGTTGTTTCATAGAGATTATGGCAAAACACTGAAGCAAACGATTACCCACCCCATTTCCATTCTTCTGGCGATGGACATATTTTGGCAACTTATCGTAACGCTTACCAGTTCTCATATGGATATTTCCTTCAAACGATGGGTTATACATACGATATTCATTGTTGGTTTTTTTACGACGATAACCATTCTTAAAGACCCGAAACGTTTATTGAAAGTTTGGATGGCATATGTAGTGGGACTAGTTCCTGTAATGCTGATTACCTTTGATAATTTCAGAATTCAGGAGTTCAATCCCAGAACGGTTTTTTCTATTTCCAAACCATTCTTTCCCGACCATACAGTGTACGGAGCGTGTCTTGCCTTCATTATCCCCTTATTGATTCTCTGTTGTATGCACTGGCGCAAATTGAATTGGAAAAGTTGGCAATTGGTCGGCTTGTTTGTAGTTTCGCTTGTTGCTATCGGATCTGAATTCATTGCTTTGTCAAGAGCAGCTATTTTAAGTTTGGCTATAGCGTTGGTTTTTGGTTTGTTCCTTCATTGGAAAATGCGTTTCAAGACCTTACTATTGGGACTTGTCGGAATTGGAATTTTGGTGTTTGCCGTGCAAGGTCAAATCTATGAGTACTTTGAAGAAACAGATGCTGTGAGTAACGATGGTAAAGTGTCCAATCACTTAACATCAGTGACGAATATTCAAACGGATGCTTCCAACCTAGAACGGGTAAATCGATGGGTATGTGCGGTGAGAATGTTTGAAGATCGCCCCATTTTAGGTTATGGACCGGGAACGTATCAGTTCGAATACAACAAGTTTCAAACCACAGAATTCAAAACACACATTTCCTCTAATAAAGGTGAAAAAGGAAATGCCCATTCAGAGTATTTGACCTACCTCAGTGAGAAAGGATTGCTTGGCGGAATCATCTTTTTATTAATTGTTTTCGGAGCTATCTATTTCGGAATGAAAAACCATGAATTGTTGAAAGATCCATTGTTGAGACTGCTCAATCTTGGAGTTTTACTAGGACTGATCACCTACTTTTTCCATGGTATTTTCAATTCTTTCATGGATCAGAGTAAAATGGCGTTTTTGTATTTTACGGGACTTGGCACCCTTGTTTGGTTGTCTCAAATTGCACGTAATTCAAGCAAAAATGCTGCATAAGACTCTCTTACAACTTCGTTGGATGTCTCGAGATGTATTTCACGCTTTGGGAAGAAAAGTTTCATTCAAAGGTTACGAAGGAACGGTCCGGGTACTTTGTTTGCACGGAGTCTGTCGTAACGATCAGAAATTCATAAACAGTCGGTTTTTGCATGAATCCCAGTTGGAAAATCTGCTTAACGGAATGCAAGGTCAGGTTCACTTTCTTTCGCTTCAGGAATATCTGGATAAGAAAGTCGATCCGAATCGTTTGAATGTGCTTGTCACTTTTGATGACGGATATAAAAACAATCGAACTTTGGCGCTTCCTATTCTTGAGAAATATCAAGTTCCCGCTACCATATTTTGTACGACCCAAGAGGTGCATCAGGATGACTTGAAAGACATTGCCAAGGATACGAGTCAGTCACTAGATACATTGGATATGGAACACGGGGGCTATGAGAATTTCTACGGGTTATTGACCGATGAAGAATTAACGGAATTGAATGAGCATGCTTTGATTGATCTGGCGAATCACGGGGCGAAACACATCAGTTTCGTTGAGCATGCACCGGAAGAAGTCATCGAGGATCTTAAATCCTGCGAGGAGCGATTGAATCGTATTGGTTCGCCTTTCTCGAACGTTGTAGCGTATCCTTACGGACATCATTCTTCCGAGCTATTTAACGTGCTAAAAAACGAAGGATATTCCGAGCAATTTGTCATTGAAGGAAATCCGGAATACGATGCGCGTTTTCATGATCGATTGGTGATCAATCCGCATATTTCCACGTACAATCAAATCATTAGTTTGCGTAATGGAAGACATTAAGATTTCATTCGAGTTTTTGCAGCGCAAACACCTTCCGGAGTTGGTGGTTTTGTATCAATCCATTTTCAATAAAAAGGTAGAGAATTCGTACTTCGAGATAAAGTACGGATTGCATCTTCCGGATCAGAAACAAATGTCTGTTGTTGGAATTAATGATGGACGAGTGATTGGTTTTTTCGGAGCCATACCGCAAGAATTCCTTCTTGAGGATCAATCATACTCTATGCTTTTTACGTGCGATTATTTTCTGGAAGAAACGTATCGAGGCAAAGGTGTTTTTGATCGGATTTATGGGTTCGTGAAGGAGCAAGCCATTCAACAGAATTACGATTATTTCTACACGTTTGATAGCGCTCAGACGCATAAGTTTGGGCGCAAAATGGGTTGGATTCGTATCCCTTCTTTCCTCGGAATGGAATGGAAAACGTTTTCTCATACGGCAAAATCCATCCTCGAAAGAACCTTCGGAGCCAAATGGAGTAAAAAACGATTAGAAAAGCTCCTGGCGCAGTATGAAGTTGATTTGACTCTGGACCAATTGCCCGAAACCTCAATACGTTACGATGATAACTTTTTGGAGAAAAAGAAGTTCATAGATCATTTTTTTGTGAAAATTCACGGCTGTTTCGTTTGGCTGAAATATGATTACCGTCTAACTATTGGTTTCATTCATGTGACTGACGAGGGGGATTTATTTGAGATGTTGAATTCGCTAAAAAGCATAGCCTTGAGGAGCAGAGTGCATCAAATAGTAATGCATTTGCGACCTGATGATCCTTTTCTAGAACAAATCAAAATACATGGGATTACGTTTGAAGGGTATTCTGCCAGTTACCTTCCCTTGAAGGAGGATTTGCCCAATTTTGACAGGTTCACAACGCACTTCATTCAAGGCGATATGTTTTAGTCTGACAGGTACTCGTTTCGTAGCGTTTTCACCAAATTTGAAAAAGGATATGACAACAAGAGGTGGCCCGCTTCATTTGGATGTGTGTCAAGAGGCATTAGAATATAATCACGGGTTTTCTTCGAACTGAATTGTTTCGTAGCATCGATGAAGTGAATCCCACAATCAGCACAGATTTCGCGTAATTTATTCGTGTTGTAGGAATTATGCGTTATTCCGAGGTTGATCAGTCCCAAAGAAACGTTCTTCTCAACACAAATGCGTTGAATTTCGTTCAACTTCTTTCGGAGAAATTGAATGTCAGACTTTTTGTATTGATTGCGTGTAAGTCCATCTTCATAGTCCAGGGTCCCAATCCAATTGTAGAGATATGACTTCCAGAAAAGGTTGACGTCCCTTGGTTTCTGAAATTTAACTCGTTTCGTATGTATTCCTTCCTGATAATGGTCATTGTAGGAGCAGAATCCAATAATGACAGCATCTGGTTCGAATTTCCACAAGTGATCTTTTAAGACAGTTATGTATTGATCCATCCCATAGCCACTTACACCAAAATTCAGTATTTCAACTTTCTTTCCGTGCTTATTGAATTTCTTTTCTGCGAGGGAATGAAACGATTCTTCTTCTTTAACTCCAGCTGCCATGGAGTAAGAATCTCCAATTACTGCAATTCTAAAAAAATCCTTCGGTTTAGAAAGCCCGTAGGACTTGTCCCGCATACCAAATTTATTGGTTCGAAAGTCTCGCATTTTGTATTCTGTACGAAGGTTTTTTTTCAATTTAAATTCTCTGCGATCATCCGTTGGGTCCATAATGTCTGCATCAAATATGTTTTTGTATGAATTAACCGCAGATGGACTAAAACCGTTCCAACCAAAAAGGTAAAGACGCGCAAAGCCTTCAAGAATGAACATGGTAACGATGAGAATGATGAATATGTTCATCAACTTCAAACCTGTTTTTCGGCTAAGAAGACGCTTCTGATTATTCATCATAAACAATTGATACCTTTGGTTTGGGGAATTACAAAACTAACAAGATTGATCTAAGATTTTGAGAAGCAGGTTCAATGGAAAAAAAATAGCTAAACGAGTGCTGCAGGTTCTCATTGTTCTGCTTTGCACGCTGCTTGTTTTGGAGGTGGCGTATCGTTACCAATGGATCGATTTCTTCAAAACAGAATTCAAAGCACTCAATAAAAATATCAAGTCGAACCAGCCGAATGTTTTGGTTTTCGGAGATTCATTCACAGCTTATCCGAATGGTTATGTTGCTCATTTCCGAAAGGCACACCCCGATATAAATGTGATCAATTGTTCCATGCCAGGGAGCGGTCCATACGAAATGGAATTGATGGCTTCGCGACGAATTTCGGATTACCCACCCAAAGGAATCATCTACCAGATGTATGTTGGAAATGACCTTACAGATATAGATCCACCGGTGAATTGGGGAGAGCTTTCATTCTCCAGAAATTGCTATTGGTCGGTGAAACCCTATCTCGAGATTTTCGGATTGTTTTCCAGACGCATGAGTGGTTTGCAGTCCGATTTTGATCAGAAGAAATTGAAGCAAGATCAGGCTGACTTTTCTCCAGGATTGTACTCTCCCAGAACGAAAATGATGATTCGGGCAGAGTCGAATTATATCAACCATTCCATCAAGTTGAAGGGCGACATGAAAGATGCCATGGAAGACGCCAAAGAGTCCATCGCATACCTCCGTGAGTTGGTTCCGAAAAAAGTACCAATTTACATTGTGGTGATCCCGCATTTCAGTCAGGTGACCAAGTCCTACCAATCGAATTACATAAAATTATCCGGTCATAAATCTTCCTTGAAAACGAATTATCGATTCATTCGCGAAATATCCAAAGTAAAAGGTGTCGAGGTTTTGAATCCAATGAGGTATTTTCGTGAAATGGAATCGGATGGGGAGCAATTGTATTATAGCAACGATCCGCATCTGAATGAAACAGGGCAAAAGGCATTGTTCGACTTTTTGAACGAGCATACGAAAGAACTATGGCAGTAGACGCACCGACATACATTCTCGGAATTTCGGCATATTTTCACGATTCTGCTGCGGCACTCATAAAGGACGGTGAGGTAATCGTTGCTATTCAGGAAGAACGGTTGTCGCGTAAAAAACAGGACAGCGGATTGCCGGTAAAAGCCGCAAAATTCTGTCTGGATCAAGCCGGAATTACCATTAGTGATGTAACTAAGATTGCCTATTACGAAAAGCCATTCCAGAAATTTGAGCGATTACTGGAGACTCAAATTGCTCAGTATCCTCAGACCTTTTTTCCGTTTAGAAAGACCGTGAAATCATGGCTTCGAGAAAAATTATGGGTACCTCACAACATTCGAAAAGAACTGGGTTTCAAGGGAGAATTCTTCTACGCAGAGCATCATGAATCGCACGCAGCGGCAGCATGTTATGCGTCGCCCTTCGAAGATGCCGCTTACCTGACTTTGGACGGAGTGGGTGAGTGGGCTTGTGCTTCGATGGGAACATTTGAGAACAATGAGATTCATCAATTGGCGCAACAGAATTATCCACATTCGGTAGGAATGTTGTATTCCGCTTTTACCCAATATTGTGGTTTTCGCGTGAACAGCGGAGAGTACAAATTGATGGGATTGGCACCTTACGGTACACCGCAATTCGTTGATTTGATCAAAGACAATTTCGTAAAGATTAGCGACGACGGCTCCATTGAGTTGAATTTAAAATATTTCAAGTTCCATCGCGGAATGCGTATGATCAATTCGAAGTTCGAATCGGTGATGGGGAAACCGGCACTCAAGCCGGAAAAACATATCAGTACCTTCTACAAAGATGTAGCGGCATCCATTCAAGTGGTTTTGGAGGAAATTGTCCTGAAATCGGCGGAGCATGTCCAAAAGCAAACAGGTAAGAAGTACTTGTGCTACGGAGGAGGAGTTGCCTTGAATTGCAAAGCAAATCAGCGGTTGATTGAAAGCGGCATTTTCGAAGACATATTCATCTATAGCGCCAGTGGAGATGCCGGTGGAGCAGTGGGAACGGCGTTGCTTTGCGCAAATCAAGATTCTGAACGGACGGTTCAACCCGTTCCGTCGTACTTGGGAAAGACATTTGATGCTACCGAAATTCAACAATCTCTGGAGGTTCATAAAGTTGTTTTCACCGAGCTGGACGATGCTACATTGTTGAATGAGACAGCAGCATTATTGCAATCCGGGAAAGTGGTTTCCTGGTTTCAGGGACGCGATGAAATGGGACCGAGGGCTTTAGGAAATCGAAGTATTCTGGCGAATCCGAGTGACGCTGAAATGCGTGATCGAATCAATGAGATGATCAAGTTTCGGGAGCAGTTTCGTCCGTTCGCACCTGTTGTGCTAGAAGAGCATGCAAGCACTTATTTCGAAAATGTACGGAACGCGAACGAGATGTTGTTCACCTTCACAGCGACAAAACCGGAAGGAATTGAAGCGTGCGTTCACAAAGATGGGAGCGCTCGAGTTCAAACGGTGAATGCCGATCAAAACAAACGACTGCGCGATTTGATTTCAAAATTTCATGAGAAATCGGGTGTTCCGGTGTTGATCAATACCAGTTTCAATCGACGAGGAGAACCAATGGTGCATAGTCCCGAGGATGCCCTGCGAACTTTCTTCGGAAGCGGATTGGATGTTTTAGTGATGGGTAACTTTGTGGTACACAAAGAAGAAAATGAGAACGTAAAAATCAAAGACGTACGCCTTGAGTTGGATTAGCAGCATATATCAAGAGAGTGTGGCATTGGCCTCGAAGCGGAACAAGCAATTGCAGTTTGTCGGTTTGGTGTTTATACTCGTATCGATCTTCTTTTATCGTTGGTATGGTTTCACAACGCCATTTTTCAGCCGGATTATTCCATTGTCCGTGATGGCCGTTGGATGGCTCTTGTTACCGCAGTTATTGTATCCGGTATTATTCATCTGGTTCTTCATTGGAAAATTTATCGGCGAAATAGTGAGTTCAATTTTGCTTTCCGTCCTCTATTTTCTGTTTATTTGGGCCGGAAAACTCTTCGTAAAAGTAGATTTCAGTCCGGGTTGGAAGGAGAAATCGAATGCGAAAGAGTACGAAAATATGGGTTAAATGAGTCGTTGGGAAGTAGCACGGTCTTTAGGGAAATTCTTTTGGAAGAAGCGTAAGTTTTGGCTGTTTCCACTGTTGCTCGCGTTTCTGATTTTGGCCATTTTGATCATCCTTGGAGAGTCTTCTGTTTTGGCACCGTTGGTGTATCCTTTTTAGGAGGAAGGTAGAAATGTTTATCGCGAGCTTCTCATTCCCCTCCTCCCTTGAGGGAGGTCTCGGGAGGGTGATGAACTCACCACTTTTCTAAAGAAATTTTGTTGATGTATATGTGGTAGCGTGGTAGTGTCAACCCTCTATATCTCTCTAATGGGGGAGAGTGTTAAGTAGAAAGCAGAAAGAGCCTTACAACTTTTAGTCTACAACTTTTCACTGATTTCAAATAGAAAATTCTTCTCAAAGAAACTCTTCTTAGTCTTAATTAATTTGAATTCGTAGCCCTGCTCTTTGGCGATGGATCGAATGCGTTCCAAATCGCAATCGTCGGAAAGGGTCATGAAAATTCCAGATGAAATATTCCGTTTTTTTAGTTGATCAAATAGCGCATGGAAGTACTCGAATCCGGCTCCGCAAAACCACGCTTTTTCGGCATCTGTTGTTGGGTTTTTCGGATAAAATGGAGGATTGATCAAAACGAAATCGAAAGTTGTGTCGTCTACTTGGGCAAACAAATCTGATTCCAAAGCCTTCAATTGGACTCCATTAGATTCAGCATTTTTTTTCAGCAATTCAATTGCCTTTGGATTGATGTCGATCGCCCAAACATTGGCGCCTTTCTGAGCGGCTCTAAGCGATGCAATTCCACTTCCGCAACCTACTTCAATGATGGTTTTTCCTGCAAGATCATGGGTCTCAATCCAGTCCAGTAACATTTTGCTGCTGTCGAAATATCTCGGATGAAACACGCCAGGTTCCATTTCGATTTGAAGATTCTTATAGCTGTACGAACGATCGCTTTCCATTTTGCGAACGATGCGGTTCGAGAACAAACGGAACCAAATATTTTTGAGCTTTTTACGAATCATTCGCTATAGAATCCTTGTTCTTCGGGTTGACGGTATTTCCAAATTTTAAAGAGCAGTTTGATCTCATAAGGATAGGCGAAAAACCCCGTTTTGTAGCGCCATGAGGAAACCAATCGAAGCAATCTTCGCTTCCCTTTGGTAATTCGGAAATCACTGCTTGTTGGATACATGCCATTGAGAACCGTCTCAAAGTTTTTAATGCGTTTGATGTGCTTTGCATTCAACCAGGGAGTCAATGGATTTTTACGCAAATCAAATCGTTCCCAATCAGGCGAAAGCCAATCTTCTAAGGTTTGTGGAAATGAGAACCCTTGCTTCTGAATCATTTCGTACAATTCGCTGCCTTCCGTAGGAACAGGTGAGTACACGTAAATGATGATTTCCGTATTTGGGTTGATGCGTTTGATTTCCTGGATAAATCTGATATCCTCGTTGATCTGTCGCATTACTTTTTCGGAACTATCTCCCGGCATTCCAAGGACAAAACTGTACTCCGGAACAATCCCAAACTTCTTCAATCGTCCTGCAAATTCTTTGATCTGAGCACCAGTTTGGGTTCCACCCTTATCCATTTGCTTGAGGACTTCATCGTTTCCGGTTTCGGCTCCAAGAAAAATCATTTTCAATCCTGCTTCTTGCATCAATTGAAGGTCTTCATCCGAGTATTTGTTGATGGTATCAATTCTTCCTTCACCCCACCAGGAAATCTTTTCATCCTTTATTTTCTCGGCAAATTCAACCACGCGTTTGCGCGAAGTAAAGAAGTTGTTGTCGTGAAATTCTACCGCATCGATCCCGTATTTGGACTTAAATCCCAGTACATCACTTGCCATGCGTTCGGCACCTAGTCCTTTCCAGCGGGCATTGTAAATTGGAACAACAGCGCAGAATGAACAGGTAAATGGACAACCAAAACTGGAATGGTACGAGAGCGTTTTCTGCCCCATAAAAGTCTTTGCCAGATAATTCTCCAAACGATAGGTCTCATTCAGTTTTCCATAGGCGAACTCGGGCAATTTGTCCATGTCGGGAAGCGGTTCTTTTTTTGTAGAAACGATCTTTCCGTTTTCACCTTTAAAAATCAAATTGCAGATGTTAGGAATGGCGTCTTTATTTCCTGATTCCAATGCGTCAAGAAGCGAAGGAAAAGCAGAATCTCCCGGTCCGTTGATGACATAATCCACCCAGCCTGATTCCAAAACCACCTTATGTTGATTTGCAGCGAAATAGCCTCCCCATATAATCTTGATTTCGGGATACTTTTGATGAATCTCCCTCGTAAATGGAATTGCCTGCGAGAGCTGAGGTCCCGGCATTACTGTCATTCCAACGTAGCCTACGTCATTGGATTCAATTAGATCCAGCATTTTTTGAAGGGGATCAGATTCCAGATTTCCATCTACAAAATGGTAGGGGAATTTGCCATCGATGGATGAACCAACTTGCAGAATTGAATTCGGAATTCGGTGTTTGGCGTCCGCGCTTCTCGGATTGAATAGGATAACGTGTTTCGCCATATTACTCCTGAAAGATTACTTTTTCGATTGTGCCGGAATCGTAGATTTTTAAATACAAATGACCATTTTCAAGATGTTCAACCTCCTGCCCAATTAAATTGAACAAACGGAACTTTTCGCTGTCCAATTGAAGCTCAGAAATGCTTGCGGTACATGGCATGTTGGGATCAACAACCGTAAATGGCAGAGAACCAATGAATCCTTCTCCGTAGGGAACCCACACCTGATATGTTCCTGCTGTTGTCACGGGAATTGACTGCGTAGTTTCTCCTGTCGACCATTGATATGATGTTGCTGAGTTCACCGTTAATTCGTAGCCGTTGCCAGTATTCACGCAGGTAATTTCAGGGCGGGGAAGTGCAAGGTCTAAATCGAATAGCATTCTATAAACCATTACAGAATCTTCGAAATAAAATTCAGATAAGATATTATCCTGTGCATCAACCAGGGTCGCCGTTGGGGCTGGTCGGTTTGATTTCCCCCAGCCTAACATTTTGTAATCGTTTGATAAATGTCGGTAGCTACCTCTTGATCCGTGATAATGATTATCCATGGTATGGAATTCATAAACTTTTTCGGCAGTCCAGTTCACAGTATCAAGGATGTATTCTTCGCCTTTGGAATGTAATGGAGCCACACCCATATTGTCATTGTTAAATAAGCTATACCGGCCATTTGGCAATCTGCGGATGTCATGTTGACCACTAAAAGTCTCATTGTTGATGAAACTAAAATCAGATAGTTGACCTCCAAGTCGCCAAATTATATCACCAGTGGTCCTATGAACTTTAATGATGCTATTAGTGTGTCGCATGGAGAAAAGCAAATGTCCATCGTCGTCCTCCTCAATGGCATTGCCGTGGCAATAGTCGAAATCATTTACATTGTACCCATAAAAATCATAGGTTTCCGTAGGGTGCATGTGGTCGCTGCTATTCCATTCAAATACCAGGTTTCCATTAGGATCGATTTCCTGAACTCCGTACCCGCGAACGATGGTTTGAGTACTTCCTTGCGTTCCATCAAACGTGTAAGCTGAAAGGTCCATTGTGTCTGCAAAGCGAGTGCTAAGCAACCAATTTCCGTTTGCAGCTCTTTGAAAATCGTGAATGTCTTCCGTGTGATTGAATACGTTCAGTGTGTCTATGCGATTTAGGTTTCCATCAAGGATTACGAACTTTTTAATTAACCCTTGTTCAACCGTTGAATATGAAAACATGTCAACTTCAGTAAAATACTTGAAATCTGTTGCGTTTCGAACATCAGGCTTTGAATACCAGGCGATGTAACCATTCTCGTCATAAATTACAGGGTATGGTGGGAAGTAGTTAGGATCCGAGGGTAGTAGGTTGACTTTGAATTGCGTGGTAATGAAATACCCTGGAGCTGAGTTTCCTGCAGTTTGAAATTCGTACGGAAAAGTTTCCGCTGGAATAGGTCGATTGTAATTCTGACCAAAAGCAAAGGTGCAAGAGGTAAGAAGTAGAAGAATTAAGCTACGTTTCATAACGGAATCAAATATACGAAAGTCTGGGATGGCGGAGAATTCTGTACATTCGCTTCGGAACAAACTCCTTTGATTTGAACAACCCAAGATTGATATGGATGCCATATGCGACAGTTACGTTGTTGTTCCTTGTCATGTGGTTGGGCTTTGATTTTAATGGTTTGTACGGTCAGGACGCACACGAGTATTTACGATATTCGAAAGCCCTGAAAGAATTCATGGAAACGGGTACTGATCCGGGTAATTTCTTCTGGCCTAAGTTGTTTCCGATGTTGGGGACCGTGATTGGATTTACAGGAATTCCCATTGGATTTGTTCTCCAATTGATCTCCCTATTTTCCATGCTGGGAGCGATCTACTTTGCACAACGTTGTCTTTTATTGCTTTATAAAACTTCAGGAGGTTGGTACTTGTTGCTTGCCGCTGCAACTCAAGTATATTTTGTTCGATCAGGGCTGTTGGTTATGTCCGATGCATTGGCAGCCTTTTTTGTGATGGGCTTCGTCTACAATTACTTGCGTTTACGTCGGAAATCGGATTTCAAGTACTTCATTTGGATTGTTCTTTTTGCCACTGCCGGTGCTTATACGCGCTATGCTGTTGTTCCGTTAATAGCAATCCCTTTGATTCACGCAGCCTGGATGGTTACTCAAAAATGGAATGTCGCCCTTCGAATAGCCTCTGGATTGGCTGTGATTGGTGTGGGATGTTTGATCCTTTTCTGGAACAATAAAGCCATTGGATTGACTACATCCATTGCGGAGGAATGGAATTGGCAGCACTTGTTCAACAGAGAATTCATTTTTCAGTCGCATAAGGAATCGTATTGGGTTCCAAACGGTGTTTACATCTGGAGCAATTTTGCGCATGTTGGATATTTAAGTTGCGGTGTTTTCTTGCTTCTCTGGTGTCGTCGCTGGAATTTTAAGCTGTTCTTTTTGTGGATGGGATTGCTGGTTTACCTGGTCTTTCTGGGAGGTATTGGGTTCCAGAACCAACGATTCATGGTGATTTCTCATTTGATGGTGTTGATCCTTATTTTTCCGGCTTTTCCGGCGTTAATGAGCTGGTTAAAACAGCAGAGGTTGCATTGGGTTTTTGTTGCGGGAGCATTAGTGTTGAACGCAGCCTTTTTCTATTATTCTTTCTCAAAGATGTTTGCCATGCATCGCTTCGAAAAAAATGTTGCCGAAAGGGCGCTGCAATTGGAAGATGACCAACCAATTTATGCTTTTTACGTGACAGCTTCTCTCGGGTCTTATGATGTTCCCAATGAGCGAATTGATCTATGGGAAAAGGAGATTGAGTTTGAGAAAGGTGGATACGTAATCTTCAATCCGAAACAATTTGCGGACAACAATCGTGTCATGAAAAATTGGGAAGCGGTGAATCGCGATTTTGAATTGGAAATAATTGACGAACTTCCCGAAAACTGGAACATCTATCGCATCCAATAAGCACATATTATTTATTACCCCGGGATTTCCTGAGAGCGAGCAAGACAGTCAATGCATTCCTGCACTCTGGATCTATGCAAAGGCATTAGCGGAAAGTGGAACAAACGTGTCCATTATCACATTGCAGTATCCTTTTGTGAACGAAAATTACCAATGGAACGGGATTTCGGTGTACCCTTTAAATGGTGCCAACAAAAAGGTAAAGCAGTTATTTCTAATGCGAAAGGCGGTTGAATACGCGTCAAAAATTCATAAGGAGAAATCCATAGATGTGGTGCATTCGTTTTGGTTGCATAGGGCTACAGATATTGCAGGAAAAGTTGCGCAATCACTAGGCGTACCAATGTTGGCTACGGCGATGGGGCAGGAGATGCGAAATCCAAACAGACGATTTGAGCGATGGAAGGATGTCAGTTTTCCGATTGTATCCATTTCGGAATTTCAATCTGATGCCCTGAAGCGAGAAGGTGTAATTCCAACTTCGATTATTCCATGGGGAATTGAAAACGCCATAGCTGCGGAAAAGGACGTGGATTTGATTTGCGTCGGTTCTTTAATTCCATTGAAAAACGTCTCCTATTTTTTAGAACTCTGTGCTCAACTTAAATCCCAAAACACAGACTTTAAGGCTGCTATCATTGGTGACGGTCCTGAGAAAGTGGAATTACAAAATAGTATTCAATCGAATGATTTGAGTGCCAATGTTCAGCTTGTTGGATCGCTGTCTTATGAGGAAACTCAGAAATGGATAGCGCGATCGAAAGTCCTTGTTCATGCATCCAATTTTGAAGGGTTTGGCATGACGATTATCGAAGCCATGGCGAATGAAACGCATGTTTTGGCAACGCCTGTGGGAATTGCAAAAAGTCTGGAAATTCCGCATCTAATTGGAGATTTAGAATTGGACGGAGCCATGGTTCAGTTGTTATTGAAAGCAGACCGACCGGAAAGTCGAATATTTCAAATTTCAGAAACCGTTGATGCGTATCAGACTATTTACGAATCCGTATCCAGGGGAAAGGCGACCGGCTCTTGAAAATCTTGTTCTTGAAATCCGGGCGATACAAAACTTCATACTTTTCAGGAAGTACGTCCCACGCAAGGTGCTTGTAGTATTCGATGGATTCACCCATTTTCTTGAAATATTCCTTCGAGCGTTGTTTGGCGGCATCCACCTCAGACTTCTCGTAAAACTGCGTTTCCAAAATGTGAATCTCTCCTTCCGGTGCTAGCATAGAGAACAACAATTCCCAAAAGCTTTCGTCGGGATCAAAATAATGAAAGCTACCAGCGAAGTAGATCAAATTATAAGACGCCTTCGGCAGTAAAGACCAGTCTGTTGTGCAGGCAAATCGAACGTTTTCATTTCCAAAACAACGTGCTGCTTGTTCCAATTCTTCAGTGCCAACATCCACGCCAGTGATTGTTTCGCTATGATTGGAAATGTGATTGGTCATCCATCCGTTGCCGCATCCAATATCCAGGACATTATTGGTGGAAGCAAGACTTACGTAGGTCTCAAATTTGTTGAGCATCCAGGCGCGTTTCTTCCATTCTTCCGATTTTTGATCGTTGCGGTTCACTTGAGGAAGTTGCTTTACTGCTTCATCCGACAACCAACGTCCTTCCTTATCTCGCACTGACTTGTACTGAGTTTCGAAAGCGTTATCTGGCGCAGTTAGGTAAGTTACCTGATTGAATGCTTGTGACATGGCGGGAAGTTACGAAATCCGTCCAATTTGAAGATTATCTCCCAACGCGCATCATCTGATACGCCACTTTGCTCTTCACTTTGTTTTTCAGTGATTTGTTCTTGTGCGCTTGCCATCCGTTCACTAGATATCGGATTGCATTTTCGTAGTAAGCATCCGAATACGGTAGTTTGAATCGAATATCGCGATCCGTGCTGGAATTCCAATCGGGTTTCACGGTAATTTCGTTTTCAATTTCCGTGTATAACGCTGTTCCTTTAATTGGATAAGCACGCGTGATGGTCAGTAAATCTGGATTACAGCCTTCAATGTGATCCATCGTAGCTTTGATGTCATCGTGGGTTTCACCCGGATATCCAACCATAATAAATGTTCCGGCCTCCATGCCCATTTTTTGGGTCAACTGCATCATTTCCTGAACAGTTTCTAATTTCACTCGGCGATCCATTTTATCAATTATTCGTTGCGATCCGCTTTCGGCGCCGATCCAAATTCGGAAACATCCCATTTCTTTCAGTTGTTGAAGAACGGCTTCGTTCAGTCTTTCCGCGCGAGTTATAATTTCAAATGCAATTGTTAGATCATGCTTTTTGAATTCCGCGTGTAAGTTTGCCAACCACTTATGACTTACGGTAAAAACATCGTCTACAAACCAAAGCGCCTCTACTCCGAAATCTTCTTTCAAATGCAGAATTTCGGCTACCACTCTGGCCGGGTCGTTCCTTCTGTAACTCTGCCCATAAACGGCGGTACTACACCATTTACATGTGTACGGACAGCCACGTTGTGTGCTAATGTTGGCCGTTCGCTTTCCATGGTATTCTTGCCAAACGTCTAGGTACTTTTCGAAGGGAATTGCGCCTCTATCAGGAAAGGGTAGCGATGGCAATTCCTTGATTTTAACTCGTGCCTCGTTCTCTTGAAGTTTCCCGTCTTTCATGAATGAAATACCCGGCACGTCAGATAAATTTCCTTTTGATTCGAGAGTTTCTACCAATTCTAACATGGTTTGTTCTCCCTCTCCAAATACTACAAAATCGAATCCGGCGTCGAGATAATTCTCTTTGTTATAGGTGACATCTGGCCCTCCTACAATGAAAGTCGTGTGAGGCAGTACGCTCTTTAAAAATTGTAGCTGTCGTAATACCTCAACTTTAGTCATGAGGTTCGTGTAAAATGCCACAATGCCGGGTTGTTCAGTAAGAACTTGTTTTCGCCAATCTGAAATCGTTGAAAAGGTACTATCAACTAGCGTCACATTCTTTTGCTGTTCTTTTAGAAACGCACTGATATACAGCAACCCCAGAGTTGGATAAGGCCGCATAATTTTTTGCTCCTTGACATCCTTTTGGATAAAGTATGCGTGGGTTAAGACAATTTTCATAGGAGCATTCTGCTTTTTTGCACAAAATTAAAGGTACACAAATGCTAAAAACTATCCTGAAAAGGCTGTTCACTAAAGATGACATTGCGATAATTGACTGGGTGATTTTCTGCTTCTGAATGAAAAGATTCTAGGGCTTCTTTTGCTTTTTTTACCAATTCGGGATTGACTACGTAATACGAAACATTTGAAATTTTCTCGTAGCCAATAAGTCCAGACGCAGCAAGTACTTGAAGATGTCTGCTAATGGTAGGTAAGGTTAGTTGCAAGTCAATTGCCAACTCTTTACACATAATTCTTTCATGAGCGATTAGTTTATCAATGATCGCTATTCTTGCCGGATGTCCGAGCGCTTTGAAAATTTTGGATACGTCGTTTTGGTATCGAGTAAATCCGATTCTTTGGATTGATGCCATAATGATTTAGTGTTAGGTTATTTTAAATAAAATAGACAAAAAAGTTAGCAATTACAATAAAAAAGTGATGTGTTAATTAGCCAAATGGCTAAATAGCATAATGGTTACACTGTTTAATTCCGTACCGAAAAATTACAGTCCTCACCAAAGACTCAATCGCTAATTACCTCTCAATCCTCTAAGCCCGCTTCTTCAGTATCATCAAAAAATGGTCTGCATTATTACTCAACCCTGAATGCGAAAAAATACCATCTAACCACTTCAAAAAGGCAAACATGCGCTTGCGCCTCTCGAATTTTGGAGCCAGATATGACGGTGGAATGAACAATCCAATCGGCTTTTGCTTAACCAATTCAAAGTGTTCGTTCGACATTTGTTTAATTTCATTTGGATCGTAATACCACGTCTTTACCGTTTCCCCTTCAACATGAACATTCACACATTCCTTGGTGTTTCGTCTTCCGGCCTTTTTGAATTTCGCCCGGAAACCAAAATAAAACCGTTCCCAAACGCATTTCTTACCCATCAGAACAATAACCAAATGTCCCTTTTTATCTAATTCATCGTAGGCGTTCGCGAAGAATCTTTGCAATTCCATCGGGGAAAGGCAGTTGAGTCCACCAAAGTTAGAAAACAAGGTATCGAAGGTGTTATCGTAGCTGCAAAGTTGGTTGACGTCAAGAACACGAAAATGAAGTTCAGGATATTTCGATTCTGCGATTTGAATCATCTCTGGGGAAATATCAGTTGCAACGACGCCCTTCTTACGAAAATCCCAACGATGAGCATCTTCTCCCGTACCGCAGTTTACTTCAAGTACATTTTGAAATTTATTGATGTGTTTATCAATGTATTTCCAAACTTGTTCGCGCTGCGCCTCACCAACACAACTATTTGTAAAGGTCTCATCATAGGTGCTCGCTACGTGATCAAACTCTTCCATTATCCTAACTTTCTTTTGAGTGATGTTGCTTTGAACCAATTATACGGAATGAGCATTACATAGCGCCAAGAGACATATGAGCGTCCTCCAAACAGCTTGTGCAATCCTTGTTTCATTCGGAAACGGTGATGCACAAAACGCTGTAAAGCTCGGTAGTAGTCCGGAGAAAAAGTTCCTTCAAACATAAGGTCCAAATCGTCGGAATCTTCCCAGTTCGATTTATCTCCCATTTGGGATTTTACCATATCGTAAAATTTCGTTCCTGGGAGTGGATACGAAACCGAGATACCAATATCATCAGGAGAGTTTTCACGAACCATATTCAAGGTCAATTGAACATCTTCTTTCGTTTCATCGAGGTATCCAAACTGCAAGAAATACGCAACACGAACACCCTTTTCCTGAAGCAAGTTCGTGCTTTTTCGGATTTGATCCAACGTAATTCCCTTATCCATAGCATCGAGGATTTTCTGAGATCCGCTTTCAGCACCAATCCAAACTTCTTCTAAGCCCGATGCCGCCAATTCGTCAATCGTTTTATCCTGCAGCAACAAATCGGCACGGCTTTGAATTTTGTAGTGCATTTTCAATCCAGTTTCCTGAACGTGTTCATTGAATTTCGTCACCCAACCCGGCTTTAATCCGAAGATGTCATCTGTGATCCAGAAATGCTTGACACCACATTTTTCTTGAAGCACTTTCATTTCCTGAACTACGCGTTCTGGAGATCGCGAATTGTATCGATTGCCGTAAATTGGTTTTGCACACCAATTGCATTTGAACGGACAACCTCTGGTCGTACTAATGTTTAGCGTAAATGGAAACTTTCCCTGATTCCAAATGGATCGATAAGCTTCCAAATCAATTACCTCCCATTTAGCTTGCGCAAACACATCCAAATCCCTTTCGTTGGTTCGCGGAGCATGTTTAATTGGTTTATCATTCGTAATCGAACTGATACCATTTACGACAGAAACGCTCTCTTTTGATTTCAGTTTTTGAATAACTTCCAAAAGAGAGTGTTCACCCTCGCCATGAATAATGATGTCAGCACCCTTCTCATGATACAATTCCCAATGATCAGTGGAATCCGAGCTGGATACAATAACGGTAGCACCTTTGGATTTTGCAGAAGCGATGATATCAAAGCAAGCATGGCGCATGTTGGTCAAGCACATCTTGGTGAGGTAGTTAAATCCATCCTCATAAATAACAACCACGTCAGGAGACATTTTGGCTATTTTTTCCTCACATAATTTAGGAGAAGAATCCAATGCTACATCGTAGAAATCTGCTGGAAAACCGTTGGCTTCTAAATGTGCCAAAGCTGTAATGGTAGCCAAAGGAGGATACGGTGTTTTGTTGATCCATTGTTTTGAATCCAACTGATAGAAATAGCTATGCGTGACAAAAATATTCACAGTTCAATTCCTTGTTTTTGCAATCCTTCAGAGTGCTGTTCAATAAATATATTTCTTAGCTCCTCGTATCTGCTGAGAACCTTGTTTTGAAAGTCATTGGGGTGATGCTTGGACACATATCTCCGCGACTTCATGGTTAGTTCAAACTTCGCCTCATCAAAATCCCTGAATTTCTCCTTCCAACGATTTAGCGTGATTTTCATCGTGCGATTGTCGGCCCAATTGCCAAAGCGCCCGGAGAATATACCTTGAAGAATTTTACTCCAAAGTGGTTTTTTACAGATGACAGTTTCAAATTCTGTTCTCGCTTGGCCCGGAAAGAAATCGTTGACCCAGGTGTTGGCCAGATAGAAATTGTCAAAAATAGCGCCGCAAGTTGGTATCAGTGTAGCTACTTCCACAGCAGTAAAACGATTTTTTTCTTCAATTTCCAAATGATCGCTATCAATGAAATAATTGACACAGAAGTATTTTCTAGAATTGAGGAGGAAGATCTTTTTGTAAAGTATCAACAGCGTTCTTGCCACCCAAACACGATTCGGTTTTACAATGATGAAAAAATCAAAATCGCCGTCATCGTGGAGAATACCCTTCGATAGTGAACCAGAGATTCCCACGCCCTGAATAAATGGAAATTTTTGAATGAACCTTGAGACACGAATGGCCCGATCAAACAAATTGTCCGCACGTTTTGCCGCAGCAGCACGTCGTTCTATTTTGTCTTCCAACTCAAAGAGGCAGGCATGATTGTCTTGAAGCAATATCAATCCGTCTGATTTTAAATCATTCAAAACTTCATGAAGCTCTTGATAAGAAATGTCAGCTTCCGAACTGGAAAACCGAATCAATTCGTCCTGATTTAAGGGGTGAGCAAAAACCTCGGAATACAGCAAGTGCTTTAATATTCCAGTTTTAAGGGTTGTAAATTGAGTGCTTTCTAGGGTTTGTTTCACGCGAAACCGAAGTTACGCAAAAATGTAGAGATGTTAAATTCTGAGCTTATTCAAACTCGATAAGAACAGTGCCTTTATCAACCACATCGTCAGTTCCAATATTGATTGATTTTACTACACCAATTCCCTCGGCCTTGAGAACATTTTCCATTTTCATAGCCTCGAGCGATAGGATTTCGTCCCCAACATTGAGTTCATCCCCGATGGCAACGGCAACGTTAACAATTCGACCCGGCATTGGGGCCTGAAGCTCTTTCAGCTTTTTGATTTTTGGGGTATCAAGTCCCATAGCTTTGATCAAGTCGTCTAGAGACCCTTTTTTCTGAACTTCAAATACACGGTGATTTATTTTCAACTTTAAGCGATTGCTTTCCGTTGCTTCTTCCATAACCTCGCCAAAGAACGTTTTGCCGTTGTACTCCAGTGAAAAGTATTTCTTAGTATCCCAACGAACTACAGCGCCTTCAGAAAAGCCTACTTCCTTATTATCAATCGTCCACGTGCGGTTTGCCATTTATCCGGTATTTCGTACAAAAATAATAGAATACACTTCCGATGCTGTAGAAATTGAACTGGAATCGGATTTAATTACTGAGATTTGTGCGAATACAAATTCGAAAAGATGAAGAAATTACTGTGGTTATTTATTGTTTCCTTGTTGTTTGCATGTAAAGCTCCAAAGGATACAGACCAACCTGAACAAGCAGAAGTTGTAGTAGCTCCTTCTACTCCGGAACCACCTGTTGAAATAATTGACGACAACTGGGTTGATCCACAACGTCCGATATACCGTGCTTCGGAAACATTACTTACAGATTTAGTTCACACCAAACTGGAAGTGGATTTTGTTTGGGAGAAATCACAAATGAATGGGGTCGCTACCATTACGGCAAAACCACACTTCTATCCTTCTTCCACATTGATTCTTGATGCCAAAGGAATGGACATTAACAGTGTGAAGTTGAATGGAAAGGAATTAAAGTTTTCATACGCTGAAGATGTTCTAAACATCACATTGGATAAGACATATACACGAGATGACAAGTATACAGTCGTTATCGATTACTTGGCGAAACCTGAAGAACGAGAAGAGGGGGGAAGCGCAGCCATTACTTCTGATAAAGGATTGTATTTCATCAACCCAACAGGAGAAGAGCCAAATAAAATGCCTCAAATTTGGACCCAAGGTGAAACGGAAGCAAGTTCTGTTTGGTTCCCAACAGTGGATCAACCGAACGCGAAAACAACACAAGAAATTTTCATCAAAGTAGATGACAAATACACAACACTTTCCAACGGAAAATTGATTTCTAGCAAGAAAGTTGCAAACGGAATGCGTGTTGATCATTGGAAACAAGAATTGGCGCATGCTCCCTATTTGTTTATGATGGGCGTTGGAGAATTTAAGATCATTGAAGACAGCTATACACGTCAGGACGGATCGAAAATGGCAGTAAACTACTACGTAGAGCCTGAGTGGGCGCCGTATGCCAAGGACATCTTCGGAGAAACTCCAGAAATGATTCGTTTTTTCTCAGAGTTGTTAGGCGTTGAATACCCTTGGGATAAATACCACCAAATTGTAACACGTGATTACGTTTCAGGAGCAATGGAGAATACCGGCGCGGTAATCTTCGGAGATTTCGTGTACCGTAACGATCGCGAGCTTTTGGATGGAAACGATCAATCAACGATTGCACACGAATTGTTCCACCACTGGTTTGGTGATTTGGTGACTTGTGAGTCGTGGTCCAATCTTCCATTGAACGAATCGTTCGCGAACTACTCGCAGTATTTGTGGGATGAGCACCGTTACGGACTGGATGAAGCGGATTACTACGCAGAGCAAGAAGCAAATGGATACTATCAATCTGCTGGAATTCAAGGATACCACGACCTAATTTGGTTCGATTATGAAGACAAAGAGCAGATGTTTGACGGTCACTCGTATAATAAAGGAGGACGAATCTTACACATGCTTCGCAATTACCTAGGTGACGATGCTTTCTTCGCAGGATTGAATCATTACTTGGAGTCTCGTAAATTTCAGGCGGCCGAGTTTCACCACTTGCGTCAGTCCTTTGAAGAAATTAGCGGTCAGGATTTAAACTGGTTCTTTGATCAATGGTTCTTAGGGTCAGGACATCCAAACTTGATGTTCATTCCATTTGCGGACGGTGAGAATCAAGAATTGGTAATTCAGGCGTATCAAAAGCAAGATTTAGAATTGTGTCCAATCTACAGATTGCCAATGGAAATTGCGGTATTCGATGACTCAGGAAAACACCTTCATAAAGTGGAGATGGATGCCTTGGAGAATGAGTTCAGAATTCCATTCAAAGGAACCTTGAAGGGATATATCATCGACAATCAGCAGATGATGTTAGGCGACACGAAAGTAGTGGACAAGCCTTCAGAAATGTACCGATTCCAGTATTACAACGGAGAGCGATATCATGCACGTAAAGCAGGATTGAAACTTGGATTTGATAGTACTCCGGAAGCAGAACAAATGGTCTTGGACGCGTTGAAAGACAAGTTCTGGAATATCAGAGAATTGGCGCTGGACAAGGTGAATTCTTTGACGGGTGAAAACGCCGATGCGGCGCTTAAAATCGTGAAGAGTATGGTGGAAATGGATCCGAAGTCAAGCGTTCGCGCTCGTGCTATCACGGTGTTGGAGACGATGATGGAAGACGAAGATGCACGAAAGGAAATTTATGCAAATGCAGTAATGAACGATCGCTCGTACAGTGTTGTTACAGAGGCGTTGGCTGGTTTGGCGTCTATCGATCCGGATTTGGCAATGGCAGAAGCACAGAAGTTGGAAGGAGAGAAATCTTCGAAAATGTTGTTTGGAATTTTGCAATTGTATGCTGTGCATGGAGGTTCGGAAAAAGTGGATTTCTTCGTAGATGCGCTTTCAGGAACAACGCTACAAGGGTGGGACCGATTGGGTGCTATCAACGCGACAACCTTATACATCGCTAATCATGATGCGTCGGTTGCAGAAAAAGCATTACCAATTTACGCGGAGTCGTTGGAAAGCGGAGGATATTATATGCAGATGTTTATTCCTCAAAACGTAAACTACTTGAACGAGTACTTTACCAAAACAATCGTAGAGTTGAATGAGGAGTTGGCGGCCTACGAAGAAAATGACGATGCCGTTTATGCTGATCAAACGCGCAAGAAAATTGCTGCTTTCGAATCAGTTCAGAAGAAATATCAAGCACTATCGAATTAATACAAGTATAGATTCAATTTAGCCGGTTAATTGCGCACTGAGGTTCTCGAAGTGCAAAAGTGACCGGCTTTTTTATGCAACATCCTCCCCTTAGTCCCTCTCTACAGTGGGAGTAGTTCAGACAAATCAAACTCGATTAATTCTAGAGAGTTGAAATGTTACCTTCCTTAAAGCTACTTTTTGAAAGGTGGACAGACCCATTCCCCCTTTGGAGAGGGACGACGGGGGGAGGAATAACTCAGTTGTAATAATCTGATCATAAACCAGTTCCCTTCAGCCACCCATAGTTATCCCCAATTAATATTGCATTCCACCCATCCCATCCGTATTTTTAAGGCATGCTTGGAACTGTAATTCTTCTTATTATGACCGTGGTAGTGGTGCCATTGGTTAGTTTCTTTTACGGCGAACCACTCAGCACTACACAAGAGTTGATCATGCACGACATGATTTACATTGTAGGTGGTGTCATTGCCTATTGTTTCGTAGTTGGTGAGATTTCCGGAAACACGTCTCAAACAGACAAGCTTTGGAGCATTGTACCCATCGGATATGTTTGGTACGCAACGTGGTTGGCTGGAATGCCAGATAAAATGATACTCATGTCTGTTCTCGTAACCATTTGGGGAATAAGATTGACCTATAACTTTGGTCGGCGCGGTGGCTATTCCTGGAAATTTTGGGATGGCGAAGAGGATTACCGCTGGGACGTTTTGCGTCAAAAACCAGGTTTTAATAATCGGTTCGTTTGGGCACTTTTCAATCTGTTTTTTATCTCCGGATATCAGCACGTGTTGATCTTCTTATTCACGGTGCCCATCATTGCGATTGCGGGTGCGAGCTCGGCAAATGAAATCACTCTGATTGATTGGGGCTTGGCCATTCTAATGTTCGGAGCGGTGGTATTAGAGTATATCGCCGATCAGCAACAATACGACTTTCAAACAGAGAAATACAGACGGATCAATGCAGGAGAAGATTTGGGAGAATACAGCCATGGTTTCGTTCGAACAGGCTTATGGGGAATCATGCGTCATCCTAATTATGCCATGGAGCAATTGGTTTGGGTTGCGTTTTATCTCTTCACGATTCAAACAACGGGGCAATGGCTGCACTGGTCGATTACGGGAGTGCTCTTGCTCTTTATCCTCTTCAAATCCAGTTCCGATTTCTCAGAGGACATTACGGCCGGAAAGTACTCTGAGTATAAAGAATATCAGCGCACCGTTCCCAGATTTGTTCCATGGACGAAATTTAAGAAGTAGCCAATTTCTTGAGCACAATTTTTTGCTGTAACATTAACTGTATGGGATTTGTTTCTTTTTATAAATCAAGAAAATGAAAACCTGTCTTATTATTTGCTCGATGTTAGTTGTCAGTTGCCTGTTCTCTCAAACTGATTCAATCGCTAGGGATAAGAAATATAGGTATGGACTGCAGTTTGGAGGATCATTCAATACCTTAATAGGGCAGCCATTGATAAATCCCATAGTAACACAATCAAACGACAAACACCAATTTGAATTTGGTCCGAAGTTTTATACTGGCGCATGGAATCCAGAAGGAGTGCGCTTTGGTTTTGAAGTCAATTACAAGTATTATCCAAACACGAAAGTCACACCATTTTCCTCTTTTCTACTCTTAAATTCGGAACTATATTATGAGAAAGGCACCGTGTATTATACCGATTACAATTCTATTCCGAATGAAGTGCATCAGGTAACACGAACGTGGACGACGCAAATTGCCGCCATTCAAATTGGTTATGGTATTGAATATAGGTTTTTGAGTCAATTTTACTTGACCACGGATGTAAGTTTTGGTGGATATTATCAGGAAACCGATGGAGCGCGCATCTCCGACGAGCCGTTGCTGAATAGTGAGTGGAGTAATGGTTTTTTTGGTTTGTCTACTAGGATGGGATTGTCCTTAGGATGGAGATTTAAAAAATAGATTCGTTAACTCCAAACAAAAAAAAGTGGACTCTGAAATTCTTCAGGAGCCCACTTTCAATAAGTGAAACAAAGAGGAATTATTCTTCTCCTCGCGCAGTTTCATTCGATTTCTTCAATTGCTCGGCAGCCAATTCAGCAGCCATCATTTCGGTGGTGAATTTATTCCCCTCCGGAGAGTGCGGCATGAAAATCACATTCGGATTGTCTCTTGACATCTCACGCAATGTATCATAATACTGCGTTAAGATTACGAAGTTCATAATCTCCTTTTGATCGATGTCTGTATTCTTTCCAAAGGCGCTGATAGATTCTTCAAATCCCATAATAATCGCGTTACGCTGATCAGCAATACCTTGTCCTTGCAGGCGCTTGGATTCTGCCTCAGCTTCCGCCGCTTTGATCTTGCGAATTTTAGCAGCCTCTCCTTCTTCCTCCGCCGCAATTTTATCTCGTGTAGCAGCGTTGATTCGGTTCATGGCATCCTTTACACTCGGATCAGGATCGATGTCTACAACCAATGCATTCTGAATGATAAAGCCATATTGCTCAATCGCATCTGAAAGTCCTGTTTTAACAGCCTTTTCAATATCTTCTTTGTTTTCAAAAACCTGATCGAGCTCTTTTTTCGGAACTTCGGCACGAATTTCATCAAAGACGTAGGAACGAATTTGCTGACGGAAATTGGACAGCTCATACGCCGAGTTCTTAATGCTTTCCGGCGAATCTTTAATGTAATACTGGACGGCAACGGAAATGTGCACGGATACCTTATCCTTGGTAATCGTTTCGATGTCTACGGTAAGCTCGTTGATACGAAGGTCTTGTTTGTAGGCAATCCTGTCAATAAATGGAATAATGAGGGAAAATCCTGCTCTTCGAATGGAATTAAATTTCCCCAAACGCTCAACAAGAAAGGCCTCTTTCTGTTTTGTAATTACCACGGCTTTGTAGAGGAGGACCAGTAAAACGAATGCTCCTATACCAACGGGAATTAATTCTTTTGGATTCATAAAATGGTGTTTTACTTAAATGTAAGAATTTATTGGAATCCAAGGGGGTAAAACGTATGGATGGTATCCCGATAAAAAGATCGGTTCAATTCGATTTTAAGATGGGTGCATCGATCCGAGGCTTTAATGAGCCCGTCGAAGTAGTTGAGACTATTTTTTAAGTCGGATTAAATTTCAATTCGACAGTTGCATTTATGACTTGAACAGGTTCTTGGCCATATAACTAAATGGTTATATAGGAATATGGTTTTTACTAGGATTTTATTGTATCAATGTTTATTTTATATAGCCTCCCCCGCAATTCTCCATACAAACAAGCCCATTCTAAAAAAGATCAATTCAATTCGATTGTAAGTCGGGTTTTTCCGTGAGTTGAGCACAAAAAAGCCGGCCATCCGCACTTCGAGAGCCTCAGTGTTCGGATGGCCGGCATAACTTAAATCAAATCTTTAGAGTAGGTAGCTATTGAACTACGAATCGAATGCGTTGTGTATCCTTTCCGTTCTGCTCGATTTCCACGAAGTAAACCCCACTTCCAAAATGGCCTACCTCAAAGGCTTCTTCATTCGAACTTAATGTATTTGAGTTGACGATGAGTCGTTGTCCAACAGCACTCAAAATGTGGATTTTTGCATTTTCTATGTCTTCCATCGATACGATTAATGTACCGTCCGATACCGGATTCGGGAATACTTTCGCGACTGCAGCAGTTCCAATCGTTATGGAGCGTACCGTTGAGTATTCAAAAGATCCGTCTAGATCTACGGCCTTCAATCGATAGTACGATAGCCCTGAGTAAGGATTTGAATCGAATGCTTCGTACTCCGTTGTTTCGGTGGTGTTTCCAACAGCATCTACTTCGGCGATATCTTCCCACGCGTTTAGTTGTTGTGCCCGTTGAACCACGTAGTGATCGGCGTTTTGCTCCGTAATTGATTTCCAGTCCAAGTCAACCTGACGATCTTCGATATTCGTTGCATTAAACGCAGCCAATTCTACCGGAAGCCCTGAAATTACATTGAATTCAATGTCATCGATGGCCATGTCAGACGCAAAACCATTACCTGTGACTCCGCGAATACGCATGCGAACGTTTTGCCCTGTATAAGCCGAGAGATCCACGTTTAATACTTGCCAAGCATTTCCTTGGTCACTAGTAACAGAGGCAATTCCGTTGTTCCATTGCGTATCGAAAAGATCGATGTATAGCGTACCCATATTACTTCCGTATAGATGATATCCAAGATCGAAGGAGTAATCAACATCCAAGAAAATACATTCGCTTTCCAGAATAGCAGTGTTTCCAGAACAACTAGACGCTTCTAAATACGCGTAATTTCCGGTAGCCGTTCCAGGATCATAGTCTACACTTGGCCCTGTGTTAGAGGATGGTGTTCCACCTTCATCCAGTCGCCAATCAATTTGATCATCGGTGCCATTGGTTAAGTTCGTCCAAAGTGCACCAGTGAGAGTACAAACTTCCGTTCCGCAGTTGGTTGATGTTCCGCAAAGCGTATACGCTTCAAAATCATCGTTCATTGCGGTTGCAGCGTTGGAAGTAGTCACTGTAATAAATCCTGCCTTAGATTCGACGTCTGAGCCATGTGCATTGGTTGCCGTCAACTGAATGGTGTAAGTTCCACTTGCAGAGAAAATCACCTGCGGATTTTGTGAATTGGCATTCGTTCCTCCTGTATAGCTGTAAGTTCCGGGGGAGATGCTCCACGTCCAACCCGTGGGTGAAAAGTCAGATAAATCGGTGAATGTCACTGGAGTTGCGCCACAAATATTTTCTGAGGATGCCTCAAAGCACGCAGTGGGAGCCGTATTTCCCGGGTCTTTCAAATCGCTTACCCACAATCCTTGTCCATAGGAAGAAGCATACAACTTGCTCTTGCATTCCGTTGGGTTCTGGTAGATTTCCAATTCGGTGATTTCTACATTCGGCATTCCGGTAGCGTATAATTGCCAATCTGCGAGTGTGTTATCACGATAGTAAACACCAACGTCTTGACCTACATACATCGCATCAATGCTACTGTTCTGATCGATTACAATCGTATTCAATGAAATGTTGGGAAGTGATCCTGAATAATTCGTCCAGTTCAATCCTCCATCGGTACTTTCATAGATATCATTATTGATGGCAATGAATAGGTGATCTTCATCCGTATAATCAATGGCGATAGATGTGAGATTGTTATTTGTGGGAAGGTTGGCCGTTAAGTTGGTCCAAGTTGGTGTTCCAGCTGATGCGTTCGTCGTCTTCAAGAAGCGCTCCGACGAATTACTGCGTCCTACATACAATACATCGCTATTGGACGGCGCCATTCCAAGCGTTCGGATAGTGCTGGTTCCGGTGAATGTAGATATTTGGCTCCAGGTTGGAGTTCCTGCCTTTACATCTGTAGATCGCCAAACATTTCTATATCCGGCATACATATTATTGGCGTTATTCGGATCTAAGATGTAAGGTGTTACCCATGCACCACTTTCTGTGACAGGACCTGTTATCTGAGAGAAACTCGTTCCGTTGTTTGTTGATCTTCGAATGTCCCCATAGTAAAGTGCTCCGTACATGTAATTTGCATCCGTTGGATCGATAATACATTCCATTCCATCCCCTCCAATTTCTGTGGACCAGGTTCCATCGTAATAAATGGCCGTTCCATTGTCTTGATATCCATTGATTACAGTTCCTTCTGCTGATTGCGCAACCCCAATTTTATAGACCTGAGCAATAGCCAATCCGCTAGAGACATCGTTCCAAACAGTACCACCATCGGAAGTGATGTAAACACCGCCGTCATTACCATTATACAAGTTGCCATTCAAAGGAGAATATTCCAGAACGTGTTGATCGGCATGAACATCGTCTGCGCCGCCTGATCCTGTCCAATGCCCGGAAAGTGTCCAATTGACCCCACCATCGATAGATTTCCAAAGGTTGACCCCACCAATGAATATCGTATTGGCATCACTAGGATCGGCTACCATAACCAAATCGTACCAGGCTTGGCTTCCCGTTCCTCCTGTTGTTCCGTACCCCAAGAGATTGGGTGTTGTTGCTCGAATGGTGAATGCAACCCCACTATTGGTTGAGCGATGGATTCCTGTTAATCCGCCTCCGTCACCTCCGATCAGGTATACGTAGTTGGCATTTGCGGCGGTGACTCCAATTGCATAACGAGATTCACTCGGAATTCCGGCATTCAGTGTAAATGATATGCCTCCATCGGTCGAATAGGAAAATTGTGTTCCTGCCGCATAAATCGTATTCGGGTCGCCCGGTTTGAAAGCAATATCCTTAGCATTGGTCAGCCCACCAGAGTAGGTCCATGTAGCTCCACCGTCCAAGGATCGGTAAATTCGACTTCCATTGGTTGAGGCAATCAAGCGATTAGAATTGGTTGGGTCCATCAGGATTTCATACACGGTTCTATTGCCCATGCCTGAGTTGTACGCTGCCCATGTGGCGCCACCGTCCGTACTTCTCCAAACGCCATAGCCTGGAGCGTCACCGCCGTCACGATCTCCCGTTCCGATATAAATAATATTTGGTGATGTTGGGTGAACGACAATGCTCGAAACTCCGAGTCGTGTTAATCCTGAAATCGACTTGGACCATGTAGCTCCGTTGTCGGTAGAGATCCAAAAACCTCCAGAAGCAGCTCCCGTATATATGGTACTGGCATCTGTTGGGTGAAAGGCAATGCAGTTAACACGTCCCATGCCGTTTGGTTGCCCCGTTCCATTGTTGGGTAATGATACAGGCCCTAATTCCGACCAGTTTCCGGTTCCCGTGGCATATTTTCCCTGCGCATTTTGCATGGTTTTGTAGGCTTGGAAGATTTCGTAACGTTCCGAAGGGTCTGGAATGTTTCCGTTTTCATCCAAACGGCTTTCCCAGTAGTATTCCCAGCGTTTGAATTGTTTCCAACCCGATCCTTTCGGACCAATACTGTCACCGAATTCCGCATAGAAACTGGCTTGAATGGCCGTAAAGTTCGGATGTTCGTCGTGAATCATTTCGCGCCAATCTTGAGCCGATGTGGAGAGTGCCCAGAAGCAAAGAGATGCGCATAATATGCTCTTCAAAGACTTCATAATAAGGATTCTTTTTAAGTGAGTTTAATTGGTTTCAGCTTTATAAAGATATGCAATAAGCCCACTGAAATCAGACAGTTCGCAAGGGTTTTTATCCACGAGTGCGCTCGAAATGCTGTTGGTAATTTGTAGTCTAAAATTGGACCTTTTGGCACGATGTCCATTTTCAAAATGAAAAAACAGGGGTAAGATGTTAGACGCGAGACTGCTTCGTTTTTAGACTTCTCGACGGATGATCATTTATAAATCGGGAATCGAAGGTCTTCGATCCTGTCAAGAGGCCGAGAGGCTTGAATGGAAGTGCACTTCGACATGCTCAGCGTACTTCAAATTTCCAGGATCTAGCTTTAATAGCGAGTTTACGAGCGGGTCTAACCGTCTTCTGTCTAAATTCTAATCATTTTTACTTGCCATTTTAGAAATAGCCACTATATTTGATTAATAATTCGTCATTAACATGATTAAAAAATGATCAATGAAACATCTTAAAGTAGGAGACAAGGCACCTGCATTTACTTCGGTAGATCAAAACGGTGCAGAAGTGAAGTTGGAAGATTACAAAGGAAAACGCGTAGTGATCTATTTTTATCCAAAGGACAATACACCTGGATGTACCAACCAAGCGTGTAATATTCGCGATAACTACAGTGCCATTCAAGACGCCGGAATTGCAATTTTGGGTGTAAGTATGGATACGGAGAAAAAGCACCAAAACTTCATCGAAAAATTTGATTTGCCCTTCCCTTTATTAGCGGATACAGAAAAGGAGCTGATTGAACTATACGGTGTATGGGGTGAGAAAAAATTCATGGGTAAGGTATACGATGGGATTCACCGAACTACTTTCCTAATGGATGAATCGCACACGATTGTGGGAATAATCGAAAAACCAAAAACAAAGGATCACACACGTGAGATTCTGGAAATATACAACGGTTAAAAGTAGAACGTAAATAGATTACGATCTACGGTTGCAACTTTGTATCATACAATAACGAAAGCGCAGGCTTAGATATCAACGGCGATAATGCCACAACCTCTTAGATAAGTATCGATGTCAGCGCAAATAAAAATTAATTACGATATGGCAGGAAAAGAAATTAACCCGGACAAATTGAAAGCGTTGAAGTTAACAATGGACAAGTTGGACAAAACGTATGGAAAGGGAACAGTAATGAAACTGGGAGACGAAGCAGTGGTTCCAGTGGAGGTAATATCGACAGGATCTTTGACATTGGACCTTGCATTGGGTGTAGGCGGATTGCCGAAAGGACGTATTGTAGAAATCTACGGACCGGAATCTTCAGGTAAAACAACTTTGGCCATTCACGCCATTGCAGAAGTTCAAAAGCAAGGAGGAATCGCGGCGATCGTCGATGCAGAGCATGCATTTGATCAGTTCTACGCAGAGAAATTAGGAGTGGATATCGAAAACCTTTTGATTTCACAGCCAGACAATGGAGAACAAGCACTAGAGATTGCAGACAACCTGATTCGTTCGGGAGCAGTCGATCTATTGGTAGTGGATTCCGTAGCAGCCTTGACTCCAAAAGCAGAGATTGAAGGAGAAATGGGAGATTCCCAAATGGGATTGCAGGCACGATTGATGTCGAAAGCATTGCGAAAACTGACGGGATCCATCAATAAGGCCAACTGTTGTTGCATCTTCATTAACCAGTTGCGTGAGAAAATTGGTGTGATGTTCGGAAACCCGGAAACAACAACAGGAGGTAACGCCTTGAAATTTTACTCTTCGGTACGTATTGACATTCGTCGTGCGAATCAAATTAAAGATGGAGAAGAAGTGATTGGTAACCGTACACGTGTGAAGGTTGTGAAAAACAAGGTGGCACCACCATTCAGACGTGCTGAGTTCGACATCATGTACGGACGAGGAATTTCCAAAGTAGGAGAGATTCTAGATTTGGGAGTAGAGATGAGTATTATCAATAAAAGTGGCTCTTGGTTCTCTTATGGAGAAACCCGTTTGGGACAGGGCCGCGACGCAGTTAAAGCAATCATCAAAGACAACCCAGAGTTGATGGAAGAGCTGGAAGCACGAATTAAAGATGCTCTTGCGCCGTCAGGTGAGGTTGAACTGGCGGAGTAAGGCTAACTGCATAGCGTCTGAGTTTGCTCAGGCGCCAGCATATCGTAAAGAACGGTACTTTGAGAAATCAGAGTGCCGTTTTTTGCTTTGAATAGTAATTATGTAGGTCTTCAGCGATATTTGAACTTTTTGGCTTAAAAAATAAGATAGAGTTCTGTCTAATTTAGGTTAAAATTCTGATACTGCTTTTTTCTTGCTTTTAAAGTTCTGTTTTTTGTCATTTTTCG